>JAOAGQ010000002.1 GCA_026415675.1 Syntrophorhabdaceae bacterium
GCCTCCATATCCCCCTTTTTTGCGGACGATTCCAATTCCAGGGCAACTTCATACATCCTTCCTGCACAAAAATTCGTAGATGCCCCTTTTATAGAATGGGCACACCTCTGGATGGAGGATAGATCCCCTTTATCTACAAAACCTTTAAGTCTTGAAATCTGAATAGGGGTATCGCTTAAGTATACCTCCATGATCTCTTTCACAAGATTTTCATTGATATCGAGTCTTTTCATCAGGAGATTTTTGTCGAATATACCCCTGTCGACTTCTTCTTCTCTATCGGAAACGATCACCCTTTCGAAGAGAAGTCTCTCGATTATCTCTATAATCCTCTCCGGCACAACTGGTTTTGATATATACTCGTCCATCCCGGCATCCATACATGCCTTACGGTCTTCATGGAGGGCATTTGCCGTTATTGCGACTATAGGCACATGCCTTCCGCTATTCTTTTCTCTTTCTCTTATATGCCTTGTCGCCTCAAGGCCATCCATTTCGGGCATCTGCACATCCATAAGTATAAGGTCATAACGGTTTTTTTCGTATAGGGCAATAGCCTCTTTACCGTTATTAGATATATCGGCACTTAAGCCCAATTTATTAAGTATCAGTGAAAATAATTTTTGGTTGGCCGGATTGTCTTCTGCAATAAGGATCCTTAAGTTCCTCTTTTTCTTCTCTGCAATGGAAAATCGGGTTAAAATTTTGCCCTTCTTCGCCTCCTCTTCGTCTTGACGTATGATGGATACAAGGCATTCGAGCAACTGGGAACCTTTTATGGGTTTTGTGAGAAAGGCAGAAAACCCTATCTCTTTCAACCTATTAGCATCCCCCCTCTTACCCAGGGCCGAGAGCATTATCAAGGATGTATTTTTCAGTCTTTCATCACTCTTTATAATTGCTCCAAGCCTCTCTCCATCCATATCTACCATATGTCTATCGAGTATAGCGATGGCAAAGGGGTCTTTTTGATTAATAGCCTCGATAAGGGCATCTATTGCATCCTTCGTTGTCTGTGTTATCGCATATCGGAAACCCCATGCCTCGAGCATCCTCCCAAAAATCAGAGCGTTCGTTGCATTTTCGTTAACGATCAAGATTCGATATAATTTTGTTTCGATGGGGCTTATAGGTTCTATCCGGTGGGAGAGGGGTTGCTTCTCAAAATTTGCGTTGAAAGTAACGGTTGTGCCCTTTCCTTCTTCGCTTATAACATGTATGTCTCCACCCATATTTTCAACGAACTTTTTAGATATGAATAAACCGAGGCCTGTGCCACCATGTCTCTGCTTTGTCGAGGAAACCTGGGAGAAGGGCTTAAAAAGCAAATCGATTTTATCTTTTGGGATACCCACCCCTGTGTCTGTCACCGAAAACTTAATCCACGCACTCTTTTCATCCTCCTGTTCAAGGGATACGTTGACAAGCACTTCCCCTTTATCGGTGAATTTTATTGCGTTTCCTATGATATTTAGTAATACCTGCCTTAATCTACCGGGGTCCCCCTTGAGTAGAGAGGGAACATCGTGGTTTATCATACAGTTCAATTCAATGCCCTTTTCTTGAGCTTTGATCCCGAGGGTATCAAGGGTATCTTCGATTGTGACCCTTAGGTCAAAATCTATGTGCTCAAAATCTATTTTTCCCGCCTCAATCTTTGAAAAATCGAGTATATCGTTTATGATTGTGAGCAATGCCTCTGCGGAGGTTTTTGAGATCTCAATGAGCTCTCTCTGGTCCCTTGTGAGTTCTGTCTCAAGTAAAAGGCCTGTCATGCCGATAATCGCATTGAGGGGGGTTCTAATCTCATGGCTCATGCTGGCGAAAAAATCGGATTTTACCCTATCTAAGTGCTTCATCTCGTCCAGTTTGGACAGCAAAACCTGTTCTCTTTCCTTCTCCTCTGTGATATCCCTAATAAGGCCTACCGTGACTATTCTATTTTTCTCCCCATCAAAGATCTCCGCTGTCTTAATGGCTACGGTCTTCTTCATATCCCTTACATCTATAAGAGATGACCCCTCAACAGAGCCTTGAGGAAAAAGGGCTTCTTCTTCCTTTGCTTTAACCTCTTTTTCAAACAGGTCTTTTAATAATTCTATATCGCCGTCTTTTTTTCCTATGATTTGATCTTTTATTACCCTGAATAGTTTCTCAAAGGCCTTATTACAGAAAAGGTAGCGGCCTTCTGGGTCTTTTAAAAAGACCGGCTCTGGGATGTGGTCAAGGAGGGCATATTCGGATAAGGGATCCCTGTCTTTTCTATCCTTCATATTCTTGGCGGCACGAAACCCTTTGGCTGAAAGGAAAAAAAGACAAATAATTCATTAAGGCAGAATGTTTCGGGTGATTTGCCAACATCTGCACAAAGTTATCGATCTTAAAAATTTTTCATAAAATACTGTTTATCTATTTGAAATCGAAGCGAGTGCCTTTAAATTCTCCCAATCTGCAGTAATCCTTTCCTGAATCTTCTCTATATCTTCATCTTTTAGGTGCCTGAATCTACCCTGCCCTTTTATATACTCACTTACAGGCTTTAAGGGCTCGGGGCTGTAGGTAATCTTATATTTTCCGTTTTCTACTTCATATAGAGGAAAAACACCTGTTCTAACGGCGAGTCTTCCGTATTCTATCGCCAGGTCTGTAGGTATCCTCCATCCTGTAGGGCATACGGAGAGTATATGGAGATAGGATGGTCCATCTGTCATCCGTGCCTTCTTTACCTTGCTGAAAAGGTCAAAGGGATAGGAGGGACATGCGGTAGCCACATAAGGTACATTATGGCCTGCCACTATCTTTGGCATATCCTTTTTCCATGTGGACTGACCTATACTCCTTTTTCCAGGAGGACTTGTCGTTGTCATGGCCCCGAAGGGTGTGGAGGATGAACGCTGGATACCTGTGTTCATATAGGCCTCATTATCAAGGCATATATAAGTGAACTTATGTCCCCTCTCAAGGGCACCGGAGAGGGATTGGAAACCTATGTCACTTGTACCCCCATCCCCTGCTATGGCAACAACATGGATATCCTTTCTCGGTATCCTTCCCTTATCCATGAGTATCCTTATCGCACTCTCAACCCCTGAAGCAACGGCTCCGGCATTTTCAAAGGCGACATGTATCCAGGGGAGACGCCATGAAGTAAATGGCAGAGGAGATGAGACGATTTCCATACATCCCGTTGCCATCACCAGTATTGTATCCCTGCCGAATATCTTTAATGCGAGTCTCAGTGCCAGTATCTCTGCGCATCCCTGACATGATCTATGTCCTGGGGCTACAAATTCTTCCTCTGGGTGGTCTGTGTATAATTGAATACCTTTCTGTCTCATCCTCTCACCCCTATAAACATAAAATTCTTTTCTTTTGTTGGTACTTCGCTTACTTCTCTTGCAACACCTTTATATATGTCTATAAACGTTTCCGGCATCACATCCCTTCCGCCTAAGCCAAGGATATAGTTTTCCATTTTGGTGGATATGCCGTTGTTGTATAAAAGGGTTGCTATTTCGGTATACAAAGGACCGTTTAGGGCACCTCCAGGTGCAGCCCTTTCTGTAACTGCAATCCTCTTTTTATCTTTTAAAACATCTATGAGTTCCTTCCAGGGGAAAGGTCTATATAGCCTCAGTTGCACAAGGCCTGCCTTCTTCCCTTCTTTCTTCAATTCCTCTATAGCGGACTTTATATTCTCCCCGATTGACCCGAGGGCAACGAACACAAAATCCGCATCTTCCGTATTATATGTCTCAACGAGGTTATATCTTCTCCCAAACCTGTTCGCAAAGTCGTCAAAGACCTCTTTTACAATATCCTTGGAGTTGATAATGGCAGTCTCCTGGGCATACTTTGCCTCAGAATATATCTCGGGCATTCCGTAGGCCCCCATTGTAACAGGGCGGTCGGGATGGAGGGAGAATAAAGGTTGGTATGGGGGAAGGAACCTATCCACCTCTTCCTGAGATGGAAATTCAATAGGCTCTATCACATGGCTTAACGAAAAACCATCAACGTTTACCATAACGGGGAGGAGTACCCTTCTATCTTCCCCTATCCTGTACGCCATAATAAGAGAATCGACAACCTCCTGGCCGTTTTCGCAGAATAGCATTATCCACCCCGTATCCCTTGCAGCCATTACATCCGCATGGTCACCCCAGATGGATAGAGGTGAAGACAGGGCTCTGTTAACGGTTGTCATAACGACAGGAAGGCGCAATCCAGAAACTACATATAGCATTTCATGCATAAGCTCCAAACCCTGGGCGCTGCTCGAGGTAAATGTCCTTGCCCCGGCTGCAGCAGCACCGCAACAGGCTGACATTGCTGAGTGTTCAGATTCGACATTTATGTAAACTGCCTCAAGTTCTCCGTTTGCCACAAGTTCTGACAGATATTCAACGATATGGGTCTGGGGGGTTATGGGGTATGCGGATATTACCTCTGCCCTTGCAAGCTGTACTGCAAGAGCCGCAGCAACAGATACTTCTACACCTTTTTTCATCTTTCATCCTCCACCATTTTGATAGCACCAGGCTTACATTCTTTGGCACAAATACCACATCCTTTACAGTAATAAAGGTTGGATGTATAATAGCCATCTTCCGTAATGTAGATCGCTGCATCAGGACAAAACAACCAGCACATGCCACATTTAACGCATTTCTCGTTATTCCATACAGGTTTCATTGTACGCCAATCACCTGTCATGTATTCACTGGCATTGCCTGGCTCATCAATAACGCACCCTACGTTTAATTCATGCCATTTGTACTGTTCCATAGGTTTAGCCATTCTATCGCCCCCTTCGGGTTTTTTATGTTCTCACAGGTTACATGAATTCTCTGTGTATCACAGAAAACAGGTTATTATCTATATTATAAAAAGCGAAATATTTCAACACAAATCTTGAATTTTACGGCAATCGAAATGTAACCACCAAAAAAATATTGACAAAACGGGTCTGATATTTAATGATAAAATAAAATAGGAGGACAACATGCCACTTTATATCATGTTAAGCACATTAACCGATGAGGGGAGAAAGACAATAAAGAAACACCCGGAGAGGATTGAAGAGGTAAACAGGGAGATTGAGGGAATGGGGGCAAAGGTGCTCGCCCAATACGCACTTCTCGGACATTACGATTTCATAAGTATCCTTGATGCCCCGAATAACGAGGTGATCACAAAGGTTTCGATTGAGCTTGGTTCAAGGGGAACGGTCCATATCATGACTCTCCCTGCCATGCCTGTCGATGAGTTTATATCAAAAATGGCAAAAATCTAACCCCTTATTTGCTGTAATAATATGCTTACCTACGAAAAATCAGGTGTAAACATAGAAAAGGCTGAAAAACTGATCGACAGGTTAAAGGGGAGGATACAATCAACATTTAACCCTTCGGTCCTAAATCCTATAGGTGGCTTCGCCTCTTTAACTGAAATACCGAGACATTATAAAGACCCCATTATAGTCAGTTCAACGGATGGCGTGGGTACAAAACTTAAGATCGCCTTTATGTTAAATAAACACGATACAGTAGGGATAGACCTTGTTGCCATGAGTGCCAATGATATACTCACCTTGGGGGCAAAACCCTACTTTTTTCTCGATTATTATGCGTGCGGCAGGATAGAAGATGAGGTATATACGGATGTAATTTCGGGGATATGTGAGGGTTGTAGACAGGCAGGGTGTGCATTGATAGGGGGGGAAACGGCAGAAATGCCCTCTTTCTACAAAGAAAAGGAATACGACCTCGCAGGGTTTATCATAGGTTTTGTAGATAGAGACAAAATAATAGACGGAAAGAATATCAGGGATGGGGATGTGGTAATAGGGCTTCCATCCAACGGGTTGCACAGCAATGGTTTTTCCCTGGTGAGAAAGGTCTTTTTTGAAGATAATAGCTACTCTGTATTTGATACCGTGGAAGGTTTAAAAAAAGTACTCGGGGAAGAACTATTGAGACCAACAAAAATCTACGTGAATATCATCCATGATCTCCTATCGAGGTTTAAAATAAAAGGGATGGCCCATATAACAGGGGGCGGTCTTCCTGGGAACATAAAACGGATCATACCCGATGGTCTTTCCGCCTTTCTCGAGATAGAAGAGAATTTCATCCAGGATATATTTAGGGTTATAATGAACCTCGGCAACGTAGACTTTAAGGAGATGTGTTCAACCTTCAATATGGGTATAGGCTATGTGATGGTTGTTGAAGAAGAAGATTTCCCTTCTATTATGGATTTTATAAGAGAAAAAGGGGAAGAGGCCTTTTTGTTGGGCTCCATTAAAAAAAGAGATTCTGGGGATAAGGTTTCTGTGAGTTTGAAACCATAAGTCTATCGGTATAGATCCTCCTTTAACGGACACAACGGGCATTTAGGTGCCCTTTTACAGTAATCCTTTCCGAGGGAGACGATTAAAGCGTGGTATTCGTTGAAGAGGTAGACATCCTTCGGCAGGTTTTCCATAAAAAACTTCTGTACCGTTTGATAGTCTGGTTTGCCATCGTATAGACGATGGTTTTCCAAAAATCTTTTCGTATAGGCATCAACTACAAATATAGGTCTATTAAGGGCATAAAGCATAATGCTATCCCCCGTCTCCTCCCCTATTCCTTTTACCGAAAGCAATCTCATCCTTAAATCGCTATCTCCGTGTCTTTTTAATTGCTCTATATCTCCCCCGTACTCTTCGTATATGAGTCTTATGAGGTTTTTCAACCTCTTTGCCTTTATGTTATAAAAACCGGAAGGTTTTATTATGTTCGCAAGACTTTCTGTCTCTATATCATAGAGCTTTTTTACGTCAAGCATGTCCAAAGACTTTAAATTTTCAATCGCCTTTTCCACATTTCTCCAGGCTGTGTTTTGGGTGAGGATAGCCCCTATAGCTATCTCGAGGGGTGTATCTCCGGGCCACCATCTTCTCGGACCGTAATGGGAAAAGAGAAGCTCAAATATTTTCATCAACCTATGACTATAATCGACCATTTTACCCCTTGCCCACCATGTTATCATACCGGGTTGACCGATTTAAAGAAAAAATCATCCTGTGAAACTCCATAAAAATACTCACCTACGCAATCCAGTCCTTGACAAAATAAAATCTTATCGGTTATTCTATTTAAACAAAGGGCCCATAGCTCAGTTGGAAGAGCCACCGGCTCATAACCGGTAGGCCCCTGGTTCGAGCCCAGGTGGGCCCACCATAACTTAAGAAAATAATTATGAAAAGGACTCTGGAAATAACATGAACAATTTCGAGGGGGTGTGCCCAATGACACACCCCCTCAATTTTTGGAGGGGCAGAATTGGAGCAAGAATTAAAAACCATCTATGAGGCACAACTAATTGACTCCACGATAATAGAAAAGGAAAAAAGGTTGAAGCTGACACCTAAACTGATCTCAGAACTCGATGCGGAACTCCAAGATACAAAGAACAGGGTCGAAAAGGAGAGAGAGGTCATCCAAGAACTTGAAAAAGAGAGGAGAAAAAAGGAAAAGGAACTCGATGCGGAGAAGGAGAAGATAAAAAAACTGGAGGCTAAGCTATACGAAGTGAAGACAAACAAAGAATATCAGGCGATGCTCAAAGAGATAGAGACCGCCAAAGTGGAGAACGACAAAACAGAAGAAGAGATACTCATTTTGATGGAAAAGATAGAGGAACTGAAAAAAGACTATGAAGAACAGGCAAAGAGACTAAAGGCAAGGGAGATAGAGATAGAGAAAACAAAAAAAGAATTAAAAAAGGAGCTCGAGTCTATCGAAGGTGTCCTCGAAGAACTGAAAAAGCAAAGGGATAACCTCCTCGGCATAGTAAGTAGTGACCTAAGATCCATATATAAAACTTTGATAGAGAAAAGGGGGGGTGTCGCAGTTGTGAATCTAAAGAATGGGGTGTGTCTCGGTTGCAACATGAATATTCCACCCCAGCTCTTTATAGAGGCCACAAAAAATCGGGAACTCATCCTCTGCCCCAGTTGTAACAGGATCTTCTATTTCAAGGAAGAAGAATAGTGGGCTGGCATGCCTATATAGATGGTGCCTCCTTAGGTAATCCCGGTGATTCCGGCGCCGCTATTGTCGTCTTCGATGAAGATGGTAAAGAGATATTGAGGGAGGGTGTGCATCTCGGCGAGATGACGAATAACATGGCGGAATACGAAGCCCTGTTGCTTGCAATAAAAAGGGCCTGCGCCTCCTCTGTAAAGCGTCTCTTTGTCTATACAGATTCGCTCCTTATTGCAAACCAGATAAAAGGGACGTATAAAGTGAAAAACGAAAGGCTAAAGGGCTATTTAGAAAAAATATTCGATTATATAAGATTTTTTGATGAATTTGATATAAAATATATTCCGAGAGAAAAAAATAGAATAGCGGATAAACTTGCAAAGGATGCAGCTACAATAAAGGGGTAGACGGGCAATCGCCCATTTTTATGGGAGGAAAGTCCGGACATCAAAGGACAGGATGGTCCCTAACGGGGACTGGGGGTAACCCCAAGGAAAGTGCCACAGAAAATATACCGTCCTGCTTATGCAGGATAAGGGTGAAAAGGCGAGGTAAGAGCTCACCAGTCCTGTGGTGACACAGGAGCTTGGCAAGCCCCATCCGATGCAAGGCCAAACAGGTTGCTGTTTATACAGCAGGGATGGTCCTTTCCCAAAACCGGGTAGGCCGCAAGAGGTTTAAGGATAACTTGAACCCGAGATAAATGATTGCCTGCTTAAGTTTTTAAGCAACAGAATCCGGCTTATAGTCTACCCCTTTTTGTTTTTCATATACAACATGACAGAGAAAAGATTGAAGATAAAACATATATTGCTCCTACTTATCTTCTCTTACATCTTTCTTTTCCACGGGATCGGGAGCTATTCCCTAAAAGAACCGGATGAGGGAAGGTATGCGGAGATACCAAGAGAGATGGTTGAGACAGGGGATTTTATCGTCCCCCATCTGAACTATGTTAGATATTTTGAAAAACCACCCCTCTTTTACTGGGCTGTAGCCCTCTCGTATAAATGTTTCGGTGTTAGTGAGTGGTCCTTTCGATTTCCGAATTCATTCGGTGCTTTTATATGTGTCCTTTCTTTATATTTTTTACTTAAAAGATGGATACATGAAAGGGCAGCCTTTTTCTCCGCCCTCGTATTACTCTCTTCCTTCGGTTTTTTTGCCATGGCGAGGGTTGTTACCCTTGATATGTTTTTCACAACCTTGCTCTTTCTGGCACTTATTATGTTTTTCGGTTACTACAAAGAAAAAAAGGGGGTCTTCCTCTACTCTTTTTACACTTTTCTCGCTCTCGCAACCCTGACAAAGGGTTTTGTAACGCTCATTCTCATCGGTATCACAATTCTTGTATTTCTAATCACGGAGAGAAGGCTATCTTTTATAAAGGAGACAAAGCCCATAATAGGCATTTTTATTTATCTATCCCTTATCCTCCCCTGGTTTGCCTTAATCTCTCTAAAAGAAAAGGAGTTTTTTGATTTTTTTGTGATCGACCAGCACATACTCCGTTTTCTCACCACAAAACATAAAAGGACAGGTTCTATATTCTATTTTTTTCCTGTACTTATAGGTGGTATGTTCCCCTGGTCTTTTTTTATCCCTCGCAGTCTCTCCACGATGTGGCATAAACAAGAGATCAGGTATTTCTCCATCTGGAGTATCGTTATCTTTTTCTTTTTCAGTATATCAAAATCGAAACTACCCCCCTATATACTGCCTATATTTCCTGCCCTTTCGGTAGTTATCGGTATTTTTTTTTCAGAGATTGTTGAAAAAAAAGAAAAGATGGTGCAGGAAACCCTGCTGTACATCTTTACCTTCATGTTTTTTGGTGCTATTTCTCTCCTCGGGATCAAAGGAGTTTTTAATCCCTGGATTTTAATGATATCGGATGATTCTTTAAACATTATACAGGAACTGAAACCGTTTTTAATTGAAACAGGGTTCATATCTTTTCTTGCCGCATCATACCTACTCTTTTTAACTTTCAAAAGCATACGCTTTGGAGATACCCATAAGTCTCCCCTTTTTCTCGTAATCTTTTCCTTCTCTTTTCTCTTTTTGCTTTCCCTTTTTTCCATCTTTGACACAATAGATAAGATCAATGCGTCGAAAGAGATAGGACTTATGGTGCAACAGAATAAGCAAAAGGGGGACTTAATTATCAATTTTGGCTCTTTCAACGAATCACTTCCTTTTTACACAGGAGAAAGAATCATAATAGTATCATATAAGGGGGAGCTTGAAATGGGCTCGAAGTACCCCGATGCAAGGCCATTTTTTATAGATGAAGAGGCTTTTCAAAATATGGTGAAGGAAAGGAAGAGGGTTTGGATAGTTTCAAAGAAAAAACGGATCGAAAGATTAAAAAATATTCTCGGTGAAGAATACAGGCTCATTACATGTCAGAATCAAAACTGTCTTATAACCAACCACAATTACTGATCTTTTACATTAAAAGTCAATGGCTTGACAAAAGGCCTCCAATAAGTTAAAAATTTAACAAGCGAGCAAGGGATGAGTAATTTTTTTGACAAACTGATCATCAGACAATTAAGGCCAGACGATATCGACTTCATTGTAGATATCGATACCAAAGTACTTGGAGAGACGAGAAGGGACTACTGGGTCAACAAAATCATCAAACAGGCCGATACAAGACCGCCTGATGCATCCCTTGTTGCGGAAATAGACGGAAAAGTGGTGGGTTTTATCCTTGGGGAAGTGAGTGGCTGGGAGTTTAAAGTACCAAATAATATTGGCTGGATAGATACCATAGGCATAGACCCCGACTATCAGAACAGGGGGATCGCAAAGGTGCTCGCAAACAACCTTATTACCAACTTAAAGCGTTATAATGTTGATACGATATATACCCTTGTGAACTGGAACGATTGGGATCTATTACAATTTTTCCATGCAATGGGTTTCTCAAGGGGCGATATGATAAATCTTGTACTTAAGGTATAAACACCACCCCCCGCTTTATATAACATCCCTATCTTGACATCATTTTTTCACGGATAAGTTTTTCGGTTCGCCTTCCTTCTTCTGAACATGCTTTACAAGCTTCAACCGCATATTGGGGTATATGGTGTCTGTTACCATATTGTTCGCCTTTTTTATATCCTTTGTGTCGATATTATATTTTTTCGATATCGTAAGAAGGGTTTCTCCTTTTTTTACGATATGATAGGTTGGATAGGGGCTTTTATTTCCCTTTGCCGTTGTCGGGTTTTTAATCTTGTTCTCCTTAGCCGGAGGATTGACGGCAACATGCCTTGTCTCCCCTTCCTTTGGTGTCCTATTCTCTTTGGCGAGAGAGACAAAGCGGGGGATGTTTATCACAGTCCCTGGCTTCACGTTAAATTCCTTTGAGGGGCTGTTAACAAGTATCAACTCTCCAACTGTGACTTTATATCTTTTCGCGATCTTTCCCAGATTATCCCCTTTCTTTGTTCTATATGTGCTTACACTCTTTATCTTTCTATAGTTCTTCGATGCTGCCTCCAATTGTTTTTGGAAGGTCGTCATATCGGTATTATATGGCAGTTTGATCCTGTATCCATCTACATCAGGAGGGGTTATACCCTTAAGCAGTTCCGGATTTATAGAACGAAGGCTATCCATATCGATCGATGCTGCCTTTGCTATGGCCTCAAGGGGGGTGGCAGGAGGGACTGCTACTTCCTGAAATTTTATAGGTTGGTCGTATTTTATACTACCAAAACCGTATTTTTCAGGTTCTTTGGCAATGATCGCCGCTGCAATCAGTTTTGGAATATACTCTCTCGTTTCCTTTGGAAGGGTATTATATTTGATCAACTCCCAGAAATCGTTCGTATTATGCTTTATAATCGCCCTCTCTATCCTGTTTTCCCCTGCATTATAACCGGCAGCCGCCAGGTACCAGCAACCAAACTGGTTAAAGAGGTCATTTAGATATTTTGCCGCTGCAACGGTGGATTTTTCGGGGTCCCTTCTCTCATCCACCCAGGTATTCACTTTTAACCCGTATCTTCCCCCCGTTTCGTATATGAACTGCCATGGACCCGATGCTTTTGCAGGAGAATAGGCCCTTGGGTTAAAACCGCTCTCTATCATGGCGAGATAGACCAGATCCTCCGGCAGCCCCTTTTCTCTTAAAATCGCCCTTATTTTAGGTACGTAGTACCTCGAACGCTTCAACCAGTTTTCAAAGACCTTTCTCTTTTCGGTGGTGAAGTACTGGATAAAATATTTGACCGCATCGTTAAAGACGATAGGTATATCGAAATCCTTCGTAAAATCCCTTTCAAAAATCTCTACTATGTTGTCATCCTCTTCCCCGTTTAAATCCACCAACCCCTGCTCTTTTATCGTATCTCTTTGGGGGGTATCTAACTCTTTCTCCTTTATACTCTCTCTCGGGGGATATGTATATAAATTGGGCAACGTTATATTCAATTTCCGGAAGGTTACCGTCTCTTTTGTGGTATCCTTTTCATCCGGAGTGGCTATTTTAGTTGCGGTACAACCCGATAAAATTGTCAATAAAAGAAATATCAGAACAAGATGGTTCATCTTCACCCCATGGGACTTTCACTTAATTGATAATAAATTTAGCGTCGTATCATGTCAACAAAAAAAGATCTTCTGGCCTAACCCAGTATTTTTCCCACCAAACCCCTGTACCCATTGGCAAAGTCTGCCGCCCCCATCCTTTTTTTATTCTCCACCTGTATCTCTTTGACCAAAAGGGCACCATCCTTTGTCGAAACATAAAAACCTTCCCTACCCTTTCCAAAGATAAGGCCCGGAGGATAATCTCCCTGTGGTTGTTGTCCGATAACGGTTGCTCCGTAGATTTTTAACTGGTGACCATCAAGATAAGTGTAAGCCGTAGGCCAGGGGATAAAGGCCCTGATCTTCCTTAAAATCTCATTGGCATTTGAATCCCAATCTATCCTCCCCATCTCTTTCGTAATGATGGGGGTGTATGTTGCCTCTTCCTCGTTCTGGGCTTTCCCCTCGGGTAAACCCTCCTTCTCTATCTTATCTATCATGTCTTTTACAATCGAGGCTGCCCTCCTTGAAATCTTATCCGCCAGGGTCTCCCCGTTATCTTCTTCATCTATTACCACCTCTTCCTGATAAAGGATATTTCCTGAATCGACTTTTTCCGTTATTCTCATGATCGTTATCCCTGTCTTTTTTTCTCCATTTAGGATTGCCGATTGAATGGGGGATGGCCCCCTATATTTAGGTAAAAGGGAGGGATGGACGTTAATAGGTCCCAGCTTTGGCAACTCAAGGGCCCACTTAGGGAAAATAAGACCGAAGGATGCGACCACAAAAAGGTCTATAGTGGTGTTTTTAAGGCTCCCCGCGGCCTCTTCCTTGAAGGAATCTATCTCCAGATATTTTAACCCAAGCCTTAAGGCCGCCTTTTTTACCTCATTATCCTCCATGGAATAACCCCTTCCTTTCGGTTTAGGTCTTTTTGTTACAACATAGGGGTTATACATCGCTATACCTTCGAGTATGGGGACCGAAAAGATGGAGGATCCGAAAAAGACGATGTTCACTTGATACTCTTTGGTGTTACGTATCTTTTTTTAAAAAGCGTCCTCTTTACAGGACTTAAATAGTCTATAAAGAGGACGCCGTTTAAATGGTCAACCTCATGCTGAAATGCCCTGGCGAGATGGTCTTCGCATTCTATGCTCAATTCTTTTCCGTCAAGGTCAATGCCTTTTACATAGACCTTCCTTGACCTCCCTATGTGCTCAAAATATTTGGGGAAACTGAGACATCCCTCCTCTTCCACAACCTCCTCCCTGTCCTTTTCTACGATCACAGGGTTGAGCACGATAAGGGGATCCCTATCCTTTTTCAGGTTTGATTCGAGCACAATGATCCTCATATTGATCCCGCATTGGTTTGCTGCAAGCCCCGCTCCCCGGGCAAGTCTCATCCTCTCCACCATATCTTTTGAGATCCTTACGACCTCGTCGTTTATCTCCTTTACGGGTTGAGCCACTTTCCGCAGTATGGGGTTTGGATATGTGACTATCTCTAAAAAAGGCATAGATATTTTTATATCAAATACACCACTTTAGTCAACTACCCAAACTTAAACTTCCGTCAGGTCACAGATATTTATCTCGAGCATCTTTATGCTTGCGAGTATCCTGTTTATATTCCTTTTTACCGCCTCAATCTGTCCCCCTGACTCTTTTATCTCTTCCGCTATTTTTTTGAGTTCCTTTATTCTTTTATCGAGCATCTCTATATTATAAAGGTTTTCCATATCTTCCCTCCTTATCCGTGTTTTCTCAAATCTTTGAATCTCTTTGCCTTTACCTCGTATCTCGGAAGGCTTCCGTACGGATGAACCTCTATCCTATACCCCAGATTCGTCTTGACCCTTAGCTGGTCTTTCAATCTCGCCAGAATTGCCTCTTTATCCCCTTCACATCCTGGCCTGATCTCCACCTTCAACATGATATCGTCGATATCCCCTTTCTTTGTAACGATAACCTCATACTCATCGCTTAACTCCTGTATATCCCTGACCACCTCCTCAATCGCCGTCGGCGCAAGGAGAACCCCTTTTACCTTTGTTATATCGTCTGCCCTACCTACAACACCTCCATCGATCATCCTAAATGTTCTTCCACATTCACAGGTGTAATCGGCCCATCTGATTACGTCTTTAGAATCAAACCTTATGCAGGGCTTTCCGATACGATCAAAGGCGGTGATCACCATCTTTCCGTTTTTACCAGGGGTCTCTATGATCTCTCCTGTATCTATATCCTCTATCTCAACGAGAAAGAACGCCTCATTCACGTGGAGCCCCCTCGTTTCAAAGGTACACATATAGCTCCAGGCCCCTATCTCCGTTGCCCCTATATGGTCATAGACCCTTGCCCCCCAAGCATCTTCTATCCTCTTCTTTGTTGAAGGGATACTCGCCCCGGGCTCTCCTGCACAGGTAATCTTTTTGATACCTATAGTTTTAGGATCTATACCCATCTTCCTCGCGGTATCCGCCATTCCCAGGACATAGGTAGGGGTTGCCCCAAAGGCGGTACATTTTAATTCCTGCATCTTTAGTATCCTTGCCTCAGTGTCAAGGACTCCCCCCGGTACAACCTCGCATCCCAGCTTCTCTGCCGCATAATGGCAGGCCCAGAATGCCACAAAAATATTATACCCGAAAGGCAAAAATACCCTGTCCGTATCCCTGTAGCCCTGGGCATAAAGGATATAAGCCCAGCACTCAGCCCACCATTCCCAGTCCTGCCATGTGTCTGCCTGATAGACCGGGGTACCTGTCGTACCGCTTGTCTGTCTAAAAACCACCACATCCTCAATGGGGACGGCGAGGATATCTCCGTAAGGAAAGGGAGGGCGACTCTGAACCTCTCTTAGCATACCTTTATCGATCTTCGGGACCCGCCTTATGTCGTCGAATGACTTGATATCACCGGGTTCGATCCCTGCCTCCTTATACAGCCTTCTGTAAAAGGGAGAGTTGTTGTACGCCCATTCGAAGATTCTCTTGAATTTCTTTAACTGCAGCGACATGAGCTTTTCTCTTGGAAGTGTTTCGGTCAGAGGATTCCAGTAAATATTATGATGCGCCATGATAAAAACCTCCTTTCTTTATTTTTTGATGATACATATAACATCAATGGTTCTCATAGATATTCCACCATTCTATCCACGTCCCATCCCTTTTGAACTTTATTTTTGATCTCGACTCTATCATCCTTATCCAGTCCCCCAAGAACGAGGAATGATGGATGATAAGGGGTACACTGTGATAGGGGAGGATATCATCAAAAAGCCTGTGCATAGCGATGTTCGTTTTGTTTTCCCATTCCGTATCATCATCATCCCAGGGGGTTGGATGGATAAACCCGTGATTTGCCCCCTCATCCGTCCTGTATCTTAACGTCTCCCCGAATTTATCCTTTAACGCCCTTAAGATCTGAACACAGGTGATGATATCGTGAACGGTGATCCCTTTATTTAGATACCTCAATATCCTGTCGTTGAACGATTCAAAACCGATCGAAGAAAAACATAAAGTAATGCCTGTGTCTTTAAATTTCTTTAAAATTTCGTGTAGAGCTTCTTTGTGTCTGATTATATCATCAACCCTGCAGACAAGGTCTATCCTTGAAAGTTTGATGCCTTCTTTTTCCGTATCCTCGACTATCTTGGGGAGGGAAATAATAGGATACTCGTCTATAAGCTCGAAAGGTATTTTCCTCCCTTCTTCCTCGGGCAAACTCATAATCTGTGAGACAACATTGACACGCTTTATATTGCCTTTATATCCTTTGTCCTTTGCCACATCACAGAAGACACACCCGTAACATGAAACTCGAATAGCCTCTGTAATACCTTCAACTTTCCATGGAATGGGAGGTTCAACATAGGCCTCTTTTGAGGCATAAAGACACCCTATGGAATTTAAAACCTGTGCCTTCCTCACCAAGAGGTTTTTTAAATCATCCTGAAAAAGGAACATATTGGACCAGTCAACATCGATTTCTATGTCCCTCTCCCACTTCAAGGAGATAACCCCTTTTTTTTGATTGAGTCCATCAAAATATAATTTCTGTACCGGGCCCTGGATGGCAATATCTATGATGCTATTTAGCCCTTTGAATCTCATGCCGTCTCTATCGTGGTCTTTCTCCCCTAAGTAATCAACCAATGCCTGGGGACCACCGAGGATCGTTGTATAACCCATGGCCTTTATGTCTGCAATCAACTCAATTAGGTCTTTTCTACCGCAGAGATGGGAAAAACCGATGACCCTATCTTTTCCTGAATAATGTTCTTCGATAAAACGTAGGAGGTTCTTTTTAGAAAACGCCCTTGTTACCCCAACAACAATGGTATCAATGCCATATTTCCTGGTAAAAAAGGTTGCGGCAGACTGGGCCCCGAGTATCCCGTGGAGTTCCCCTGTATGGTGGGTTAAGATTATCATCCCTTTAACCTTAATTTAAAGTTAATCTACATTTCTTCTTCATCCAGCCGGGGGATGAAAGAAATCCTCTTTTTTATACGCCTCAACATATCGTTCATCTGTTCTATGATAACGGGGAGTTTATCGTCGGTCATTGTATTTGAAAAACCCACTATCCAGATGGCACCTACCATACGTTCGTCCTGATAAACCGGCCCTGCTACAGCCCTGACCCCTTTTAGGTATTCCTCAAGGTCAAGACCATAACCGAGTCTTCTCGTTTTTTCAATCTCTTCTATGAATCTATCCACGTCTACTATGCTATTCTCCGTATATTTCGGTAACCCCTTCTTTTCAAGAATTTTTCTGATTTCATCGTTCTTTAACGCGGATAGGAGGACTTTGCCGGCAGCACCAGCGGTAATCGGCAGTTTTATCCCCACAGGGGAGGATATTTTTAAGCTTTTTCTCGCTTCAATTACAAGAAGAATTTTTGCGGAATCCCCCTCATGGACCCCGAAAAAGACCGTTTCGTCTACCTGACTCGCAAGTTCCTCAAGGTATGGTCTTATGACAAACAGGATGTCCTGATTTTTATAGATTATCTTCGATAACCTGAGCAGGTTTTTTCCTATAGCGTATCTCTTCGTTCCTTGATCTTTTGTCAAAAAACCAATGTCGCTTAACGCCTTCAATATACCAAACGTGGTACTTTTACTATAACCAAGGGTCTTAGATATCTCAGAGACGCCGAGGGGCCTATTTTCCTTCCCGATTAAAACGATTATATCAATGGCCTTTTTGATGATCGGTGCATTGTAATCGTTCATTATATCGAACTAAATAACCCATATCCTATATGTTTGTCAAGTTTTTCTTGCTATAAAATTATCCCCTCTCCTGTTGTATTTAACACAATTTTTTCCTTCCGTTTCTCTCTTATCTATGTGCAAACAGAGAAAATTGTCTTGACATAAAAAAACAAATATTATAAAAAAATAGAGTTTATGATTCTGAACAAAATAGGAAACATCCTGCTTAATTCCCATTCGATGGTACATGAGCTGGCGCTTCCCTTTAAGGAACTCTTAATATCTGTCATAAATGAATTTTCATAACGATGTTATCTAAAGCTATCCCTGGGGGTCATGGACTAATGGCATATATTCCCGGTTTTTTCATGATTGAGCCTTCTGCAGAGCAGAGTAAACATAGGGCTGCAGGTCTTTTTGTCAGGAAAGAGAAAAAATTCGATGTTGATATTTTCAGGGAACAACTCAAAGAGATCAGGTTAGAAACGAGGAGAAATAGCGCCGCCCTTATCGAGCAGTTAAAAAAGACCCTTGCAGAGTGCGATGGTATAGAGACAACTTCAGCAAAAGACGCAAAAGAAGCGGCATCCCTTATAAAGGCCTTTGCCGGAGACAGGGAAATAGCCTCCATCAATAAATCGAATGTAGTAATAAATGAGATAAGGCCTGAGTTGCACAGGGTAGGTCTTAAAACGTATCTACGTTACTACGGTGAATTTAAAAATTTTGAAGGGGATAAATTCCAGAAAAAGATAGAGGATTACTGGTCCTTGCCAAACATACACGATAAACATCTCGTTGAATCCTTTGATATAAAAAGACGTATCCCCATCACATCCCCCTCAGAATCAAAAGATTACATAGCCATTCTTGGGGTAAATGCCATATCCGCAGAAGATGGGAGCGTCTATTTCTTGCAGCACATGTCTAATATATCGAAGGATATAGAGCAGGCGTATAAGGTTGTAGTTGTTCTCTCAATAGAAAAAATACTTAAAAATTCAATAGATGCCGTAAACCATACAAGAGCTATGGGTATCTTTGGCCTTGAGAGTATCCTCCTTGACCTTATCCCCCATGATGTGGAGAAGTTCGATTTCGATAGCCTTCCTTTAGTGAAAAACGAAAAAGCAAAAGAGATCATGTTCATTATATATGACAATGGTAGAAGCGACCTGTTGAATACCCCTTACCAAGACCTTTTCCTTTGCATTGACTGCCGTGCCTGTGCCCGCCAGTGCCCTGTAGGTCAACACATCCCCTTTGAAAAGGATATGGTCTATAGCCCAAAAAACTACCTCTTGGGTTCTCTTCAGGGATGGCTACATCCTTTTGAATTCTGCCTCCACTGCGGGAGATGCGAGGTCGAATGTCCTGTAAACATAGACATCCCATCCCTCATATGGAGGTCTCAATTCGAATACTATGAAAGGCATCCGAGAGGCCTTAAAAAAAGGCTCCTCGATGACCCGGAACTCCTCGCAAAACTCGGTTGCCTTTCTGCCCCCATTTCCAATTGGTCCGTGAAGAATCCTTTTGTCAAGTTACTCACAGAGATTTTCGTAGGCATAAATAGAGATGCAAACCTGCCGACCTTCCACCGTGAAACATTCAGAGACTGGTTTAAGGGAGCAAAAAATGTCTGAAAAATTAGTATATTTTACAGGCTGTTTCACAAATTACTATAACCCCGATGTTGGGAAAGCACTATTTGCTATTTTAAAGAGGCATGGGATAGAGCTTATTGTACCGGATCAGAAATGCTGTGGTATGCCTATGATGGCCAACGGTAATAGAGAAGGGGCAAAAAAGAATTTTGATTATAATATAGATAGCCTTTATGAGGCATCATCTCCAGGGTATGATATCATAACCACCTGTCCCAGTTGTAATATGATGCTAAAAAAAGAAGGTCTTCCTTTTTTTGAAAGTGAAAAGGCAAGAACCGTATCAAAGAGGGTATACGATGCAGGGGCATATCTTTATAGTATGAACCTAAAGGGGAAACTGGATAAAGATTTCTATGAGTTACCCTTGAAAGTCTTCTATCACAACCCCTGTCATCTGAAAGTGCAACACATCACAAAGGAGCCGGTGGAAGTTTTGAAATTGATACCAGGGATAGAGATTGTCGGGGTGAACAAAAACTGCTGTGGCATGAGTGGTTCATACGGCATGAAAAAGGTGAACAAGGAGAGGTCAAAGGAGATCGGTCAGAAGGTATGGAGCGAGGTAACACTCCATAAACCTGATATCATTACGACCGAATGTGGAGGGTGCGGTTTACAGATCAATGGAGGAACAGGGATCAGGGTAGTCCATCCGATTGTCTTATTGAACGAGGCATACACCCCTGTTCGTGATAGGAAGATTTTTTAGTTTAGATTGGGGTTTTTATACAACATAAAGAAAGGAGGAGTAAAATGTCTGAAGACAGATCGACTGCAGAAAGCCTGAGGTCTACAAGGACTTACGGTCAGGTCAGGTGTATGAACCCGAGTTGTATGGGTAGAATTACTCCTGACCCGGGTGCACCGAAGGCAAAATGTCCCCGCTGTGGTTCTGAATGGCGGATTTTCTGGGTGAAACCAGGTTTTCCCCGGGTAAAAGGACCAGTGTGGGAGACAAGCCAGAAGTTAGCTCAAGAAAAGTGGGCAGCAATCCAAGCTCAAGCCCAACAGAAGAAGGAGGAAAATTAAGATGGCACTAGACAGAAAAGTTGCAATAGTTAACCTCTCAACAGGCAAGATCGATATAAAACCGATCTCCCTCGAGGTGAGAAAGAAATTTTTAGGGGGTAGAGGGCTCGCTGCATATCTCCTTTACAAGTACGTAAAACCAGGTTGTGATCCCATGGGACCCGACAACGCCGTTATCTTCAGTGCAGGTATCCTCGGCGGAACACTGGCCTCAGCAGGCTCAAGAACAGATGTGATGTGCAAAAACCCATTAACAGGTCTCCTCGGCAGTGGTAACATGGGTGGTTTCTTTGCCCCTGAACTGAGGTTTGCCGGGTTTGACCATATAGTCGTTCTCGGTAAGGCCCCGAAACCTGTCTATATCTGGGTTAACGATGGGGTGGTCGAGATAAGGGATGCAAAGAATCTATGGGGCAAATCGGTTACAGAGGCCCAGTGGGCAGTAAGAGAAGAACTGGGAGACCCCGATATAAAATGTGCTGTCTGCGGTCCTGCTGCAGAAAAAGGCGTCCGTTATGCCAACGTCATGACAGGCATTAAAAACTCAAATGGTAGGGGTGGCGGCGGTAGTGTTATGGGTTCTAAAAACCTAAAAATGGTAGCTGCCAGGGGTACGATGGATATAAAGATTGCCCATCCCATGGAAGCACTGGAATTCGACAAGAGATATATAGAACAGATTACAAGTGCAAAGGTAAACCAGACGATGGGTGCCCTCGGTACACCTTTCATCTGGGGTGCAACGAACTCATGGGGCGGATTAAGGACCAACAACTTCCAGTACAACCAGTTACTCTACTGTGATGAAATAGAGCCTGAAAGCATAGACGAATGGTCAAAGAAATCTGTTGGGGAATACAACATGACCGCCTGCTTCGGTTGTCAGGTGCATTGCAGGGCAAAATATAAGATACCTGATACACCCCTTGCGAGAAAGTTTGGTGTTGTAGGAAACTACGACGAAGGTCCCGAATATACCTCCCAGGGTGCCTTCTGCTGTGAACCTGGATGTACAAGGCTTGACACACTCCTTATCTGCAACCACCTTGTAGACCAGTACGGAGTTGACAACCTTGAAATCGGCCACATGATCGCATGGGCTATGGAACTATACGAAGAGGGGATACTCACAAACAAGGATACAGGAGGATTGGAGCTCCGCTTCGGTAATGACGAGGCCCTAATCGAGATGATCCATCAGATATGCAACAGGTCTACCCCCCTTGGAAACATCCTTGCAGAGGGAGGCATAAGGGCTGCAGAGAAGATCGGAAAGAACTCCATCAAATACCTCGTCCACGTGAAAGGTATGGGGAATCTCCACTCCGACGAAAGGGCAACCCCTGGTCTCGCATTGAACATCGCCGTTGCATCAAGGGGTTCAGACCATCTAAGGAGCCGTCCTGCTATCGACCTCTACCATCTCCCCGTTGATGTGTTGAGAAAGATTTACAGTAGCCCCGTTCCTTATGATGGACCTTTAAGCTCTGACCATACCGAGTATATCGGAAAACCATGGCAGGTATACTGGCATGAGAACTGCTATATGGCCGTTGACTGCCTCGGTACCTGCAAATACCACACAACATTCCTCGGCGCAACCCTCCCGAATTTTGAAGACTGGTCAAAGGTCCTCTATTACAATACAGGCCTTGAGATGTCTCCAAAAGACATTTGGGATGTGGCTGAAAGGTGCAATATAGTCGAAAGACTTTTCAACATCAGAGAGGGGATGAAGAAGGATGATCCTTACAAAGGGGAGATCCTCGTTGACAGATACTTTAACGAACCTGCCCGTCGTGGGGCCCCCGATGTCGTTGGCAAGACGATAGACAGACAGAAATTCATCGAGATGAGGGCAGAGTTCTATAAGTATAGGGGATGCGATGAGGACGGCGTACCTAAACCGGAGACATTAAAGAGGCTCGGTCTTGAAAATATTGACAAAGAACCGTCCCTTGTATAAGGCACATATAAGGAGGAAAACATAAATGGAACCAAAAGTGCTCGTTATTAATCATGAAAAGTGTACAGGTTGCAGAAGATGCGAACTTGTCTGTTCCGTCTACCATGAAGGTGTATCAAACCCTTCAAAGGCACGGATTAAGGTTGAGAAGTGGGAATGGGAAGGTCTTTACATCCCCATGACCTGCCGTCAGTGTATCGATGCACCGTGTATGAACGTATGTCCTGTGAAGGCTATATACAGAAACGAAGAGGAAGGCCGTGTCCATGTTGACCATGACATCTGTATTGGATGCCGCTCCTGTGTGGCGGTATGCCCCTTTGGTGCCATGAACTTCAACCCTTCCGAAAAGAGGGTCTTCAAATGCGACCTCTGTAGCGGGGAACCCCAGTGTGTAAGGTTCTGTGACATGAAGGCCGTGGACTTTGTCACACCGTCAAAGGAGAGCCTCATTAAAAAGAGAAATGCCGCTAAGAAGATCGCCGATGCGAAAAAACTCGCAACAACTATGAGTTACGAGGCCTAAAAGAAGAAAACCGTATTAAAAACCCCCTTATGCGATTTTGCATAGGGGGTTTTTTATTGGGTTTTGATCCCCGATAAAAACTCATCTACCGTATATTTTGCCTTATCCCCCATTTTCATAAGGGCTTCTCTTTGCTCAAGATATTTCTCAATGACCTTATCCCTCTCATTTTTTGCATTAACCTTTAACATCATGGGAATAAGAGATATTATTGTCAAATAGAGCAAAAGTAATTCGTAAGCCTCCTTATAAAACCAGCTTACGCCTTCATGGATGTGTATCTGTAATAAATCTTTCCCATCGTCGTCGGTAAATATATCCTCTATAATACTCAAAAAATCCTGCTCCTCTTTCTCGAAGATACGCTCCTGAAACTTAAATACAATCCTTAATATTTTAATGGGTAGGGAGGCATCTTTAGAACCAAAATCATCCTTTAATACGGTCAATATAGTCTCATCGATATGAAAGGCATAAAGAATATCCAAGAATGCCTCGGCCCCCCTTTTATCTCTGTAATGATACATAATTCCAGAGAGGATGGCCCAGCAGTTAAGGACAAATAGAGTTTCATCCCCTTTTTCACCTTCTGTCTTAGGCCATATCTTTTCTCCGTATGCCTTTATTTCAAGTATGCACCTCATCTTTTGTATAAGGGATGTAATGGTCTCATTAATGTCCATGTCCAGACAGGTCAGTTGCTGTATCCAATTATAAAAAGAAGAGGCCCTTTCCCTTACCTTTTCGAGGTAAGATACCTCATCCTTTTCCATAAAAGGCATCTGACCCTCTTTCGATAAGACATCGAGAAGGTCTTTTAATGTGCCATTGAGAAACGTAATCTTAATCCCTTTTAGTTCTTCCTCTATACTTCTTGTTCCTCTCCCGGCGAGTTTCTCCGAAATCATTCCGTAATAGCCGTTTGTATCGTCATTTACTTCCCTGAAATCGATAAACACATGATACCCATAGGGGCCGAGCACAAAATTAAGACCTTTGCTATAAACGTTACTATTTTTCACTATATACTCGAGGTTTGTGATGAAATCCCTGTATATGGTATAAACCCCTTCCCCATCTTTTAAACCAAGCCCTTCCCCCACATTTACCTGGGCAAAACCTTTTTTTGAATCCCCTGCCGTTTTTACGGAGAAACCGACAGATGTCTTTATCCATCCCGACGTTGTTCTGTTTTTATTGTTGTAAAGAACAAGGGTCTTCTCTTTTTCATACACGTTTGAGTATGCAAATACATTCTCATCCACCCTTTTTTCATCTATAAAGAAATCATACAAGTAGAAGTTATCCACCCCGGCGAAGAGGTATCTTTTATGGAGAAGGGGAAATATCTCCCTCTCATGTCTTTCAATAAGCCCCTCATCCGGTGTCTCATCAAAATATGCCCTTTTATACTCCATGCCATATTTTTCTGTGAAACCCTCTATCTGTCCGTGGCCAAACATGGGTAAGCCTGGCATAGTAGACATAAGGATACAGATACCGAAATACTTATCCCCCTTTCCGAACTGCTCGATGGCTGTTTTTTCATCGGGGTTATTCATAAAATTTACGAGTCTCCTCAGGATCTCCGGATCAAACTCCAGGATGTCCTTTATGATCTTTCTGTATTTTCCATTTTCTTCATCCCTTAGCATGTTCATAAATGCACTGTTGTAAACCCTGTGCATCCCCAGGGTACGTACAAAATATCCTTCGAGTAACCAGAATGCCTCTGCAAGAAGGAGTGTATCGGGGGCATCGGAATTTACCCTGTCCACCACCTCCCTCCAGAATTCGTAGGGCATATATTTATTAAACTCCTTTGTATCCATACCGTATTCTGACCTTGTTGGTATGGCTCCCCCTGAACCCGGCTCGGGAAACCATAGCCTCTGGTAATGCTTTTTTGTCAATGTCATGGCCGCATCGAAACGTATTATGGGAAACTTTTTTGCTACATAGAGAATGGTGTTAATCATGGCTTCCCGTACTTCCTGTTTTAGATAGTTTAGCTGGGCCGTATCGTTCCACGGCATGGATGTACCATCGTTCCCGTGATAGATGAAAAGCTCCTCCCCTGTCGTCCGGTCTTTCCTTTTAAAGACAACGGCTGCATCGGTTCTGGTATAATAGTGGTCTTCTATCTTGATACTGATCTTATCGTCTAAGGAGAGTTCTGGGCCGTCAAAGGTATACCAGGGGTAAGGGTTATGTTTTAGGGCGATAAACCACTCCGGATTTTCGATGGTCCATCTTGAATAGATACCCACATGATTGGGTACCATATCGCTTGCAAGACGTATCCCCTTCTCCTGGGCCCTCTTCTTCAGGTGCTCGAAAGCCTCTTCTCCGCCAATCTCTATTGAAATCACATAATCGAATACCGAATACGCCGAGGATATTGCCTCGGGGTTACCGCATAGCTGTTTTATCTTCTGGGAAGCAGGGCTCCTTTCCCAGACCCCTATCAGCCACAACCCTGTAAACCCCCTTTTTCTTAAAAGTTCCAGTTCTCTATCAGGAATACCGTCGAGGGTCCTTATCGAATACCCATATTTTTTCGATAGTTGGTCGAGCCAGACATAAATATTCTTTGCAATCAAAACAAGGCGGGGCATCCATTCCTTATCAGGGGTAAACCTCTCAACCTCTATATCCAGTTCTTTAATCTTAAAGGGCTCTGCCCTACCCTTTCCCGTAAAGACGACCTTTCTCTCCTCTTTTATAAGATCCAGGGACTTTAAAATATTCTTCATAAATCTGCCCAACAGATCACCCCAATGGGTCAAAACATATTCGAGTTGTCCCTGAAGAGAGTTGGGGACGTAAACGGCAGGACTCCTCAACATATCGATCAGGTTTTGATTGAAAGGCCCAAAAAAAGGTTCTCCCTCGAAGAACCCTTTCAAACCGTAGATGATATCGAGGTATATCGTTTCCCCCTTCAGCCTCGAATCATCGAATAGGTCGTAGAACTGTTTACAGGCAGGGTTCATGTTACTGAGCCAGAGCATCACCATCTCTTCGAGGAGTATATGCTCCTTCGGTATCCCCCCTTCGTCCTCTTTTAGGTATTCTTCGAGGTCGATTTCTCCCCTATAGACCGAGACGGGGGGGAACTCATCGACAAAGACCCTAAAAGCATGCCCTATTCTTTCACTTCCGTATCTATCTTTAAGCCATTTTATTGCCTTGGCCATTACATCAGGATCTTTCTCGATACGGTAAAGGTATACTATATAATGGAGTATCTCATCCAAAAGACCAAGGGCATTTATCTGGCCTGCTTTAACGGCATTTTCTGGAAAGTGTTTTATGTCTCTTTTGCTGTTTATTTTCTGGGCCAGCCTCCTTGCGGCCTGAAAGTTAGGGATAAGGACATCCCCTGTAATCGAAAAGAGGATATCCTCGAAACCGTATCTATCTCTCGCCTTTCTCGATATATGAAATTCCATAGTATACCCATGCTAACATAAGGAGGATATTGAGTCAATAAAGGGTTTCCCGGGTTGACGAAAAGGCAGATCCATTATAATATTTCTATATAATGAAGATTTATATCGGGGAACTACTCGTTAAAAAAGGTCTGATCGACGAAAAAGACCTCGAAAATGCCCTATTATTACAAAAAGTGGAAGGGAAAAAGATAGGGGAGATACTAATAGACCTCGGCCTTGTTACAAAAGAAGATATACTTAAAGCCCTCTCCGAACAGTTCGCCATCCCCATTTTTGATCTTGATAATGCCAGTATCGAAGAGAGCGTTATAAGGACATTGCCCCTGAGCATAGTAAAGAGGTTCTCCGTTATACCGGTACGTCAGGAAAGAAACAGGATTACCTTGGCCATCTCCGATCCCACAAGAATATTCAATATAAAGGAACTCCAGATGTTAACAGGCTTCGATTTTGTACCTGTTTTAACGACAGATGAAGCCATAGAAAAGGCAATCGCAAAGTATTATGAGAGTTCCCATGTAGGGGATTTTAAAAAATTCATGAAAGACTTCAGCATAAAGGAAGAAGAGAATTTTGAGGTGCTCCACGATGAAGAGGAAAAAGAGGTAGATAGGCTTGAACTTGATGCAAACCTCCCCCCTGTTGTAAAGATAGTAAACCACCTTTTCACAGAGGCCGTAAGGGTAAACGCAAGCGATATGCATATTGAGCCGGGCACGGATGGTGTCAGGGTTAGGTACAGGGTAGATGGAATGTTATACGAGGTTGTAAAGCTCCCCGTAAAGTATAAAGACGGTGTCACGACAAGGATTAAGGTATTATCCAACATGGATATCTCCGAGAAGAGACTCCCCCAGGATGGAAGGGTGAAAATACAGATGAAGGTTAACGGAAAAAATAAAGAACTCGATATCAGGGTATCGAGCACCCCTACCCTCTTCGGAGAGAAGATCGTGATGAGAATACTCGACAAAAGTAATCTTGTGACAGACCTGGGAAGGTTGGGCTTAGAACCGGAAAGTTACAGGATATTAGAGGATGCCATATTTAGACCGTGGGGCATGATATTGGTTACAGGCCCTACAGGTTCAGGTAAGACAAATACACTGTATAGCGCCATCGGGAAGATCAACATCCCCGAGGTAAACATCATGACCGTTGAAGACCCTGTAGAATTCAACATCCCTGGTATAAATCAAGTTCAGATTCAAGAGGGTATAGGCCTTACCTTTGCCTCTGCCCTTCGTTCTTTTTTAAGACAGGACCCCAACGTGATTCTCGTCGGTGAGATTCGTGATACAGAGACGGCGCAGATAGCGGTTAAGGCTTCTCTTACAGGACACCTCGTCTTCTCAACCCTTCATACGAACGATGCCCCTTCTACAATTTTCAGGCTCGTTGACATGGGGATAGATAGATACCTCGTAGCCACCTCCCTTGTTCTTATCGTAGCGCAGAGACTTGTACGCCGTCTCTGTCCGTTCTGTAGAGAAGAAACGGATGTGTCAAGGGAGGCACTTGTGAATATAGGATTTTCCAAAGAAGAGGCTCAAACGGTAAAGATTTACAGGCCAAAGGGATGTGAGAAGTGTAATAACAGGGGTTACAAGGGTAGAATAGGCCTCTTTGAGGTGATGAAGATTACGGAAAGCATAAGGGATATGATTCTATCTGGGGCCCACGCCTTTGAAATAAGAAAAAAGGCAAAGGAAGAAGGGATGATCACCTTAAGGGAAAGCGGTCTCATAAAGATCAAGGACGGCATTACCACAATAGAGGAGGTCATAAGGGAGACACTTGTTTAGACCCATTTTAGCCCCAGAATAATAGCTATGCTATTTAGTCCGTAGAGTATCCGCACGTATTTACCATGCTGATCAAGTATCACCCAGTCTTTAGCCTCTCTAACGATCCTCACCATCTTTAAAAAGACAGGGATACTCGCTATAAAGAACAGAGAAAAGAGGGACAATAGCTGAAATACCATTAAAAGCACTATCCCGAGATAAATGACTACCCAGAAGAGTATCAGGCAGATATACGCCCCTTTTTTCCCAAGCTTTACAGCAAGGGTAATTTTGTGGGCCATAAGATCCGTCTCCATGTCAGGGAGACTCTGGTAGTATAAGATTGAAGCCACCATAAATCCGACGGGCAGGGAAATGAATAACGGAGCCCAGTCAAATCTCTCCGCCATAACCCAGTAAGTACCTACCACCATGATAGGTCCCATATTTATTCCGACGAAGAGCTCCCCTAAGGCGTGATAGCCGTATCTGACCGGGGGAGCCACATAAAAAAAACTGCTGAACGCTGCAAAAAGGATCATTGGCAGAAGGATGAAGAGATCGTAAAAATACATGATGACAAAGGCGACAATAAAAGCGAGGACGTAGAGGACTATGATAGTATTAAGGAGGGTTTTTGGTGATATCTTCCCCTCCTGAATTACCCTTGAACCCCCTATCGCAGCGCCGTCATCGGTACCTTTCTTATAATCGAAGTAATCGTTTGCTATATTCGTTACGAGGTGTACTATAAAAGAGCCTATCAGGATTAAAAAGATACGGTCCATACGGAGACCTTGACCTTTTGCGAGTATCACCCCTATGGAGATTGGCGCAAGGGTAGCTATATAGAAGGGGGGCCTACTCGCCTGTATCCAAGCCTTTATCTTCTCTCTTGACATGATGTTTAACCACCCTTTTTTCTTCCTGTATAAAGGTATGTAATCCCAAAGGTCAACCCATATCTTTTAACATCATTTAGACCTGCCTCCTCCATCAAAAGGGAAAATTCCTCTGGGGAGGGGAAATTCATAATCGAATCGGCCAGATAAATATACGCTGCGGGGTTAAAAGTAAAAAACCTGGCAATCCCAGGGAGTATCCTGTTCAGATATAAATGAAAAAACCTTTTCATCAGAGGATTCTCTACCCTTGTCATTTCAAGAACCATAACCAGTCCTCCAGGGACAATAACCCTTGTCATCTCCTTCAGCGCCTTTATCCTGTTGGGGATGTTCCTAATACCAAAGGCAATGGCGGAGACGTCAAAAGAGTTATCCTTGAAAGGGAGATAAAGGGCATCCCCCTGCAAAAGGGTGATTTCCCCATTTAAGCATTCCTTTTTTGCCTTGTCTTTCCCTGCCTTGAGCATGGTTTCAACAAAATCTACCCCTACCGCACGGATATCCCTGTGTCTTTTTATGGCCATGATTGAGAGATCCAATGTACCACAGGCAACATCGAGGAGTCGCCCTGTTTTATAAAACTCCATCTTCTTTACGGTAAATCTCCTCCATGCCACATCCCTTCTAAGACTCAACACATGGTTTAAAAAATCATACCTTCCCGTAATCGTAGAGAATATCTCTTTCACCATACCTATATGTTCTTCATCGGAGACCTCATTTATCTTTGGATACACCTTTTTTAAACGCTCTTCCATTTGCAAAGCCTCTTTTCAAGAATATCAAAGACCTCGTAGAGTATGATACCTATTATTGAAAAGGCTATGATCCCTACAAACATGTTGTTGTAATCTGCCCTGCCCCAGGCATCGATTATGTAATACCCTAAACCCATATTAGTGCCTATAGATTCAACAAAAAAAAGGACTGCCACCGAGGTGCCGGTGACAATGCGAAGGGAGGTGAATATACCGGGGAGACTCACAGGCCACACAACATGACGATAAAAATCCCATTTCTTACCCCCTAACGATTGTAAGGAATAGATAACCTCTTTATCTATCTTTTTTGCCGCATCCCTTGTTGTAATTAAAAGCTGAAAAAAGATGATCATGGCGATAAGCATGATCTTCCCCAAATCTCCGAGGCCAAAAAGGACAAAGATAATAGGCATCAGCACGATCTTCGGCACAGGGTATCCAAGATAGATAAGGGGTGAAAAAAGGCGGTCAAACCTCTCGTTGCTACCGAGAAAAAGACCGATAGGGGTCGCTGTAAAAAAGGCGATCAAAAGCCCGATCACGATCCTGAATGTACTTGCCTTTACATGAAACCAGAATTTTTTATCCCCTATCTCTTTAAAACCCTGGATAAAGACAGAGATGGGGTCGGGAAGGATGTTGCTCCCCAGAATATTTGAGAGTATATACCACAGGACATATATCAAAACTACCGTGACTCCATATGCCATCACTTCCCTTTTTCTCATGATATTCCCTCTAAAACCCTTCTAAGCTCAAGACATCTCTCAAAAAAGATAGATGTGTTTCTATAATCGAGACTACCCATTTCAGGGTTATCCATCATCAAAATCTCCCCTGTGCCATAATGGTTCAATACCATAATCTTTTTTCCGAGGAAAACCGCCTCCTCAATATTATGCGTTACGATGATAAAGCCGAATCTCCTTTGATTGAAGACTCTTAGGAGGCCGTTCTGGAGTCGTTCTCTTGTTATTGTGTCTATCGCCGCAAAGGGTTCATCAAGAAGAAGCAACAGTGGTTTAAGTAGAATCGCCCTTGCGATTGCGACCCTCTGTCTTTGACCCCCGCTTAACTGCCCTGGATAAAAATGGTCAAGCCCTTCTATACCTAGATCCTTTTTCATCTCCTCTATCTCGTCTTCGGTTACCTGTATATTCTGGAGTTTTACCCCGAGCATCATATTCTGCCCTACCGTCTTCCACGGAAAAAGACCGTAATGTTGCAGAACAAGGGCGATACGTCTATCCGGGCCATTAAGGGGGGCCCCTTCGAGCTCTATCAAACCTTTGGTGGGTTTTATCAAGCCTGCGATCATCAACAGAAGGGTGGTTTTTCCACACCCTGAAGGACCGACTATGGCGAGAGAATCCCCGATCCCCACCTGGAGATTTATTCCTTCAAGGACTATCTTTTCCTGTCCTTTATTATCTATAAAGGTCTTTTTTATATCTCTGAGCCTTAAAAATTCACGGCAGGAATCCATCGGCAACCATTTGACTGTACTTTAATTCCCCTTTTATAATCTTTTTTTCTTTTAACCAGTTATAAACATCCATTACCTGCGTGTTTTCAGGGAGGACAAGCCTTTTAAATTCAGGTATCGGAAAAACCTTTTGAAGATTCTCAGGGATACGGCATTCCCTGTTCATTACAGATCTCACTTCATCATGGTTTTTGTTTATAAAAGTCGATGCCTTTTCAATGGCCCTGTGAAACCTTCTTACAAGATCCGGGTTCTTATTCAGGAAATTTTCATGAAAGGCAAGGATAGTTGATGATAACCCTGCGCCTGCATCATCCAAAATTACCTTGCACCCTTTCTGTTCTGCGAGAGTCGCAAGGGGTTCTGGAAGGACCGCAGAGGGTATCTGACCTGACATAAGCATCTGTAACCTTATCGGGATATTCTTGATCTCTATAAACTTTATCCGGGAAGGTGCCACTTTTTTTGTTGCCAGAAGACGTACCGCGAGATACTCCATTATGGTATTGGAACTTATGGCGAGACCTTCTTCTGCGAGTTCAGAAATAGATTTGTTTCCATGTTTTGGGGATGCGAGTACTGCGAACATCCTCTGATTTTTAGGGGTGTCGAAGATGGTGGAGACGATCTTTATAGGGGTATTGTTTGCTTTTAAAACAAGGGGTGTCATTATGTCCCCAAAGTAACCTGTGAGCTGTCCGGAAGTAAAAGCCACATCTTTTTCCATTGCAGAGTTAAACCTTATGAGATTTACATTTAACCCTTCTTCTCTAAAATACCCTTTTTCATCTGCCACAAAAATAGGCAAGGCCTGTATAACAGGTAATGTCCCAAAGCGAATCTCAGGTAAGCCTTTTATATCCTTTGATTCTTCCGCACATACGCCGATTGCGCTAACCGATAAAAGATAGAAAAGCATCGAGAATAAAACCTTTGTAACCTTCATGGTATACATCCTCTCTAATTTAGAATATTTTATGAATTTATAATTTTTTTCGCACATTTTCAACAGGTAAGGGCAATCTCCCCAATCTCGATGTACAAAATATTAGACTATCCCATCACAGGGGTGAGGGCCAGTTATGGATGATTAGTGAGAAACAATATATGGCTCCCCGGGCAGGACTCGAACCTGCAACCTACTGGTTAACAGCCAGCCGCTACTGCCGATTGAGCTACCGGGGAATTAAGTACCATTAATAAACAACAAAGAATCTGTTTTGTCAAGGCTTTTGATGGGCCTCAAATAACACCTCTCCATCTATCGTCCTTTTCTGCTCATACATACGACTATCTGCAAGAGCCATAAGTTCACTGAGGGATGAAGGGTTTTTCGGGTCATAGCGGGCGACACCAACGCTTATCGAGAGTATATAGTCTCTACCCTTTGAACTATTTAAAGCATCGAGGTGTTTATAGAGACGTTTTGTAAGGGTATCCTGAGACTCATCCGATGTGTCTAAAGCAAGTACTGCAAATTCATCCCCTCCTATACGGGCCACTACGTCTGATTCCCTGAATACCTCTTTTAAGACTTTTGCTAAATCTTTTAACGCCCTGTCTCCTCCCTGATGACCCAACGTATCGTTTATCTGCTTCATCTTATTCAAATCTATAAAAAATAGAAGCATGTTCTTCTTCATCCTCTCCGCTATCTTTATCTGCTGTTCGGCAAGGGTAAAGAACCCTCTTCTATTTTGTAAACCCGTCAGTTCATCTGTTAGAGATAAGGCCCTTAGCTTCTCTTCCAGCATCTTTCGCTGTGTTATATTGCGGGTTATACTGAACATGTGGGGGACATTCTGCAGATAGATTATGGAGGCTGAGACCAAACCCGGGAAGTAACTCCCATCTTTTTTCTGAAATACTGTTTCGTAATTACTGATTCTCCTTTCCTGTACAAGTTTATCCACTAACGCCTTTCTGTCTTCCCGGGATATCCATATTTTTAGATCAAGACTTGTCTTTCCTATAGATTCTTCCCGTGTGAAGCCTGAAATTTCACTGTACGCATTATTGACGTATACGATCATCCCATCGCTCAAACGGCTTATCATCGCCGCATCGGGGCTCGTGTTGAATATCGTCTCCATCTCCTCTTTCGCTTCCTTCATTTCAGCATTTAACCGCTGGTTTATCATCATAATCAATACGTACGTCCAAATAATACTACAGACAATTGCGTCGATATATGTGGCTATGTTCAAAGGATTTAATACATAGGGATAGACACTTAATATGTCTCTTGGCAATAATATTGTCCGGAGTGTAAAAAAGAGGGCATGGATAAGAAAAAATATCCCGTTGAGATTTGCGGTTGAAACCACGGAATGGGGTCTTAAGAAGAAAAGTGCATGGGCAGTTAAAAAAGCGATAATTGCGAGAGTTACACTTACAGTGATCCCCCTTATCAATATATTATCGTCAATCAGTAAAAAATAAAGAAAAACCAACAAAAAAGCCGTATAGATAGAGAAAATGAAACGGTAATTTACCTTTCTCTCGAAGAAAAGAATAATGCCGATATATAGAAAGACAACGCCGAGAACAATCATGGAATTCTGCATTATTATTGAAATAAATTGTAGTTGGGGGAACTGACGGAGGAATATAAAAGAAAAACCTAACACCTCCGCGATGCTCCATAAGAGCCAGCAGCCTATACCGCGATAATGTTTTATAATTTTATATTGATATGAGAAAACCATTACCTGGACCAAATGGGTTATGGCGAGAACGAGGGCGAAGGTTCTTAAATCGAGCTGCATAATTACTATACCTTTTTAAAACCTGTAAACTAATTTAAACCAGAGCTTTTCTCCTTCTGATCTATTTTTTACGAGGGTTTCATACTGATATTTGAAAGTAGCATGGATATTTTTAAAGTAATATCTGAACTGGGGACCTACGGCGAATACCTCTCCCCTATAATCTCTTATCCTATGTCCTTTTACCTCATCATCGGTGACCTGTTTATAGTAGTATCCCCCAAATCCCAATTGTAGATTGTCGATCTTCTTTCCTATAGTGTAATCAAAATGGAACTCCTGTCCCGACAGATAGTCGGTGGCATTATTTTTTGTGTTGATATCGTACATTATCTTTGAAGATACCTCATACCCCTTTTTGTTCATATAAGTAAATGCAAAGGACGGCTCAAAGGTAAAGTAGTTTCTACCCAGATTTGCGATATCATATTTACTGTATGCCCCTGAGGGAACTTTCACATCAATCCCCGTCCCTATATGCCAGTCTTCAAAATGCCAGCCCAGTATAAAAGGGTTTATTGTTATATCTGCAAGCCCTGATTTTGATTGGCTTTTATTTTTATATGTCACATGGACATGGGCTACAGGGATTACTAAAAACATGGCAAAATCGGCATTAAATAACTTTTTGTCCGTTACATGCATTAGCCTTAAGCCATTACCTGTCAACTCATAGGAAAAGTTTACAGGGATTGTTCGACCCCTATTATCTTTTAACCTGTCGGCATAATGATAGTTGAAATAATTAAAGAGATAGGTACCGGGGGGTGGTAACCTCCCCGCAAAAAAATCCTCGGCGCCGTTTGCATAGGCACCGCTACCTCCCTCTGTGGCATAAGAAGATGTAAAAACACTATCGATTAAAAGAGTTGATAACAAAATAAAAACCGGTAAGATGAACCTCAATGTTATCCGATTCCTATCAAACATTGCCCACAAAACCCCCATAACTACCCATATCGTTTATTATTTTTGGGGAAATATAACATAATATGTTTGGATATTAATATATTTTTTTAAGATATCGTATATATTTTTTTTAAATTTATTTGAGCAACCGAAACAAGAGATTTCCTGCCAATTTTTTTCTATACACCGCGCTTGAACGTATATCATCGATAGGAGAGATTACCCCATGAACAACGGAAACAATGTCTCTGAGTGTTTCTCTATTAAATGGCCTTCCTATGATGCCATCTTCGACCTCTTTTGATCTTACCACAGTGGGCCCTACGCTACCCCAAGCAAACCTTGCTTCCTCAACGGTCCCATCTTCAGAAAGTTTTAGAAGTGCAGCAAGGCTCGCTATGGAGATCGTCAGGGCCTCACGCTGCCCAATCTTTTCGAAGTGATGGATATTAAAATTTATATCTCTATCGAGCCATACACCATATAATATCTCACCTTTCTCGAGGGCTGTCCGTCCTGGGCCTAATATAAACTCCCTTATGGGCATTAATCTTCTATGGGCCTTTGACCTTATCTCAACCTTGGCATCAAGGACATATAAGGGGGGTAACGTATCCCCTGCAGGAGAGGCTGTACAGATGTTTCCTCCTATGGTACCCATATTTCTTATCGATGGTGAACCGAGGGACTTTAATGCCTTGATCAGCACAGGGAATCTTCTTTGGATTTTGGGGTTATGAAGCAACTCGCTGTGGGTAGAGCAAGCCCCTATAAATATACCCTCTTCCGACTCATATACGGTTTTAAGTTCTTTCATTCTCTCAAGACATATTGGCTTTATTTTCTTTGATGGACTATTTTCTCTTAATTTTACGAGGAGATCAGTGCCACCGGCATAGACGGATATATCCGATCCCCCATCGATTAAACGCCACAACTCATCGAGTCTTTCAGGGAGAAAAGGGTTTATTCCAGAATGTTTTTGTGGCATTTTAAGAGACAAGGGCTTCTTCTTCCTCTTCTCCATATTTTTTGCAACCGCCTCTACTGCATCGACAATCTTTTCATATCCTGTGCAACGACAGAGATTACCGCTTATCGCTTCCTTTATTTTCTTTCTTGAAGCTCTATGGTTTTTCTGTAAAAAGGCGTATACTGCCATTATCATCCCAGGGATACAGAAGCCGCACTGGACGGCACCGTAATCGACAAAAGCCTCCTGTATGGGGTGCATGACCCCATCTTTTTTAAGACCTTCGATGGTTTCAATGTTTCTCCCTTCGAGTTGCATGGCATACATTAAACACGCAAGTTTACTCTCCCCATCAACAACAATCGTACAGGCCCCGCAGTCACCGGAGCCACAACCTTCCTTTGTTCCTGTCAAATGTATTTGTTCCCGAAGGATATCTATTACCCTTGTCCAGGGTTCTGTATTTATCTCTGTGGTTTTTCCGTTTAAAACAAAACTAATCTTCATTTTAGGTCCTTTTATCTGTTTCGAGGAGCATCAAGAGCTTCTCCGATGTCATGGGGGCACTGAAGATCCTTTTCTTGCATGCATCGGCAATTCCATTCGCTATGGCAGGGAGAGGTCCACTTACCGCAATCTCCCCCACGCCTTTGAGACCAAAGGGTCCTGTTTCTTCCTCTTTTTCAACAGTTATCGATATAAACTGGGGGATATCCATAGATGTGGGTATGGTGTATGTGGTTAGGTTTTCTGTTAAGACCTTTCCTTTGACTACCTTGAATGACTCGGTAAGTGCATAGCCTATGCCCTGCGTTATAGCCCCGTGTATTTGCTGTTCGTATAATTGCGGGTTCATAACCTTCCCTGCATCCGTTACTGCAAGGTATCTCTTCACATCGATTCTACCTGTTAAGGTGTCGATTTCAATATAGACGAGATGGGCACCATAGGAATAGATAAGATGGGGACCCATATAGATAGCATCAAGGCCACAAGAGGCAATAGGCATCCTGAAATAATCAAAAAATATCCTTTCGGAATGGTGGAATAGACGGGCAATCTCGTATAAGGGGATCTTCTTACCGGAGGGTAGATGTTTAACATATTGAGGCTCGAGAATAAAATCATCCGCTGTCGATCCCTTAATTGAAAGAGAAACCTTTTTGAGTAACGCATCTTTCAATTTTTTTGTGGCCCCTATCAATGCATTTCCGTATGTATAGGTCGTTCTGCTTGCGGAAGAGGATCCGCATGGAAGAGTTCTATTTGTGTCAGGCAGTACCAGCTCCATCGTCGATACATCCTGTCTTAATATATGGGCCGCAATCTGTACATACGTACTTATATTCCCCTGTCCCATATCTACAACGCCTGCGTAGACCCTTATTTTTCCTTTATCCGTAATCTCTATCTTTGCCGTTGCCTGATCAGGTACCATGGCGGGGTAGCCCATGGCGTGGGCCATACATGCCACTCCAACACCCCTTATCTTATACGGTCCTGCCCTCTTTTTCCATCGGTCTTTGTTCTTCCAGAGGGGGTGTCCCTTTATCTTCTCGATACACTCGGAAATACCAACCGATTGGGTAAGGGTTATACCTATTCCGTTTTTATCACCTCTGTGTACTACATTTTTTAAACGTAATTCAATGGGGTCCATACGGAGCTTTTCTGCGAGCATGTCCATCATCTGTTCCATAGCATATGTGACCTGGGGTACCCCAAAACCTCGAAAAGGTCCACCTACAGGGTTGTTTGTGTAGATACAGGACCCTTTTATGCTCACATTTGGTATTCGGTATGCAGAGCCTGCATGCTCTACCCCTAAGGTCATAATCTCTCCCCCAAGGGAGGCATAGGCCCCACCATTATAATAGAGATCGCATACAAGGGCTTTTAGCACTCCGTTTGAGTCTGCTCCGATCTTATAATGCATCTTTGCTGATAGGCGTTTTACACTGGCAGTAAAACTTTCCTCTCTATTCCACCACATCTTAACAGGTCTACCCTCTGAGTAGAGTAAGGCAAGACCGAGCAAGCACTGGACAGTAATACCATCCTTGCCGCCAAAGGCGCCTCCCAGATATGGTGCAACAACCCTTATCTTTCCCAAATCCATACCGAGAACAGGGGCTATCTCGAGTATATCCCGGAATGGGGTCTGGGTCGTGGCAACAATAACTATCTTTCCATCGTCTTCCTTGTATGCCCAACCCGCCTCTGTCTCAAGATAGGCATGTTCTTGAAAGGGCACATCAAAGGTACCTTCTATCATCACATCACAGCCATCCAATGCAGATTCACCGCTACCAGTTTCAACAGATACTTTCTTTATTATGTTCCCCCCTTCAAACTCTTCATGAATGATGGGGGCATCCTCTGAGAGTGCCTCTTCGATACTGAATATGCCTTCGAGTGGCTCATAATCAAAGGTTATGCTTTTGATGGCCTCCATTAAAGTATCTTTATCCTCAGCGAGGACAAGTGCAACAGGATCGCCTACATAACATATCTTTCTATCGACAAGCACAGGCTGATCTTTTCGAACTATACCGATTCTATTCACACCAGGAATATCCTTATACGTCAATACAGTAAAGACCCCTGGCGATTGGACCGCCTTTTCTATATGGATCTCTTTCAATATTCCATGGGGGATCCCTGCCCTTTTAACACCGGCCCAGAGAAATCCTTTTCCATAGAGATCTACCGCATACTTTTCTTCACCTGTCACCTTTGTATAGGCATCGAACCTCGGTACTGACTCTCCGATTTTAATGTATTTCTCTTTTTTCTCCATAGTATCAACTCTTTAGTTTTTCCCGGTTGGCCTTTATAAAGGCAAATATCGACTTTGCCCGGTCACTATAAAGATTTATCCTAATCCAGTTTGGCCCTCCGTATATTATCTGCATAAACATACCATCTAATGTATCGTAACTGTAGATACTCTTTATGGGATATCAAATCGCGTATGCTTAGCTACAATATCGGGCAATCCCATCTCCATATTTACGCCTATACAAAGATCTTATTCCATCTTTTTCTCCCATACGAGATGCCTTACGACCACCTTTTTTGTTTCGCGAATACAGGTATCAAGGGGACCGAGAGTATGGAAAGAATACCGCAGAATGAAAATAGAACGACGAAATTGTAATGGTTTAGAATGGATGTGGCCAAAATAGGGCCTATAAAAAACCCTAAATCTCTCGTCTCTACGATCAGATTGAGGTTAAGTCCCCTGACCGCAGGGTCAGATATATCAAAGGTAATCCCATTTATCAAAGGAAGCATAATACCTATGCCTATACCGAAAAAAAAGGCATAAAGATAAAGCATTTTAATTGAAACAGCCTTTCCTATCAAAATATAACAGATACCTGTAAAGATAATGGCAATACCTAGGAGGATATTTTTGTTGGTTTTATCGAAGAAATGTCCCCCTGCAACCCTAACAAATATCATGGTGATAGAATAGATGGTGAAGAAGTATCCTATATCCTTTGCACCGATATGGAGGGCAAAACTCTTTAAGAAATAGTAAAGGATAGAGAATGAAATGAAAGTCACCGAGGAGAGTAAGAGAAGTGCCACAATACTTCTATCTTTAAAGTTGGCAACGATGTCTTTAAAAGAAATATCGTCTTTTTGACCGAGAAACGGTGTCCCATCGTGGAATGATTTTTGGTTTATTATAAAAAGTAAAGGAAATACCGGCACCATCAAAAGGGCAGCAAAGATAAAGGTTGCCTCATAGTTTTTGAATATGTAAAGGACCATTTCAACTGCATAGGGGATCACCGTATAGGGTAATAGAAAACTGACCGATATGAACCCGAATGCCTGGGCACTACGGTCATGGGGGATAAAAAGCACGGTATAAGCCGTGAGGGCGCTCGATATTATGACAACACTTATGCCGTGGATACACCTCACGAGAATCATGGGTATAAGGGTTTCGACAAAGGCGTATCCCAAAAGGGAGAGGAAAACAAGACCAGCACTCCATAAGATGGTGAAAGGGGCGTTCCTCGAAGTGAAGAGGGGGCTTATAAGGGGTCTTAATATAAGGGCTATTAGTGCATCGAGGCCTATTAAAAAACCGAACCATTTAGAGTCAATATGAAGGGTGTTAAGGTAGTTGTAAAAGTTAAAAAAGACCGCAAGGTTGCTGAAGGTGAGAAAATAGATCAAGTTTAATAGAAGAAAGCGCTTTGAAAATAGTCTCTGTCCTTTATCCATTAGAGTATCTTCTTCAAGGCCTCTACAAATGCCTCCATAACTGGAAGCTCCGATATTGTAACACGAATATAGTTGGGGTAACGAAAGCCTGTCATCGCTCTAATCATTATCCCTAGGGCCATCAGCTTTCTATACGCAAGGGTATCATTTATAGGGAGTTTTATCATCATGTAATTTCCCTCACCTATAACATGGGGTAAGCCCATACGGATGAGTTCTCTTCTCAGAAACTCCTTCCCCTCCCTCACATATTTTCTTGTTTTCAATATGTGTTCATGGTCATCGAGGGCAGCGTAAGCTGCCTTTTGGGCAATGGTATTTACAGAATAGACAACACAGGTCTTTCTTATCGTATTTACAACATCGAGATTACCTGCAAGGTAACCGATTCTCAGTCCTGCAAGTCCGTACATCTTGGAGAATGTTCTAAAGACAACGAGATTAGGGTATTTATCAATCAGAGAGATACAATCCGGGTAATCTTCTCTCTCAACAAACTCAAAATAGGCCTCATCGACCACCACAATCTGCCTGTTGTCTATCCTTTCGAGGAATCTCTTCATCCTCTCTTTATCCCAGTATGTACCTGTTGGGTTATTTGGATTGCAGATAAATATCACCTTTGTCTTTTTATCTACCCTTGCAAGGATGCCTTCATCGTCAAAGGTATAGTCCATAAGGGGAACGAGTCTTGCCTCAAAACCTGAAAAAATCGTAACCCACTCGTAAACCGCAAAGGTCTTATCTCCAGTTATTATGTTGTCTCCCTTTTCACAGAATGCTTTTATAACGAAGGTTATAACCTCGTTTGCCCCGTTTCCAACAATGAACTGGTCAGGATGCATGTTAAACTTTTCTGCGAGTTTTTGTCTCAAATAGTATGAATCACCGCTTGGATAAATAGCTGCATGGGGTGGCGAAAATTTTCTTATAATTTCCTGGGCAGAGGGGGGTGGCCCGAGGGGATTTTCGTTGTTGTTGAGTCTATGCAATATATGGGTTCGGTATAATCTTTTCAGTTCTTCATCGGGCTTACTCGGTATATAGGCCTCAAAGGACTTTACGTAGGAGGGAACAAGTCTATCAAGGGAAAGGGGTCTCATGGCTCCCACTGAAAAATGACAAGGTCTGATTTCCCTCCGTAGGGAATAACTACACAAGGTTTAAACCTTGACTCGATAAGCTTATCGGCAATAGAAGAATGCCAGGGAATACCAAGGTCAATCTCAAAGAAACAATTAAGGATCCCTTCTTTTTCAAATATGGCGATATGCCTCGAAATATTTTCAAGATAGTCTTCCCCTGGCCATAGGGGACGCATTAACACCCTATTCCTCTCTCTATCGAACTCCGTTGCAAAGACTGAATAATCGCCTCTATATTCCCCTGAATAGTCGGTGAGATAGACCTGTCTCGGGAGGACAAGACGGCCGTATTCATTCTCAATAAATGATGCAATACTCTTCGGGACATACACATAGGTACCGGCATCTTCATGGAGTTGGCGGTAGTAACATGAAAACTCAAGATAACTCCCCTCTTTGCTAAAAGACCTGGTAACACCTATCGGTTCAAAATATCCTTCAGGAAATGCCTCCGTTGGGTATCTTGTGAATATCCCTATAATTTCTGTTCTTGCTAGCCTTTCAAGACAGGCATTGATTAAGGACTCGGCCATTCTATCTTTATCATCCTGGTTAAAAAGATACGGACCGAAAAACTCGGCGATCTTTTCGTTCATCCGTTTCCAGATGATACCACCACCAATTGTACCCTTATCATCCGTTGCGATCGATATCGCATAAATAGAACTCGATACCATATCCACAAGTTTACCGGGATATTTAAAGGCATCGGGAAAGGGGTAATCTTTGTAATATACGGACAAAAGACGGGAAAACATCTTTATTTCATCGGCGGTGGGTATTTTAATAGAAAAAGATGTCATAGGAGAGACAGCAGGCAGACCCATTTCCTCGGGAGGGGGATAGCTCTTCTCCTTAATCAGTCTCAATATAAGCCTTTCTCCAGACACCTCCTCGAGGGATAAATTATCAACGGAACGGGCGGCAATGAGAAGACCCATTTCCTTTAATTCCTCGTCTATCTCTGACATAGGCACAGCCGTAATGTTAAATGCCTGTAAATGAAGTTCAAGTTTATCAAAGGAGAATTCTACAGAGACAAAATAGGTACCTCCGGTACATGTGATATCCAGTACTTTTTCTCCCTGGACAACATCACAGAGATATAAGTAGACCTCCTCCGATGCAAGGGTCAACTTCAGGGCATCATATTTTTGAAGGCCAAAGGCAAGGGAAGATTGTTCTACAAATGTAGTTACAACAGAGATGAAATCTGTGTTTATAGGGGATGATATTTTAAGGTTTTTCATGGAGCTCTCTTGTTTGGATTTGTAAGGTGAAATTTACAATAGGGGTTACTCCAAAGTCAATGTTAATAATTGTACTGCCCTTTCTAAAACTCTATCTTCATCCCATCGTACGCTGCAATAACGTCTATACCCGTCTCTGCCTTCAATCTATCCGCTATAAGGTGGGGCTTGTGTTTTATCATATTCAATCCAAAATGGGTCATGATCGCCTTCTCGGGTTTTATCTCTCTCGTAATTTTGATAAAATCATCAAGGGCAAGATGTTCAATAATATCCGTCTGTTCTATAGGGTTTACCCTCAACACGTTCACGATAAGATACTCTGCCCTGTAAAAAGAGGGCAGAGATTCGAAATACCTGCTATCCGTTATAATCCCTATCTTTTTGTTGAGATAAAAGAAAAAACCATAGGTCTCAACAGGATGGATATGCCTCACAGGGGTTTTAAACTTCACGTCCTTTATCTCGTATTCCCCGTTTTCCTTAAGGATAGTAATATTTTCAAGGTATTTCCTCACATAACCCAAAAGTACAGAATCTCCATCTATCGCATCCTCAGGGCAAAAAAGGGTACCCCTTTTTTTAAACCCCCCTTCAGTCATCGCCTCTATCATAATATTCACATCATTCGCATGGTCGAGATGTTTGTGGGATATGATTATCCCGTCAAGGTCCACAGGGTTTAATCTTTCTTTCGATGAATTCACCTTGACTATCGCCCCAGGACCTGGGTCTATATACAGGTTTGTATCTTTATATTTTAGCCACAGGCCCCCTGTAGAACGTACCTGTCTCGACGCCACAAAGCGGGCTCCCCCGGTTCCGAGGAACTTAATAAATCCTTCCATTTTCCACCACCTTCATGTTAAAAATCTATCCGTAAATGACCACCATTGAACAATTAAACCTTTTTTGGGGAGGATGTCAAATTGGAATCCGTATATTATGCGATTTTCGAATCGTCTTTCGGATATATCGCTTTGGTATCAAAGGATAAGAGATTAATAGAACTTAATGTAACCGTAGAAGATCCGTTACGGATAAGTAAAAACATCAGAACGAAATACCCCGAATCGTCAGAATCTATGGATGCCTTTAAAGAGATACACGGACTTCTTGAGAGATACTTCAGGGGAGAAAGGGTAGATTTCTTCCGTATCGAGACGGACCTCACAGGATTTAATGACTTTACAAAAAAAGTCCTCGAAAGGGTAAAGGCGATCCCGTACGGTGCATTAAAAAGTTATAAGGTTATAGCAGAGGAGGTGGGAAGTCCGAACGGTGCAAGGGCAGTGGGGCAGGCCGTCGGGATAAATCCCGTGCCCATAATCATCCCCTGCCACAGGGTGATAAGGGAAGATGGCACGATAGGGGGCTACTCCCAGGGTATAAGGATGAAGGAGAGGCTCCTTTCTATTGAGGGAACCCTTGAGAGGATCAAAAGACATGGAAGCTAAAGGAAGGGTTTTTCTCAAAGAAATCTTTCAGGCAGGGCTTGCTGCGGTAGACCCTAAGGCCTGTTTATTCTCTATTGAGGACAGGATCAAGTCGATACTTGATGACAGAAGGTACGATAATTTTCTTGTCATAGCCTTCGGGAAGGGGGCCCATCCCATGACGGAGGCCCTACTTGAGATAAACAATAACTACAGGGAGATAAGAGGGGTGGTAATCACCAAATACGGCCACTTGAAAAATTCCCCCTGCCCTCCCCATTTTTCTCTCTTTGAGGCAGGACATCCGGTACCTGATGAGAGGGGTCTCTACGCTACAAGCAAAGCCCTTGAATTAATAAAAAAAGTCGGTAAAAACACCTTTGTGTTTTTTTTGATATCAGGGGGTGGCTCGTCCCTTTTCGTCTACCCTAAAGAACCGATAACACTTGAAGATAAGAGTAAAACAACGCACCTCCTTCTCCGGGCAGGGGCGGATATCTTTGAGCTGAACTGCGTAAGAAAGCACATATCCGCTGTAAAGGGGGGGAGACTGGCAGAACTCGTATGGCCTGCCCCATCCATATCCCTTATACTCTCCGATGTGATAGGGGATCCTTTGGATGTGATCGCATCAGGACCTACATCCCCCGATAGCACAACCTATAGAGAGGCCATGGCCGTAATAGAAAAGTATCGGCTTAAAAATACCCTTCCCGAATCCGTTATAAGCCATATAAAGATGGGTGTTGAAGGTCTATTCCCTGAGACACCGAAGGCCCATCATCCTGCCTTTACAAATACTGAACATGTGGTTATCGGGAACTTGAAAAAGGCGATGGAGGCCTCGGCGAGAAAGGCAGAGGAGCTTGGTTTTACTGTATTTTTAGGCTCCGATAGGATAAATGGGGAGGCAAAAGAGGTGGGCTCTGCCCTTGCGAGGAAATCTGTCGCCATGAAAATTGAAAAACCGGAAGGCAAAAAATTGTGCTTCCTCCAGGGAGGGGAGACGACCGTTACGGTGAAAGGGAAAGGTATCGGGGGCAGGAATATGGAGCTCGCCCTCGCCTATGCGGCGGAGATAAAGGATCCAAAAGGTTTGAGTATGCTCTCCGCAGGAACAGATGGAACGGATGGACCTACAGATGGGGCCGGGGCCATAGTCGATGAAGAGACTATGGAAGAGATGGGAAGACTTGGCCTTGATCCATCCGTATTCCTCTCTGAGAACGATTCTTATACATTTTTCAATAAGACAAAAAGCCTCTTTATTACAGGACCTACAGGGACAAACGTGATGGATATGCAGATCGTCCTGATATTTTGAAGCCTTGAATCCTCTCAGTTTACATACTAAAACCTGCTCCTCGCCGTGTATTTTGTATGTAAAAGTTTATGGGACTTCTCTCCAAGGGGCTTGCCCAGAAAATCCTCGTAAATCTTTTTTATAGAAGGGTTTTCGTGGGATTTTCTGAATTTTAACGCCCTGTCCTCCGCATAAAGGGCGGAGGCCCTCTTCAACCTTATCTCATTGTTAACAGGTATAGGCTGTCCGCCGCCTCCCACACAGCCTCCAGGACAGGCCATAATCTCTATAAAGTGATAATCTCCCCTGCCCTCTTTTATCCTGTTTAGTAATCTCCTTGCATTCCCGAGGCCGTGGGCAACGGCAACACGTACATCCCCTATCCCTTCCACAGGGATGGTCGCCTCTTTTATGCCTTCAAGCCCCCTTACACTCGTAAACTCAACACTTTCAAGGACCATACCTGTTGCGAGCTCATATGCGGTTCTCAATGCGGCCTCCATGACACCCCCTGTGGCGCCAAAGATGGTGGCTGCCCCTGTATACTCTCCGAGGGGATCGTCGTAATGGCCATCGGGGAGATTCACAAAGTCAATACCTGCCTGTTTTATCATCTTTGCGAATTCCCTTGTGGTTAGAACATAGTCCACATCCTTGTATCCGCTGGATCTCATCTCCGGTCGCTCACACTCAAACTTTTTAGCGGTGCAGGGCATCACAGAGACGACAACTATTTTCTCGGGGTCGATCCCCATCTTTTCTGCAAAATACGTCTTTGTCAGTGCCCCGAGCATCTGATGGGGGGACTTACACGTTGAGAGGTTCGGTAGCATTTCCGGATAAAAGTGCTCTATAAATTTTATCCAGCCCGGACTACACGATGTGATAAGGGGTAAAACCCCTCCTTCCCTTAATCTCTTCAGAAGCTCACTCCCCTCTTCTATTATCGTCAGATCCGCAGCAAAATTTGTATCAAAGACCCGATCAAAACCGAGCATCCTTGCGGCGGAGAGCATCTTTCCTGTAACAAGGGTGCCAGGGGGTAGGCCGAACTCCTCCCCGAGGGCAGCCCTTACAGCAGGGGCATCCTGGATCACGACAAATTTGTCAGGGTCTGCCAGGGCCTCCCATACCCCATCTATATCCTCATTCTCTGTAATGGCGCCTACGGGACAGACGATCGAGCACTGCCCACAATTTGTACAGGCAACTTCACCCAAATCCCTGTTGAATGCAGGTTCAACCTTTGTATCGAATCCCCTTCCCTGGGCGAATAAGGCCGTTACCGTCTGTATCTCTTTACAGACGGTTATACAGCGCCTGCAGAGGATACACTTCGACTGGTCTCTTCTTATAGAGGGGGAGGATTCATCGATCCTTCCGGAGCTCTTCTCACCTTTAAACCTAACATCTGTGATACCCAGTTCGTTTGCCAGACTCTGGAGTTCACAGTGGAGGTTTTTTGGACAGGTTAAGCATTCGAAGGGGTGGTTGGAGAGGAGCATCTCTACGGAGAACCTTCTCGCCTTCCTCACCCTTTCGGTATTTGTGTATACCTTAATACCTGTGCTCACAGGAGAGACACAGGCAGCCTGGAGGTTTTTATTCCCCTCTATCTCGACGAGACAGACCCTGCAAGCGCCTATGGCCTGTACCTCTGGAAGGTAGCAGAGGGTCGGTATGTGTATATTTGCCTTGAGGGCCGCTTCAAGAATGGTTTTCCCTTCTTCTATTTCTACGTTTTGTCCGTCAATTGTCAATCTTACCATAGTGTTCGCACTCCTTTTATGTGTAATTATAAAAAGGCATACTTACTGGGTTTCTTCTTTTAGATAACAATGGAGACACCTTTTCGCCTCCTCTATGGCTGCATTCTGCTGGTACCCCAGGAATACTTCGTTGAAATTTCTGTTCCTTTTCGGAATTGATAGAGAGGGCATCTCCATCCTTGCCATCTCTTTCTGGTACAGAGACTCATCGTACGAAACCCTTGTCCTCAAAAGCTCTTCCCTGGAGGGACTTACCATCTTGCCGTCACCTCCGAGAAATCTATCTATAGACATCGCGGCATGCCTACCATCGGCTATAGCCTCGACAACGGTTGCAGGCCCCCTGATCGCATCGCCGGCGGCAAAGACCCCTCTCTTCTGTGTCTCAAGGCTTTTCGTATCTACCACGATCGTACCGTCCTTACCTATCTTTATACCGTCCCCATTTACAAACGATGTATCCGGGGCCTGACCTACCGCGGCAATGACCATATTTGCCTCAAGGGTGAACTCTGATCCCTTAATAGGCGCCGGGATTCGTCTCCCTGTTTTATCGAAGTCGGTAAGACGCATTCTAATACATTCTATACCTGTTACCTTCCCGTATTTGGTCACTATCCTCTGGGGGGCCACAAGGGTAAGTATCTTTACCCCTTCTGCCTCAGCCTCCTCTATCTCTTCGATATAGGCAGGCATATCCTCCTTTTCCCTTCTGTAGAGTATCGTAACCTCATCGGCCCCAAGCCTCAAGGCCGATCTTGCCGCATCTATCGCCACATTTCCACCACCGATGACGATAACCCTGCCCTTTGCCCATACCGTTTCCTTCAGGTTAAGCCTCCTCAATGCGGTTACCCCATCGAGGACACCCACGGCATCTTCCCCAGGGATCCCGAGTTTAAGCCCTTTATGGGCCCCTGTAGCGACAAGGACCGCCTCGTAACCCTGTTCAAAGAGGTCATCTACACCAAAATCCCGTCCAAAGACCGTGTTATACCGGATCTCTACACCGAGACTCAAAATACCGTCTATTTCCCGACGGAGTACATCCTTCGGGAGCCTGTAATCGGGGATACCTACCGCAAGCATCCCCCCTGCGACAGGTAAGGCCTCAAAAACGGTAACCCCATATCCTTTACAGACAAGAAAATATGCGGCAGAGAGACCGGCCGGTCCTGAGCCGATAATGGCGACCCTTTTGTTCTTCGGTTTTTCCATCGGGGGTCTATAAGAAGGGAAGGTATTCAAGTCCATATCGGCGACAAACCTCTTCAGGCCGCAGATGGAGATAGGTTCGTCTATCTGTCTCCTCCTGCACTTTGATTCACAAAAATGGGGACAGACCCTGCCCACAACTGCAGGGAAAGGGTTTGTCTCTTTTATAACGGCAATGGCCTCTTTGAACTTACCTTCGCTGATCAATGTTACGTAACCCCATGCATTCTGATCTGCCGGGCATGCGTTCTGACAGGGGGCATCGAAGAGAGAAGTACAGACCCCTGCCCTGCATTTCTTATCCTCTATATGTTCGATAAACTCATCTTTAAAGAACCTTAAAGTCGATAGAACGGGGTTTGGTGCAGTCTGACCCAAACCGCAAAGGGATGCATCCTTGATACGGGTAGAGAGTTCTATTAAGTTCTCCAGGTCCGCCATCGTGCCCTTACCGTGGGTGATCCTCTCCAACACCTCGAGCATCCTCTTTGTCCCGATCCTGCATGGAGGACACTTTCCACACGATTCGTGCTGGACAAAATCGAGGAAAAATTTGGCAAAATCGACCATACAGGTGTCCTCATCGGCAACGATGAGACCCCCGGAGCCTACGATAGCACCCAGTTCAATTACGGATTCATAGTCTATGGGTACATTCAGGTGTTCGATAGGTATACACCCTCCTGAGGGACCCCCGAGCTGGGCCGCCTTGAATTTTTTCCTTTCCTTAATGCCGCCGCCGATGTTGAATACGATCTCCCCGAGGGTGGTACCCATAGGTATTTCAACAAGACCTGTATTATTTACAGCCCCTGCAAGGGCAAAGACCTTTGTCCCGGGGCTCTTTTCCGTTCCAAAACTCCTGTACCATTCGTAACCGTTTAAGATAATGGCAGGAATATTTGCAAAGGTTTCCACATTGTTTATCAGGGTTGGGGCATCGAAGAGACCTTTAACAACAGGGAAAGGAGGTCTCGGTCTCGGTTCTCCCCTTTTCCCTTCTATGGATGCGATTAAGGCGGTCTCTTCTCCGCAAACAAAGGCACCGGCCCCTATCCTTATATCGAGGTCAAAATCGAATCCTGTCTCAAGGATATTCTTCCCTATAAAACCGTATTCCTTTGCCTGTTTTATCGCCCATTCGACCCTCTCGATCGCAAGGGGGTATTCTGCTCTGATATAGAAAAATCCCTGTTTGGCTCCAATCGCATATGCCGCTATGGCCATAGCCTCTATCACACTGTGGGGATCCCCTTCGAGGACACTTCTATCCATAAAAGCCCCCGGGTCTCCCTCATCGGCGTTACATATCACATACTTTGTTTCCCCCTGGGATTGTAACGCAAACTTCCATTTAAGCCCTGTTGGGAAACCCCCTCCTCCTCTACCTCTGAGCCCTGATTTTAAGACCTCCTCTATCACCTCTTCCCGGGACATGGATGTGAGAACCTTTGCAAGGGCCTGGTATCCGTCTCGGGCGATATATTCCTCTATATTCCTCGGGTCGATTATACCGCAGTTTCTGAGCACTATCTTCGTCTGATTCTTAAAAAATTCGATCTCCTTTACGGAAGGTATCTGTTTCGCTGTGGATGGTGTTCTGTAGAGAAGCCTCTCCACGATTCTTCCTTTTACGAGGTGCTCCGAAACTATTTCATCCACATCGGAGACTTTTAGTTTCTGGTAAAACACACCTTCGGGGTATATTAGAACCAAAGGCCCTAAGTCACAGGACCCGATACACCCTGTTTCTATGATTTTCACCTCATTTTCTATATGGTTTTCAAAAACTTTATTCACAAAGGCGTCTCTTATTTCCCGACATCCCGAGGAGACGCATGCAGCGCCTGCACATACCAATACATGAGCCCGTATAAATTCCATCGGATAGATCCTCCTTATTCGTACTTTTCAAGTATTTCCATGATCTTTGTGGTCTTTACCCTCCCGTATACGTCGTTGTTCACAATCATGGCCGGTGCAAGACCGCAGGCTCCTATACAGCGGACAACACCAAGGGAAAATCTCCTATCCCCTGTGGTCTCGCCGTCTTTTATACCGAGATCCTTTTCTGCCTGTTTCAATACCCCCGGTCCACCCCTTACGTAACAGGCGGTACCGAGACACACCTTGATGCTATTTCTCCCTGTGGGCTGGGTTGAGAAAAAGTTATAGAATGTTACAACACCGAGAACTTCGTTAATCGACACATCAAGCTCAAGGGCAATCATCTCAAGGGCCTTTCTCGGCAGATAACCAAATAACCCCTGGGCCTTATGAAGCACTATTATAAGGTCTTTACCCCTTCCTTTATGTCCCTCTAAAATCTTTTCAAGCTCCGTATATAGACTCTCTTCCTCTATCTGAGTGCAACGGCAATGACCTTCAGAAGACATGGCTACCTCCTTTCTGTAGTATTTTCCCCATCGATAATTTTACCGTCTATGGGGCTTCTCTTGAAATAACGGGTATGGAGCAGTTTATGTGCCTTTTCAGAATTAGGGCTTCCGAGAAATTTTTCGTATATCGCCTTAATCGACGGGTTTTCATGGGATCTTCTATAGGGGAGGGATCTATCCTCGTTATATAGGGCCTCTCCCCTTCTCGCCCTTTTTGCCATGTTGCTTCCCCAGGACTGGCCACCTCCACCCACGCATCCTCCAGGACAGGCCATAACCTCTATGAACTGATATTCAGACCTACCTTCATTCTTCAACTGTTCCACGACTCTATCGAGAAGTCTCCTCGCATTACCGAGACTGTGGGCAACCGCTATTTTTATCTTAACACCGTCTATGTCTACCTCTGCCTCTTTTATACCTTTGAGCCCCCTCACAGGGGTGATCTCAAGTTGTTCCAGTTCCCTGCCTGTTATGAGAAAGTAAGCGGAACGGAGGGCTGCTTCCATAACACCCCCTGTTGCACCGAAGATGGTTGCAGCTCCTGTATACTCTCCCATGATATCATCGGCAGGCTCATCGGGCATCTCTCTTAAATCAATCCCCGCCTCTCTCATCATCCTTCCTATCTCCCTTGTTGTCAACACGTAATCCACATCCTGATATCCGCTGGCCCTCATCTCCGGTCTTTTTGCCTCAAATTTTTTCGCAGTACAGGGCATGATAGAAACAGATACGATCTTCTCAGGGGGTATCCCCATCCTCTCAGCATAATATGTCTTCGCTATAGCCCCGAACATCTGCTGTGGAGATTTTGCCGTCGACATATGGGGTATTAAGGTATGGTAAAAGGTCTCCATAAACTTAATCCACCCCGGGCTACAGGATGTGATTAGAGGCAGGTTTTTCCCCGATTTTAATCTTGAGACGAGTTCCACCCCTTCTTCCATTATGGTGAGGTCCGCTGTAAAATTCGTCTCCAGTACCGCATCGAAATTGAGCCTCCTCAAAGCTGCATGCATCTTTCCTGTCACAAGGGAGCCCGGTTCCATACCGAATTCCTCACCGAGCATAACCCTAACCGCAGGGGCCTCCTGAACAACGACAAAGAGGTCAGGGTCATGGATTGCCCTCCATACATCCTCTATATGGCTCTGTTCGTACAGGGCCCCCACAGGACAATGGACAACACACTGACCACAGTTCACACAGGGACTGTTTCCGAGACCTGCGTCAAAGGCTGTTGTAACAGCAGATTCGTAGCCCCTGTTGTTTACCGCAAGGGCATTGACACTCTGTATGTTCGAGCAGACCTGGATACATCTGCCACAGAAGATGCATTTGTTAGGGTTTCTCACGATGGATACACTTGTATTATCAACGGGGAGTTTTTCCTCCATTTTTTGGTACTCTATACTGTTTATGCCTAACGTTGCGGCAAGGCCCTGGAGTTCACAATTGTTGTTCTTTATGCAGGTGAGGCAATCCGTATCGTGATTCGATAGTATCAGGTCTAAGAGTTGCTTTCGTGTAGCCATTATCCTCGGAGTATGGGTATGGACCTTCCATCCCTCCCCGATAGGGGTCATACAGGACCTCTTAAGACCAGGAATTCCTTCTATCTCAACAACGCATATACCACACTGTCCACCAGGTATGAGATCCGGATGGTAACAGAGGGTCGGTATATTTATATTTGCCTTTTTCGCCGCAGCAAGTATTGTGGTTCCCTCAGGCACCTCTATCTCTGTGTTGTTTATCATGGCTTTTATCATCTTTTCCGTTACCTCCTTTTAAATCATGGATAGCATCTCGTCTCTGAAATACTTAAGGGTGCTCGATATGGGTAGATACAGAGACTGTCCCAAAGGACAGAAAGATGTATCCCTCATAACCTCAGATATCCTAAGGAGTTTATCGATATCCTCTCTTTTTCCTTTTGAATCGGCAACCCTGTCTATTATTTTTACAAGCTGGGCCGTTCCAAGCCTGCAGGGAACACAATGGCCACACGATTCATGCCTGAAAAAATGGAGTACATTTTTGAGCATCTCCACTATGTTCGTATCCTCGTCCATCACAAGGATCGCTCCTGATCCAAGAACCGCCGAGTATTCCCTTAAGCTCACAAAATCCATATTCACATCGAGCATATCGGGACCGAGAAAGGCCCCTGCGGCACCCCCGACCAAGGCACATTTAAACTTCTTTCCATTTTTTATACCACCTCCGTATTCGAAGATGATGTCCCTTAAGGTGGTACCCATTTCTGCCTCTATAAGACCAGGGGTTGCAACATGGCCTATTATCGTATACACCTTGGTTCCAGGACACTTTTCCGTCCCGTATCCCCTGAACCATGAGGCACCATTTCTCATGATCTCAGGAATATTGGCCAGGGTCTCTACATTGTTGATAACCGTAGGTTTCCCCCAGAGTCCTTCTGTTACAGGATAGGGTGGTTTGCTTCTCGGGTGGCCTCTTTTACCCTCGAGGGATTCTATCAAAGCGGTCTCTTCCCCGCATACGTATGCCCCCGCTCCTTTTTTAATGGATACATGGTAACTAAAACCACTACCAAAAATATTCTCTCCCAGTAAACCGAGGGCCTCCGCATCTTTTATGGCCTTTTCCAGTCTCTCTATGGAGAGGACGTATTCACCCCTTATGTATATATAACCGTATTGGGCACCAACGGCATATCCTGCTATCAACATCCCTTCCAGGAGTTTGTGGGGATCTCCCTCCAGGATTAGCCTGTCCTTGAATGTGCCCGGCTCCCCTTCATCGGCATTACAGATGATATATTTCACATCACCCTTCGCTCTTCTTGCAAAATCCCACTTCATCCCTGTTGAAAAGGCGGCGCCCCCTCTCCCGGTTAGGCCTGATCTCTTTACCTCTTCTATCACCTCTTCAGGTTTCATCTCGTTTATTATCTTTGAAGCGGCCTCATATCCCCCTGTCGCTATATACTCATCTATACTTTCGGGGTTTATGATTCCGCTGTTTCTCAATACGATTCGGGGCTGTTCCTTTAAAAGTCCTGTCTTTTCCCTTTTTATCACGTGTTGTTTCGGCATCTCCTTTACAACAAGTCTCTCCACAAACCTTCCCTTCAATATATGTTCTTCCACTATCTCAGGGACATCCTTTGTTGTTACATCTGCGTAAATCACACCTTCAGGGTAGACAACAAGGACAACACCCCTATTTATCAAACCCAGGCTACCCGTTTCGAGGACAGAAACCTCATCCTGGAGCCCTCTGTTTAACAGTTCATCGACGAAGGCCCTCTCAACGGCCCTCGCCCCTGCCATTATCGTAGATGAATCTATACTGATCAAAATATGATTCCTTACAAGATTCATGACTTCCTCCTCATATCGAGAATGGCATTCACCTTTTCCGGGGTAAGATTGCCAAACATCTCATCGTTTATCATCATGGCAGGGGCCACACCGCAAACACCGAGGCAGCTTGTGAGTTCAAGGGTAAAAAATCCATCCTCTGTAGTCTCTCCAACGTTTATATTGAGGGATTCCTTTAGATATTCGAGGAGTGAGCCTGAACCCATGAGATGGCAGGGAGGGGAATCACATAACCTGATGATGTTTCTCCCCCGGGGTTTCAGACTGAACATCGTGTAAAAGCTGGCCACACTGTGTACATAGCTATAGGGTACGTTCAGATACTCTGCACAGACCCTTATGTCATCTTTAGATAGATAGTTCTGGGGGTTATTATCCTGAAGGGCGTGGAGTATAAAAAGGATGTTATCCAGACTGGGACTAAACTTTTTTATTATCTCATCTCTTTCCAAGACAATACCTCCCTATATCGCCTCTATGGCAAATTCTGTCACGGGGTTACCATTTACAACGTGCTCGACGACTATTCTCTTTGCCTTTTCGCTATTTATATTCCCGTAGATTATAACAGGCTTGTTCTCTTCGTATACTTCAACAATGGGCTCCCTTGAGGCAAGACCCTTTTCTCCTGTCTGTGTCACAACCACATCTGTTAAGCCTCTCCTCCCTATCTCCTCTAAGAATGTCTTCAACACTTCCCTTGCCCCTGCCGCTATACCGCTTGTACCCATCCCCACGACTATCCTGATCCTTGCCTGCTTCTGCCTTAGCTGAAGATCCCTTTGCGCCTTTTCTCTGATCTTTTTAAGCTCTTCCAAGTTCATCTCTTCCCTCCTTGATAATTCCTCTCTTTTTTATTGGACATCATAAATATTCCTCCATATACTTCTTCAAAAAATCCATGACCTCAGGGTGGTTTATCGGAAGCTCTTCCAACTGTTCTTTGATCTTAGCCGTATCGAGGACGAACTCGTGACCCCCTTTTTTGACGGTAAAAGAGAAGTCCACATCGGGGTTGGCACCGATCAATATAAGAAATGTATCCTTCAAGTTTCCAAGGGGGGGTAAATCAGGATGGTTCTTCTCAAAGCTCGCCCGTATCTCTATCCCCTTTGGGTTATTACTCTTAAGGGAGAAGCTTCCACCGCAGGTCTCCGCCGTTCCCTTTAGAAGGGGGATACCAAGCCCTACGGTTTTACCCTTTTTTGTAGTAATAAACCGATCATCCATTATCTTCTCGCCCTCTTTTATCCCCTTTCCATCATCTCTTATCAGAATGGTCAGGGTGTTCGATATATCGTCCTCAACAATTTCTACTTCTATATGTTTTGCCTCTGCCTCAATGGAGTTAATAACCATATCCATTATGTGAAATGAGAGTTCTTCCATCATGAGAGAAAATCCATTTCCCTCATGGCCTTGAGAGCCCTTTTTATTCCAGAACAATTAGGCTCCTCAAGGTTCAGGATGGTCCTCTTTCTGCCTATATCTTCTATGTAATGGGCATCGGAAAATGTCACTATCGGTAAACGCCCTTTTGTTATAAAGGAGAGGATACCATCTATGCTCTTTTCGTTCCTTACTTCAAGGGCATCAAAGGGTATATCTTCAGGGATGTAACCTATCTGGCTTAATATGCTGAAAGAGGGGCTATCAATATGGGATGGGATTGCAATGCCCCCTCGAGATGCGATCCACGAGACCGCATCTTCTATCGAAATCCCTGCGGAATTTATAAGAAGCCTCTCCTCTACCCTCACGATTTCACCATCCCCGTTGACCACCAGTTGGTCCCCAAAGTACTCTACCCTGTTAGGAACAGGGGGGAGTAAATCATAGACGATCCTCTGAAACTCCATCCCTGTATCTGGGGAATCGAAGATCGCAAGGAGGTGTATCTCTTCTTTCGTCTGAAGCTCCATCCCGATTAGTACATGAACATCTTCGGTTTTCCCTATCTCCCTTGCATAGAGTGCATTCTCCACCATGTTATGGTCCGTGATGGCGATGATGTCAAGGCCGATCTCCTTTGTCCTCAACACTATGTTCTTTGGAGACATATCGAGGCTTGCACACGGAGACAATGTGGAATGTATGTGGAGATCGCATGAAAAATTTAGCATCAACCCTTCATCCTTTTAATGCATTGAAGATAAGTCCCACTATCTCAAATGCGCCTTTTTCCGTCCTCAAAATGGGGATATTCTCTTCCTCCGCCCTTTCTATTACCTCCTCCCCAACGGTTAAGTTTCTCGGTATAACGATCGCTGCGACATCCTTAAGTTTTGCCACCCCCAGTATATTTATATGCCTCTGTATCGTGACCCAGACATAGGATTCCCCCATGTTGGCAATCACATCGGATAGAAGGTCAGAGACATATCCCCCTTTGATCTCCCTTTCTAAATCCGATTTTTTCGTTAATACCTCTAAATTCAACGTCGAGACCAGTTCCCTCACTTTCATATCACATCCCCTTATCCTTATCCCCCTCCTCTTTTTTTCTATTTGGCATCCCTGCCATAGAAGGGGGGACTATTCTTGCCAGATCCAGTATCTGCTCTGCAAGGATCTTTACCCTTTCCCTCAGGTTTATCACACAATCCGTCTCAAAGGCCATGCCCCTTATTATGTCTTCCGCTAAGGCCCGGCAACTCGGTGAACCACACGCCCCGCAGTCAAGACCTGGCAACTCCGAAGTGATCTTGTCAAGTCTTTCCATCTTTATTATTGCCTGTGAGAGGTCTTCATCGAGGAGCATGATCTTCCTCGATTGTATCGGTTCGGAAATCTCAAAAAGCCTTTCCTCGTATAGTCTGGCGAGGTTCTCTTCGTCGAAATAAGGGTCTTTCTCACCGTATTTTTTAATGAGTTCCCTGAGTCTCATCCTCCCTATGAACAGGTTCTGGATGTTTAAAGGTCCCCCCACACAACCTCCGGTACAGGCCTGCAATTCAATAAAATCAACATCCTTTAATTCACCCCGCTCTATCTCCTCAAGAAGGCTTATCACATTGTGGATGCCGCTTACCGCCAGGGTTGTATTAAAATTAACACTCCTCGATTCCCCTGTGGTGTAACCCCAGGCCAATCCAAGTTTTGTTGCCCTTTGCTTTCCCCCTGATCTCCCGGTACCCTGATTCTTTGCGATGTGCCTTATAATATCTTTGTATATGATATTTGCGCCTATGACACCGCTTACCGCCGACTTTTTAGCAGTAATGGGGCATCTCATCTCTGTTACTTTTGCAGGACAGGGGGAGATGAAGAAAGTGCCTATCTCCTCCTTCGAGAGGCCTGTCTTTTTTATGGCCTCCTCCCTTGCGAGCCTTGCGGCTATCTCCATAGGGGTAAGTACAGGGGTCACCCTGTTTAAGAGGTCCGGAAACTTTATCTGCATAAGCCTCAACACCGCAGGGCAGGCAGAGGAAAACTGGGGTCTCTCCTTTTTTTTCTCTCTTATGTGTCTATGGACTATATATGCCGTTACTTCCGCAGCAAGGGCTACCTCAAAGACATCGTCAAAGCCCATGGAAATGAAGGCGTTGAGTATATCCTCAATATGTTCTTGATCTTTGAACTGTCCAAAAAATGAAGGTGCCGGCAGGGCTATTCTGTATTTATATCCCTCGAGCTTATCGAGTTTATCGGTGACGGCCACCTTTGCATGGTTGGGGCAGTATCTTATACACTCCCCACAATCAATACACCTCTCCTCCATGATCTTTGCTTTACCATCGTGGACCCTGATGGCCTCCATGGGACATCTCTTGATACAGTTTGTACAACCTTTACATTTCTCGTAATCGAGGGTTACGGAATGAAAATACTGGGTCATGCGGAAGTGAATCCCCCCTCTTTTAGATAGACCTTCGCCTTAACCGTTGTCCCCACCCCAACTTTAGTTTCTATGTGCAGCTCATCGGAGTTCTGTTTTATATTGGGTAGCCCCATACCTGCCCCGAAACCCATCTCCCTCACCTCATACGGGGCCGTTGAATAACCCTCCTGCATCGCAAGGTCGATATCAGGTATTCCAGGTCCTTCGTCCTCTGTGATAACATCTATTTCATTTGGGTCTATGAGAATCTTCAACACCCCCTTTGTCGCATGAATCGTTACATTCATCGCCGCCTCGTAGATGATAATGGCAACCCTTTTTATCACTTCCTGGTTCAATCCAAGTTGCTGGAGGGTCCTTTTCGTTCTCGAAGCCGATTCTCCTGCCATATAAAAATCTTTTTCCCCTATCTTGAACTCCAATGTGATCTTCGGTGTGTACTGGAGAGGATCTACAGGCATCAGTACGTCAATGTTTATCCTTTTTATTCCCCTTCAAGCCGCTCTGAAAGAGCAAACCACAGCAATCGAAGATCAGATATTCCGTTGAAAAAAGAGGGATATTACTCATGCTCCCGTTTTTTATAACCTCTTGATCCGGGGTCTTCCCTCCAACAAAAACGACTCCGGACGCATCCATAACCTGGGCCGTATGGATCACATGTGCGTTCGTGAGAGATGTGATAAGCAATGTTCCAGGGGTTACATTGATAAGCATTTCACTTATCAGATCGCTGGCAAACACCCTTTTGACCTCTGTATTTAGAAGATGTTCCCCAAAAAGTACTTTTGCATTCAATATGTTTTTAACATCCAGTAATTTCATCCCTTAGAAACCGTAAAGTTATTTATTTGTGTTAAAATATATACAACCCGTTTTTCTTACCATAATTGTGAAATCAATCACAAAAAAATTATAGGATATTTCATTTTCAATGTCAAAAAAAAACAATCATATTGTACACACATTAATTATTGTGTTATTTTTGATGGTAATCAAAGGTGTTGCCGTAATGGTTAAAAAGTCGATATTAAAAATTCCATTTACATATTCGACGATTTTTATAGCCCTTATTCTATGTACCATATGGGTTTATCCGTCCCATTCTTACCAAATCGATAAGGAGATAAAACCAAGTAATATTAAGGTCGTGATCGATAATAACTACCCACCCTATATCTTTCTCGATAGAAGAGGGGAACTCCAGGGCATACTTATCGACCTGTGGCGTCTTTGGGAAGAAAAAACAGGGGTCAAGGTTGAAATATACGGGATGGACTGGGCAGAGGCGTTAAAGAGGATGGAGGCTGGAGAGTTCGATGTGATCGATATGGTATTCTTTAACGAACGCAGGGCTAAAATCTACGATTTCACAAAACCTTATGCAAACATAGATGTATCCATATTTTTTCGAAAGGAGATACAGGGCATATCTAACGTAGATTCACTACAGGGCTTTCCTGTTGCTGTAAAAAGTGGTGATGCCATCATTGACTATCTTAAGGCGAATAATATCACGACCCTTGTAGAGTATCCCTCTTATGAGGCAATCATCATGGCGGCAAAAGAGCATAAGGTAAACGTCGCCGTGATCGATAACCCCCCTGCCTTCTATTTTTTATACAAAATGGACATAGAGGATAGTTTTCTCCATTCCCCACCATTGTACAGAGGCCAGTTTCACAGGGCGGTAAAAAAGGGAAACTCTTCGATTTTAAGATTGGTGGAGCATGGCTTCTCTCTCATATCAGAAAAAGAACATAAAAATATAGAACAGAAATGGTTGGGCCAAAGACAGAGTATTATGAGAGAGCACCTCCAGAGGATCCTTATAGGTGTTGGTATTTTCCTATCCATTCTGCTTATTATGGCCTTCTGGAACTACATGCTGAGAAAAAAGGTTCTGGAGAGAACCATAATGCTCGAAAGAGAGATAGATGAAAATAGAAAAAAGTCAGAGGCCCTTGCTGTAAGTGAAGAAAAATACCGTTCCATATTCGAAAACTCCGTAGAAGGTATATACCGGACCACAAGGGATGGCAGGTTCATCACCGTCAACCCTGCTATGGTAAGGATTTTCGGTTATACATCGAGGGAAGAGATGATAGAAGGGGTAAAAGACATAGCGGAAGACTTGTATATCTACCCCGAGGAGCGGAAAACATTGATAGATACCCTTGAATATCAAGGGGTTGTTATGGGGTTTGAGTTCAGATCAAAAAGAAGGGATGGGGAAGTCATATGGGTATCCACAAATTGTAGGACGGTTAAGGATAGGGATGGAAATATCATCTACTATGAAGGTATAGTAGAAGATATAACGGCGAGAAAGAAGGCAGAACTCTCCCTTAAAGATTATATGGGGAAATTACAGAGGAGTCTAAACGGCACAATTCAGACCCTCTCGACGACCGTTGAGGTAAGAGACCCATATACAGCAGGTCACCAGAGAAGGGTCTCCATGCTTGCCCGTTTGATAGCCCAAGATTTACACCTTCCCCGAGAAACCATAGAGGCTATAACGATGGCAGGCTCCATCCATGATTTAGGAAAGATAAGCGTGCCTGCAGAGATACTGACCAAACCCACAAAATTGATGGATTTAGAGGTGAGGCTCATAATGACCCATCCCCAGGCAGGGTATGACATATTAAAGGATGTGGATCTGCTATACCCTGTTGCTGATATTGTCTTACAGCACCATGAGAGGCTTGATGGGTCGGGTTACCCAAAGGGATTAAAAGGTAATGAGATACTCTTTGAATCAATGATCATTACGGTTGCGGATGTGGTTGAGGCGATATCCACCCACAGACCTTATAGAGCTGCCCTTGGTATAGATGTTGCCCTCTCCGAGATTGAAAAGAACAAAGGGATATTATACGATGAAAGGGTGGTAGACACCTGTGTGAGATTATTTAGAGAAAAGGGGTTTAAATTCTAAACCATGACCGTAAGATTAAAGGAAGTCATTAACTCAGGGGTATGGGGATGGATAAGGTAGTTGGCTTTACAACAACGATACCTGTTGAGATCCTCTTTGCGGCGGATGTTATACCCTGTGACCTCAACAACATCTTTATTTCAGCAGAGGAACCGATGTTTTATATCGAACGGGCGGAGAGGGATGGATTTCCAAGGAATATGTGTAACTGGGTAAAGGGTATATACGGTGTTGTCATGGAAAAAGGGATTGAAGAAATAGTTGCGGTAGTTGAGGGCGACTGTAGTAACACCCAGGCCTTGATGGAGATATTAAAGCACAGGGGAAAAAAGGTGATCCCCTTCTCTTTTCCTTATGATAGAGACAGAGATGTCCTGAAAAGAGAGTTAAAAAAACTCGCCTCTTACTTTTCTGTAACCCCCGAGAGGATAAAAAAAGTAGAAAAAGAGATAGAAGACGTAAGGAGGCTCCTTGAAGAAATAGACAGACTTACATGGCAGGAACGGTTGGTTACAGGGTACGAGAATCACCTGTGGCTCGTCCGCTCCTCTGATATGATGGGGGATTATAAAAAGTATGGTGGGATGGCGGAGAGGTTTATAGCGGAGGTTAAGACGAGAAAAAAAAACGATGCGATCCCCATAGGTATGATCGGTGTTCCCCCTATCCAGCCCGATTTATTTGAATTTATTGAGAAAAAAGGGGTTCATGTGGTCTTCAACGAAACCCAAAGGCAGTTCTCTCTCCCCTATTTCTCAAAAAGAATGGCCGAGAGATACACCCTTTACACATACCCTTACGGGATATTCTACAGGGTTAAAGACATCCTGGGGGAGATAAAAAGGCGCAACTTAAAGGGGATCGTCCATTATGTCCAGGCATTCTGCTACAGGAGCATGGAGGATGTGATACTGAGAGAGACGATTCCCGTACCTTTTCTCACAATAGAGGGGGATCTCCCGAAAGGCCTCGATTCGAGGACAAAGATAAGGCTTGAGGCATATGTGGAAATGCTGATACAAAAGGAAGGGGTTTGATGTGGCCCCGAAGGATGTAGAAGAATTGAGAAGAAGATTCACCATGAACAGGGAGGGGATAGGTTTTTTTAAGGCCATTCTCGAGTCGTATGAAGATGTAGCGATCTTCTCTGTCCTCGACGGGAATAGGGGTTTGATAGAGATCATATACCCATCCTCATTTGAAGACGAGGTTCTATCCATCATGGCAGATATGGCAAATTACGGGATATCCTTTAAGGAGGTTCAGGATGTTTAACGGAGAGATGGTCTTAAAAAAACTCGTTGAAGGGGGTGGACTATTCGCAGATGTGTTCTTTGAGTCGAGACGTTTCACCCATATACATTTCGAATCATCAAGGCCAGAAAGGATCGAAAAGGGTCTGGACAGGGGTGTAGGGTTGAGGATTGTTGTACCCTGGAAGACATATTTTGCATCGACAAATTCCCTCGATGAAAGAGACCTATTCGATATCGCCTCTGATTTGAGTAAACTCGCAAAAAAGGCCCGTAACCCATCGCCCTTAAACATGGTGGAGATAAATTCATCCTACCCTTTTTCGATTAAAGTAGACCCTGAAGATATAGATATCGCCAATAAATTGCAGATGGTAAAGACCATAGATAAAATGGCAAGGGATATGGAGAAGAGGATCAAGCAGGTAAGGGTGATATACAGGGACACAAAGCAGTCGATCTCCATATATAGGGAAGACGGGATGCTTATCAAGGATGAGAGGTGTCATGTGATACTCAACATCCTCGTCATCGGGGAAAAGGACGGCGACATCCAGACCGCCTACGAATCGATAGGGGGCTTCTATGGTTATGACTTCTTTAAAGACGAGACCATAGAAAACATGGTAGGTATCACGGTAAAAAGGCTCACCGGGCTTCTCGATGCCGTTGAGGCGCCCATGGGGACAAAGACCGTGGTACTCTCCTCTGAGGCCGGAGGAACTATGATCCACGAGGCCATAGGGCATGGTCTCGAGGCAGACCTCGCAATGGAAGGGCTCTCCTGTTACAAGGGTATGCTTGGTGAAAAAGTGGCCTCTGAGCTCATCACCGTCGTCGATGACGGTACAATCCCCCATATGAGGGGTACCTATGCCTTTGATGATGAAGGCTCAAAATCCGAAAAGACAGTTCTCGTAGAAAAGGGGATACTCAAGAACTATCTCTGGGACAGGTTTTACGGTTTAAAGCATAATAGACCCTCCACAGGAAACGGTAGACGTGAATCTTATAGGTATAGACCGATCCCGAGGATGAGCAACACCATGATACTCTCTGGCAAGGATGACCCTGAGAGGATCATCGCCTCTGTAGATGATGGGGTATATGTGGTGAAGATGGGAGGGGGTCAGGTGGACACAGTCCGGGGGGACTTTGTCTTCGAGATACAGGAGGGGTACATGATAGAAAAGGGCCGTATAGGCCCTATGGTAAAGAATGCGACGATCATGGGTAATGGCCCTAAGATTTTAAGAGAAATCGATATGGTCGGCAACGACCTCGGCTTTGGAATCGGGACATGCGGCAAAGACGGTCAGGGTGTGCCTGTCTCCGATGCCCAGCCCACCTTAAGGATTCCCGAGATTATCGTTGGAGGCAGAAAAGAGGGATCTTAACCGTTCAACGGCCTCTCTGATTCTATCCTCCCCTATCGTAATGGAAATCCTGAAGTACCCTTCCCCTTCCTCACCAAAACCGTTCCCCGGGGTTACTACGATTCCCGACCCTTCCATCAGTTTCTCACAAAAACCCTCAGAGGTATAACCTTCGGGCACCTTTGACCATATGTAGAACGTGGCGAGAGGGGGCTTAACTTTAATGCCTACAGAGTTTAGACCATTGACCATAAGGTCTCTTCTTTTCTGAAAGACCCTTCTTATCTCATCCACACAACTCTGGTCCCCTGTGAGGGCCTCTATGGCAGCATACTGGATCGCCTGAAATACCCCTGAATCTATATTCGTCTTCAGTTTTCCCAGGTTGAATATTGCCTCCCTGTTTCCTGCGGCAAATCCGATCCTCCAACCTGTCATGCAGTACGTCTTAGAGAGGGAATGGAACTCTATGGCATACCTCTTCTTCTTGTCAAACTCGAGGATACTTTTAGGTTTATAACCATCGTATGCGATTTCGCTGTATGCTGCATCATGGCAGATAAGGATATCATGTTTTTCCGCCAGATATAGGACTTTTTCGTAAAACTCATCCCCTGCATGGGCCCCCGTTGGGTTATTAGGATAATTTATAAACATGATTTTAGCCTTGTCCAGCACATCCTTCGGGATCCCATCGAGATGGGGCAGAAAACCGTTTTCCTCTTTCAAGGGCATAGTATAGGGCACCCCTCCTGCAAGAAGGGTGGTGATTCTATAGACCGGATATCCTGGAGAAGGGATGAGGGCACAATCGCCGTTATCTATATAGGCCCAGGGAAGATGGGCTATGCCCTCCTTTGAACCGATTAGGGCAACGACCTCACTTTCAGGGTCAAGGTCTACGGTAAATCTCATCCTGTACCAATCTGCCACGGCCTTTCTGTATTCGTACATACCCTCATAGCTGGGATACCTGTGGTTGACAGGGTTCTTGATCGCCTCCCCCATCTTCTCTATGATATGTCCCGGTGTGGGTATATCGGGGTCTCCCACACCGAAGTCTATTAAGTCGACCCCTGCCCTCTTTAGCTCACTCTTTTTCTTATCAATCCTTGCAAAGAGATAAGGTGGTATCTTTTCGATTCTCGATGCTGGTTTTGCCATGCTCCGACTCCTTTTTTTGTTTTTATATTCATGTAATGTTTTTTTTCGCCAAAGTAAAGTCTTTTTATCGATTTTCATTTGAAAATAGTCGACTTCGAGTGTATAAATAGTTACCATGTATAGTTTACTGAAGGATATACCGAGCGATTTTCCTCTGGTGAAAAGACCGTATGAGGAACTCGCAAAAAAGGCAGGCCTTGATGAGAAGACCCTCATAGAAGAGCTAAAAAGGTTAAAGGCAGAGGGTGTAATAAGGAGGATTGCAGCTATACTTTACCACAGACAGGCGAAATACACCCATAATGCGATGGTGGTATGGAAGGTAAAAGAGGAGGATGTGGATAAGGTGGGCCCCATTATGGCCTCCTTTCCTGAAGTAAGTCATTGTTATGAAAGGGAAAAAGGGGGCTACTGGGATTACAACCTGTACACCATGATCCACGGGAAAAGCCAGAAGGAGTGTGAAGAGATAGTAAAGAACATATCCGAAAAGGTGGGTATCTTCGACTACAGGATCTTTATCAGCAAGAGAGAATTTAAAAAGATTGGATTGAGGTACATTGAGGAATGAGAAGAGAGAAATCGGATCAACTCTACAGAGAGGCGGAAAAACATATCCCCGGAGGGGTGAATAGTCCGGTCAGGGCCTTCAAGTCTGTAAATGATGAGCCGTTCTACGTGAAAAGGGCAAAAGGGGCTTACCTATACGATGTGGATGGCAATAGATACATCGACTATGTATCCTCATGGGGGGCCATCATATTAGGTCACGCCTATGATGGCCTGCTGGAAGAGATAAAAAAGGCCATAGAAGAGGGGACGAGTTTCGGTGCCTGCCATCAGGCAGAGATAGAGCTCGCAAAGATGATAAAAGAGGCATATCCGTCGATTGAACTCGTAAGATTGACGAGTTCGGGCACAGAGGCAACGATGAGTGCCTTAAGACTTGCAAGGGGTTACACAGGAAAGAACGGGGTTGTAAAGTTTAGGGGTTGTTACCACGGCCATGGGGATAGTTTACTCGTTAAGGCAGGGTCTGGTCTTGCCACATTCGGTATTCCCGATAGCGGTGGTGTCCCGGAAGACTTGGCGAGACATACTTTCATTGCAGAGTTCAACCACATAGAATCCCTCGAGAGGATTTTTGAAAAGGAGAAGGATATCGCCTGTGTGATCATGGAACCTATCATGGGTAATATGGGGGTCATACTTCCCGAAGACAACTTTCTGGAAGATGTCCGGAAACTATGCAGCGATTCCGGGATATTACTCATATTTGATGAGGTGATCACAGGCTTCAGGGTAGGTTACAGAGGGGCCCAAGGGCTCTACAGGATTAATCCTGACATCACGTGCCTCGGAAAGATACTGGGCGGGGGCTTCCCGATAGGGGCCTTCGGAGGAAAAAGGGAAATCATGGGTCAGTTAGCGCCATTAGGCAATGTCTATCAGGCCGGAACCCTATCGGGTAATCCTGTGGCGGTCAAATCGGGCATCTATGTTCTCGATTATCTTAAAAAGAACCCTCAGATTTACAATGAGATGGATGTCAATATGGAGAGGCTCATCAAAGGATTTGAGGAGACCGCAAGGAAATACGGTATCCCCCTTAAGATCAATAAGGTAACGGGGATGTTCACAGGCTTTTTTACAGACCAAGATGTGGTGGATTACGCCTCCGCTATGACATCAAGTAAAGCCTTATACGAGAGGTTTTTCAAATCCATGATAGAAGAGGGTATCTTCTTTGCCCCGAGTCCTTATGAGGCTGCTTTTCTCAACATGAGCCATAAGGAAGAGGAGATCTCCCGTACCCTCGATGCCTTTGATAGGGCAATGAAAAAGATAAAATAAAGGGTTGGGAGATGGACACACAGAGGGCAACGGCATATATCAACCTCCACACCCTTGAGCGAAACTTTAAGTCCATCAAGGCCAGCCTTTCTAAAGGGGTCAAGTTTCTCGCCGTTGTTAAGGCAGATGCCTATGGACACGGCATGGTAAACGTGGCAGAGAGACTTCAGGTACTCGGCGTTGACTATCTCGGGGTCGCAAACATTGATGAAGCCCTGGAGTTGAGAGAGAATTACATTGAGACACCTATACTGGTAATGGGTGGGCTATTTCCCTGGGAGGATGGGGAGTGCATCTTCGACCACAATCTCACCGTTGTTGTATATGACTTAAATACGATAAAGAGATTGGCCATGCTATCCCGGGAGAAGAAAAAACCGGCCCAGATACACATAAAGATAGACACAGGTATGGGCAGGCTCGGTTTCAGAGAGGGGGAGCTACCTTTACTCATTGATACATTAAGGGAGGTAGAGGGTATCCACGTTGAGGGCATCATGAGCCATTTCTCCTCTTCAGAGATAAAGGACGAATACGGTTATGAGCAGATCGAGAGGTTCAAGAAGGCTGTGGAGGTATTCAGGGAGAATGGCTATAAACCTGAATTATTACATATGGCAAATAGCTGGGCGATTGTGAACTACCCAGAGGCGCAATTCGATATGGTCAGGGTGGGTATCGCCCTTTACGGTTCCATGGGAACAGAAAAAGCAGGCCTTGCCTTCAAGGTAGAGCAGGTGATGAAGGTTACTTCAAGGATCGCCCTCATCAAGGATTTTCCCCCTGGTTGCCCTTTAAGTTACGGCAGAACATTTACAACAGACAAAGAGATGAGGATAGCCTATATCCCTTTCGGGTACGGCGACGGCTATCCCAGGGCCCTTTCAAATAAAGGCCATGTACTGATCAAGGATAAAAGATGCAGGATTTTAGGACGGGTATGTATGGACTGGCTTCTTGTGGACGTAACAGACCTTAAGGTATCCCCGGGAGATGAGGTGATTCTCCTCGGTTCGGGGAGAGAAGACGGTATCACCGCCGATGAGATCGCCCATCTGGCAGGGACTATACCCTATGAGATACTCTGCAAGATATCCAAAAGGGTGTTACGGTTATACGTATAGGATAAGGATATGATGATTATCACATCGGTCACAGGATTTTTAAGGGAGATGGGGGGTATAGGGATGCTCCTTTTTAAATCCCTTTACCTATTCTTTAAGAGACCCTTTAAAATCGATTATATATTCAAACAGATGGAGTTTATAGGGGTAAAATCCCTATCCGTTGTCCTTATCACAGGGGTCTTCACAGGGATGGTCCTTGCCCTCCAGACTTTTCACGGTTTCAGGAAGTTCGGGGCAGAGGGGCTCGTAGGGGCTACAGTGGCGCTGAGTATGACAAGGGAATTGGGGCCTGTACTGACAAGCCTTATGGTAACAGGGAGGGCCGGTTCGGCGATGGCCGCAGAACTGGGTACAATGAGGGTAACGGAACAGATAGACGCCCTTGTGGTGATGTCTCTTAATCCGATAAAGTACCTTGTCGTCCCCAGGGTAGTTGCCTCGGTAATCATGCTTCCTGTTTTGACCGTGATTTCCGATTTTATCGGCATAGTGGGGGGCTACATCGTAGGGGTTAAGCTCCTGGGTATCAACGAAGGTGCATTCATCCATAGGATGACTAAATATCTTGAACTGGAAGACATATATAACGGCCTTATAAAGGCCGCCTTCTTCGGCCTTATATTGAGTATCATCTCCTGTTATAAGGGCTTTTTTACAAAAGGCGGAGCAGAAGGCGTAGGTAGATCCACCACAGAGGCCGTTGTCTTATCGAGCCTCTCGATTCTGGTCTTTGATTATATCCTCACATCCTTGATGTTTTGATATGGACAGGATTTCTATTAAAATTGTCGATCTCCACAAGACCTTTGGGGGCCAAAGGGTTCTCGATGGGATCAATCTCGATGTGGAGAAGGATAAGATTACGGTGATAATAGGGAAAAGCGGAGGGGGAAAGAGTGTCCTTTTAAAGCATATCATAGGGCTTTTGAAACCCGATAAGGGTGAAATATGGGTGGATAATGTAGATATAACAAAGGCGAACGAGAAGGAATTAAACCGCGTAAGGAGAAAGTTTGGCATGCTTTTTCAGGAGGCTGCCCTCTTCGATTCGATGAATGTTTACGACAATGTGGCCTTTCCTTTGAGGGAATTGACCAAAAAAAAGGAAAAGGAGATAAGGGAAATAGTGGAAGAGAGACTGGACCAGGTGGGGCTTCTCGACTTCTCGAGGAAGATGCCTAACGAGCTCTCAGGAGGGATGAGAAAGAGGGTGGGGCTTGCCAGGGCCCTCGTATTAGACCCGGAGATAGTGCTCTTCGATGAACCGACAAGCGCTCTGGATCCTGTGATATCCCTATCCATACTCGATTTAATAAGAGATACCCAGGAGACTCTGAAAAAGACCTATCTTGTGATAAGCCATGATATACTGGGTATGTTCAGGATTGCGGATATGGTGGCCATGCTCGATGGGGGTAAGATCATAGACTACGGTACCCCTGAGGAGATAAAGAACAGTGCTAAAAGGTCAACCCATGAATTTTTGATGGCAACAAAAATACCGGGTTTTTTGGAAGGAGGAGAGAAATGAAAAAGTATATCTTTTCAAGCGAGATAAAAGTAGGTGTTTTGATCCTTGTGGGAATAGGGATACTCTTCTATATGTCTCTAAGGGTAGGGACAGGGATTTTCAAGGAGAAAGGGTATGAGATCTTTGTTCAGGTTAAGAACGCCTCGGGACTTGATATCAAGACCCCTGTCTTTATCTCTGGAATCGAGATAGGGAAGGTGAAGAGGATAGCCTTAAAAGAGTACAAGGCAACGATAACATTGAATATAAAAGAAGGGATAAACATCCCTTCTGACAGCAAGGTTGCCGTAAACTCTCAAGGTGTACTGGGGGATAAGTTCATAGAGATCATACCAGGTAAATCAAAAGTATACCTCCCCCAGGGAGGGGTAATAGAACATGCAATCCAGGCCCCTGATTTCAATGAGATATTCACGTACGTCAGTATTGCCGCTAAAAACTTCGGCGAAACCATGAGTGAACTTAAAGGGATCGTGGGGGATAAGGAGAAGGCGAATATAAAAAAGGGGCTGGAAAATATACAGTCTGCCAGTAGCGATTTTGGGGAACTGATAAAAGAGAACAGGACAGGCATTAAAAACATCGTGAATAATGCGGATGAAGCGATAACGGGGTTTAAAAACATGGTGAAGGAAGTGGAGGCAGGCAAAGGCACCTTCGGTCTCCTCTTAAAAGACGATAGGCTCTACTCAGAGACAAAGGATGCCGTTGGGATTTTAAAAAATCTCGCCTCAGACATTGAACAGGGTAAGGGTACACTGGGAAAACTCGTGAAAGACGATGAAATATATGCAGGCTTAAAAGAAACCGTCGACAACATGAAGACGATAACGGATGACATAAAGAAAGGGGAAGGTTCCCTCGGTAAGCTTGTTAAGGATGATAAACTGTACAAGGAGACAGAACAGATGGTGAAAAAGGTGCAGAGGGCTGCCGATGGTATTACAGAGATGACCCCGATTACGATCCTGGGTACCATTTTGGGCTTCCTCTTCTGATCACATGGTTAAGATATTCATACTGATCCTTTTTTTCCCAGTAACACTTTATGCCTTCTGGCCTTTTTACTGGGAATTTGACGGGGAAAAAAGGTTCTTAGGCCCCCTTATCTCGTACAGTAACACCGAAGGCAGAACTTCCCTCACAGTTAGACCCATCATATCTTATGTCGACTCAGATGAAGGAAGGTATTACCGCTACCTTTATCCCCTCGGGATGTCATCTAAAGGCTTCTCCTATTTCATCCCGTTTTATATGAAAAGGGAGGGGGACCCTGCCTCAAAAAGGGATAATACATCTTTTCTCCTTTTCTTCAACGGAATGTCTGAAAAAGGGGAATACGGTGGCTTCTTCCCTTTCTACGGCAGATTTTACGACAGGTTTGGTGCCGATGAGATGGGTTTTTTTATGTGGCCATTATTTAGCTACACCGAAAAGGATGGGGCGGAGAAGAAAAGTTTCTTGTGGCCCTTTTTTTCTTTATACGGAGGCAAAGAGACAGGTTTTAAGGTCTGGCCATTATACGGAAAAAAAGAGGAGGCAGGCACCAAAAGTTCATATTTTTTTATGTGGCCCCTCATCTATGGAGAAAAGGACATCCGTCAACCGGATAACCCTGTTGAGAAGTTTTTCGCGGTACCCTTTTTCCTGAAAAGTGTGTCAAAGTCAAGGGAAGAATATATGGTCCTCTTTCCTCTATACTCTTCCCTCAAAGATGAGGACAAACAGAAGGTCTCGATACTCTGGCCCCTCTCCTCATTCACAAAGGGAAAGGGGATCGATTCATATAGCATCTTTCCGATAATCGCCTCAGACAAAAGAGAAGATTACACCTCTTTCAGCTTTATGTGGCCATTCATCTATATGAAAACAGAATGGACAATCAACGAGAATCAATTTTTCAGGCACCGATTTTTGCTTCTGAACAGATTTATCTCCGATGAGGAAGGGTATTTCAGAAACATCTGGCCCTTTTTCGAATTCAACAGAACAGGGGCAGGGGGAACAAAGATTGGGGCACCGTCCCTTCTCCCCTTTAGATCTCCCGATTTTGACAGAATTGTAAAGCCCTTATACACATTGATAGAGAAACGAGAGAGGGAAGAAAGAGATGCCTTTAGTTTCCTATATGGTTTCTACACAAAGGAAACGGATGGAAAAGACTGGAGGGCAAGGCTTGCCTTTATCTTCGATATAAGAAAAGAATCGGGAGAGATGAAATTTGAGTTATTCTCCGGTCTCTTCGGATTTGACAGAGATAGGATCAAGATATTTTTTATTCCTTTTGAGAGAAAGAGATTCTGATTATCGTTCCCTCTCTTTGAATAGATAACCGAACCTTTCCTTAAATTCTGCAGGGGAAAGCTTTGTAACGGAGGCGAGTTGCTCTAAACGGACGCCTTCAAAGTCCTCTTTTTCCAACCTTATCATGTACTTCCGTGCAACCTCGTAGGTCTCGGAGTTTATATCCACCCTTCTTATCTTTATCGCTCCTTTCGAGTCGAACATCTCCACAAAAGAGACGGGGATTATGTGTCCTTCATAGACGGTAATTACGGCCCCGGACCCCCCCTTCAATAAAAACCGAACAGCCCCGTATCCGAGATTTCTCGTATACTCTATGTCAAAGGGGATGGGGTTTGCTGCCCTCAACTCATAACCTATATTCATGCTTACAATGGTTGTGGATATCCCAATCTGCTGAAGGTTTTTCCTCACCATTTCCCTTAAAATTCTGCCGAGCTGGATATCCGATAAGCGGATCTTCCCCGATACCTCATCCTTTTCAATATGTTCACACTTTGATAGCTCTTCTATATCAAACTTTTCCGCAAGACCTTCCGCAATGACCGCAACCCCGTAATCCTTCCCCATGGATAGTCTTTTGATTATCGACCCTGTCAGGATATCTGCCACCATCTGGATGGAGATTTTATGCTCTGGAAATTCTTCAGGAATTATGGTTATTGTTGCGCCGGAGGCCTTTCCTATCCCGAGGGCAAGGTGACCTGTGTATCTCCCCATAGTACTTATAAAGTACCATCTACCCATGGTCCTTGCGTCTTCAATGATGTTATTCACCATACGGACACCTACATGCCTTGCCGTCTGATAGCCAAAGGTTGAATATCCTCCAGGCAAGGTGATGTCGTTATCTATGGTCTTTGGGGTATGGGCAACATTTATCGTTCCCCTACCCTCCCTCTCTATCCAATTTGCCATAAAAAGGGTGCCTTCCCCTCCTATGGTGATCAGATATTTGATCCCCAGCTGTTTTAGGGTCTTCATCAGGGTCTTGAATTTCTGCTGGGCATTCTCCGGGGCATCCCTTGAGGTTCTAAGTATCGAACCTCCTGTGGTGTGTAAGCGGGACACATCTTCTATGGTTAAAGGCATAATGCTATCTTTGTTCCCTTCAAAGAGGGGCTTAAAACCCCCTACGATACCTATAACCTTTTTCCCCTGATTCACGGCCTCAATGGTAGCAGAACTTATTACACCGTTTATGCCCGGGGCAGGCCCACCGCCAACTATGATTCCGAGTATATCCTTTGACATGTTAAATATTTTGCCTTTTTCTTGTTCTATTTGCAAGTAATTTATATTAGATTCTACACGTTCTTTACAAAAAGAATTTTCAAAAATAAGGAGGGATAGGTTGAAAATTGGTTTTCATCTTAAAATATCAATGGGTTTTAACTGGACTTTAAAGGAAGCTCATAGGCTTGGCTGTGAAGTAGTCCAAATATTTGTAAAAAATCCAAGGTCATGGGGGGATAAAGAATGGAAGAAGGAGGAGATCGACGCCTTTAAAACACTCTCTCAGAGCATGCCGGTCTATGCCCATCTCTCCTATCTGCCGAATATAGCAAAGACGGATCAAGATAAAAGGCACCTCGATGGGTTTCTGAAAGAGGCATACCTATGTAAGGGGCTCAATATTCAACATCTTGTAGTTCACTGCGGCTCAAGGGAGGATAAAAAGAAGGGTATACGTATAGTTTCTGACTCGATAGATAAAGTCCTCGAGGAATATGAAGACCTCACGATTCTTATAGAGAACTCATCAGGGCAGGGAAATGCCCTCGGCAGTACAATAGAAGAACTCGCATCTATCCATAATTTTGTATCCCATAGAGATAGGCTACTTCTCTGTCTCGATACGGCACATCTTTTTCAGGCAGGGTACGATATAAGGTCAAAGAGGAGATGGAACGAAATTGTAACCAATATAGAGGACCGCTTCGGACATAACAAAATAGGCCTCCTCCATTTGAATGATTCTAAATCAGAGCTTAATAGCAGAGTAGACAGGCACTGGCATATCGGCTTAGGTTTTATTGGACTTCCTCCATTTAAGTTTATCGTAAACGATAAAAGATTTGCCCATCTATGCGGTGTTATGGAAACACCGAAGATGGGCAGAATGGATGAAGAAAATATGAAGGTTATTAGATCCTTACTTTCTCCGCTGATGTCTCGTTCTTCTTCTTAGTTTTCTGTACTTATGCTTCCTAATCTTTTTCTTTCTCCACTTTAAAACACTACCCATTTTTCCACCTCATTTTTTTACAGAAAATCTATCTCTTACCTTGCCTTGCAAGTCGTAAACGGTGAAAATATAACCTTCTCTATCTTTTTTTGCAACAATATAATGATAAAAACCGCCATCTTCCTCCGATGAGGTTAAAAGCCGTGCCCCTCCTCCCCCGGTTATCACATAGAGAATACCATCTTTTTCGGTCCTGTTGTACAGATGTTCATGGCCTGCAAAGACCGCATCTACCCCGTTTTTTAAGAAGAGATTATGGAGAAAGTCCCTTTCTTCCCTTTGGGCATCAAGACCATAACCCCTACCGTAGACTGTTGTAAAAAGGGGCTTATGGAGAAAGACCATCTTAAACCTGTAATTTTTTTCGAGCTCTGCCTTAAGCCACGAAAGCTGTTTACCGGTAATTCTGCCAATCTCTTCAGGTAAGTCTGTGCAGAGGATGATGAAAAGGGTATCGTCGCTGGCAAAGGAATAATAGGGATCTTTACCGATGATCGTATTATAGACCTTTAAGGATCTCTGGTTATTTATATCGTGGTTTCCAGGGGCGATATGAAATGTAAGACCCCCCGTTAACTCAAGGAACTTTCTCCACTCCTCTTCCTTTCCGGGCCTGTCTATCACATCGCCGGTGATAAAGATGGTGTCTATCCCCATCTTTTTTACCCTATCAATAAATTGGACATAAACATTCCCGAGGGGCCCTATCCTCGTATCCCCTATTATGGCAAAAGATGATAGGCCTACAGAATAAAGAACGGGCACAAAGAATAAAAAAAGGTTTATCAAACATAATGGGAGTACAATTCTGTGCCATTTCCTTTTTCTCTTATCCATGTTGTTTTATAATACCAGATATGCTCGATGTATGCAAACTGAACGCCATATTTGCCCTTGACAATAAGTTATCTTTATTGTTCTATTAATAGCACATGTAAATTAGTGGATGGACAGGAGATATTATTTGATTTAAAGCAAAAAAATGGAAGACAGGAGATGTAGATGAAAAAGGTTGGGATAATCGGCACAGGTTCTTTTCTACCAGAAGACATCATGACCAATTATGACATTGAAAAATTTTTAGATACATCGGATGAATGGATTTATACAAGGACAGGGATAAAAGAGAGAAGGGTCGCTAAAAAAGATGAGGCCGTATCAGACCTCTCTAAGATTGCCTGCGAGAGGGCAATGGAGATGGCAGGGGTAAAGCCGGAAGATATAGACCTTATCATACTTGCCACAATCACACCTGACACCCATTGTCCTGCCGGGGCAAATTGGCTTGAGGCAAAACTGGGATGCCATAACGCCGTATCCTTCGACATAACCGCAGCATGTTCCGGTTTTATCTTTGCCCTACACGTGGCGGATAAGATGATAAAGGCAGGAGCTAACAGGATGGCCCTTGTGGTGGCAGGGGAGATCATGACAAGGGTTGTAAACTGGAAGGAGAGGGAGAGTTGCATCCTCTGGGGGGATGGAGCAGGAGCGGTTGTACTCACAGAGACGGACACAGGGGCAGAGGTGATCTCCACCCATATACATCCCGATGGTCAAAACGGTGATACCCTTCTCATGCCTGGGGGCGGCTCAAAGACAACACCCATATCCCATGAG
>JAOAGQ010000015.1 GCA_026415675.1 Syntrophorhabdaceae bacterium
AGGACAGCGATACACTTTAAAAAAGAGGATGACCCCGAAAGGGCGGTCGAGATCGAAAAAAGGGCAATGGCGGAGGGGCTTGATACCGGCGCCTTCGTTGTTGCGTGCTGGCAGAAACCTTGAAAAAATCCATCCTCTCCAACAATCTTTAACACTTCAAAATTAAAGGATAATATTTAGCTTGAAATAAAATTCACATGTGCTATAGAGTAATTTTATGGACCTTAATAATTGAAATTTTACACAGGGAGGGCGTATATGGCGATAGAGGGTTTTATAGAATACGCAAAAGAGGACAGGGAAAAATATAACAGGTTGAGATGGTGGCTCGGAATGACATGGGGGGATCTGCTCGACAAGGCAACGGACCTATACCCTGACAGGATTGGCCTTGTTGATGGGGTAAAGAGAATGACATACAGGGAGCTAAGGGAAAAGGTCGACAGGTTTGCGATCGGCCTTATGGAACTCGGGATAAAACCCAAAGATTGGGTTATGCTACAGTTCCCGAACTGGCATGAATACATGATAGCCTTCTTTGCCGTGCAGAAGATAGGGGCCTTGACTCTACTGCTTATTCCAAGGCATAACCAGTCTGAGATAAACCATCTATCGAGCCTCACAAAGCCCGTTGCGTGGATTCTCCCAATGAAGTACGGTAAGATAGATTACAAACCCATAATTGATGAGGTGAAAAAGGAGAACCCCCAGCTTAAACATATAATCTCCGTGAGAAGTGGTGGGGATGGGGATTATCCCGCTATGGAGGAGATCATAGACAGGGTGAGTCTCAACGAGAAAAACCTCTCCGCCCTTGCGGATAGAAGACCCGATCCTGATGAGGTATCCCACATCATGCCCACAGGGGGTACAACAGGTCTCCCAAAGGCAAGCGTGAGGACGCACAACTCATATATAACAAACATCGAGTACCATTCGAGGGCGTGGGAGATCACATCCCACGATACGATAATGGTTATTACCCCTGTTGGCCACAGCATGGCCATGCACTGGGGTATAGGGGCTGCCCTTTTTAATTACGCGAAACTCGTGTTACTCGATTCAACAAAGGCAGAGGATATATGTGAGTGGATAGAGAAGGAGAGGGTGACGGCAATACCATCGGTTCCTGCATTGATCACAAGGGTTCTGGAGATGGAGGGTATTGAGAGATACGACCTGTCGAGCCTTAAAAAGATATGCCTCGGTGGTGCCCCGAGTACCCCCGAACTCTTAAAGAACGCCTATGAAAAATTGAAGTGTATAGTGATAAACGCCTTCGGCTCATCCGAGGGGACAAATATGTCAACGAGAATCGGGGACCCAATCGATGTAATCTTAAATACTGTAGGGAGGCCTACCTGCCCCTATGACAGGATTATCGTGATCGATGAGAACGGAAAGGAGTTGCCCCCAGGGGAAGAAGGGGAACTTGTATCAAAAGGTCCCGGGGTATTCACCGGATATTTCAAATCCCCGGAGGAGAATAGCCAGATTTTTACAAAGGATGGTTTTTTTAAGACAGGGGACAGGGCAAAGAAGGATGCCCATGGAAACATAACCATAACGGGGAGGATAAAGGACATAATAAACAGAGGGGGAGAGAAGATAAGTGCCCTCGAGATAGAGAGAAGACTCGATGAACACCCCCAGATCCGCCAGTCCGCGGTTGTCGGTATGCCCGATAAGATTCTCGGGGAGAGGATATGCGCCTATGTGGTTACAGACCCAGGTTCTGCCTTAACATTCGAGGAGATCATAGGATTTTTGAAACAAAGGGGCGCCTCTGTGCAACAGCTTCCGGAGAAAATAGTCTTCATCGATGAACTGCCCATGACTAAAGTGGGTAAGGTCGATAAAAAGGTGCTGAGGGAGGATATAGTGCGCCGCCTTGAGGGGAACGGATAGGGCTTGAGACTTAAAAAGGAAGAACTGACCTTCATATAATAACTGTAACCGACCGAAAAAATTAAAATAAATTTTTCTTGACATTTTTTAGAGGGTGAGGGTATTATATATAAAACAATGGTTTTATATATTGAACCAATTCAAGAACAAACGGATAACATTGAAGAAAAGCTCGATGACCGTTATATAGTGCCTGCCGTTGAACAGGCAGCTATAGTATTGTTTTTACTAGCCTCAAGCAATTCAACCCATCTTAGCCTCATAGACATATGTAAAAGTACAGGGATACCGAAGAGCAAGGCCTTTTCAATATTAAAGACGCTCCAGAAATATGCCCTTGTCCAGAGAAATATAGACGGGAAAGGCTATTCGTTAGGTCCTGGAATAATAACACTATCGAGAAGGGCCCTCGATAAGATGAGTGCCCCCCGTTTGGCGGATCCCATACTGAAAGAGCTTGCAGAAAAAACAGGGGGAACGGCAATTTTCGGTCTTATCGGTGAAAGGGGTGTTTTTGTTGCGGCAAAAAAAGAAGGGGAAAAGGATATAGGGGTTACGATAAGGATAGGGAGTTATTTTCCTCTGACGTATGGTTCCCACGGAAAGGCAATCGCAGCCTTTCTTCCGGACAACGAACTGGAAGAGATATTGAAAAAAGGAAACCTTTATTTCCACGGTTCTCCTGAGAAATTCGACAGAAAAAGGTTTGAGGAGGAGATAGAGAAGTGCAGAGAGCAGTGGTTTGCGGTAGATATGGGAGAGATGAAGCAGGGTGTAAATACCGTTGCAACCCCTGTTTTCGGGGCAGGAGGTACCCCTGTGGGGTATATCGTTGTTATATCCCTTGCCTCACAGGAGGTAGTTTCGGGATATGGACCCATCGTTGTTGAGGCAGGTAAAAGATTGTCTGAGCAACTGGGGGCTGATTTAAAAAGGATTAAGAACAGGTTTTAAAGAAATACATAATTTTGGAGGAAACGATATGGAAAAAAAGAGAAAAGAGGGTGTAAGGTCAGGGAAGAAGAAAAAGATAAAACTTTCTGTAAACGGAATCGGTTATGAACTGGAGATAGGGGATAAGCCCGGTGAGGTCGATTACGGCCATACACTGGCCCATACCTTAAGGGAAACCTTAAATCTAACAGGAACAAAGGTTGCCTGTGATCACGGGGCCTGTGGATGCTGTACGGTACTTATGGACGGCAAGGCCGTTTTATCCTGCATGACCCTTACCGTAGAATGTGATGGTAAGAACATTACAACCATAGAGGGTTTAAAAGACAATAAAACTGGAGCCCTTGATCCAATCCAGCAGGCCTTTATCGAACACTCCGCCTTTCAGTGCGGATACTGCACCCCTGGTATCATTATGAGTGCCAAGGCCCTCCTCATGGAAAACCCATCTCCATCGAAAGAGGAGATAAAAGAAGCCCTTTCCGGAAATTTCTGCCGCTGCATAAGTAATTATCAGGCGATAGATGCCGTTATTACAGCCTCAAACAGGGGGAGGTAATTATGGGAGACGGATACAGATTTGTAGGAAAGCCGATCCCGAGGAACGATGCCGGTGACATCGTTACGGGGAAGACGAAGTTTCTGATCGATAGAAAAATGGTCGATATGCTCTACGGAAAGGTCAAGAGGAGTCCATACCCCCATGCGATTATAAAAAAGGTGGATAAAAAGAAGGCCTTTAAACTGAAAGGGGTGAAGGCTGTTCTCACATGGGAGGATGTACCTGACTGGAAGGGGGGTACCCCGAGATATACCCGTGTCCTCGACAGGAAGGTGAGGTTCGTTGGCGATGCCGTTGCCCTTGTGGCGGCAGAGACAGAAGAGATCGCCGAGGAGGCACTAGATTTAATAGATGTTGAATACGAGATACTCCCTGCGGTATTCGATATGGAAGAGGCCTTAAAACCCGATGCGCCCCAACTGTACGAAGAATTCCCGGGAAATATCGTGACCCCTGGTGTTCCCTTCTTCGGTCCGAAAAGTTTAAAGGAAGTGGTGATGGGAGATGTGGAAAAGGGGTTTGCCGAGGCGGATGTTATAACAGAAGGGACCTTTGGATACGAAGGCATACCAAACCCCATGCCCCCTGAGCCACCAGGGGCCATTGCCCTCTGGGAAGAACCGAATAAGCTTACCCTCTGGGTATCAAACCAGAGCCCCTATATGGATAAGATCCTCCTCTGGCATATTATGGGGAGAAAGGTTGAAATCCGTACATTCGGAGGACCCTGCGGTGGCAGCTATGGTTCAAAACAGATGTCATGGATTACCCAGTGTCATGCAGCCCTTTTAAGTAGGGCAACAGGTAGGCCTGTGAAGCTATACATGACAAAGGAGGAACACCTCGCCGCCTTTGTGATGAGGCCTGCATCGAGGATGAAGGCGAGGGTGGGTATGAAAAAGGATGGAACCGTAACAGCCATAAAGGGTACATGGCTAATAGATACGGGATACTATTCCATGACAACCCAATCCCAGATTGCCGTAGGGTGTGGAGAGGTGCAGATAGCGGTCCATTGTGACAACTGGGACTTAAGACCTGTTATAGTATGTACGAATAGAAATGCCTCCGGTATAGTCAGAGGCTTTGGAGGGCAGGAGTTGAAGTGTTCCCTTCTACCTCTTATCAGCCTTGCCATGGAGAAACTCGGTCTTGACCCTTATGAGGTCTTGAAGAAGAATTTTGTCAAACCCGGTCAGGGCTATTTCTGGAGGGATGGTATCTGGTATGTCTATAGAGGAATAGACTATTCGAAGGCGATGGATGAAGGGGCGAAGGCCTTTGGATGGAAGGATAAATGGAAAGGATGGCTCATACCCACATCTATAAACGGTACCAAGAGAAGGGGTGTGGGCGTTGGGGTCCACGGGAATGCGGATATAGGAGAGGATGCCTCAGAGGCCCACGTCCGTCTTTTCAGGGATGGCACGGCCATGCTCTTTTCCTGTCTCTCCGAGCACGGTACAGGTCAGACCACGAATTTCTTAAAGATGGTGGCAGAAACCCTAAAGCTTCCCCTAAACAGGGTTTCCCTTTCCCCTCCCGATTCTATGGTAAACCCCTACGAGTTCGGGCCTGCAGGTTCAAGGGGTACATACAGCATAGCGAGTGCTGCGATTAGGGCTGCGGAAGATGCATTAAAGAGGCTTTTTGAGCTCGGGGCACAGAAGCTCGGGGTTTCACCGTCGGATATGGATACAGAGGATGGCATGCTCTTTTCCAAACACGATCCTGAAAAGAGGATACCGTGGATTGCAGCGATGGGCCCCGATAGAACGGTCACAGGTTACGGTCGTTTTGAGCCCGATTATACCCTTACGAACTGTATGATGACCTTTGTTGAGGTGGAGGTGGATGTTGAAACGGGAAAGGTTGATCTTATAAGTGTGGTGAATACTTCCGATGCAGGGAAGATCGTTGACCCTAAAGGCCTTGAGGGGCAGTTAAACGGTTGTCTCGGTTCCGCCGGCATTGATACCGCGATCTTTGAAGAGACCGTCCTCGATAGAAGGACAGGGCATATATTAAACGCAAATATGATCGACTATAAGTGGAGGACGTTCTCAGAACTTCCGGAGATTAAAAATGTGATCCTTGAAACCCCGATGGAAAGCCACAGGTTTCATGCCGTTGGAATAGGGGAGATAGCCACATCCCCAGGACCATCGGCAGTCTTGATGGCCGTATCGAACGCCCTAGGGACATGGATACACGAATACCCTATAACTCCTGATAAGGTTTTAAAGGCCCTCGGGAAGATAAAAGGAGGGCAGAAAGAGAAAGATAGGGCGTTAGAGTTAGGAGGTGCGAGATGAAATCTTTTTCCCATTATAATCCAAAGTCTGTAGAGGAGGCGGTACAGGTACTATCAACATACGATGGAAAGGCCAAACCTAACGCTGGAGGGACAGACCTCCTGGGAATTTTAAAGGAAAAATCCCTTCCCGAATATCCTGAGGCCATAGTGAACTTAAAGACGATAGAGGGCTTAAGCTACATAAAGGAAGAGGAAGACTTTATCGCTATAGGGAGTCTGACGAAACTCTCGGAGATCGCAGGTTCTCAAATGGTCAGGGAGAAAATAAGCCTCCTTGCCGATGCGGCAAAGGAGGTGGCAACCCCCCAGATAAGAAATATGGCCACAGTAGGGGGCAACCTCGCCCAGGATGTGAGGTGCTGGTATTACAGATACCCCCATCACCTCGGAGGGAGGATAGTCTGTCTGAGAAAGGGCGGGACTTTATGCAATGCCTTAAGCGGGGATAACCGCTATCACTCCATATTCGGGGTAGCCCCTATGGAAAAATACCCCTGTGCAGAAGGGTGTCCTGCAAAGACGGATATACCTTTCTATATGAGTTACATAAAGGAGGGTAAGATAGATGAGGCCGGGGAGATAATGATGAAATATAACCCAATCCCTGCCATTACAGGAAGGGTATGCCCTATCTTCTGCGAACCTAAATGTAACAGGAAATCTTTTGATGAGCCTTTAGCGATCAGATGCGTAGAGAGGTATTTAGGCGACCAACTCCTCGAGAACAAGGAGAAGTTTTACAGAAAGCCCTGCAAGGAAAACGGCAGAAGTGTGGCGATAGTAGGTTCGGGTCCTGCAGGCTTAACCGCCGCCTACTATCTGAGAAAAAAGGGATATTCCGTTGTCGTTTATGAAAAGCTGAAAAACGCCGGGGGCATGCTGTATAACACCATACCATCTTACAGGCTTCCAAAGCCCGTGGTAAAGAGGCAGATAGAGGCCTTGGAGGAGATGGGTATAAAGTTCAAGACAGGGGTTGAAGTCGGTGTGGATATAAGGCTGGAGGAGCTATCGGATAGATACAATGCGGTCTTCTTGGCTGCCGGGGCATGGAAAGAAAGGAAGATGGGGATAGAAGGGGAAGGATTTGCCATATCCGGTCTTTCCTTTTTGATGTCTAAAGAGGAACTTGCAGGGGATATAAAGGGCAAAAAAGTCGCTGTCATAGGGGGCGGGAATGTTGCCGTCGATGTGGCGAGGACCCTGCTCAGAATGGGGGCAACCCCTTCCGTCTTATACAGGAGGACAAAGGGAGAGATGCCTGCCTTTGAAGAGGAGACGAGGAAGGCCCTGGAAGAGGGGGTGGAATTTAGTTTTCTTACACTGCCAAAAGCCATAAAAAAAGTGGATGGTAAGTTAGAACTTTCGTGTGTAAAGATGAGACTCTCAGGAAAGGATGAATCCGGTAGACCAAGACCGGTTCCTGTTAAAGGTTCTGAATTCACCATGTTGTTTGACTTTGTGATAAAGGCGACAGGGGAGGAGCCCGAATGGGAGATTATCCCCGGAGAGATCAAAAGGGACATAAGAAAAGAGCCCTCCGGGGCTTACAAACTGGAAGGGAACCTCTTTATCGGGGGAGATTTTGCAAATGGGCCATCTACGGTTATCGAGGCATCTGCATCGGGAAGGGCTGCCTTTACGCTTATCGATAAGTGGATCAGAGGGGACAGGGAGGACTTTATAGACGAGATGGTAAAGCAAAGACCGAACACCTCTATATTTGTTGATATACCGAGGGTTTCCATCCCTGAGATACCCCCTTCGGAGAGGATAAAGGTTCTTGAGGGAGAAGAGACCCCTGACGTAGGATGGAACGAGATTAAAAAAGAGGCGGAGAGATGTTTCAACTGTGGGTGTCTTGCGGTAAATCCCTCTGATATGGCTGTTGCCCTTATTGCCCTCGATGGAGAGATTGTGACCACAAAGAAGAGGGTGAGGGCGGAGGAGCTTTTTACAGATAGTGGTCTGGGGAAGGTCCTTCTCGATCCTGACGAGATCATAAAGGAGATAAGGATCCCGAAGCCAAAGGCCGGCTCCCATCAGAGGTTTTTAAAGTTCACATTGAGGAAGCCCGTTGATTTTGCGATAGCCAGTGTGGCCACCTCATTGGTTATAAAAGATGGTCTATGTGTTGATGCGAGGATTGTCCTTGGCTCTTTGGCACCGGTACCCTTAAGGGCAAAAAAGGCGGAAGAACTGCTGATCGGTAAACCCATAGACGAGTCTATCGCTTCTGTGGCAGCGTCTCTTGCCCTGTCCGATGCAAAGCCCTTGGGCATGAACGCCTACAAGGTAGAGATAGGAAAAACCCTTGTAAAAAGGAGCATTTTTGCATAATATGAACGTAAGCTCTGTGGTAAGACATAAAAAACTTAAATTAAGGAGGGATTATGCCGATAGATGGTTTCAACCCGTACAGGCCAGAGGATGTGGAAAAGTACACCAAACACAGATGGTGGCTCGGTATGACCTGGGGGGATCTCCTCGATAAGGGGAGCGACCTTTATCCGAGGAAAGAGATCCTTGTCGACGATACTTCAAGACTTACCTACAGGGAGCTGAGGGAGAAGGTCGATAGGTTTGCCATTGGATTGATCGAAATAGGGGTAAAACCGAAGGACTTTGTGCTCCTCCAGATGCCGAACTGGCACGAATTCGTAATAGCCTTTTATGCAATACATAAAGTTGGGGCCATAGTCGTCCTTCTCGTTGCCCGCCACGGGATTACAGAGATCGATTATCTGAGCAGCCTAACAAACCCCGTTGCATGGATAGGCCCCCCTCGATATAAAAAGACAGAGTATCTCCCCATGCTTAGCACGTTGAGGGAAAAACACGGTTCCCTAAAATACCTCATCTCCGTGAGGGATCCAGAAGATAAAGACTTCATACCCATGGAGAGGCTCATAGAGGAGGCGAAACTTACAAACGTAACAAGGGAGGTATTAGCGGCAAGAAGACCGGATCCGTGTGAGGTCTCCATGATCCTCCCTACAGGCGGTACCACAGGCCTCCCAAAGGCGGTACCGAGGACACATAACGACTACATAGCGAGCGTCGAATACCACACAAAGGCATGGGAGATCACAAGCGAGGATACCCTTTTAACATCTGCGCCGATCGGCCATGCCCAGGCGATACACAACTGCGTCGGGGGAGCCTTTTTCAACTATGCGAAATATGTGATAACGGACTCTACAAATGCGGAAGACCTATGCAGGGTTATCGAGAGAGAGAAGGTGACGGCATTCCCCTGTGTCCCTTCCATTGCCCAGAGGATCGTGGAACTGCCGAACCTGAAAGATTTTGATCTGAGTTCTCTGAAGAAGCTGTATGCCGGAGGGGCACCGAGCACACCGGAACTGGTGAAGAGCGTATATGAAAAACTCGGTTGCAAATACGTGAATACCCTCGGTTCTTCAGAGGGACCGAGTTGTATGACGAGGCTCGATGATGACTTCGAGACCATAACGACAACGGTTGGAAGGCCCGATTGCCCATATGCAGAGGTCAGGATCATCGACCAGTATGGTAATGAGGTGCCTATCAACAAGGAAGGGGAATTGACTATGAAAGGCCCCAATATCTTTAACGGTTATTTTAAGTCGCCGGAGGATAATAAGAGGGTCTTCACCGCCGATGGTTTTTTCAGAACCGGGGACCTTGCAAAGAAGGATGAGAGGGGAAACATAACGATTACAGGGAGGATAAAGGAGACGATACTAAGAGGAGGGGAGACGATAAGTGCTATAGGTATCGAGCATCTGATTAGTTCCCATCCTGCCGTTGCCGAGGTTGCGGTCATCGGTATGCCCGATAAGGCCTTAGGGGAGAGGATATGTGCGTATATAAAACTTAAACAGGGGGCGAGCTTAACATTCGATGAGCTTATCTCCTATATGAAAGGCATAGGCGCCTCTGTTCTCCAGTTGCCTGAGAGGGTTGAATTTATAGAAAACATGCCTTTGACGAACGTGGGGAAGATAGATAAGAAGATATTGAAAGAGGATATATCTAAAAAACTTGAGGGCGAAGGGAAGATATAATCGCAGGTTAAGTTACGAAGATAAAGGGTAGGCCCAAATATAGGGGCTTACCCTTTCTTCTCTTCATGGGGGGAGTGGAATATATTTACCCGTAACGGTGTGATGGATAAGAACCAGTATAGAAAAGTAATATTCGTCCTTGCCTCTATCTGTGCGATAGGGCCATTCTCCACGGATATGTACCTCCCCGGTTTTCCGGCTATCGCAAAGGGTCTTGCTGTAGATATATCGAAGGTGGGGTTTACACTCACGAGCTTTTTTATAGGTATATCTCTGGGTCAGCTCGCCTATGGCCCTTTGATGGACAGGTTTGGCAGAAAAAGACCGATCATATATGGGCTCATCATCTATATAGCGGCATCGATAGGGTGCGCCCTCACCCCGTCCATTCAATTTCTGGTAGCTATGAGGTTTCTCGCTGCGGTAGGGGGTTGTGTGGGTATGGTAGGGAGTAGGGCAATAGTCAGGGACCTATTCTCAGGAAAAGAGATGGCAAGGGTTTTATCGTTGCTCATGATGATATATGGTGTTGCCCCCATCGTTGCCCCTACCATAGGGGGACTTATAAACACATACCTTGGCTGGCGATACATTTTTCTCGTCCTTGCCATAATAACAACCATCATACTGATTGGCCTTCAAAAGTTTTTGAAAGAGAGTAAGGGGCCCGATAGAACCATCTCCCTCATTCCGAAGAATATAATGGTCGAATACATGGGTCTTTTTAAAAGCAGGATTTTTACCCTATACGGGATTACCTGTGCTACCGGAACAGGGGGTTTTTTTGCATACATCACAGGTTCCCCCTTTGTCTATATGAACCTTCTGGGTTTTACAGAAAGGGAGTTTGGATGGGTATACGGACTAAATGTTATGGGATTAATCACGGCAAATCAGATAAACAGGCTTCTCCTGAAGAGATTAAGTAGCGAAAACGTTTTATTCTTTATCGTTTCAGGCCAGTTATGCACGATAATCGTGCTCCTTTTACTCGTCTCTTTCGGTTTTTCCAGGAATATCGATGTTGTGATACTTATATTCCTCTTTCTCGTCTGTTTCGGGTTTGTGAATGCAAACGCGATAGCCCTTGCCTTACAGCCCTTTGACAGGAATGCAGGGGCTGCCTCGGCACTAATCGGTGGTATTCAGATGGTAACAGGGGCAATCTCCTCAGGTCTTGTAAGTACCTTCCATAACGGGACCATGTATCCCATGATAGGCATCATGTCTTTCTTTACCCTTATCGGACTTTTGTCTTTGATCGCCGCGAGGAGGGGAGAGAGGGGATACTGATATATAGGGGCCGTCTTTCTCCATTCGGATAAATTCTTTATTTTTACCGTGAGAAAATGTATTATTCAGATAATGAAAAATGGCTTCTCCTGTCCATCCTGCTATATTTTTTCCCTCATTTTTTGTCTTTCCCTTTTCTTTTTGGCACCACCTGTAAGCTGGGCCGGGGATGTAAAACGGGCTTCTTTTATCCCCCAGTGGAGTCCCCAGGCGCAGTTTGCCGGGTATTATGTCGCCTATGATAAGGGATTCTACAAAAAACACGGGATTGAGCTTAACCTTATCGAGGGGGGTCCTGAAAGGGCTTCCGCTATGATGCTTGAGAGAAAAGAGGTGGATTTCACAACCATCTGGTTATCCCAGGCCATAAAGCTCCGTTCAAGGGGGGTAAGGTTGATAAATGTTGGCCAGGTTATCCATAGATCCGCCCTTATGCTCGTTGCAAAGAAGGCAAGAGGTATTCTTTCACCAAAGGACATAAACGGAAAGAAGGTAGGTCTATGGAGGGAGGAGTTTCAACTCCAGCCCCTTGCGTTCTTTAAAAAATATGGACTTAAGGTTCAGGTTGTTCCCCAATCTTATTCTATAAATCTCTTTTTAAGGGACGGGGTGGATGTGGCATCCGCCATGTGGTACAACGAATACCATATGATTCTGAATGCGGGCTTAAACCCCGAGGAGTTGACCACATTCTTTTTTTATGATCATGGCCTTAATTTTCCCGAGGATGGTATATATACCATGGAAAAGACATGGAGAGAAGACAGGGAGCTGGTGAGGTCCTTTGTAAAAGCCTCCCTTGAGGGCTGGCTCTATGCGATCAACCATCAGGAAGAGACGTTGAAGATCATTATGAAGTATATGCATAAGGCGAATGTACCTGCGAATATCGTTCACCAGAGATGGATGCTTGCAAGGATGAAAGACCTGTTAATCCCCGATGAAAAAGATGGGTCCTTCCCGTTTATCTTGAATAGAAACGATTTTTCAAGGGTATGTGGTATCCTAAAGGAAAGCAATCTGGTCAAGAATCTCCCCGATTATAATGATTTCTATATTAATGTGATGAAACATGTTGATAAATAAAGGAATCGCCTTCAAACTTGTACTCTTTTTCTCCTCCTGCACCATCCTTATTTTTTCGGTTATTTTTTTATACAGCTATATCGTCTCCAGGAAGACGATTGAAAAGGGTATAAGCGAGAATTCCAAAAACCTCGTGATGACCTCTATAAACAAGATCGAGGCGATTCTCGCGGCAACACAGAAGATACCGGAGAATATATCCTATTTTCTCGAAAACAGTTCTAATACAGAAGGAGAAATATACCAGGTTTTATATTCTGTTGTAGAGAAAAACCCAGAAATATACGGTGCTGCCATTGCCTATGAACCCTATATGTTCACAAGGGAGAAGAAGGCGTTTGCCCCTTATTTCTATAAGGAACGGTGGGGTATAAACTTTAAATACCTCGAAAAGTACTATGACTACTTTTTGTCAGACTGGTACCAGATACCAAAGGAGATAGGGCGGCCGGAATGGACAGAACCTTATTTTGGTATCGGTGGAAATGTCCTCATGTGTTCCTATAGCGTGCCTTTCTATAAAAAAATGGGGGATAAGAGAATCCATGCAGGGGTGGTGGTTGTGGATATCTCCATAGAGAAACTCGTAGAGATCGTCTCATCTCTAAAGATTTTGAATACAGGATATGGATTTCTGATATCGAAAAACGGTACGTTTGTGACCCATCCGATAAAAGAGTATATAATGAACGAGACGATCTTTTCCATAGCAGAGGCGACAGAGGACAGGGATTTAAGGGAAGTGGGTAGGAAAATGATAAAAGGGGGCATAGGTTTTGAACCATTCAAGATTAAGAATCCAGTTACAGGGGCTTTATGCCTTATGACTTACGTACCCATCGTCTCTAACGGATGGTCCCTGGCTATCGTTTTCCCCCAGGAAGAACTCATGGAGGATATCACAAGGCTCAATAAGGTTATTATATTTCTTGGCTGTCTCGGTATTGCCTTACTCTCCGTTGCGATAGTTTACATATCAAGGTCTATCACAAGGCCCTTAAGGGATATGGCCCATGCCACGGAGAGGATAGGTTCAGGGGAGTTCGATATAGAGCTTCCCCCGATCAAATCTAATGACGAGGTGGGTAGACTAACAGAGGCCTTTGAGATCATGAGGAAGTCCTTGAAGACCTATATCACCCAGCTTAAAGAGACGACCGCCATAAAGGAGAGGGTGGAGAGTGAACTAAAAGTCGCCCACGATATTCAGATGAGTTTCCTCCCGAAGGAGTTTCCCTCATATGAGGAGAGGGATGCATTCGACATTTATGCAACCTTAAGACCTGCAAAAGAGGTAGGGGGCGACCTCTATGATTTTTTTCTGATCGACAGAAACCGTCTCTGTATAGTGGTAGGTGATGTATCGGGGAAGGGGATCCCCGCAGCCCTTTTCATGGCAATGACAAAGACACTTATAAAATCAAAGGCTACCCTTGGGTTTAGCCCCGATAAGATACTGGATAAGGTGAACAATGAGCTTTCATCCGGAAACAGTGCGAATATGTTTGTTACATTATTCTGCGGGATCCTTGATTTAGAGGGGGGAAGACTCGAATATTCGATCGGTGGCCATAATCCCCCTTATTTAATAAAAAGTGATGGACGGATAGAGACCCTTTCAGGCCAGGTAGGGCTTGTGGTAGGTATCATGGAGGATGCCTGCTACGGACTGGAAAGGGTTGAACTCTCCCCGGGAGACACGCTATTTTTATATACCGACGGGGTCAATGAGGCGATGAACGATAAGGGGGAGATGTTTACCCTTAAACGCCTCGAGGAAGAACTAAAAGGGTTGACCGGAAAAGGGGTGAAGGAGATATTATCAGGGTTGGAGGAGGCGGTAGATGGGTTCTGTGGAGAGGCAGAGCAATCCGATGACATCACCATGATGGTGGTGAGATATTATGGAAGAGGCGAGAGTAAAGCCAAAAAAGAGGAGGACGGAGAATGGATGACGAATTAAGAAAAAGGACCCAGGAGACGGCAAAAAAACTCTTTGGAAAAGGTATTAAGATGGACCCTCCCTATCTGTTATGGAAGGAATTTGATAGGGAACTCGCAAACGATTTTTCCCTGTTTATAACGGGCAAGCTCTATTCAAGGGGGGTGCTCACCCTCCCTGAGAGGCAGATGGTGGCCTGTGCGATGCTTGCGGCCCTCGGTGCCCATAAGGAACTAAAGCTCCACCTAAATGCCGCTTTGAATGTAGGTTGTGACCCCAAAAAACTCGCGGAGGTGATCTTTCAGCTTGCAACTTACGGGGGTATGCCGAAGGTAAATGATGCCCTTGAGGTATTAAGGGATGTGTTGAAAGAGAGGGGTGAGTGGGAGGCCTTTAAAAAAGGGTAAAACCTCATTGAGAGTCTCGATGGGTACGATAGACACAGGAAAAATAGAAGAGGCACTCGATGCCCTCCCCGAAGATGTGGGGCAGGTGATCCTCACCCTTGGTGAAAGAACGGACGCCTTTTATGCCATCGTATATCTTCTGGAGAGGTCCGATAGGGGATGGGATGTGTTATTAAGGGATATTAAGGCCACAGTCGGTGCCTTAGGTTTTGTCCTTCCCTTCCAAAAAAGGGAGGGAGACAAAAAGACGCCAACGGGGGTATATCCCGTGGAGTTTGCCTTTGGTTATGAAAGGGAAGTTAAGACAAAGATGGAGTATATAGAGATGACGGAGAAAGACGTATGGGTGGATGATGTAACCTCGAGAGATTACAATAGATGGGTGAAGATAGAGGAAACGGATGGCAGAAGTTTTGAATTGATGAGAAGGATGGACGGGAAGTATAAGTACGGTCTTGTCATCGGTTATAACAGAAACCCTGTAATCCCTGGGATGGGAAGCGCTATATTCATCCATGTTTGGGATGGGGAAGAAGTACCCACAGAGGGATGCATCGCCTTATCCGAGGAAGATATCTTGAAGATTTTATCTTTACTTGACCCGAGAAAAAAACCTGTCGTTGTGATAGGCACGGTAGAAACGTTAGGTTATTTGAGTCTAAATGGGGGTACAGATGGGATATGACATAAATGCTTTACAGAAATCCCTTTTAAACAATCTCACATACGGACTTGCCAAGGACATGTACTCGGCGACATCGAGGGACAAATATAGCGCCCTTGTTCTGTCTGTAAGGGATATCATAGTGGAGAGGTGGATCAAGACACAGCAGAGATACTACGATGTGGACACGAAGAGGATATATTACCTCTCCCTTGAATTCCTCCTTGGGAGGCTTTTAAAGAATTACATAATAAACCTCAATATGCTTGGTCTTTACGATGAAGCTTTAAATGTCCTCGGCATCACCTTAGAAGAAGCCCAGGAGCTTGAGTATGATGCAGGGCTCGGTAACGGCGGTCTGGGGAGGCTTGCCGCCTGTTTTCTTGACTCCATGGCAACCCTTAAATATCCCGGCTATGGATACGGTATACGTTACGAATTTGGCATATTCTTTCAGAGGATAAAGGACGGATATCAGGTGGAGGCCCCGGATAACTGGTTGAGATACGGGAACCTTTGGGAGTTTCCAAGACCTGAACTCATCTACCCTGTGAGATTTTACGGTAAGGTGGATGTCTCAAAGACCTCGAGTTCGAGGATCAGGGTGAAATGGATAGGGGGGGATGAGGTGATGGCCATGGCCTATGATTATCCCGTCCCGGGATACAAAAATGAGACGGTAAATACCTTACGTCTCTGGGCTGCGAAGTCTACGAGGGATTTCGATCTCGAATATTTCAATAGTGGTGATTACGTAAAAGCCGTCCAGGACAAGAGTGAGAGCGAAAGTATATCAAAGGTGTTATACCCCAGTGACCAGTATATATCGGGAAAGGAGTTGAGATTAAAACAGCAGTATTTCTTTGTATGTGCCACACTGAAAGATATCATAAGGAGATACAAAAAATTCCACAATTCGTATAATCCCTTCCCTGAGAAGGTGGCCATGCAGTTAAACGATACCCACCCTTCTATCGCCATAGCGGAGCTCATGAGGATACTGATAGATGAGGAGGGTATCTCCTGGGATGATGCCTGGGGGATTACGAAGAAGACCTTTGGTTATACAAACCACACGGTTCTACCGGAGGCCCTCGAGATATGGCCTGAGAGCCTTTTCTCAAACCTCCTGCCCCGCCATTTCCTGATTATAGAGGAGATAGATAGAAGGTTTTTGATACAGGTTGAAAAGGAATTCCCCGGGGACAAGGGCAGAAAGGAAAGGATGAGGATCTTAACGGGTAACAGTGAGAGGACTGTGAATATGGCGAGACTCGCCGTTATAGGGAGCCATACGGTAAACGGGGTCTCCGCCCTCCATACAGAGATATTGAAACAGACGATCTTCAGCGATTTCTATCAGATGGAGCCCGACAAGTTTCTAAACGTTACAAACGGCATTACCCAGAGAAGGTGGCTTCTTGAGGCGAACCCCCATCTATCATCCCTTATTAATGAAGCAATCGGTGATGGGTGGGTAAAAAGGCTTGATGAATTGAGGAGGCTCGAACCCCTCGCAGAGGATAGCGAATTTCGTTTCAAGTTTAGAAAGATAAAGGAGATGAACAAGGTTATCCTCTCCGATTATCTCTACAGGACCTACTGGCTCTCTATGGCCCCTGAGTTTATCCTCGACTGCCAGATAAAGAGGTTTCACGAGTATAAAAGGCAACTTTTAAACGTCCTCCATGTGATTACCCTGTACAACAGGATAAGGGAAGGGAGGGTCGACAGGGACATGACCCCGAGAACCGTACTCTTTGCAGGAAAATCTGCCCCGAGCTATTTGATCTGTAAGCTCATCATAAAGCTCATACATAACGTTGCCGCCGCATGTGATGCAGACCCCTTTGTGAACGGCAGGCTTCAGGTTGTGTTTGTCCCAAACTACGATGTGAGCCTTGCCCAGAGGATCATCCCTGCCGCTGAGCTTTCGGAGCAGATCTCAACCGCTGGGTATGAGGCATCCGGTACGGGAAATATGAAATTTACCCTAAACGGTGCACTGACCATAGGCACCTTAGACGGCGCAAATATCGAGATAAAGGAGGAGGTGGGAGAGGAGAACTTCTTTTGCTTCGGCCTAAAAAAGGAAGAGATAGAAGATCTTAGAAGCCGTTATAACCCGAGGAGATATTACGAGGAGAACAGGGAATTAAAACAGGCGATCGACCAGATAAAGGACGGTTATTTTTCCCCGGATGCACCACAACTCTTCCATCCTGTCATTAATCCTCTCCTTGAAAAGGACCACTATTTTGTCCTTGCCGACTATGAATCCTATGTAAAGTGTCAGGAAGAGGTGGATAGATACTATAGAGACAGGGATAGTTGGACAAAGATGGCTATATTGAATGTTGCCCGTTCGGGCAAATTCTCAAGCGACAGGGCCATTGAAGAGTATGCGGAGAAGATATGGAAGGTACACCCTGTCGATGTTTAGATAAGATGAACATATGGTGAAAAATAGAAAGGAGTCGATATGACAGAAAAAAAAGGTGTTAAAAGATTAGTAAACTTACCTGAAGTCGAAAGGCTCACCCTGACCATCATAACGGACAACTATTTCGATGCGATAAGACCCGATGCACCAATCGGCAAACGTTACAGGGGAGGGCCAGGGGAATTGATACATGCGGAGCATGGAATTTCTTTCTATGCGGAGACATATGTAAATAAGAGATCATACAGGCTTATGTTCGATTACGGACCCGACGACTATGTCCTTATGAACAACATGGAGAAGCTGAAGATAAACGTGAAAAAGATAGACACCTTCGGTTTGAGTCATGGCCATTTCGACCACTGGGGAGGACTCCCGGGGCTACTCAAAGAGAACAGGGACAGTATAAAAAAGCATACCCCTCTATATGTGGGGCATGAGACCTTTGCGCGGAGATTCTCTATAAATCCAAAGACATCGGAGAAGACGGATCTAAAGCAACTGAAAAGAAAGGAGATAGAAGCCCTCGGCGTGATAGATATCGTGGAGATAAGGGAACCGAAGGAGGCTGTACCAGGTCTTTGGCTTACAGGAGATATAGAGAGGACAACAGAGTATGAAAAGGGGGCCCCATCCCTTTTCATAAAGAGAAAAGGGGGGCTCGAGAGAGACCTGATGCCAGGAGAGCAGGCCTTGATGTGCCATGTAAAAGGTAAGGGCCTGGTCGTCATATCAGGCTGTGCCCATGCAGGTATAGTAAACACCGTAAGGCATGCCCAGAAGATAACAGGTGTTGAAAAGGTGTATGCTATCGTAGGGGGTTTCCACCTAGTGAACTCCGAGAAGGAGACGATAGAGAGAACCATATCGGACATCGAGGCGATGAAGCCCGAATACGTGATCCCCACCCATTGTACAGGTTTTGAGGCACAGGTGATGTTCTCGGAGAGGATGGGGAAACAGTTTATTCTGAATACCGCAGGGACAACGTATACCTTCTGATAAAGACAAAACGACTTATAAAAAGTAGTCAAAAAAAGTTTTATTGATTTTTCCGAAAAATATGTTATCATTAATGTTGAACAATTATGGTAAACATCAATGCTACCAAAAGTGGAGGCTATTAAATTGAATACGTTAGAACTTATACGGGATGCGTATGATCTCCATGTCCATTCGGCGCCGGATGTGCTTCCGAGAAAATTCGATGACCTTGAGATGGCGCAGAGGGTGATTGTGAAAGGTATGGGGGGCTATGCGATCAAGTCCCATTATTTCTGTACCGCGGAGAGGGCAAAGCTGATAAAGAAGATATACCCCACCTGTGATGCGATAGGCACTATCACTTTAAACAGTGCTGTTGGGGGAATAAACCCCATGGCCGTAGAGATGGCAGGCAGGGCCGGGGCAAAAATCGTCTGGTTTCCCACGGTCGATTCGGAGCATGAACTAATGCATCTATCTAATACCCCTCAGGAGAAGCTCCCCTACTGGGCGAGGATAAAGAAGGAGATGGAGGCAGAAGGGATACAATCCCCAACGATAAACATCTTAAATGAGGGAAGGCTAAAAGACGAAGTCTACGATACCCTTGATGTAATATCTCGATTCAATATGGTCCTCGCCACAAGCCACATTTCAAAGGCAGAGGCCTATGCCCTTGTAAAGGAGGCGAAGAATAGAAAGGTGGAGCGCATCATCATCACCCATGTCGATTTCCCCTCCACATTCTATTCCATTGAGGAGCAGAAGGAGTTGCTCAAATATGGGGCCTATATGGAACACTGTTACACAACACCGGCAACTGGAAAGGTTTTGTGGGAGGTGGCACTGGAGCAGATCAAGGCGATAGGGCCTGCCCATGTAATTATAGGCACGGATCTCGGTCAGGCAACGGGCATATTCCCCGATGAAGGGCTCCTCGAATATAGTAACAGGCTTCTGAATTACGGTTTTACAGAAGAGGATGTAAGGACCATGCTCGTTGAAAACCCTTCATCCCTTATCAGATAGAGGGGTTAATATGGAGAGATACATAGTTAAAAACATTCCAAGGTGTGATGAGGAGATATGCGAGGAGTTTGCCCGTCTTGGTGTGGCTACTGTCTTTGAGGCCCAGGGGCAGATAGGTCTCATGGAGGAGAGGATAAAACCTATCCAGCAGGGGGTATCAGTATGCGGCCCTGCTGTTACCGTTATCTGTCCTGCAGGGGATAATCTCATGATCCATGCGGCGGTAGAATGCTGTCAAAAAGGGGATATCCTCGTTGTCACTACGATTGGAGAAGCGAATAAACACGGTATGGTAGGGGAGTTGCTTGTGAGTAGCTTTATGAAAAGGGGTGTTAGGGCCCTTATCATGGATGGGGGTGTCCGGGATACAATGGAGATTAAAAGGCTCAATTTCCCTGTCTGGACGACGGCTGTTATCTGCACCGGGACGACGAAGAATAAGGCAGGATGGGTAAATGCCCCTGCCGTGTGTGCCGGGGTGATCGTGGAACCGGGGGATCTCATCGTTGCTGATGATGATGGCGTGGTGGTGGTAAAGAGAGGAGAGATTAAGGAGGTCCTCGAGAAGTCGTTGGCGAGGAAGAAAAAGGAGGAGGGTACCGCAAAAAAGATTGAGGAAGGCCAGCTCGGTGTAGATTTTTACGGTTTCAGGGATGTATTGGCAAAACTGGGCGTGAAATACTATGAAACTTTAGAGGATGTGTCGAAAAAGGACTGAAGAAAGAGATGAGGGATCAGACAGGAAGGGTTTATCAGGAATTAAAACAGAGGATACTCGATGGTTTCTTCAAGCCTTCGGAGAGTTTGGTTGAGGTCTCCCTTGCCTCGGAATTAAAGGTAAGTCGGAACACCATAAGAAAGGCACTGCTTAAACTGGAGAGCGAAAACCTGATCGTGATAGAGGAAAACGGGAGGTCAAGGGTCAGGTATTTTACCGCAGAAGAGGTGATGGAATATCTTGAAGTCAGGGAGTTGCTCGAGGGATTTGTTATAAAGAAGGCAATAGCCCATCTTAAGGATAGCGATATCGATGAGATGCGCGCTATCTTCAGGGATATGGAGGAGTGCATAGAGAAGGGGGATCTGATCCTTTACTCTCAGAACAACTGGCGTTTCCACGATATCATCTACAGGGCCTGTCCCAATCGACCGGCGGTGGAGTTGATAACGATGATAAAAAACCAGCTAAAGAGGTACAACATCAAAACCATACTCGTAAAAGGCAGGGGAGAGGATTCCCTTGAAGAACATAGGCGAATCCTCTCGGCAATAGAGAAAAAGGACGGGAACATGGCGGAGTTGGAGCTTATGCGCCATATCGCCAATTTGAGGGATGTTTTACAGAAACATTTCGAACTGCTCCAGTAGGAAAAGGGAGGTAAGATGGCAGAGGATAAAAATTATGCAGGACTCGTGATCAGTGCCCATTCAGGAGACTTTGTGTGGAGGGCAGGAGGGGCTATTGCACTCTACGCCTCTCGGGGATGGAAGATGAAGATCATCTGCCTTTCCTACGGGGAGAGGGGAGAGTCCGCAAAGTTATGGAAAGAAGGGGGTGTAACAATCGAGGAGGTAAAGGCAAAAAGGCATGAGGAGGCCCTTAAGGCCGCTTCAATCTTGGGTGGGGAGGTAGAGTTTTTCGACTGTGGAGACTATCCCATCGATTTTACAGAGCAACATATGGAAAGGCTCGTTGACATTTACAGGTCTTTGAAACCCCGTTTTATACTGACCCATTCCCTTGAAGACCCTTACAACTTTGATCATCCCCTCGCATCAAAGATAGCGCAGAAGGCAAGGATCATAGCCCAGGCCCACGGACATAAGCCCGCAACCGGTGTAATTGGGGCGCCCCCGGTATTCCTCTTTGAGCCCCACCAGCCGGAACAGTGCAACTGGAAACCTAATCTCTTGCTCGACATCACCCCTGTCTGGGATAAAAAGAGGAAGGCCTTTGAGGTGCTGGAGGCACAGGAGTATCTCTGGGAATATTATACGAGGGTCGCATTGAACAGGGGTGTCCAGGCCGCAAGGAATTCGGAGTATAAGGATATAAAATACGCAGAGGCATACCAGCGTATCTTCCCAGAGGTTACCCACGAATTTAAATAGAAAAGAAAAAGGAGGAATTTACCGTGAGGAGAAGAACATTTTTAATCACCTTTTCAATCGTTACCATTCTGTTATGTTTCACAACATACGCTGCAGAACAGAACTACCCGACAAAACCTATAAGGGTAATCGTCGGTTTTGGGCCCGGAGGTGTCGCAGATCTTACTTTAAGGATCGTTGCCCAGAAACTGTCGGCCCAACTTGGACAGCAGATTCTTGTTGAAAATAGACCGAGTGCCGGGGGCATTGTGGCCGCAGATGCCGTAGCAAAGGCACAACCGGATGGTTATACCCTTCTACTTATGTCCAACGGGAATGCGGTGAGTGCATCTTTATTCAAATCCCTTCCATACGATACGGTTAATGACTTTGCCCCTGTATCAACCCTCGGTTTTTTTGACATAGCGATGTTTGCAAAAGCAGATTCAAAATTCCAGACCGTAAAAGATGTGATCTCCTATGCGAAGGCGAACCCGGGGAAACTGAATATCGGGACGATAAACGTGGGGAGCACACAGAATCTCTCGGCAGAACTGTTTAAGGGGATGGCCGGGATAGAGGCAACGATAGTACCTTACAAAAATAGCCCCGATGTCCTCGTTGCGTTGAGGGGAAACGATGTCCAGATCGCCTTCGACATGCTTGCCCCTATCATATCTCAGTACAAAAGCGGTGTTGTCCGCATCATTGCCATAACTTCGAACCGCCGTTTTTCACCCCTCCCTGACATACCAACGATAGCAGAGAGCGGTGTTCCCGGTTACCAGGCGTCCTCATGGAATGCGATAGCCGCCCCTGCGAAGACACCAAAAGCGATTATAGACAGGCTAAACAAAGAGATAAATATGGCCCTTTCCACGCAGGAGGTTAAGACTAAACTTCTCGAAATAGGTGTGACTGCCCAGGGAGGAACGCCGGAGGATCTAAAAAATCTTTTGATTTCCGATATAAAGAAATGGAGAGGGGTAATAGAGAGGGCAAACATCCCGAAACAGTAACAGGGCAGGGTGGATATGAAGAATTTAAGAGGAACATTAAGCTCAAAAGACCTGTGGTCAGGCCTTATCTTTTTTTTCTTCGGGGTGGTCTTTGTCTATTTTGGGAGAAATTACCAGATGGGTACCGCCATGCGTATGGGGCCTGCCTACTTCCCCACTCTCCTTGGGGCTCTCCTTACGTTTGTTGGGATCATCCTTATGGCAAAGACGTTTATAAAACCAGGGGATAAAGTGGAAAGTATGAGGTATAGCAAGGTGATATACATAACCTTGGCCAATCTCTTCTTTGCCTTTATGTTGAGGAGGATAGGGGTTGTCTTATCCATCGTACTCCTCGTCCTGATCGGTGCCTATGCCAGTCAAAAATTCAAATGGTCATACGCCATGCCTCTCGCCTTAGGGCTTGCTATCGGCTCCGCAATCATATTTGTCCTTCTTCTCCATCTTCCTCTGCCCATATTGGGGCAGTGGTTCGGAGGTTGATCGATGGAGATATTAACAGGCCTCGCCACAGGTTTCCAAGCGGCTTTTACCCCTATGAACCTCCTCTACTGCCTGATAGGGGTATTTATCGGAACACTGATAGGGGTCCTCCCAGGCTTAGGCCCCGCAGCAACGGTAGCCATGCTCATGCCCGCATCCTTTGTCCTGCCTCCGGTCTCCTCCCTTATCATGCTTGCAGGGATATACTACGGTGCCCAGTATGGAGGCTCAACGACCTCGATCCTCGTAAACCTTCCGGGGGAGGCCTCTTCTATTGTGACTACCCTTGATGGATACCAGATGGCCTTACAGGGTAGGGCAGGGGTTGCCCTTGCCACAGCGGCGATCGGTTCTTTCTTTGCAGGAACCTTTGCCACCGTTGTGATCGCCTTCTTCGCCCCTCCCCTTGCAAAGGTCGCCCTTAAGTTTGGTGCCCCCGAATATTTTTCCCTTATGGTACTGGGACTTATTGCCTCCATAGTGCTTGCGAGGGGTTCTCTTTTAAAGGCAATAGGGATGATTATCCTCGGTTTACTCTTAGGCATTATTGGGACGGATGTAAATTCCGGTGTTCAGAGGTATACATTCGGTTTCAGGGAGTTGATGGACGGTATTGGTTTTGTCCCTGTGGCGATGGGGATGTTCGGCCTCGGGGAGATCATACTAAACCTCGAGAGGGAAGGGGTGGCAAGACGGGTTATAAAGGAGATAAAAAACCTTATGCCCACAAGAGAGGACTGGAAAAGGATGGTTGCCCCTATTTTGAGGGGTACGGCCCTCGGCTCCTTCCTCGGCATCCTACCCGGTGGAGGGGCCCTTCTATCTTCTTTTGCCGCCTATTCCGTTGAAAAGAAGATGTCAAAACACGGGGATGAACTGGGTAGAGGGGCTATAGAAGGGGTAGCTGCCCCTGAATCGGCGAATAACGCAGGGGCCCAGACATCCTTCATACCCATGCTTACCCTCGGTATCCCGACAAGTCCGGTAATGGCATTGATGATAGGGGCCATGGTGATCCAGGGGGTTCAGCCAGGCCCATCGGTGATGACGGAGCAACCTGCCCTCTTCTGGGGTGTCATTGTCTCTATGTGGATGGGCAATTTTTTTCTCCTTATCCTTAACCTCCCCATGATAGGACTATGGGTTAGGCTCTGTATGGTTCCCTACCATCTTCTCTATCCGGCGATCCTCGTCTTCTGTGCGATCGGTGTCTTTACGTTGAGTAACAGCGAATTCGACGTATACCTTATGGCGATATTCGGTATACTCGGTTATATCTTTGCAAAACTCGATTGTGAGCCGGCCCCTATGCTCCTTGCCTTGATTTTAGGCCCAATGATGGAGGAGCACTTAAGGAGGGCCCTGGTGATATCCCGGGGGGATCCCATGATCTTCCTTACAAGACCGATCAGTCTCGGTATACTGATCGTTGCAGCAATTGCCCTTGTAGTGGCGGTCTTACCGGCAATAAGGATAAAAAGGGAAGAGGCGTTTAAAGGGGATTGATGATCGTAAGAAGGGCCACCAGGGGTAGCCCTTCTTACAGGATTTAGTTTTAAACTTTTACAATCTCAAAGGAGAGTTGACCGTCGTCGTATTGAACAGGTCTTACCGAGACATCCATACCCACTTTTATATCTTCCGGTTTTAAATCGGAGGATAGACGGGCGAAGAGCTTCAGGTTATTCCCGAAATCGACAACCCCCATCGAATAAGGACAGTCCTTCTCAAAGCCGTAGGGAGCGTAATATGCGATGGTGAATGTCTCGAGACTACCTTTTTTTGGCATTTCAAACCAGTCCATGTCGCTGGAAAAACAGGCGGCGCAGTCTGCCCTTGGAGGGAAATATCTTGCCCCGCATTTCTTACATACCGTTCCCTCTACCTTTCCCTCACTGAGAAAATCCACAAATTTTCCAGTCTTTGTCATGCCTGTAAAGCTTTTTCTACCGAATTTTTCGAATCCCATTGTTTACCTCCCGAAAATTGTAACGTTACCGTATAGACCTACCCCGCCGACATTGTGAACAAGACCTATATCAGGTTCACCCGGTACCTGCATGGGTCCTGCCTCACCTCTTAGCTGCAGTACAATGGTTCTTATCTGGGAACCGCCTGTTGCGCCGATGGGATGTCCCTTGGATAAGAGTCCTCCATCGACATTCACAGGGATGGGACCTTCTTTATATGTGGCCTTTTCCCGGATCAACTGCTTCCCCTCTCCCATCGGGGCAAAACCGAGCCCTTCGTACGCCATGATCTCGGCGATGGTAAAGCAGTCATGGACTTCTGCCACCTTTATATCCTTCGGTGTTACCCCTGCCATTTTGTACGCCTGCTCAGCGGCTTTATAGCCCACGCTGAGACCTTTTGAAAAATCAGGCCTTGAAGCCATATTTACGGCCTCTGAAGCAGCGCCAATACCGAGGATCCACACAGGTTTCTTCGAGAATATCTTTGCCTTCTCAGCATTTGCGAGTATCACACAGGAGCTACCATCCGCATTGGCACATGCATCGCCTACCCTTAAAGGCCAGGCAACGAGTCCTGCCATTCTTGCATCGGGGTTTTTGGGGTCGAAATCCTCCGGTTTCACCCCTTTACGGTATACGGCCCTCTCGTTGATCTGCCCGTACGTAGCAGATTTTAGGCGTACATTCATCAGGTCTTCATGGGTCAGGCCATTCTTTGCCATATACGCCTGGGCGTAAAGGGCATAATAGGCAGGCATCATGGTACCGAAGGGGGCCTCCCACTGGATGTCCGCCCCTCTACCCATCCTTTCCTGGGACTCGGCGGAGGTGATCTCAGACATCTTCTGGAAGCCGAGAACGACGACCACATCGTGGAGGCCTGACTTTATCATGCTGTAGGCTACTTTTACTCCTGTACTACTTGAGGAACAGACGGTCTCGATGTAGAAGGTGGGCTGTGGTATGAGACCCAAGTATTCGGCGAGCACACCGGCAGGGGACCTCTGTTTGTCATACTCAGGGGCCGAGCAGAATACGGATGCATCCACATCTTTGGTGGTAATCCCGGCATCCTGCATAGCCTCCCTGAATGCTTCAAAGGCCAGTTCCCTTATAGAGCCTTCATAGCCCCTGACAAAATAGCTCTGGCCAACTCCAATTACGGCAACATCTTTTGGCATAAACATCCCTCCTCACTGTTTTTTTGTATTCCTTCTCTGATAGACGGTTACAAAACGTCTATGTGACGCTATATCCCGCGAAAAGATATGGGTACCATCGTTTTTTGAAACAAAGTACAGGAAATCCACATTCCCCGGATTGAGTGCTGCGAGTATCGAGTTTTTATCAGGATTGCATATGGGACCCTTTGGAAGCCCTTTGAAGGTATATGTGTTATAAGGGGTGGGGGAGGTGAGGTCCGTCTTTGTTATAGGTCTACTGAAACCCCCTGTTCCATATATTACCGTAGGGTCTGCATCAAGGGGCATATTTTTTTTAAGCCTATTATGGAATACCGCGGAAATGATAGGCTTCTCCTCTTTGATTTTCGCCTCCTTTTCTATTATGGAGGCAAGGGTCAGCACCTTGTGTATATCCATGTTTAGTGTGTTGAGCCTCTCCTGCACCTCTTTCTTTTCAAAGAATTTGAATGTTCTCTGAACGATTTTTTCGATAAATTTCTCTATCTCTATCTCCTTACTGTAATGATACGTATCGGGGGCAAGGTAACCCTCAAGGGAGTCCCCTTTTATACCGAGTCTTTCCATAAACCCTTTATCCGTTGCGAGGGATAAAAAATCTTCTCTTTTCATAATGTTTGCCTTTTCCATCGTCTCGGCGACGTTATAGATATTATGGCCCTCGACAATCCTCAAAACGTATATGTTTCTCTCCCCTTTTATCATTTTCTTTATGATGTCCATGGTGGACATGTTCTTTTTGAATGTGTACTCCCCTGCTATTAACTTCCCCCCCTTTATATACGCAAAGAGGCCGAAGAGGGTGGAGGAGAAGATAAGACCCTCTTTCTTTAAAAGTCTTCCTATGCCGTTCAATGTCATACCGTTTTTAATGACAACCTGCACAGGTTCATCCTCTGCCCCCCTTGGTATATAGGCAGATATAATAAGTAGTGTGATAAAAAAGAGAGAAAAGGCAGAGATTATATAAATCCTATAGGCTTTTCTGTGCATCAAGGTATCCTTGAAGTATGATCTGGGCGGCCATCACATCGAGGTAGGGTTTTCTGTCTTTGTGTTTTATGTGGGCTAACTCAAAGATACGGTGGGCCTCGTTTGTACTGAAGCGCTCATCCCATAATACAATAGGGATGGAGATATATGCCTTTAATTCTTCAGAGAATGCTATGATCTCTTTCGCCTTTTTTCCAATAGCCCCATTTAAATCTTTTGGGAGACCGATAATCACGATTTTAGCATCGTATTCATTGATCAGATTCTTGATCGAGGAGATATCCTTCCTTTTTTCCGTTCTTTTATAGACCTTAACGCCCTGGGCAATGGTCCCCGTCGGGTCAGAGACAGAAATGCCTATTTTCTTTTCACCCACGTCAAGACATAGTACACGCATCTGTATATCGTTGTATTATAGGTGGTTTTTATTGTATATGCAAGTGTAAAAGTATAAGCATGTGAAAAAAAAGACAAAGTGGTTTTTTTGTACACTACACCATGAGGTATCTTCTCTTTATCTCTTCATTTTCATCGAGTTCAGCCCGGGTGCCTTCAAATTTTATCCTTCCGTTATCTATCACATAGGCCCTTGAAACGAGCTTCATGGCGGATTTTATGTTCTGCTCGGAGAGGAGTATGCTGATCCCTGCCTCTTTCAACTTTAGGATCTGTTCCTCCAGATCCTTCACGATCAGGGGGGCAAGACCTTCTGTTGGTTCGTCGAGGAGGAGAAGTTCAGGGCTTCCCATGAGTGCCCTTGCGATCGTGAGCATCTGCTGTTCTCCTCCGCTTAAAAATCCTGCCTTTCTATTTTTTATCTCATAAAGGGCAGGGAAGAGGCTGTAGACCCTTTCCTTATTCCATGTTTCCTCTCTCCTGTAAACGATCTCAAGGTTGTCATCGACGGTGAGGTCAGCAAACACCCTCCTGTCATCGGGGACATAACCTATGCCCTTTCTAAAGAGGATATAGGGTTTTTTTCCAGTTATGACTTCACCTTTGAAGATGATCTCCCCTTTCTTCGGCGGGGTAAGACCCATAATGCTTCTCATGGTTGTGCTTTTCCCTGCGCCGTTTCTACCGAGAAGCCCTACGATTTCCCCCTTCTCCACCCTGATAGAGACATCAAAGAGGATGTGGCTCAACCCGTAGTATGTGTCAATACCGTTTACACTGAGCATTCATCCCCTCCGCCTAAGTATGCATCCTGAACGGCCTTATTGCATCTTACCTCTTCGCAACTACCCTGAATAATCGTTGAACCCCTGACCATAACCATGATCCTGTTTGCAATGCCGAAGACGATCTCCATATCGTGTTCGCAGAAGAGTATGGTAAGACCCATTTTTTCCGAGAGATGCTTGATTAACTCTATACAACGGCTGGTCTCCTCAGGAGACATCCCTGCTGTAGGTTCATCAAAGATGAGAAACTCTGGCTTTCCTCCCAGGGCAATGGCTATCTCGAGCACCTTCTGATCCCCATGGGAGAGAAGGGCACTTATACGGTTTCTTTTATCGATGAGGCCTACCCTTTCCAGTATCTCCTCCGTCTCCTCTATCGCAAATTTTTTGGAAGGGGAGAAAAGATTCCAGGTCTTGCCTTCCCTCGACAGAATGGCGATCTGCACATTCTCGAATACGCTTAGTCTTGGAAAGAGGTTGACCACCTGAAAAGAACGGGAGATCCTTTTTTTGAATATCTCGTGGGGAGGAAGACCTGTTATGTCCTCTCCTTTAAAATAAACTTTCCCGTTATCGGGTTTTAAAACCCCGGTTATGAGGTTAAAAAGGGTTGTCTTTCCAGCGCCGTTTGGTCCTATGACGGCGACTATCTCCCCTTTCTCCACGTGGAGATTCGCATTATTTACCGCCTTGAAGCCCTCAAAGGATTTGCTTAAGGATTCTACCCTTAACAATCGACCTACCCCCTATCGACGGACACTTCTGTACCTTTTTTAAATTTTTGTTCTATATATCCGAGAATGCCGTTCGGTAGAAAAAATATAACAAGGGTAAAGAGTATACCGAGGATTAAGGCCCAGTAGACCGTAAAAGAACTGACGAATGTTCTAAGGGCCACCAGCGCTGCCGCGCCGAGCATCGGTCCAAAAAAGGTGAACCACCCCCCAAGGAGACACATGATCACAATCTCCATAGAAAGGGTCCAGAACAGCATGTCGGGAAATACCGTGTTATCCACTACGACAAAAAGGGTTCCCGCAACCCCGGCAAAAAAACTCGCGATAACAAGGGTCATCAACTGATGACGCTTCACGTTTACCCCGATGATTCCGCTTCTTAGGGGGTTATCCCTGATGCCCTGCAAGACACTTCCAAAGGGGGACTTCAATATCCTGTACAAGACAAACATGGATAGACCTGTAATAAAGAGGGTGAAATAGTAGGCGCCATTGGCGGAGGATAGTATCTCCGGCAGAGGGATGCCGTGTATCCCATCATCCCCGCCGGTAAAAGAATACCATCTATAAACGATCACCCACACAAGGGAACCCAAGGAGACCTGGAGCATCCCGAAATATAGCTTGGAAAGCCGGATGCTTATGATACCCATGATAAGACCGATTATGGCGGAGACAATAGGTCCTGCCGCAAAAGCGATCCAGGGGGATAGACTGCTCTTTGTGATTATAAGGGCCGCTGCATAGGCCCCTGCACCGTAAAAAACCGCATGGTGGAATTGGTATATCCCTCCAAAACCGAGGGCGATATTACAACTCGAGGCGAGGAGCCCCGTGAGCAAGATGATCGATGTCATATAAATATAGAATCTCGGAAATATAAAGGGAAGGATAAAAAGAAAAAGGATGATTATGACCCCTGTAAGTAAACCCTTTCTCCCTAAAAGATTTCCTTTCATTCTATCCCATCTCCATATTTACCAGGTGGATTTAAGTAAACCCGTAGGCTTAATAAGTAAAACAACCACCACAGCCAGATAGGGGATAACTATACCAAACTTGGGCCAAAGTAGTATGCCGAGGGATTGAGACAGCCCGAAGATAAGGGCCCCGAGCAAGGCCCCCCAGATATTACCTAAGCCGCCAATTATCACTATAAGGAATGCCTCTATGATCAATGTATGGTCCATACCCAGGGTTACGCTAACCGTTGGGGCTACGAGGACACCACCGAGTCCGGCGAGAAGGCAACCGATCACAAAGACCGTAGCAAAGACCCAGCTAACATTTATACCAACGGCACCCACCATCTCCCTATCTACGGCGGCCGCCCTCGAAATTTTTCCAATCTTTGTCTTATTGACAATGAACCAGAGGATGAGGGCAACAACGGGTCCTACACAAAGAAGGAAAAGGTTGTATAGGGGGAATGGTATGCCCCCAAAAAGGGGTACAAAACCTTGAAACGCCCCTGGAACGGGGACCGATTTATATTCCACACCCCATATGAGTTTGACCAGGTCTCCGAAGACAAGGGAGAAGGCGAAGGTAAGTAGAAGGAGCATAAGATGTTCTCTCTCGTATAAGAACTGAAATACCCCTCTCTCCACCACAAAGCTTATAAGGGCGATCACAAAGGGTGTTATGAGGAGGGCCCACCAATAGCTTGAAGGCCCTCCCCCGAATAACTTGGCGATGGAGTATGATACGAATGCCCCTATCATATATAGAGAACCGTGGGCTACATTTGGTATCCTCAAGACCCCGAGAATCAAACTCAAACCCGATGCCACAATAAACAGGATCGTTGTCCTACTTAAACCCACGAGGACCTGGGACAAAAACTGAGGGGGCAGAACGGAATATACGATATCCAAAATATACCCCTTAATTCTTCCTCAACTTCAGAACCTCTTCGCATGTGGGCATAAAATCTTTGGGGGAGACGACTATATTGTCTCCTGATACGAGGAAATCATATTTTGGGTCTTTCTTCGTGACCCCAAAATATGTGGGAAGCTCAAGCTGATGGTCGCATGCCCTTATGGATAATGGCCCTATAGGGCTATCAAGGGTCATACCCTCGAGGGCCTTTATAAGGGCATCGGCATTGACTTTTCCTGCCTTCTTAAACCCTTCTGCGATAAACCTCCCTGTCATGTATCCCACAAGGGCACTTGCCTTCGGGTATCTCTTATAGGTCTTCATGAACTCATCGGAGAAGGCCTTATTTGCCGGGGTATCAGGAAAGTAGAAGAGATAATGGCTTGTACCGTATACACCTTCCGGTGCATCCTTCCCCTGGGGGAGAAGTGTTCCCAGTTCATTGGCGGTATGTTGATAGAAGGGTATCTTTGTATTGAGTCCTGTGGCCTTTGCCGCCTTCTGGAAATTTACCATTCCAGCACCGCCTGTTGCGACAATGATAAAGTCGGGATTTGCCCCCATAATCTGGGTGATATACGGTGCGAAATCGGCCTCACCTACCTTCCACCACGATTCCCCTATCTTCTGCACCTTTGGATTCAACCTCTGGAGGTTTTTCCAGGTAGCCTCTGCTATAGCATGGCCGTATTCGTAGTCATCCCCACATATCCAGTATTTTATATAAGGCTTTTTGGAGAGGACATAGGCCGCTGCCCTTCCTGCCATTTCCGTATTCTCGTTCATATTGAACACGTATTTGTGGCCCTTTTCCCCTATGATCTTTTCACTTTTCGCGTATGTGACAAAAAAGGGTATCTTCTCTTTCTTTGCCAGATCTGATACCGCAAGGGCGGTTCCACTATTTATGGTACCCATCAACACGTCCACCTTCTCTTTCATGACGAGTTCCTTTGCCATTGCAAGGCCTATATCGGGTTTGAATTTTTCATCCCTCGTTGTGTATTCTATCTTTCTCTTTAGAACACCCCCCTGGGCATTGACCTTGTCTATGGCGAGCTTAAAACCATCGAGGACATCCTGGGTATAGCTTGTGGCAGGACCTGTGTAAGTATCAACAATCCCTATCTTGATTTTACTGGCCCCGTATGATGGAAGAACAAAGATAAAGGTGGCAACAAAGCATAAAAATAATGCAAACAACCTTTGTATACACATGATAACCTCCTCACGCTATGTTGACTTGCATAACCCTTATAGAATTATTATCATCTTTTTTATTCTTAAATCAAGAAAACATTTTTTTAAAAATAAAGATCCCGATTTTTATCGTAAAAGGTGTTTTATGTTTTAAATATTTTTTTATCTTTATTTTGAACATCCCTTAATATCATTGACGAAATTATTTCAAGACGTTATAGTTTAATAAAATTCCTTTGGAAGCAACATGAAATATACAAGCTTTAATGGATTTTTTTTTAATATATCCCTATGCATTTTCCTTTCCATTTTTTTTCCTTTCCATGTTTTTTCAGGTTATTTTGAGATTGAAGGTTTACACAGATTTAAAGTAGGCGATGATATTCAATGGTCATCCCCTTTATATGATGACAGTAACTGGGAAGAAATAAAAAAGACGACGAAATGGTCCTTTCATGGACTTAAGACGTTAAACGGTATCGTATGGCACAGGTTTCACTTTAGAGGAGAAATATTAAACGGTAAACCTTATTCCGGTATATATCTGGGTCGGATAGGGGATGCAGACGAGACGTTTTTAAATGGTGTGAAGATAGGAGGGGTAGGGGTTGTGGAGGATGAATTTATAGAAGCCCCGCACGCAAAGAGACTCTATAGGGTACCGGAAGGCTTTATGATACTTAACGGAGAAAATGTTTTGGCCATACGTATAATGAATACTTATCTCAAAGGTGGTCTTTTCGAGGCAGGGCCTTTAATCGGAGATTATAAGGATCTGTTGATCGAAAAAAAGTTATCAGAACAAACACATAAAAATATAGAGATTACCCTTATTATGTTTATGTTTTTGTTTCTCATCTTTTTCCTCCTTGCCTTCATATCGGGCATGAAACAGAGGGAATACTTAAGCTTCGGTATCTTTTCTGCCTTTTACAGCATCTTGTACTTTTTTGATAGTGGTATCTTTTTCGATGCAGGATTAAAAACGCATACGATCCAGAAAATCATATTTTTTCTCACTTCCCTTCTTGTCCCTGGATTTCTTGTCTTTTCCATGGAAACATTGAAAGAGAGATACGGAAACATCGAAAAGATTTTAATAGCTTTCTCTCTCATGATTTCCTTTGTTTTTCTTATAACTATGAGCTGGGAGAGATACAGGCTCCTTGTTTATCTGTGGATCGTTATGGGAGGTATAGTATCAGGTTTGGTAGTCTTCCATTTAATTAAAGGATTTATCAAAAAAACATATGCTTCAAAGGAACTTATAAGTATCGTTTTAATATTGACCGTTGCCGTGGTGGTATGGTTAGGGGAAATTATTGGTGCCATACCTTCTGGTTATATAAACGGGTTTAGCCTATCTGAATTCGCCGTTCCCTTAGCAATGTTATTATTTTTATATTCTGTATGTCTTAGGTTTTCAAAGACAATGGAGGAATTAAAGGTATTCTCAAGCAGAATATTTACTACCCATGAGATTGAAAGGAAGAGGATCTCTCGGGATCTCCATGACGGCATCGGGCAATCCCTCTCTGCCATAAAACTTAAGCTCCAGATGTTAAACAGTTCGGTAAGCGAAGAAAATAAAAAAGAAAAAGAAATATTTAAGAGTCTTATTGAAAATATCTCATATTCCATAGAAGAACTGAGAAATGTTGCCATGGACATCAGACCCTCTTTTCTCGAAAATGTTGACCTCATAGAGGCATTAAAACTCCATGGAGACCGCTTTTACAAGCAGACAGGTATTGCCATCCATATAAAAATTCAATCGGGATGCTCTATGGGATTAGAGACAAGGTTAAGAGACAATTTATATCGTATATACCAGGAGGCTTTGAGTAATATCTTAAAACATTCTGAAGCAACGAGTGTGGATGTTTCATTAAAGAAGGAAGGAAATATATTGATAATGGAGATAGAGGATAATGGCAAGGGGTTTGAGCCCAAAATTCCCCACAAAGGCATCGGCCTTGAGAGCATGAGGGAGAGAGTGGCACTGCTCGATGGAGATTTTGAGATTAAAACCAGCCCCTTAAAAGGCACAAAGATCAAGGTTATGGTTCCTTTAAGATGATAACCATAGTAATTGCCGATGACCATGCAATCTTTAGAGAGGGCCTTGAGGCGCTCCTTGATAATCACCATGATTTAAAGGTTGTAGGGACTGTTCCCAATGGTGATGAAGCCCTTTCTCTGATCACGAAAAATAATCCTGATATAGCGATACTTGATGTTTCAATGCCAGGAAAAACGTGCCTTGAAATAGCAGGGGAGATTAAAAAACATGGCCTGGCAACAAAGATTTTAGTGCTTACCATGCACAGGGACTATAAGATGGCCCAGGATATCATAAAAGCAGGTGTATCTGGTTACATTCTCAAGGAAAATGCCTTTGATGATCTGATTTATGCTATAAAAACCATCCATTCCGGCAAGCTTTATATAAGTCCCTCCCTCACAGAAATAATGATCTCTTTGGAAGAAAAAGAAAAAGAGGATAAAACCATTATTTCTGA
>JAOAGQ010000022.1 GCA_026415675.1 Syntrophorhabdaceae bacterium
ACTCGTTGAGAACCTGAACAGGAATATACCCCATCAGGTACTCCTCGGTGTGACCGGATCAGGCAAGACCTTTACCATGGCCAATGTGATAGAGAGGGTAGGAAGACCGACCCTCGTCATATCCCACAACAAGACCCTCGCCGCCCAACTCTATACCGAATTCAAGACCCTCTTTCCAGAGAACGAGGTCCATTTCTTTGTGAGCTATTACGACTATTATCAGCCCGAGGCGTATATACCCTCTACCGATACTTACATAGAGAAGGATTCCTCCATAAACGAGGAGATAGACAGATTAAGACTCCTCGCTACGAATGCCCTCTTTGAAAGGGAGGATGTGATCATAGTTGCCAGCGTATCCTGTATATACGGACTCGGTTCTCCAGAGGCCTATTACGGTATGCTGATCCTCCTCGAGGAAGGCATGGAAATGGGGCATAACGAACTCCTCCATCGGCTTATCCAGTGCCAGTACGAGAGAAACGATATGGATTTCTATAGCGGTAGGTTCAGGGTAAGGGGAAGCACGATAGACATATTCCCTGCCTATGAGACGGAAAGGGCCGTAAGGGTGGTCATAGAGGATGAGAGGATCACGGATCTCTATACCATTGACCCTCTCACAGGCACCATCCTTGGAAGGGCGAAACGGGCAACCATCTACCCCGCCACCCACTACGTTACACCAAAGGAGAGGCTCGAGGCGGCCATTTTGTCCATAGAGGCAGAGCTCAAGGAGCAGGTGGCATATCTCAAGTCGAAAAATAAGCTCCTTGAGGCCCAGAGGCTCGAGATGAGGACGAAGTACGACCTCGAGATGCTCTCCGAGATAGGTTACTGCCAGGGTATAGAGAACTATTCAAGACACTTAACAGGGAGAAGTCCCGGGGAGCCTCCCCCCACACTGATGGACTATCTGCCGAAAAATGCCATTGTGATGATAGACGAAAGTCATGTGACCATACCCCAGCTCATGGGCATGTACAGGGGGGACAGGTCGAGGAAGGAGACCCTCGTCGAGTTCGGTTTTAGACTCCCTTCGGCCCTCGACAACAGACCCTTAACATTCGAGGAGTTCGAGGAAAGGGTGGGCCAAGTCATATACATATCCGCCACACCGGCGAGATATGAGCTGGAAAAGGCCGGAGGTCATGTGGTGGAACAGATCATAAGGCCCACAGGCCTTATGGACCCAATTATAGAGGTTAGGCCCGCAGAGGGGCAGGTGAACCTCCTCCTTACGGAGATAAAGAAAGTGGTGGGGGCAAGGGAGAGGGTTCTTGTCACCACCCTCACCAAAAGGTTTGCCGAGGATTTGACGGATTTTCTATTAGATCATGGGATAAGGGCAAAGTACCTCCATTCCGATGTGGATACATTAGAGAGGGTTGCTATAGTTAGGGATTTGAGGATGGGCAAGTTTGACTGTCTCGTGGGGGTCAATCTATTAAGGGAGGGTCTTGACCTGCCGGAGGTCTCCCTTGTGGCCATACTAGATGCGGACAAGGAGGGGTTTTTACGGTCCGAGACGGCCCTGATACAGACCTGCGGGAGGGCTGCAAGGAATATAAACGGCAGGGTGATCATGTTCGCCGATACGATGACCGAATCCATGAGGCGTGCGATAGAGGAGACCGAGAGGAGGCGGAGGATACAGCTCGAATACAACAGGGCAAACGGCATCACCCCTGAAGGGATAAAGAAGTCCATAGTGGATATACTCTCCTCCATCTACGAAAGGGACTACTATTCCGTACCCGACGAGGATCTCGAAAGGGAAGGGGTGGAGCCAAAGAAGCTCTCGAGGATGATCAAGAAGTTGAAGAAGGACATAAACGAGGCGGCAAAGAGGTGGGATTTCGAGAAGGCGGCAAAACTGCGGGATAGATTATTCAAGCTCGAACAGATGGAGCTTTCATTATAGAGGGGTCTTGTGTGTTAAACGACAGGATGATAGAAAACCTTCCCGAATCCCCGGGGGTCTATATCTTCAAAGACAGAGAGGGCAGGATAGTATATGTGGGTAAGGCGAAGAACATAAAAGATCGGGTGAAAAGCTATACCCGGGATGAGCTTAAAGACCCAAAGACGAGGCAGCTTATTAAATCCATAGAGGCCCTCGATTTCTTCATAACGGCAAACGAGAAGGAGGCCTTTCTCCTCGAAAACAACCTGATAAAGGAGCATGGACCGAAGTATAACATCAACTTAAAGGATGATAAGACCTATATCTCTTTAAAGGTTACGATGAAGGACAGGTTCCCCGGTCTCTACATCACAAGGAAGATAGAGGATGACGGTGCCCTCTATTTCGGTCCATACCCCCACGCAAAGGATGTAAGGGATGTGATAAGGCTCGTCCAGACCCTGTATCCGGTGAGGAGATGTAAGGACAGCACATTTAGAAAGAGAAAAAGGCCCTGCATACTATATGATATAAAAAGGTGTCTTGCCCCCTGTACAGGGGCGGTGGACGAGAAGACATACAGGGAGATGGTGGGAGAGTTGACGGAGATACTCGCGGGCAGGGCAGAGGGTCTACTTAAGAGACTCGGGTCAGAGATAGAGAGGCTCTCCTCGGAGTGGAAGTTTGAGGAGGCGGCAATACTCAAGAACAGGTATTTTTCCATAAAGGGGATGGTAGAGAGGCAGAGTGTCCACGAACATCTGGGCAAGGACAGGCATGTATGGGCCTTCCTTGAAGGCTCAAAAGGCACGGAGGCAGTACTCCTTATCTTCAGGAAGGGGGTTCTCATCTCAAAGAAACACTTTAAGAATGCCCTGATTAGAATCGGGTGGCAGGAGGCGATCCCCTCCTTTCTCTTCCGGTACTATTCTGAAAGGCCCGTACCGGATGAGATCATCCTCTCCGAGGCCATAGAGGAGAGGCAATTCCTTGAATCATATCTTTCCGATAAGAAGGGGCAGAGGGTAAAGATCGCAGGTCCCGATGGAAGGGGGGTAAAGGACCTATTGAGGCTTGCCATCGAGAACCTCTACGGGCATGAGGCTATGGATCATACTTCTGCCTTCAGGGAGAGACTTAATCTCAAGGTTTCACCGAAAAGGATAGAGGTCTATGACTGTTCCCACACATCCGGGGCCAATCCTGTGGGCGTGATGGTGGTCTTTGAGGATTTCAAGGTCAATAAAGGGGGTTACAGGGTGTTCCACATAAGGGATGCACCCCCTGGGGACGATGTGGCGGCCATATCAGAGGTGATAGGAAGGAGGGTGAGGGATGAGAGGTTGGGCCCCCTTCCTGACCTCTTTATTATAGACGGTGGCAAGGGTCAACTTATGGCAGCCTTAAAGGCCCTTAAGGCCCAGGGCATAGACAGGGATGTGCTCGCCATTGCCAAGGGGGAGAGAAGGAGGGTCATGGATGATGTGATCTATCTCCCCAACAGAAAGAACCCCCTTATACTCCCCGGAACGTCCCCTGTTTTCAAAGAGCTTGTAAAGATGAGGGATGAGGCCCACCGCTTTGCCATCTCCTCCCACAGGAGGCGGAAGAGGAGAGAGGATATGGCACGTTAAGGTCTGATATTTCTAAAAAATTGGGTGATCTTATCTGCCCTTTTATGGCGGAGTAAGGGAAAGAAAACGGATTTTTCGGGGATTTCTTTTAATTTGAGTATCCTGTTTAGGTAATAGCGCCTTTTTATTGCTTTTGTATGTTTTTAGCCATTTTTTTCCCTATCTCATCCAGCTTCCCCCTGTTACACATATGGTCTGGCCTGTTATATACTCCCCTTCATCGGAGGCGAGAAAAAGGGCTGCGTTGGCAACATCCTGGGGAACACCCTTTCTCGGATAAGGTATCTCCTCGAGCATCCTTCTAATCTCCTCTTCAGGATAGAGAGTTGGTATAAACTCATTGTAGATAAAACTCGGGGCGATGGTGTTTGCCGTTATACGGTAGGGTGCGGCCTCCATGGCAAGACACCTTGTGAATGCCATCACCCCTGCCTTTGCTGCGGCATAGTGGGCATGACCTGCTGCAAGACCCTTAAAGCCTGCCACAGAGGTGATACTTATTATACGGCCGTATTGCTGCTTCATCATTATGGGCAGGACTTCTCTTGTGAAATAAAAGACGCTCCTCAACGATACCCCCATCACCACATCCCAGCTTTCGTCCGTCATATCGACTATACGGGATGGCCTGTTCGTCCCTGCGTTGTTGAAGAGTATATCTATCCTGCCAAATAGTTCCATCGTTTCCTTTACCGCCTGTCTTATCTCTTCAAGATTTAACACATCACACTTAATCCCTATGGCCTCAACGGCGAATTCTCTTTTAATCTCTTCCGCGGTCTTTATGGATCTTGCCTCATGGGCGTCTGTAATGACAACGGATGCACCCTCCCGGGCAAATGTCCTTGCCGTTGCCCTGCCTATACCTGCCCCTGCAGCAGCGGTCAATATCGCCACCCTGTTTTTAAGTCTCATAACTGTCAATATAATACAGGATGTCCTTTTATCGCTCAAGGATAAAACATATTCTCTGAAAACATACTGAAAAAACGGAAAATAATAAGTCCTTTGCAATTTTTATCGTTTTACGTTTATTTGAAGTTAAAAACGCAAAGTGTTATATTACACTCCGAATGATAGAGACGAAATGAAAGGCTCAGAAGAGGAAGAACCATTCTTTAAAAGAATAAAGCGTATTTTAATAGGTAGACCCAGGGACGTCCACGAACCATCAATCTTTCACAGGTTATCACTTATACCTGTCCTCGCATGGATAGGTTTAGGGGCCGATGGATTATCTTCTTCTGCCTATGGCCCGGAAGAGGCCTTCAAGGTCATAGGTAACCATCCCTATCTGGCGATTTTTCTTGGTTTAGGCACGGCCCTCACCGTGTTTATTATCTCCTATGCGTATTCCCGCATCATAGAACATTTCCCCCACGGTGGGGGTGGCTATATTGTCGCAACCCATACCATAGGGAGCCATGCAGGGGTAATATCAGGATGTGCCCTTCTCGTCGATTATATGCTCACAATTACCGTATCCCTTGTTTCCTGTGGAGATGCCCTGTTCAGTTTCTTTCCCTTGTCCTTTCAGAGATACAAAATATTTTTTGCCGTTTTTCTCATCGTTTTTCTCGTTATTCTTAACCTAAGAGGCACAAAAGAGTCTGTTACTTTGCTTGCCCCTATATTCATAATATTTGTCGTTACCCATGCCCTCCTAATAGGATATGGGTTTTTCAGTCATATACCGAATGTAAGTAACCTCGTGGATGAGGTCAGAGGCAGCATAAATAATGATATCTCATCAATAGGATTATCAGGAATTGTTGCGATTTTTCTCCGGGCATTCTCTCTGGGGGGAGGGACATATACGGGCCTTGAGGCCGTCTCAAACGGGATGCAGATCATGCGGGAACCAAAGGTTCATTCAGGAAAAAGGACGATGACCTATATGGCGACATCCCTTGCGATCACCGCCTGCGGTCTTTTTTTCTGTTACTACCTTTTCAGGATTAAACCGGTTGAAGGCAGAACGTTAAACGCCATCCTCGCCGATGAGGTATTCGCAGGATGGTACTCGGGTTACACCCTCGCTTTGATCACAATCCTGTCAGAAGGGGCCCTTCTTATCGTGGCCGCTCAGGCAGGTTTTATTGACGGGCCGAGGGTTATGGCCAATATGGCGATTGACTCATGGTTGCCCCGAAGATTTGCTGCCTTATCAGAACGTCTCACAATGCATAACGGTGTTCTCGTGATGGGCGTTGCCTCCCTTGTACTTCTTGTCTATACCCACGGCTCGGTTTCAGCCCTTATAGTAATGTATTCGATCAATGTCTTTCTCACCTTCTCCCTTTCCCAGCTCGGTATGGTCCGTTTTTTCCTAAAAAATAGGGATAAGGATAGGGGCTGGAAAAAACATATAGTTGTTCATATGGTCGGCCTTACGGTATGTCTCACGATACTCTTTATCACCATATATGAAAAGTTTGGAGAAGGGGGATGGGTTACACTCATTATAACCTCGTTTGTTATATTCTTGTGCTATCTGATCAAGAACCATTATAAAAAGGTTCAACTTGCGATGAAAAAACTCGGGGATATGCTCTCCGATATCCCTGCGAGCACCCCATTTAATGACAAACCCCTTAATAAAAGTGATATGACCGCGATTCTCCTTGTCAGTGGCTTCAGTGGTTTCGGACTCCACACCCTTCTCTCGATCGTAAACAATTTTCCAAATGTTTATAAGAATTTTATATTCGTATCTGTTGCGGAGGTTGATTCCGGATCCTTTAAAGGGATTGCGGAGATGGAATCTCTTAAAAAATCAGTTTCAAGAGACCTTGAGAGATATGTAAAGATAACAAGGAAGCATGGCTTCCCTGCCGATTACAGGATGGAGGTAGGTACAGATGTAATCGAGACGGTAACAGAACTGGTTAAATCCCTTGTGAGGGAATATCCGAGGTCTACCGTGTTTACTGGAAGGCTTGTTTTTTATCAGGAACATCTATTCCATAAGATACTCCATAACGAAACGGCCAACGCCATACAGAGACGTCTCCACTGGGACGGCATTACCACCGTGATACTCCCCATCCGTATAAAAATTTAGAATTGAAGGCTCTCTATTATATCTTTGTTTCGCCATCCTCCTTTGGCTATTATTGACAAATCCTCATATTTTTTATAACATTAACAGATTTTTAAGCCTTTTAAAAATATGACAGGGAGATGGAGACATGGAGAAAAAGACAAAGATCCTGCTTGTTGACAACGATGTAGATTTTGTGGATTTGCATAAGGCTGTTCTTGAAAACAACGGGTTCGATGTGGCTGTAGCCTATGCAGGAAGGGAAGTGATGGACAAGGTAAAATTTGAACAGCCCGATATCATAGTCCTTGATCTCATGCTTGAAAAACATGACACAGGTTTTGGTGTTGCCAAGGCGCTGAAGGCGGACCCCGTGTATAAAAAGATACCTATCTTGATGATCACCGCTGTGTTGGGGGAGACAGGTATGGATTTTTCACAGGAGCTGGATGGCTACTGGATGAAAACGGATGACTATATGAACAAGCCATTCACGCCGGAAGAACTGGTTGGAAGGATTAAAAAATTGCTTGAAAAGAAGGGTAGTTGAAATTTCCCTACCGTAGAACGGTGTATTTTTTAGTTTAATGGGACACGAGCTCACAAAAGATACGATCGATTTTCACGCTGTAGTTAACTCTTTAACGGATGGTATCATTGTGATCGATAGTGCCCGAAGGGTTGTCTTCTGGAACCCTGCCGCAGAGAAGATGCTTGGATTAAACGAAAAAACTGAAGGATCAAGAGAAATAAGGGATGTGATACAATATAGACCCCTATCCAATATCATCGAGAAAGGTTTTGGCCCAGAAACCTCTCAGTATTCGATTATTTCCGAGGAGGTAGAGATAGATTACCCCTCGGAGAGGACACTGATGGTGGATGTTCTAAGGGTTAAGGATGAGAAGGCCCAAGACTACGGTATTGTAAGTATTCTTAGGGATATCACGACATTAAAGAGTATAGGGAAGATAAAGTCACAGTTCGTTGCCATGGTCACCCATGAGTTGAGGGCCCCTCTATCTGCTGTAGAGGGCTACCTTTCCGCCTTTATAAACCAATCGGCAGGAAATGACCCGCAGATGTATCTCGAGATGATGAAGAGGGCAAGACAGAGAACTAAAGCCCTTTTACAGTTGATTGAGGACCTCCTCCATTATTCTCGATTAGAGGCAAAGTCGCCACCGAGAAAGAGGGAGATGTTAAACATTCCAGAGTTAATATCGAATACTGTGGAGATGCTGAAATGTCAGAGCCGATCGAAGGATATTAAATTTAAAATCGATATAGACCATTCCATGCCTTTATTCGAGGCGGACCGGCAGGAGATGGAGCAGTTACTAACCAACCTTATCACAAACGCCATCAAATACAATAAAAAAGACGGAAAAGTCTTTATAAAGGCGTATACAGATAAAAAAAACCTGTGTATCGTTGTTCAGGATACGGGGATAGGCATCAATGAAGAGGATCTCCCTTATATATTTGATGAGTTTTTCAGGGCGAGCAATGCGGAGACCCGTTATATAACAGGTACAGGGCTGGGGTTAACTATCGTCAAGAAGATAGTGGACGCATATTTTGGAAAGATAACCGTTGAAAGCAAGGTGGGAAAAGGCACAAAGTTTACGGTGATTTTACCATGTAAGGATAAAAAAGGCACAAATTAATGTAAAATCAAATAAAAGGAGAAATCTATGGCAGAACAACCAAAACTAAATGAAATTGTGGAAAAGAGACAGCTGGCCCCTTCGATCACCCTCTTCAAACTCTATACCCCCGACATTGCTAAGAAGGCAAAGCCGGGGCAGTTTGTAGTATTGAGGGCCGATGATTACGCAGAGAGGATACCCCTTACAATTGCCGATTTCGACAGGGAGAAAGGCCTTTTGACGGTAATCTTCCAGACCGTTGGCGCATCCACCCAGAAGCTCGAGCAGTTCAATGAGGGACAGACGATACTCGATGTGGTAGGTCCCCTTGGAAAACCAAGCCATATAGAGAAATTCGGAACCGTTGTGTGTGTGGGCGGTGGAGTGGGGGTCGCCCCTGTTTATCCGATCGCGAAGGCCTTATACGAAAAGGGGAATGAGGTAATCTCCATCATAGGTGCGAGAAGCAAAGAGATGCTGATTCTCGAAGAAGAGATGAGGGCGGTAAGCCATACCCTCTATGTTACAACGGATGATGGTTCTTATGGTCACCACGGTTTTGTGACGGATGTTCTGAAAAAGGTGATTGAGGAGGGTAAAAGAATAGACGAGGTGATAGGGATCGGGCCTGTGGTGATGATGAAGGCGGTGGCGGATGTAACGAGACCCTATAATCTGAAAACCATCGTAAGTCTGAACACGATAATGGTCGACGGTACCGGTATGTGCGGTTGCTGTCGGGCAACGATAGGGGGGCAGACAAAGTTTGTCTGTGTCGATGGCCCGGAGTTTGACGCCCATCAGGTGGACTTCAAAGAACTCCTCCTCCGCTCAAAGATGTACAGCAGGGAAGAGAGAAGGGCCATGTGGGACCATAAATGCAAGCTTGAGGCAAAGGAAAAGGCCTTGAAAAAGGTTAAGAAACGTGAGCCCATGCCCGAGCAGAACCCCAAGGTAAGGATTCAGAACTTCAACGAGGTAGCCCTCGGTTATACAAGGGAGAATGCCTTAAGGGAGGCATCGCGGTGTCTGAACTGCAAGAATATGCCCTGTGTGGAGGGGTGTCCCGTGAATGTCCAGATCCCAAAATTCATCAAAAAGATAAAGGAAGGGGATTTCATGGGAGCGATCCATACGATAAAGGAGACAAACTCCCTTCCTGCGGTGTGCGGTCGTGTATGTCCCCAGGAGACCCAGTGTGAGGAAAAATGTGTCCTCGGAAAAAAGGGAGAACCTGTAGCGATAGGGAGACTTGAACGTTTTGCCGCTGACTATGAGTTGAGCCTCGGAGAGGTAAGGGTCCCCGATCCGCCGAAACCTACAGGAAAAAAGGTTGCCGTTGTTGGCGCAGGCCCTGCAGGATTGACTGTGGCAGGGGAGCTGGCGAAAAAGGGGCATGATGTAACAGTATTCGAAGCCCTCCATAAGGCAGGGGGTGTCCTTGTGTACGGTATCCCCGAATTTCGTCTCCCCAAGGCCATAGTGCAGAGGGAGGTAGACTATGTGAGTAAACTCGGGGCAAAGATAAAGGTCGATACGATCATAGGACAGACAACGACGGTGGATGAGCTCTTTGACCAGGGTTTTGACGCTATATTCATAGGCACCGGGGCAGGACTCCCTTATTTTATGGGCATTCCCGGGGAGAACCTAAACGGTGTATATTCCGCTAATGAGTTTCTCACAAGGGCGAACCTTATGAAGGCATATCTATTCCCCGAATACGACACCCCTGTCAGGGTAGGCAGTAAAGTCGCTGTAATAGGGGGCGGTAATGTGGCGATGGATGCGGCGAGGGTGTCAAAGAGGATGGGCGCCGATGATGTCTATCTCATATACAGGCGTTCCAGGACGGAGATGCCTGCAAGGGCCGAGGAAGTCCATCACGCAGAGGAAGAGGGTATAGATTTCAGGCTCCTTACAAACCCTGTGAGGATTATCGGGGATGAGAACGGCTGGGTGAAGGCGATAGAGTGTATAAGGATGGAACTCGGGGAACCCGATGCCTCCGGGAGGAGAAGACCTATCGAGATCAAGGGTTCCGAATATACCATAGACGTTGATGTGGTCGTTGTGGCCATAGGGCAGGGGCCAAACCCCATACTCACATCCACAACAGAAGGTCTAAAGCTCCGTAAATCAGGAAACATCGAAGCGGATCCGGAGACAGGCAAGACGAGCAGAAAAGGGGTATTTGCCGGGGGAGATATAGTTACAGGGGCAGCTACCGTGATTCTCGCCATGGGGGCCGGAAGAAAGGCTGCCGCAGCCATAGACGAGTATCTAAAGACCGGCATCTGGTAATGACGAAAAGTAAAATCATAAGAGACGGGAAGGGGATAAAACCCTTCCCGTTTTTTTGTATCTAAAAGGGGCATGACGGATAGATTGACAATACCGTCCTTCCTCTGATAGATAATATCGGGTACACCATGAAACCAACGGAGAGAACGGAGAGGATCACCCCGTTTTACGTGATGGAACTCCTTGAAAAGGCAAAGGCGATGGAGGCAAGGGGGGAGGATATCGTCCATATGGAAGTGGGGGAGCCCGATTTCCCTACCCCGGATAGGATCAAAGAGAAGGCGATCGAGGCGATTAAGGAGAATCACACCTTCTACACCCATAGCCTCGGCATACCTGAACTGAGAGAGAGGATTGCCGAATACTATAGAACGACAGAAGGTATATCGATCGATAAAGACCGTATAATCATCACAAGCGGTACATCCGGAGCCTTTTTGCTCCTCTTCAGTGTCCTCCTCGATAGCACAAGGAGCCTCGGTGTCTCAGACCCAGGGTACCCCTGCTATAAAAATGCAGGTATCCTCGTAGATGGGGAGGTTATACCCATTCCTGTGACAGAGGAGACGAGGTTTGAGATAACCGAAGAACACCTGAAAAAATTGAAGAAAATACCGGATGTGCTTATCGTATCTACCCCATCAAACCCTACAGGTATCGTCTATCGGGAAGAGAATTTGAGGAAGCTATGTGAGTTTATGTTGAACGAAGGTAAAATCCTTGTGGTAGACGAACTCTATAACGGTCTCATTTACGGAAAAAGGGCAAGATCCGCCCTTTCGATTACGGATGAGGTGATTGTCATAAACGGTTTTTCAAAAACCCATGCAATGACAGGGTGGAGGCTTGGATGGATGGTGGTTCCGGAAAACCTTATAAGGCCGATACATAAGATCTCCCAAAATGTCTATATATCCCCTCCGTCCATAGCCCAGTACGCAGCCCTGGCGGCATTTGATGTGGGGGACGACCTCGAAGGGATGAAGAGGACATATGCATCACGGAGGGATTTTTTGCTACCCCACCTGCAAGAAATGGGTTTTTATATACCTGTTGTGCCCGAGGGTGCATTTTATATCTACGCCGATATAAGCAAATGGAATATGGACAGTATGGTCTTTGTTGAAAGGGCCTTAAATGAGGCAAAGGTCGCCATCACACCAGGTTATGATTTCGGGAGATTCAGGGCTGAAACCCACATACGTTTCTCCTACGCAAATAAGATGGAAATGCTTAAAAAGGGGTGTGAAAGGCTTAAAATATGGCTTGGAACGCTCTGATGTCCCGGCATTCTTCAAACCATTAGTCTTATTGGACCAATAAAAGTTATGCACGAACTAAAAGAGATAGATTACGGCAGATATAAGGTTATCTGTTTTAAGGGGGATGATATAGATGTAAGAAGCCTCCTGGAGGGCAAGAAGGATGGCAGACTCATAGAAGGAAGGGGACGAGCAGGAATAAGGGTTATTGAACTTCCAGGAAAAAGAATCGTCTCAAGACAGTACGTCCATGGTGGTATATTAAGGGGGATCACAAGAGACCTTTTTTTTTCGGGGAAAAGGGCGATCAACGAGCTTAAAATCATCGCTTATTTAAAGGAGAGAGGGTTTCCCGTTGTGGAACCGTACTGTGTGGTTATAGAGAACCTTTTTTTAAGAAAGCGTCTTTTTATGTTTACGTTCTATGAAGAGAACACGGTATCCTTTCCGGAATACCTAAGGTCTGTAAGAGGAAAGGTGCGTTTGAGAATAATAAAAAGGCTTGCCCACCTTATGTATACCCTTACCATCCTCAACGTATACCATCCCGATCTCCATCTCGATAACATCCTGATTAAGGAAAAGGGGGAGATGAGGTTTCTCGATTTCGATAGGGCGTATACCAAAATTTTAAAGGGTAAAGATGTGGAAGAGATGTTCTGGAGATTGAATAGATATGCGGAAAAATTGGAGAAAAAGGGTATCCTCTCCATAGAACTTTCGGAGAAGGCCTTTTTTTTGAAGATATTTGAGAGGTTATCGGGGGATGAATACCGAAAAAAGATGGAAAGAAAGAGCCGGGTTAAAGGTATTCTTACAAAAATCGGATGGTATTTTGAAAAAAAAATATATGGTTAAATTGTGGTAAAATATAGTTCAGGGGACAGGATATGAAGGCAATAAAAGCTTTATTGATTTCATGGGTTATCTTTTTTATCTTTGCCGTACCGTCTTTTCCTCAATCCGACCCCTATTTTCTCAAACGGAAAGAGATGGTGGAAAGGGACATCATGGGGAGGGGGATTAAAGATAAAAAGGTGCTCGATGCTATGATGAAGGTGGAGAGACACCTCTTTGTCGAGGAAGGACAGAGGAAAAAGGCGTATAATGACCATCCCCTTCCCATAGGAGAAGGGCAGACCATATCCCAGCCTTATATTGTAGCCCTTATGACAGAGGCGGTTTCCTTAAAGGGAGGGGAAAAGGTGCTCGAGATAGGGACAGGTTCCGGCTACCAGGCGGCCGTTCTCGCAGAGATAGTAAAAGAAGTCTACACAGTTGAGATAAATAAAAAACTTTACGAAACGGCTACGGAGAGATTAAAGAGGTTGGGCTATAGGAACGTTTTTACAAAACTCGGTGATGGTTATCAGGGATGGGAGGAGCATGCCCCCTTTGATGTTATAATGATTACCGCTGCGGCAGATCACATACCAAAGCCTCTCATATCACAGTTAAAGGAAGGGGGAAGGTTGATCATGCCCCTTGGACTTCCAAGACTTTATCAGAGCCTCTACCTTGTAACCAAAGAAAAGGGAAAAATAATAAAAAAGGATTTGGGGGGCGTTATATTCGTGCCCATGACCGGGGAGGCCCAGAAGTGATCCAACACGGTTGACATAGATAGATACAGATGGTAATATCGAGAAATTTTATCTAAAGGTTCCAGGAGGTTTATAGATGATAGAGCTTTTAAGGAATAGAAGGAGCATCAGAAAATACAAAGAGGAAAAACTCCCCCAGGAGACGGTGGATACTATTGTTGAGGCTTTGCTTAGATCCCCCTCATCGAGGGGTATAAACCCATGGGAGTTTGTCGTGGTGGAGGATAGGGAGGTTTTGAAAAAATTATCGATGTCCAAAGAGCATGGCTCTTCCTTTCTTTCCGGGGCAGCCCTGGGCATCGTTGTATGCGGGGACAGCACAAAATCTGACACGTGGATAGAAGACTGTTCCATCGCCTCAATAATAGCCCAGCTCACGGCGGTATCTTTAGGTCTCGGGACATGCTGGATCCAGATAAGAAACAGAAAACATAAGGACGGGAGATGGGCGGAGGAGTATATAAAGGAGATACTCGGTTTAGAAAAGCATCTAAGTGTGGAGTCTATAATAGCTATAGGTTATAAAGACGAGGTTAAAAGCCCCGTGCCTAAGGAGAGTTTGGAGTACAAGAAGGTGAGGTATATAAAGTAAATTCTGTCACCTTCTCGATGTGAACTTCTCCAGTTGTTCGAGGCCCCTTTTTGCGTATGGATTGCCCGGTTCTATTGACTGGGCCGTTAAAAAGGCCTCTTTTGCCTTTTCGAATCTCCCCTGTGCGGCATAAATGTCCCCCTTTATCACATAGGCCTGGGCAATATGGGGGACCCTTTTTATCACACTATCTACCTCTGCCATGGCCTCATCAAGATTCTTCATCATCATCAAGTGGTGTACGAGTCCAAACTTTGCGTGGATCCATTCGAGGGATGGGGGCTCAATACCATCAAGTTTCTCAATAATTTTTTTAAAGATGTCCCCTGCTTTTTTCATGTCGTTCATGGCCCTATATATATCCGCCTCGAAAAGAAGATACGTATGATGGTTCGGTTTCAATGTTTGTGCGGTCTTTATCATTTGGAGGGCCTCTCCATACCGTCCTTCAAATAACCTGAGGTTGGAGATACTTTCGTAGACCGTTGGATTGTTCTTATCCATCGCGATCACACTTTTAATAGACCTTTCCACAAAGGGCGATGCCTGTTTTATAAACCCTTTTCTCAAAGCGAGGACGTCAAAATCGATTCGATGGATAAGGACATATACATCAAAGGGGTTATGGTAGTGGGCCCTTTCAAGGAGGGCAGTCCCCTGTTTATAGGCGTTTCCATCACCTGTCACATTAAACCTTTTCATATATAGGAGTCCTGCTATATCTTCATAGTAGAAATCGTCAGGCATCGAGGAGAGGCCTTCCTTTATGTTTGCCTCTATGGCATGCCATTCCTTAAGAGGGTTCATAGATTGGGATTTCCAGAAGAGTCTATCCGCTTGTATCCTGTTTATGGCATCGGAGATTAGATACATAAGGGCTAAGGCACAGAGGATCCCTACCCCGAGATAAATCCTTTTCTTCCATCCAGTGATGGGGGGTCTTTCTGTATCGATTAGAGACAAAGAGACGGAAAGACCGAGGATAATCCAGAAGAACGGAGTAAGCGCAATCTCAAGCCACCCGAAGATATCCTGGACGAGATAGCCCGTGATGGATGCAATACATGCGATTGTAAGGAAGCGTATATCGATGTCTTGTGACCTTCTGTATGCCCTTATGAGACCTCTTAAAATCAAAAAGAGAAGGAGGATGTATAGAAGAAGGGCAGGTATACCGTTTGTTAAGGCGGTCTGGAGATAGCCGTTATGTACCATTGTTGGGATTACGTCTTTGAAGTAGATATTATCCTCTACGGGTCTATATCTGGGATAGATTATCCTGAAGTTCTCAAAGCCTACCCCTGTGATGGGGTGGTCTTTAATCCCTTCTATGGCCACCTTATAGTACATGATACGTGTTGCAAGGGGGGTATCCGTCTTCTTCGAGAGATAAAGGCCAATGCTCTCTGTAACCCTTTTGATGTTACCGTAGTTGGATACGAAGATCACCCCGCAGAAGATTGCAAAGACGATAGAGGCAATGGCGAGTCTTCTTCTGTCTATATTCCTGTTGAAAAAATTTACGACCATGATAATGCCGGTTGAGAAGATCATACCCCACCATGGACCCCTGCTTAATGTACTGAAACCTCCGTAAATCAGGATAAGAAAAATGGTAGACCATAGATAAAGGGGGGGATGTCTAAACCCTTTCCTCAAGGCCATAAAAAAGAATGTCAATGCGAAGGGCATGGCAAGGCCTAACAGTGCGCCAAGTATGACAGGGTTACCTGTCGTTGAAGACGACCTGCCCATAGGCCACGGTATAAAGTCTATACGGTGAAACTGGAGTATGGCGTATAAGGAAACGGGGACCAATGCGTATACAAAAAGTTTTATTATCCTTTCGATCCTCTCTCTGTCCATAGGCAGTGAGGCGAATACGAAGAAGAGCAAAAGGTATATCTCGTGGTTCAAAAGGGCATTATATCTACCGTACACACCATGGAGGGCTGTCGGCTTATGGATGGCAAAGAAGGAGGAGAATATCCACCAGAGACCGAGAATGATCACTGTATAAGATATGGTCTTCGGTAATCCCTTTATATCCCCTCTCTTTATCCTGTATATCCCCAGTAAGGTTATGAGAAAAGAGAATACCCTAAGAACGGCAAGTTTAGGTAACGTGAAATGGACCTGAATCTCTGTCGTAAAGGCAAGGGCATGGCAGAAGAAGAAGAGAGAGAAGATCACATCTTCGAGAAACATAAGTCTATCTTTTATACCAGAGAATAGGCCTTTATTCTCCCCTTTGACGGTCTTCTTCTCCGGTACTTGAGCGATTTTCTTATCCTTTCTCGTCTTTCCTTGCTTCCCCATAAGGACAAAACCCCACAAATGATAATTTTTTTTTAAATTTTTCGATTATAACCTAAACAGATTGAAAATGTATAGTCTTTCCTGTGATGATTATCATTTACAATAACGGATGGGTGGTGCATATTATATATTGTATGATTCTTTATCTCTATTTACTTATCTTTCTTTCCTTTTTTGTTTTCTATCCCTTTGATATTTCTGCCCAATCCGTAAAAGACGGGGAGCAGAATGGGTATGTGGAAGGGGAACTCCTCATAAAATTCAAAGAGGGCGTCTCCCATAAAGAGAAGGCATCCTTTTTGAAAAAACATAACCTTGATAGATTACGGGAGTTCAAGAGGGCGAGGATACATCATATAAAGCTCCCGAAGGGGGTAGATTTAAAGGAGTATCTGGAGAAGTTGAAAAAGGATAAAGATGTGGAGTATGTGGAGCCAAACTACAAGAGAAGGCCCATGGGGATTATACCCGATGACCCTGCCCTATCCGAACAATGGGGTCTAACAAAGATAGGTATGCCTTCGGTGTGGAATAGTGCAAGGGGTTCTAAAGATATAATAGTTGCCGTTATCGATACGGGGGTGGATTACAACCATCCGGATCTTGCCCCGAATATGTGGAAGAACAATAAGGATACAGAGGGCAATAAAGTGGATGACGACGGTAACGGTTTTATAGATGATGTCTACGGCTGGAATTTTTACAGTAAAAATAATAACCCCATGGACTACAAAGGCCACGGTACCCATGTGGCAGGGATCATAGGGGCCGTAACAAATAACGGTCTCGGTGTCGCAGGGGTGAACTGGCAGGTGAGTATAATGCCTTTGAAGTTCATGGAGGCTGAAGGCGATGTGGCCTCGGAGATAGATGCGATAGAATATGCCCTTGATATGGGGGCGAAGATCATAAATGCGAGTTTCGGAGACTCTACCTTTACAAGGGCAGAATACGATGCGATAAAGGCTGCAGGAGAGAGAGGGGCCCTGTTTATAGCGGCGGCAGGGAACAGTCGTAACGACAATGACGGGGTAGCGAAGAACTACCCTGCCTCATATACGGTAGAGAACAAAATAAACGGCGTAACGTATCCCCCCCTTACCAATATAATATCCGTTGCGGCAACAGATGGAAACGATAATATCGCAACATTTTCAAACTATGGGGCAATAAGCGTCCATCTTGGAGCGCCGGGGGTCAACATCCTCTCCACGATACCCCAGGGAAGATCCGATATGCCCGGGGCCTCTCTCACCGTAAATGGGGTAAAATACAAGGCATACGGCATGGAATATTCAGGGCAGGTGCCGAAGGAGGGCATAACAAGACAGATATTTTACTCCGGGTACGGGGCGAGGATGGATGAGTTCCCCCCTGAAGTAAGGGGCAATATTGCCCTTATCAAGAGAGGTTCAGAGGATGGTTCGGCGGTTACATTCAAGGACAAGACGATCAATGCCCAGAATGCAGGGGCAGTGGCGGCGATCATATACAATAATCAGTCTGGGTATCAGATAGTAAACGGTACGTTAAGTGAGCCAGGGGAATGGATCCCTGTAATCTCCATCTCTATGGAAGATGGGGAAAAGCTAAAATCAATGGGTAATCCCACGGCGACCCTTATCAATTATCCATACAACACGAATAGCGGTACATCTATGGCAACCCCCTTTGTAAGTGGAGTGGCAGCCCTTCTGTGGTCTTTAAAACCTGATGCAAAGGCATCGGAGATAAAGGAAATAATCATGGAATCCGTCGACCCTGTCGATTCCCTTACGGGAAAAACGATTACAGGGGGGAGGCTCAATGCGTTAAAGGCAATACAGAAGATGGCGACCCAGATCCCCGTAAAGTTTGTTCTGAATAGGGGATGGAATTTTGTATCCTTCCCGGGGGTGCCCGAAGGGGGCATAGCCATTGAACAATTGTTTAAGGATATCTCGGATAATGTTAAGGTCGTATGGGGTTTTGATAATAGAACGAAGGAATGGGAACTATTCAGGTTTAACGCTCAAAATTCGAGGTTTAAACCCTTACAAACCATAGAGCCTGAGAAAGGTTACTGGGTATATATGGCTGACAGTAGAACCTTAAATCTAAATGGCACCTCTCTCCCGTATCTTAACCTCACCCTTTATGATGGCTGGAACCTTGTCGGTTATGGGGGATACAACGGCTCCGATGTAAGGACATCCTTGAGCAGTCTCTCCGGTAACTGGGTTATCGTATGGGGCTGGGAGGATGGTCAGTGGTATGCAAGACATAGCTTGTCCGATGAGTTACCCATCAATATTCTACCCCTCGAAACCCTGAAGGTAAACAAGGCATACTGGCTTAAAATGAATTCCCCGGGGAAGAGTATAAATTGGGTCCAATGAGCATATCTTTAAGGTATAAAGATGTTCGAACGTTAACGGGAGGTCTCGGATGTTAAAAAAACTTTTTATTTTTATGTGCCTTATAGCTTTTATATCCGTATTCACCGGGATTCCATTAATTGCCGGGGATATACGGGAGAATGTTGCCGTAAACTTCCTTAAATTCATAAAGAGTGAAAAAGAGATTCTATCTATAGAGCCCATCGAATCTAACGCCCTGAACCCCGAAGGAGAGAAGATATATACAGGCACCATAGTGCATCTCAAAGGGGGTGGCTATATCCTCATATCCCCATCGATGAGCTTAACCCCCATCAAGGCATATTCCCTTGAGAGACCTTTCTCTGACCTCCCCGAACCATATAGGATATTTCTTCTCCGGGAACTCGAGTATAAAGCAAGGGCTTTGAAGGCGATTAAGACCCCGGAGGCCGAGTGGGCAACGGAGAATGAAAAGAGATGGTATTTTCTCCTTAACCTCGAAAATATCCGTTATCCCTATTCATATCAGCCAGGGACACCTCTTTTGAGCACGAGGTGGGATCAAGGTTCGCCCTATAACAGGTATCTCCCCTTAATGCAGGGAACGCGGGTGGTCGCTGGTTGTGTGAATGTGGCTATGGCCCAGATATTTAGGTATTATAAATCCCCGGCAAAAGGTGCAGGTGTTGTCACTTATACATGGAATCAAGAACAGTTAAAGGCAATTCTCTACCGGGATTTCAACTGGGATAATATGCCCGATGTCCTCGATGCCACAACCCCGGATTACAAGGTAGATGAGGTGGCAAAGTTGATTAGAGACCTCGTTATTGTCAACCACACCGAACTCGGCGTTGAGTCCTCGGGGGCAACGATCAATCTTTCAGGCCTTATAGAACACTTCGGTCTCTCAAATACCGTAAAGGACATGGAAAATAATAATTTTCAAGCGTTTTTAAGCAAAATAAAAGAGGAGATAAACGGGGAGAGACCTCTTCTTATAGAATTCCCGGGACACCTCGCCATAGCCGATGGATTTGGGGCGGATCCTACAGGCAACAAAATCCATGTAAATATGGGCTGGGGAGGGTTCGGAAACGACTTTTACTACCTCGACCAGCCTATCGTTTACGATCCACAGAACAATAATAGTTTTTCTCAGGTATTGAGGATCTACTACAATGTAAAACCGTGTAGTGGTTCTGACTGTGCCCCTAATCTCGAGCAGGGGGATACGATAAACGGATATACTATCACAGGAAAATTCAATTTCCCCTATGATGGAGACAGCTATAAGGTGTATCTTAAGGGACAGACAACGATAGGCGGCTCAAGGACTGGTATCTCCGGTCAGTCCTTCTATATTACCTTATACGATGCTGAAATGAGGGTATTAAAGGAAGAGGGGGCCCCATTCACCATAGAGTTGACGCCTGGTTTATATACGGTCAGAAGCTCTTTGTGTAATATAAAGGGTACTTGCTGGGCCTATACCGGTAATTCAGGGGACAACTACACGGTGAACATTACCACGCAACCGTTGACAGATGAAGAGAGATCGACAATAGACAGCGCCCTCGATAAAGGACCTGTGATACTCAATGACTTTAAGGATATGGTATTGAACTCAAACAGGACTGACCCTTTAAAAATCCTTATAGACGCAAGGGATGAAAACGGCGATAACATGACCCTTACAACCACAAATACGAATGACAATGCGATCTCCCTCTCCCTCACCAAAAATATCCTAAATATTACACCTGTTCCTGGAGCAGACAAGGTCGCAAGCAGGGTAATAGTCTCTGCCTATGCCAACGGGAAAAAGGTGGAGAAATCGTTCATAGTGATGGTGCTAAATGAGGATATATCCTACGGGAGAGCATACTCTTTGGCCGGTGTATTTGCCAGTCAGTCCGATTACGACACATATAAGGTGATACTCGATGGGGCATGTTCTATTTCAGGTAGTATAAGCGGTTATTCAGGCCAGCCGTTTTTTACATCTGTAAAGGATAAGGACGGTACTGTGGTTGTTGCCCCAAAAAATCAAAACATAGGTTGGACATTTACAAGGGGACTATACCTATTAGGGGCATCCCTTCAAGAAAATCCCGGAGGGGCGGGACGTTATTATAACTACAGCGCCCTTTTAAACCACAACTATACCCTTACCGTTTCTTGTCCGAATGCAACGGAGGATGTCACGACCATTGCGACCATGCTCGGTGTAGATTTAAGCGGTACGGTCCCTAAGGCACCGGCACTCGTTCTTTCGCCGGGATGGAATTTTGTCTCTTTTTCCCGACTCCCTGCAGGCACACAAAACATTTCAACGGTCCTAAAAGATGTTTCAAAAAACGTAAAGGTTGTGTGGGGGTTTGATAATCAGACGAAAGAGTGGCTATTATTCAAGTTCAACCTCCAAAGTTCAAAATTCAAGGTTTTAGAAAACGTAGAATCCGGTAAGGGTTACTGGATTTATATGGATGCCTTGGGCAATATTAATATGGAGGGCTGGATAGAAGGACCTCAGACAATAACCCTATACGAAGGTTGGAACCTTGCCGGTTATAACGGTACAGACGGCGCAATGAACCTCCCTTCAGGATATATTATCATCTGGGGCTGGGACAACGGACAGTGGAAGGCAAAGCATAAAGAAACCACCCCGAACGTCCCTCCCCTGACAGGCCTTTATAAGGGAAAGGCTTACTGGCTGAGGATGGAAAGACAGGCAGGGTGGCAGCAGTGATATTAGATTTTGAAGGGGAGGTGGAAAAGTGGAAAAGGAAGAAGAAAGTGAACGGATCGCGGGATATGGTGAAAAGACACTGAACATTACAGCCTCTTGTTTTTTATTCATATGCCTTACGTTGGTCTTCCCGATTCTTTTATATGCCGAATCGATATTGACATGGCACTATAGAAACCCCATACCCCAGGGAAACCCCTTAAGGGGGGTTTCTTATGGTGGAGGGGTCTATCTTGCTGTTGGTGATGGTGGAACGGTCGTATCGTCTCCGGACGGAATAAACTGGAATCTCCTAAATTCAGGTGTTAATGAAGATATCATAGGTATAGCTTACGGAAAAGGGATTTTTGTCGCCGTGACTAGGGGTGATTATTACACGGGGAGTAAAATTCTCGTCTCCTCCGATTGCGGAAATACATGGACCTCTATTGATAAGGGAGGTTACAATTTACAGGATGTTACCTTTATATCAGGGGGTACCTTTGGGGACGGTATTTTTATTGTATCGGGGAGAGATAACGGAAATGGGAAGGCAGCGATTATCACCGCCACAAACCCTTCTCTGATCGATGGTTGGGTTGCCCAGAACAGTGTGCAAAGCGTAACGGATACAAGTTTACTCCATAAGGTTGTAGGAGGAGTTACCCAATCGGGAGAGATCGTAATCGTTGGAGTAGGGGCAGGGGGCACGATTGTAACATCCTCAAACGGAATAGACTGGGTAAAAGTTTCTTCTGTTTCGGGGGAAGATCTCCTCGACGTGGCGTATGGAGGTGGGATATTCGTAGCGGTGGGTGTAAATGGGAAAGTACTCTCCTCTCCAGATGGAAACAACTGGAATCCAAACGATATCGGTACATTGGGTACGGTAAGAGGGGTAGCCTATGGGGGAGGGAGGTTTATATCGGTTCTGGAAAAAGGAAAAGTAGCTACATCTACGGATGGAAAAAGCTGGACATCAAAGGGTTCAGGTGTTTTTAATGACCTTTTTTCGGTCTGCTATGGCACACAATTTGTGGCAGTTGGCGAAAACGGTGCAATCCTCACATCCCCGGATGGCATCACTTGGACTGTGAGAAGCGGGGATGTTCTGGGGAATATGTACTACAGAACCTTAAGGGGGATCGTTTATGCAGATGGCTTATTCGTTGTCGTAGGGGATGTTGGCACCATCCTCACATCCCCGGATGGTGTTAAGTGGACAAAAAGATACACATTGACGGATAAAAATCTGTACGGGATCTCTTACGGAGAGGGCCGATTTGTTGCGGTCGGAGATAAAGGGACGATTCTCACATCAACAGACGGTATCGAATGGGTGGAAAGGTATTCCGGTGTTGAAAATAATTTAAGGGGAGTAACCTTTGGTAAGGGCATTTTTGTGGCTGTAGGTGAAAAAGGAAGCGATGATCTAAGATATGCGGCGATACTCACCTCTGTTGACGGGACAACTTGGTCTGCACAGAATTCCGGCGTTTCAATGGATCTACAGGACATAGCATACGGAAGCGGTATATTCGCTGCGATAGGGACAGGGGGGCAGACACTCGTCCTCACATCGAACGATGGGGTAGGCTGGACCAAAAAGGATACTTCCGGATATGTTGGTTTTAACAGCATCGTTTACGGGGACGGTAGATTTATAGGGGTAGGTTTTTACGGCAAATGGATGGGTTCAACAAACGGTATAGACTGGCCTATATCCAATCTAAACGTAGACCTGAGGTCTATCTTATACATAAATCAAACATTCCTTGCCGTAGGCGGCACTGGAAACGACGAGAACGTTTTTTACCCTGAAGGGCAGACATGGAAGACGATAAAGACCGGTATCCCTGCGGTGTTATACGGTGTTGCCTTTGGTAACGATACCTTTGTGGCAGTTGGGACAAATGGTACCATCATACAATCGGATAGATTTCCCTATGCACCCCTACATCCTGCCGCATTTGAGGTGAATGTACCGCCCCATACCATAAGTGAAAATAGTGCCACCATAACGTGGAAGACACAGACACCCACGGTAGGTCAGATTGAGTACAGGAGGGAAGGGACCGATGTATGGAAAACGGCAATGGAGTTGTCCCAGAGGACAGAGCATAGCGTAACAATAGATATGCTCACCCCTGACACTGTCTACTATTTCAGGATTATAGGGCTTGATAAAAATGGAGAAACCACCAAGTCTGCCGAATACAGCTTTATGACCGTCCCTGTCCACTATGTACTTACCATTACAAAGAAGGGTTCCGGTACTGCCGAGATATTTGCGGAAGGTCTTTCCTGTAATGACTTAGGGTGTAAAGGTTCGTATAGTAGGGGAAGGAGGGTAGAGATAAAACTCTCCCCCCGTATCGATTCAACCATACTCTTTTGGACAGAGGAATGCAGAGGCGCTAAAGACACATGCACCGTATCTATGGATTCAGATATAAATCTTACGGTTCTTTTGGGTAAGGTACGTATCCCCAATGGTGAACCCTTAAATACTTGGGTATTTAGGAACCCTGTGCCTCAGGGAAACACAATCAATGCACTATCCTTTGGCGGTGATATTTTTGTCGCTGTCGGTGATTACGGAACAATATTAACATCCCCTGATGGAAATGGCTGGACAAAAAGGTATGCCGATACTACGGAAAACCTCGTTGGTGTTGGATATGGAAATGGCCTTTTTGTTGCGGTGGATAGAAAAGGGGCCATCATTATATCTCCTGACGGCATAAAATGGACAAAGATTCTCGAAGGAAAGGAGAGTATATATCTGTCTTATGCCCCTGTTGCTTATGGGAATGGCCTATTTGTTGTTCAAACATACAAGGCGTATCTCGTTTCGACGAATGGGATAGACTGGATAACCACTTCGGGTTCGACACAATTCATCGATATGATCTTCTGTAACGGCCTTTTTTTGGGAGGGACGGGGAGCGAATACGGTGGAAACGCTGTGATACAGGTTTCCCCAGATGGCATAAACTGGTTTCCAAGGTCTCCAAAGACAGGATATACCATAACCGCCCTCGCATGCGGGGGAGATAACATCTTTGCCGTTTCAAGGGTCGGTAATATCTCCATTTCTTCTGATGGTGTTGAATGGACGGTTAAAAATTCCGGCACATCCCTGTATTCTCTCTCCGATGTTGTATACGGTAATGGTTTATACGTAGCGGTTGGAGGCAACGGTCTTATCCTCACATCAACAGATGCATCGAATTGGGTTAAAGTAGAAACGGGAAGTAGTTCGTATTTTAAGAATGTGGCATTCGGAAATAACAGGTTTGTTGTAACAGGGAATAATGGGGCAACGCTATACTCTACGAACGGTGTTTCCTGGAATGCGTTGAATAAGGGGGATAACGGTTGGATCACAGGTATAGCTTACGGGAATGGAGTCTATGTCGCAGTAGGCGATGGGATCATCTCCTCTCATGACCGGAAGAACTGGACAAAAAGGGCATCGGGGACCTTCTATGGTATCTCTTTTGTTAACAACAGGTTTGTAGCGGTCGGACATTACGATCTCCTCCTTACCTCTAATGACGGTATTGATTGGAAGACGCAAAATATACCAAAAAATAGCGCTAACCTCTATGGGGTGGCTTTCGGCAAGTATCGTTATGTGGCCGTTGGAGGGACAAATACGGGGATTATCATTACTTCCTCGGATGCCTCTGCCTGGTCAAATGTCGATATGGGACAACAGAATGTTTTGAGTCTCTTCGGATTTAGTGGCGTTGCATACGGAGAAGATGGGGCAGGGAATGGAAGGTTTGTTGCGGTAGGTAATGGCTGGGATGGAGAGAAGTGGAGCGGCATTATTTTCACCTCTAATGATGGACTCAAATGGACATTAAAAGAATACGGCCATTATAATGCCTTTCACGATGTGATTTACGTAGATAACGCCTTCTATGTGATAGGGGGCGTGATATTAAGAACTACAGATTTAGGTGAGTCGTGGCAGAAGATAAGTGACTATGGTGGTTATGGATTGGGTTACGGGAATAACACCCTTATCGCCACAGGGGATAGTGGCACAATATATACTTCTACCGACAGGGGCTTAACCTGGAATACATACAGATTGCCTACGGGCTTATCACTGACAAAGGCGGTCTTTGGGGATGGGAGATGGCTTGTTGTGGGAGAGAATGGAACGATTATGGAATCTTTATCCACCACTTCCATTTCAGGGATGGTTCTCTCAAAGGGTTGGAATTTCTTATCATTTCCTCTTCTGCCTGCAGAAAGTATAAAAGTTGAGGAGATGCTGTCGGGGTATATGCCCGCCGTGAGACTTGTATGGGGCTATGATAATAGGTCAAAGGAATGGCAGTTATGGAAGCTCAACAATCAAAGTCAGATGTTCAAGATATTAAATACCCTTGAATCTGGAAAGGGATACTGGGTATATATGGATAGCCCTTCCGTACTCGATATATCAAACTGGAATGAAGGTCCAAGGAGAATCAGCCTTTCTCCAGGATGGAATTTGGTAGGCTGGAACGGAGAGAACGGAAAGTCGGTGAAAGATGCCCTCTCTTCCCTCAACGACTGGATAATCCTCTGGGGCTGGGATAACGGTGTATGGAAGGCAAAACAGAGTAACCAAAACGTAACCATAAACGTTACCCCTTTAGAAATATTGCAAAACGGTAAGGCATACTGGATATGGATGGGGAAAGGGGGAGATTGGGAAGAGTAAATACAATAAAGGGGTATGAACGAAGGCTTATTAAATAAAAATCAAGAGGGGAAGAAGGCATGCTTATCTATGTGGTAAGGCACGGTGAGACCGAATACAATAGAGAGGAGATTTTTCGGGGCAGGAAGGACATCCCTTTAAATGATGCCGGCATAGAACAGGCAAGGAAAACAGGTCTTTTTTTTAAAGATAAGGGGATAAGGAGGATATTTACAAGCCCCCTTTTAAGGGCAAAGAAGACTGCGGAGGTTATAGGTACCACTATCCATACCCCTATTGAGGTTTTAGAGGATCTAACGGATATGGATTTCGGGATATGGGAGGGGGTTACCCTTAAAGAGATCATGAGATTATATCCCGACGATTTTTCCCGCTGGAGAGATAGTCCCCATAGGTTCAGAGTAAAAGGTGGGGAAAGTCTAAATAGGGTGAGAAAAAGGATAAAGGGTGCAATGGAGCACATCTGTTCTTTCGGGGATTACAGTTATATCATAGTAACCCACAGGGTTTTATGTAAGATCATGATACTTTACGCCTTAAACGTCTCTAACAGCCACTTCTGGGGTATTAAATTTGATCCTGCCTCAATTAGTCTGATTGAGCAAAGGGATAACGGTATGTTTGTCCATTTCGTAAACGACACATGCCATCTTAAAGACGGCATAACAGATAGTGCTTATAGGGATTTTTAAATTGTGAAAAACGCTTCACTAAAATTGATTTTTTTTGTATACTTCCATAGGGCTTCAATGGATTTACAAAAAAATCGTAGTTAATGGAGGAAGAGGATGAAGGTATCGAGAAGAGAACTTTTAAAGGGTGTAGGGGCATTGACCGTCGGGGCAGGTCTCGGTGGGTTTTCTCTTGCGGTGGCAAATGGTGTTATGGCTCAGGACGAAAAAAAGGTTCAAACATTGCCTGATCTACCGTGGCCTTATAAGAAACTGGATCCTGTACTTGCTGCAGAGGATGGATACGCAGGTTACTATAAGGGCGCATGCTCCTATGGTGTATTTGAAAGTATAGTGGGTCAGTTGAGAAAAGAGGTCGGTTTTCCCTATACAATGGTGCCTACCACCCTTCTTGTTGTGGGTCAGGGAGGTATGGCCGATACGGCTTCCCTCTGCGGTGCCCTCACCGGTGCTGCCAGTGCGATCTTCCTTGTGGCAGGGGGGCTTGATCCGAAGAAGAGAGAGGTGGCGTATAAGATCATTCAGGAGGTGTTTCTGTGGTACGAGCAGACGGCCCTGCCCGACTACAAGCCTAATAAGCCGAGGTTTGAAAGTATAGCAAAGTCCGTATCGAACTCAACCCTCTGCCATGTATCGATATCGAGATGGTGTAAGGTTTCTAAATTCAAGGCATTCTCAAAGGAGAGGTCTGACCGTTGCGGATGGATAACCGCTGCGGTGGCAAAATATACGGTGGAGATGTTGAACAAACATGCGGACACCACCTTTAAAACCATCCACACCCTTTCCCCTGAATCGCAGAAGTGCAGGAGCTGCCATGACAGGGGAAGCGTACTGGAAAACACAAGGGGAATAATGGATTGTGGCGGATGCCATTTCTCGCCAAAGAAGGAACACCCCAAGATTTAGTTGTGATGATATGGGGGGGCCTGGATTACCCTTTTTTATCCGGCTCCCCCTTTTTAATCAGACCTTTTTAAGATTCCTTTAGCCGTTTATGGCCTCAAGTCTAATCTTTTTGATCCTTCTCCCCTCCATATTGACCACGGTGAGCTTGTAACGGTCTGTGTACACTATCTCTCCCCCTTTTGGTATAACCTGTAGTTTTGAGAGAACAAGGCCGCTTAACGTCTCATAGTCAGGGGACTCCTCAAGGGCTAAATGTAACATGTTGTTTAAATCCCTGATAGAGTAAGAGGCGTCGATTATTAATGAGCCGTCTTTTAACCTTTCAATCCTGTCATCCACGTCGGTCTCGTCCATTATTTCACCGAATATCTCTTCCATTATGTCCTCAAGGGTGATGATGCCCACGGTTGTTCCGTACTCATCGACCACGATGGCCATGTGTTGTCGTCTCTTCTGCATCTCCTTTAAAAGTAGACTGACCCCCATGGTCTCGGGGACAAAATAGGGTTTTTTTAGGATACTCGGTAGATCAAAGCGCTTCTGGAGTAAAGTCTGTTTTGTTATATCCTTATGGTAGACAATACCGATGATATTGTCGAGGTTGTCTTTATACACGGGGTAACGGGAGAACTCATTTTCCACCACATATCTTAAAATCTCATCCCTCCCCATTTCTATATCTATGCTGTAAATGTTTGGTTTTGGGACCATCACTTCCTTTACGGATCTATCTGAGAATTGGAATACACTGTGGATCAACTCCTCTTCCGTTTTATCAAAGACACCCTTTCTCCGTCCTTCCTCAAGGAGTATCTTTATCTCACTCTCCCCCACCTGTTCCTCCGACTTCTTCAGTTTCAACGAGTTTACGACGAACATCGTTGAACGGGTGAGAAAAGCCACAAAAATAAATAAGACCCTTGTTGTAAACTCGAAAATGGGAAGAACGAAGAGGGCCACCCTTTCTTTATAATTGATACCGATATATTTTGGTACGAGCTCCCCGAAGATCAGAAACACGTAGGTTAAAAGTACCACGACGATAATAAGGGCCAGCGTATCGTCCATGGCTTTCACAAAGGGTATTCCGTGGAAAAGAGGTTTTATGTATTTAACAGAGATGGTGCCCCCTATCGCTGAGGCGAGGGTACCGAATAAGGTTATCCCTATCTGGACCGCCGATAAAAATCTCTCCGGATTCTCCTGTATAGATAGGAGACGGGCTGCCTGCTTATCCTTCTTCTCTTTTAAGAGTTCTTTTGCTTTACTCTTTCTCAGGGAGATGAGGGCTATTTCCCCTGCTGAGAAGATACCGTTTAGGATTACAAGCAGTACGATAATGATGGTTAATAGAATGAGGTTATCCAAATCCCATGTCCTTAAATCACGAAACCCCGCTTCTTCTTATTTAGTAACCATCTATCTCAGTTTGAACCTCTGTATCTTCCCTGTTGAGCTTTTAGGTAACTCGGTGACAAATTCGACCCATCTCGGGTATTTGTATTTTGCCATACGGTCGAGTACCCACTGCTTAAGCTCTTTTTCCAGTTCCTCCGATGGGCTATACCCCTCCCTTAATACTACATATGCCTTAGGTTTTACGAGGTCCTTTTCATCTTTTTTACCCACAACAGCCACTTCCCGAACGGCAGGGTGTTCCATCATGCAGTTCTCCACTTCAACGGGGGAGACCCATATCCCCCCTACCTTCAGCATATCATCCCCGCGACCTGCACAGAAATAATACCCGTCTTTATCCACATAATATTTGTCGCCGGTATTTATCCATTCTCCCTGCATGGTAAGCCTCGTCTTCTCCCTCTTCCTCCAGTACTGCTGGGCGGCACTTCCACCTTTTACAAGGAGGGTCCCTATCTCACCCTGAGGTACCTCTCTTCCTTCATCGTCAACAAGTTTTAGTTCATAACCTGGCACAGGTTTCCCCGTGGAACCTGGTTTTATATCGCCGGGCCTATTGGACAGAAAGATATGGAGCATCTCTGTGGAGCCTATACCGTCGAGTATGTCTATCCCGAACCTCTTCTTCCATCTGTAGTAAATATCTGTAGGTAAAGCCTCACCGGCGGATACGCAGATCCTCACCGATGAAAATTCATGGTTTGCGTTAGGGTCCGGGGTTATGCCTTTCTCTTTATCCCTCTTCTCCACAAATTCGAGAATCTGTCCGTATAGTGTTGGTATGCCAAAGAAAACCGTTGGTCTGAAACGCTCCAGGTGCTTTAACACATTATCAGGCTTTGGCGGCTGAGGATTGAGGACAACGGAGGCACCAACGGAGAAGGGGAGGTATCCCGAATTCCCGAGACCATAAGCAAAAAAGAGCCTTGCCGCAGAAAAGAGGATATCATCCTCTCTCAAGCCCAGGACACCCTGTCCGTATGATTCTGAAACGACGAGCATATCGTTCTGTGAATGGATCGCCCCTTTCGGAGAGCCCGTTGAACCCGAACTGTATAGCCAAAAAGCCACATCGTCCTTTGTCGTGTACTCCGTCTTTATCGTCTCCGGGGCGTGTCTGTATTTCTGCTTAAAAGGTATATGGGCCCCTTCCTTCTCTGATATCACTATCATGTCCCTGAGATAACGGAGGTCCCCCTTTATGTTTCTTATCACAGGGAGGAGTTCTTCAGAGATCACGAGGCATCTCGCCCTGCTGTCGTTTAAATAGTATTCATAATCGTCAGGGGTAAGCATGGTATTTAAGGGGATAGGAACAGCCCCTATCTTTATAGCGCCATAGAATATCGCATAGAACTGGGGTACATCGAGCATGATGATGATCACCCTGTCATCAACCCGTATTCCCAGCTCCCTCAACGCATTGGCCGTTTTGTTAACCATCTTCTGGATGTCGTTGTAAGTATAATTTCTGTACTCTGTATAGACCGCTATTTTGTGACCCCTTCCCTGTCTTATGTTTCTGTCTATAAAATAGTCCGCTACATTAAAGAAATCACCATATTCACCGTGGATCATCTTCTCTCCTTTCTTCGATTCATTCTTTACAAAGGCGTATATTATAGCATAACCCCATGGTTTTTGAAATAACCATTATCTTACCGTTCTCGGTTAAACATAGTAAATCCATGCTTGACACCTCCCCTCTGCGGGGTATATATAAGAGAGAGGACAAAACGATGAAGCTCATACTTATGATAGATTACGAAAATATTCAGGGAATAAGCTTAAATGGCATTGATCCGGAAAGGGTAGAGGTCTGGTTTTTTGTGGGTAAATCACAGAATAAGATACCCTTTGAACTTGTAGAGTCCACCCAGCCATTCGGAAAATCATTGAAATGGATAAAGATAGAGGGAAACGGGAAAAACAACCTGGACTTTCATATGATTTTTGAACTGGGAAGGCTCACCTCTGAAAGAGAAGTTCCAAAAGATATATACATACTCTCAAAAGACAAAGGGTTTGATCCTGTTATCCAATATGCAAACAAATTTGGCCTCAAGGCAAAGAGGATAGTCAGCCTCTCCCAGTTGCCCTCCTCTGATTTGGGAATGCCAAAGTCGGACCATACGGCAGCGGTCATTATAAACCTCTCAAAGATACCACCCCCGAGAAGACCGAGGACAAGGGCGTCCCTTGCCATGCATCTTAAAAACACCTTTTCCGGGAGAATGGAAGAAAGGGAGATAGAGACCATTGTGGAACAGCTTTTCATAGAGGGTAAAATTTCCGAAAGCGGAAACCGTTTGAAATATGAGTTGTAAACATAAGAGACTATCCTGATATATACGACATAACTGCCATGAATGGAAAAGGGGGTATATCCGGGGGATTAGATACAAATCAGAGGGAAGCCGTTGAAGCTATAGACGGCCCTCTTCTCGTCGTCTCAGGCCCAGGGGCAGGAAAGACAACAACCGTTGTAAATAGAATAGCCCATCTTATTGATCAAGGCATAAAGCCCGAGAACATATGTGCCCTCACCTTCACAAATAGGGCAGGGAGGGAGATCCGTGAGAGGGCATACAGTATAATCGGGGATAGGGTTAATAGGGTATTTATCGGAACCATCCATCTTTTGGGCCTCAGGATACTTAAGGATTCAGGTTATAGAGATTTTCTACTGATAGATAGAGAGAAGCAACTCTCCATCATAGGTTCCCTCGTAAAAAAAGATGGAAACAGAGAGGCAGAAAAGATACTGGAGGCGATATCAAGGATAAAAAACCATACCGATGTTTTAAACGAGGGGATAAGGGGTATATACGACACCTACGAATCGTACCTCTTTAGGGAGAAATTTCTTGACTTCGATGACCTTATAAAAAAACCTTTAGAGATTGTCGAGTCGGACCGTTCTTCCAACCCCTATAGAGGGAAGTTTAGCCATATCATAGTCGATGAATACCAGGACATAAATTACGGGCAGTATAGACTCATACGTCTTCTTTTAAATAATGGGGGTAGTATATGTGCCGTTGGCGATTCCGACCAGGCCATATACACCTTCAGGGGGGCGGATATCGAGAATTTTCTAAACTTCGAGAAGGATTTCAAAGGCGCAAGAAAGGTGACACTCTCCTTTAACTATAGGTCTACAGGGAGGATAGTCTATGCCTCAAGCAAGGTAATAGAAAATAATAGAAGGAGGATAGAAAAAAGACTCGAGGGAAAAAGGGAAGAGGGGGAAAGGATCAAGGTGGTCTCTGTACCTGATGAAAGATACGAAGGTCTGTTTATCGTGGGAGAGATAGAACATCTAATCGGTGGCACAAGCCACTACAACCTCTACAGGAAAGGGGCGACGATTTCCGAAAACGAAAAAAATTATACTTTTTCAGATTTTGCCGTACTCTATAGGACAAATGCACAGGTTTCAGCCATTGAGGGGGCATTTACGACATCGGGCATACCCTATCGGGTGATAGGAAGAGAAAATTCACAGAAAAAGAAGATCATAAAAGAGATCTTGTCCTCTCCGGGTGGCAAATATAGCTTTGATGAAGGTTGCCTTAATACCATTTTGGATAGGATGATCCCTGTCTTTACGTATAGACCCCATTATACCTTTCAATCAAGGGAGGAGATAATCGATTTCATAAATGAATTTTGTCTTTTATCCCCTGCGGATGATTATGACAGAGAGGTGGATGCGGTATCCCTTATGACGATACACATGGCAAAGGGGCTTGAGTTCAAGGTTGTATTCCTCGTTGGTGTTGAGGATGGTATTATCCCTTTCAGCCTAAAGGGAGAATCTGTGGATATGGAGGAGGAGAGAAGACTTTTCTATGTTGGTATGACGAGGGCAGCGGATAGACTCTACCTCATCCATTCTGATAGAAGGGTAATATACGGGAAATTAAGGGACATGTCCCGATCGAGGTTCATATCAGAAATCCCCGATGAATTCGTAGAAAGGGTTTTTCCCTTTGAAAAAGGCCGAAAAAGGCAAAAAAATCGTCAGATGTCCCTATTCGGGGATTGAAGGGTTCAATCCCCGTATTCTTCAAGGTAATTCTCTATGTACTCATTCACCTTGTCGGAGGGTTGAAAGATACCGAAGTGACCCTCGCACAGGATGTCTGCCTTTAACTGGAGGAGTTTTTCCATGGAAGCCCTCCACTTTTTTATATCGGAGCCGAACTGGGGGAGAAAAGGTCCGTGGATATCCTGACCGAAGAGTACCCTTTTTTCGTCCCTGTCGAGGTATACGGATAATGAACCGGGGGTATGGCCGGGGGTATGGAGGCATCTGATCTCCTGTTCCCCTATGAAAAGGGACTCCTCTTCCTTTTCGAGTTTTAGATCAACAGATGTTGGAATAAGGGGAACCCCGTACAGATAAGCCCCTGTCATCGTTCTGTCTCCATGTTCGACAGGTTTTGCATCGAGGGAGTGCATTATAATCTTTGAACCAAATCTTTTTTTTAGTTCATAGGCCCCGCCTATATGGTCTATGTGGCAGTGGGTGAGTATAATGGTCGTGATATTCTCAGGCTTTAAACCGAGTCTCCTGATATTAAAGATCAGCCTTTCTACGCTTGTCCCTGCCCCTGTATCTATCAACACCATATCGCCGAGATTTATAAGGTATACCGAACAATCCATGGGATCTGTCAGTTCGCAATCTCCTATGAGGAACACATCTCTTATTATCTCTCTTGGGCCCATTCCAACCTCCTGTTTTACCCGTTCAGGGAGAATATGTTGGAAATTCTCCCTATCGAATTTTGCAGTATCCCCATGCGAAAAGAATAATACCACAAAGAGAAAAAGTTTGCCTGCTTTTTCACAGGTCGTTTAGAATTCATCCCATAACCCGTTGACCAATTGGGGAGATTGTTGTAAAAATATTAGGTCTAATAAAATGCCTCTTTTTAAATGATGAATTGGAGTGAAACATGGCAACAAAGATCAGAATTACGATTGATGGCACTTCGATTTATGCTGAGTTGTTTGATACACCCTGTGCCAAATCAATTTTAGAAGCCCTTCCACTGGAGGCGAGACCAAACGAGTGGGGGGATGAGTTTTATTTTGAAATACCTGTTGAATACCCCCTTGATGAAACGGCAACAACAAAGGTAAAGGCAGGGGACATAGGGTACTGGCCTCCAGGAGATGCCCTTGCCATATTCTTTGGCCCCACCCCTCTAAGCAGAGGTCAAGACCCTGTCCCTGCGAGCGAGGTTAACCTCGTTGGAAGGATACTGGATGATCCAAAAATTTTGAAAAGGGCAAAGGGGGCAAGAAAAATAAGGCTCGAAACAACATAAGACCGATTGACATTAAGGGTAAGCCTAAAAACATACCTCCATCCATATTTTTTATCCAAAAATTTAAGCAAATAGGAAAAAATGCGATGATATATAAAAAATACGGAGGTGTTTTATGCCCTTTATAGAATGGACGGAGCAGAATAAGACAAATGTTAAAAAATGTGATGACCAGCATAAAAAGCTATTCGACATTGTGAACAACCTGTATGATGGAATGAAGTCAGGGCAGGGGAGGACTGTGATGGGGAACGTGCTAAATGAACTCATCGATTACACGGTATATCATTTTAAGACGGAAGAAGACCTTATGAAAAAATATAGTTACCCCGGACTTCTCCTCCACATTAAGGAGCATGAAAATCTGATGAAAAAGGCAGGGGAGTTAAAGCAGAGGTTTGACAGGGGTGAATCCGTTATAAGCGTTGAGGTTATGGAATTCCTGAAGGAATGGCTTACAAAACATACATCCGGTTCTGACAAAAAATACGGACAGTTTTTAAACGGAAAAGGTGTCTTTTAGAAAAGGATATTGACTTTCTCAGAAAAAAGTGTGTATATCCATACAAGAAAGGAGGTGAAAAAGATGGGAAAACCCTTTGTTCCTCTATCCTTAACGTGAGTGATAATTAGGCCTAGTTTAGGCCTGATTTATGAAATGGAGGAAGGGGAAGGGGTGTTTCCATTTTTTTTGCCTCTGAGTTCTATACCTTCCTGATGTATAGCCCCATCCTTCCTTCATAGAAAAAACATAGAAATATAGCTAAACCATGAAGGAGGAGAATATGCCAATTAAACTGTTCAGTTTTTTTGCAACAAGAGGGGGTATCATAATAGTGGGGGCGATAATAGGTATTATTGCCACAATCCTACAAAAACTGGGAAATCCCCCAAATATGGGGGTCTGCGTTGCCTGCTTTGAGAGGGATATTGCAGGGGCCTTAGGATTTCACAGGGCCTCAATCGCCCAGTATATGCGTCCTGAGATCATAGGTTTTGTCCTGGGCTCTTTCATAGCCGCAAACCTTTTCAGGGAATTCAGAGCCCGGACCGGTTCTGCCCCTATCGTTAGATTTATACTCGGGGTATTTGCGATGATCGGGGGCCTTGTTTTCTTGGGCTGTCCTTGGAGGGCGGCCTTACGTCTTGCCGGGGGCGATGGCAATGCCATATTAGGAATCGCAGGTCTTGCCGTAGGGATTTGGATAGGCACCCTGTTTCTTAAAAGTGGGTACAACCTCGGCAGGTCTCAGTCAACCCACACCACCGTAGGGTGGCTTATGCCGTTGACCATGCTGGGTTTTCTGATACTGATTCTTGTATTTCCCCAGATCCCGGGTCAGGATAAAAGCGGTATCCTCTTCTACAGCATAAAAGGGCCCGGGGCATTACATGCCCCTTTGGTTATATCCCTTTTTGCCGGTCTTTTCATCGGTTTTCTCGCTCAGAGAAGTAGATTCTGTACAATGGGGGCCATCCGGGATTTTATTCTCTTCAGGCAAACCCATCTCCTTTCAGGTCTTTTCTCTCTAATCGTTTTTGCCTTTTTTACGAACATAATACTCGGACAGTTCAACCCTGGTTTTGAGAAACAACCCATAGCCCACACGATGGCGCTATGGAATTTTATGGGGATGGTTCTCGCAGGGCTTTCATTTTCACTGGCAGGAGGCTGCCCGGGAAGACAGCTATTTCTCGCAGGAGAAGGGGACGGGGATGCGGCGGTTTTCGTCATGGGTATGATAGTGGGGGCAGGGATCTCCCATAATTTCGGTCTGGCAAGCTCTCCTGATGGTATAGGGCCTTATGGTGTCTATGGGGTTATCATAGGGCTTTTATTCTGTCTATTTATAGGCTTTACCATGAGAAAACAGATTGCATGAGAAAGGAGGGATGACCATGGATAAAGTGATAGATGCGAGGGGGCTTTCGTGTCCTCAACCTGTCATATTAACGATGAATGAGATAAAAAAGGTTAAGAAGGGGGAGATCGTGATACTTGTAGATACCGAAACCTCAAAAGAGAATGTGGTTCGGGCCGCAATTACAAACGGGTGGACCGTAAAAGGTATTGAGAACGAAGAAGAAGGTTACAGGATTTCCATCGTAAAGGGATGACCCTCAGCCGTTCTATTTGATTAGAACCGTTTATTATGTTACAAATTAAATGAGGTGGTCATTGATAGTGGAACTTCTAAGAGGGATACCGAAGACAGATGAGATTTTAAAACATACGGAATGGAAAAGGATATCGGGTCTCTATCCCGAGACGGTTATGAAAGATGCGCTAAGAGAAGTGTTGAATGGGTTGAGGGAAGGTATAAAGCAGGGGTATGTGCAGGGGATCCCCCCCTTAGAAGAAATCATAGACCGCACGGAAGAGAAAGCAAAGAGGTTTATAAAACCGGGTCTTACAAGGGTGATAAATGGAACAGGGGTTATCATCCATACAAATATGGGGAGGTCCCTCTTACCTAAATATGCCATTGAAGCGGTAATCCAGAGGGCCTCCCACTTTTGTAACCTCGAATATGACCTCGATAAGGGTTCAAGGGGGGATAGGTATGTACACTCCGTGTCCGTCCTCCAAAGACTTACAGGCTGTGAGTCTGCCCTTATAGTGAACAACAATGCCGCTGCAGTATACCTTATCTTAAACACCCTCGCAGAGGGGAGAGAGGTCGTGATCTCGAGGGGGGAACTCGTAGAGATTGGCGGCTCTTTCCGCATCCCCGATGTGATGAAAAAAAGTGGGGCAATCCTTAAAGAGGTGGGGACAACAAACAGGACTTACAGGGAAGATTACGAAGCCGCGATAACGGAATCAACAGGACTACTCATGAAGGTGCACACGAGTAACTACAGGATAAAAGGGTTTGTCTATGAGACCTCAAGCGAGGATATCATAGCCCTGGCTAAAAAGTATAACCTCCCTTCATATTTTGATGCGGGAAGTGGTTTACTCTTTCCATTGCAAGGTCTGGATTCGATAAATGAGCCTTCTATTATAGAGGAGACGAAGAAAGGTTGGAGCCTGATCTCCTTCAGCGGGGATAAACTCTTAGGAGGACCTCAAGCAGGTATCATAATTGGCGAAAAACCATATATTGATGCGATGAAGAAAAACCCCATGACAAGGGCGATGAGACCGGATAAGTTCACCCTTGCCGCTCTCGAGGCGATACTCCTTACCTATCTTGAAGGGGACAGGGCGAAAGAAAAGATTTTAACCTTAAAGATGATATACGAAGGGAAAGAAAGGATCAAAGCGCGATCGAAAAGGGTGATAAAGTATCTTGAAGACCTGGGGGGTCACGGGAAAGCCTTCTCCATCACCTTGGTTGAGCTTGAATCCCAGGTGGGGGGCGGGAGTCTCCCGGATGTCTATCTCCCATCGTACGGTATAGCGATAAAGCCAAAGACTATAACAATAGAGAGACTCGAGGGGATTCTCAGAGCCCTTGAGGTTCCCATAATAGGCAGGATAGAGAAGGATACCCTTCTTATAGACTTAAGGACTATACTACCTGAAGACGAACCCTATCTAATAAAAGGTTTAAAAGAGGCGATTGCAAAGGCCCTTGAGTGAGAGAGGTGAACCCTTTAGCCTAATCTGTGATGCAGAAGGAATAAGACTCGATATATTCCTCTCGGAGAGGCTTTCCCTTACAAGAACAAAAGCAAAGGGGATGATCGAAGGCGGTTTTGTCCATATTCAGGGAAAGATACCCAAGCCTTCTATGAAGACCAAAAAGGGTATGGAAATAGAGGGGGAGATACCGGAGGAGGAGCCCCTTTCTCTTATACCTCAGGCCATACCCCTTGATATCATCTATGAAGATGAGTACCTGATTGCGATAAATAAACCGAAAAATATGGTCGTCCACCCGTCTCTTGGGCATAAAGAGTCTACCCTTTTGAATGCGGTACTCGGGTACCTCGGCATCCCCGACCAAACCCCTCTCGAGGGATCAGTATCCCCCAGGCCTTATTTGATACACAGGCTCGACAAGGATACAACAGGGGTGATACTCGTTTCAAAGAATATGGCCGTAAGGGAACTTTTCTCGACTCTTTTCAAAAACAGAGAGGTTAAGAAGACCTACAGGGCAATTGTTGAGGGTCTTTTTAAAGAAAAAGAAGGGACGATAGAGGGGAATATAGGGAGACATCCTGGGGATAGAAAAAGAATGGCCGTTCTGAAAGAGGGGGGAAGGGAAGCACTCACATCGTACAGGGTGTTAGAGGAGACGACTAAATTCAGTTATCTTGAGATATACCCTAAGACAGGGAGAACCCACCAGATAAGGGTACATATGGCCCATATAGGCCATCCTGTTGTTGGAGATGAGATGTACGGGAAGACAGGAAAACATGAGGCGGAAAGAACCATGCTACACGCCTTTAGAATAGAATTCATCCATCCTGTAAAAAATATCCCTGTCAGCATTGAGGCCCCTATACCTGAGGATATGGTATCGTTTATCATGGAATCGAAAAAAGGGTAGGCTTATACGTTCGGTATCTTTTTGTCAAACCAATTTTTTATAGTATATTCCTCTATCGTTTTTAAAAGGGTAGCCTTTTTTATTGGTTTGGAAAGGTGGGTATCACAACCTGCCTCACGGCTTTTTTCTATATCTTCCTTCAGGGCATATGCGGTCAATGCAATGATAGGGGTAGGTCTTCTGTTGTTCTCCCTCTCCCACTCCCTTATCTTTCTCGTTGCGGTATAACCATCCATAAAAGGCATCTGGATGTCCATGAGGACTAAATCGTAAACGTTTTCTTTAAATTTATCAAAAGCGATTTCCCCGTTTTCCGCTGTTTCTATTATGTACGGTGTGTGTTTTAAGTAAGCCTTCACAAGGATACGGTTGTCTTCAGAATCTTCAACGAGAAGTATTCTCACAGGTTTCTCTCTCTTTTTCGGGACAAAGGCTGTTTCAACCTCTTCCTTTTTCCCGCTGTCTTTTCCTAAGGCAGAAATGATGGCCTCCTTGAGTTCTCTCTGTTTGATGGGTTTCATCATATACCCTGAGACCCCAAGTCTTTTTGCCTTGGCAAGATCCCCCAAACGGCTCTCCGATGTTAGCATCATAATCGTCATGCCGAGAAGCTCGGGGTCTTTCCTTATCTCTTCAGCGACGGTAAAACCATCCTTGTTGGGCATCCTGCTGTCGAGAAGGACAAGGTTGAAGGGTCTACCGATCTCCTCCGCTTCTCTTAAAAGGGAAAGACCCACCTCGCCGCTTTCCGCCTCGACAACATCCGCACCCCATCTCATAAGCATCTCCCTTAAGATAAGCCTGTTTGTTCCATTGTCGTCTATAACCAGTACCCTTAGGCCATTAATATCTACGTCTGATATCTGGGCCGTCTCATAGACGGCCTCTGTTTTTTCAAATTCTGCGGTAAAGAAGAATGTACTGCCTTTACCTACCTCGCTTTCGAGCCAGATTTTTCCTCCCATTAACTCTACAAGCTGTTTGGAGATGGCAAGCCCCAATCCTGTACCTTCGTATTTCCTCGTTATGGATGAATCTGCCTGGTAAAAACGCTCAAAGATGATCTCCCTGTTTTCTGGGGGTATCCCGATCCCCGTATCTGTAACGGCAAAGAGGAGTTGAACCTTGCCATCCTGTCCACTCGTCTTCTCGTCTGTAGTGCAATTAAAACCAACCTTTAAGCTGATCTCCCCTTTTTCTGTGAATTTTACAGCGTTACCGAGCAGGTTTATGAGAATTTGCCTTAACCTTGCCGGATCTCCTTTAAGATAGCGGGGGACCTGGGAATCGATATGGAATACAAGTTCCAGGCCTTTTGTATGGGCTTTGATGGCTATTACCTCGCAGGTCTTTTCGATAAGGTCTATAAGGTCAAAATCGACGACCTCAAGGCTTAAAAGGCCTGATTCTACCTTGGACAGGTCAAGGATGTCATTTATAAGGGCGAGGAGATTCTCCCCCGCAGTTTTGAATATCCTCACATACTGTCTCTGTTCCGGTTTTAGGGGTGTCTCCCAGAGCAAGTCTGCCATACCGATGATCGCATTCATCGGTGTCCTGATCTCGTGACTCATGGACGCTAAAAACTCGCTCTTTGCAATGTTCGCCTTTTCCGCCTCCATAGCGAGCTTTTTTGTTTCCGCTATAGCCCTTTCGAGTTGTCTGTTCAAATCCTCTGCGGTCTCTTTTGCCTTTTTCAGCATATCCTCCATATGCTTTCTCTCCGTTATATCCATTAAGATACCAACGATACCTGAAGGGTTTCCGAGTTGGTCTCCGTATAAGGCTTTATAAACAATAAAATGGTGGAGGGAACCATCCCTGTGGGGTATCTGCAATTCGTAAACCTTTACATCATTCTCCTGTAGAAGGGCTGCATCCATCTTCCTCTCCTCGAGGGCGATCTCGAGGGGCATGATTTCAAACACCGTATTTCCCACGATCTCTTCTGCGGGTCTTGAGGTTAATCTCTCAAAGGCCTTATTACAACCCTGATAAACCCCGTCTATATCTTTAAAGAAAAGGGGGCTAGGTATCGTCTCCATCACAGTCTTTATGAACTGGAGTTGTGTTTTCAAGGCCGACTCGGCTACAAGAACCCGCCCTGTCCATTCCTTCTGGTACTGTACTGCAAGGAAAGATACGCAAAGTATGGCGATTATAACGGCGGTTACCATAATAGGAACAAGACGATACACGTTGACCTGCCTCTTCCACTCTTTTGCATCTATATCCATCCCCAGGACCCCTATGACTTGACCCCCCCTTGAAGAGTCCCTTATGGGCACATAAGTCGAGACAAAAAGGCCGAACTGGTCCTCGTGGGGACCTGTTATCTGCCCCCATCCCTTTGAGAAAAGCTCTACAATAACCTCTGATGGTTTTGAAAAGATACTCCCCGGATCCTCAGGGGGCTTCAATACCTTTTCCATCGAGAGATAACCGGTATCTATGTAATAGAACAGGTTTTTTTCTTTAAGACCGAGTATATAGATACGCCTTATATCGTTCTGGGCCACCCCTATCTTGAAAAAAAGTTCCTGTATTTCTTTATATGCCTCATCATCTTTATCTGTTTTGTCACCTTTTAGGATTTTGAGTTTTTCGATGGGTGTAACCGTTGTTATAATCCCAACCCTTGAAAAATAGTTCGACTGGAGTATCCTTCTCGCATGCCAATCCATTTTCAGTGTCGATATCCAGCCCGCAATAATAACAAAAACAAGGGAGCAAACGAGGGCACGGGTATAGAATCGCTCAGACCTGCCCATCCTTTTTTCCATTTCCTTTATATGGATGGCATGGTGGTAGTTCCAGATGACCCCTGTGATAAAGACGGACAGAAGCGTCCTCAAAATCTTGATAGGTATCCCTGTAACCCTGAAAAAGGATGATTCGTTGACTATGTTTGCTGGAAAGAAAACCGTTTCGGGGACTACGAAACCGCTTAACACACCGTAAAGCACCATGCCTACAGAAGCGGCGAGCAGTCCTTTATTGCCCTTTCCCTCAGTCACATAAGCCTTGTAAAACACATAAGAAGTCCAGAGGCCTCCTGGTATGGCGAAGGCATACCTGCTTGTGGCATGCAAACCGGCTTCACCTGAAGTAACACCGGTTACCCCGAGTATGAGCAGGGGGAGATATATCCATTGTCCCCACCTCCTCCCGTGGAGGGAAATTTGACCTAACCTGCCGAACTCAATAAGAAATATAAAAGAAGAGACCATGAATAAAAAGCTCATGGTCAGTATGTAAGGGCTATCAATAAGGCTATTCGATAGAAGACCAAGCCATTCACATATCCCATGGGTGATACCGAATAGACCAAGCCACATCCAGGGCAAGCCTGTTGAATCCTTCTTCCTCATGGAAAGGCATAGGGCAGCGAGTATAATAAGTGCAACCCCGTATATGAACTGAAAGTAGTCTATCTGGCCCTTAAGAAATTGTGATATCATGACCGAATAAACAGGGATAGGGAAAATTGGGTTGTAATTTCGGGATCATGTACTCTATCTCTGTTTTTGCTGGGGGGGAGCAGGGGTCTTCTTCTTGGTTACGGCCTGCCTCTGGGCCTCTGCCTTTTCTCTTTTTGCCTTCAATGCATCTATGTCATTGTGGATCTGGGCTATCTCGTTCCTCAATTTTTCGTTTTCCTTTGCCATATGTTCGACCTTTGTCTCAAGTACAACAAGCTGAGACTTGAGGCCTGCGGTGTCTATGGAGTTTATCTTCGAATTTAACGTCTTTATTGATGTCTGTAGCGTCCCAATATCCTTCCACATGAACACAGCGGCTACGGATAAAACAATTATTACAACAAACATAATAGGGGTAAGAATAGATAAAACGTTTTTCAGTTTTGAGGTGAAGCCGTTATCTTCCCTTGACCCTTTTGTTTCCCAGTGGTCGGGGGGTGTTTTGAAAAACTCATCGGTTATCCTTATCTCTTTTTCCTTTTCGTTCAATCTATCCATTGCAGCCCTTATTTCCCTTTCGCTGTCGTTTATATTGTCCATCTGGTACGCTCCTCCAATGATTTTTGATTACAGACCCTCTAACTATACTATCAAAAATAGTGTCAAAGGGGAAGTGTTATGTTGACAGTAGAGAGAAGGGGTTGTATATTTCCTTATGCTTGACAAAATTCGTGAGGATATAAGGGCGGTCTTTGAGAGGGACCCCGCTGCGAGAAGCACCCTCGAGGTTATATTCTGTTATCCCGGTTTCCATGCAATTTTATTCCACCGAATAGGCCACTGGTTATGGCAAAAGAAGCTATTTTTTCTCGGCAGGCTCACCTCCCACATAGCGAGGTTTCTAACAGGGATAGAGATACACCCAGGGGCGAAGATCGGGAGGAGGTTTTTTATTGACCACGGTATGGGTGTTGTTATAGGGGAGACATCGGAGATAGGGGATGATGTTACGATTTACCACGGCGTAACCCTCGGGGGTACAACGTGGAAAAAGATAAAGAGGCACCCGACGATAGGTAATAATGTTGTCATAGGGGTTGGGGCAAAGGTCTTAGGCCCTATAAGAATAGGGGATAATTCAAAAATCGGGGCAAACTCTGTGGTGGTAAATGATATACCCCCGAACTCTATCGTGGTAGGCATACCAGGTAAGGTGGTCTTCAGGGTTGAGGGAGAGAAAAAGATACAGATGGACAGTGCCTTTATGCCCGATCCCCAGTCAAGGGCGATCGCCTCTCTCATGGAAAGGGTTAAAAAAATAGAAGAAAAGATAGGGATTGATGAGTAGGGTCTGAAAAAGGAACGTAAATGTACGAGGAGAGATTCTACAGAAGGATATCGAAGCCGAAAGATCTCCTCTCTTATGAAGTGAGGGTCAAGGAGACAGACCTCCTCTGCTGTACGGAGGGAGATTTAAAGCCACTAATTGAGGAAAGGGTGCTCTTTTACCGCAACCAGATCGAGGAGTATATAAAACTGAGACCTGATTTCAAAGAGAGTCTCGTCCCTGTCTGTTATGATAGCCTTGCCCCGGCGATCGTGAGAGATATGATGGGGGCCTCATCCATTATAGGGGTAGGGCCTATGGCGACGGTAGCAGGGGCGATAGCAGAATACATAGGAAAGGATCTGGAAGGCCATACAGGAGAGTGTATCATCGAAAATGGGGGCGACATCTATCTGAAGACAGAGAAAGAGAGGACCGTCCTTGTATATGCGAACGATTCGCCCTATAGCGAACGGATAGGGATCAAGATAAAGGGGAGGAAAAAGCCTTACGGGATATGTACCTCCTCCGCCACGGTGGGTCCTTCCCTTAGCTTCGGCAAGGCAGATGCGGTATGTGTAATAGGGGATTCCGCCCTATTCGTTGATGGCCTTGCGAGTTTGGTGGGAAATATTGTAAAAGATAAAGACGATATACCTGATGCGATTGAGGCAGGGAGAAGGTACGAAGGGGTCATAGCGATTCTGGTGATAAAAGGGGGTCATCTCGGCGCCTGGGGTGACTTGGAGATCGTTAAGGTATAACCTTTGAATAAGATTTTGACAGGAGATCACATGAAGAGAAGATTTATTTTGAAGTTTAAGAGAAACACGATAGATAAACCCATAGTATACAAGCTTGCAAAGGATTACCATCTTGTGTTCAACATCTTAAGGGCAAATATTTCCCCTAAGGCGGATTCTATGATGGTGCTCGAAATAGAGGGGGATGAGGGAGATTTTAGAAAGGGACTGGAATATCTGAAAGGGATGAATCTCGATGTTGAACCTATTGAGCAGGATGTTAAAAGGGATGAGGAGAAGTGTGTCCATTGTGGGGTCTGTGCGAGCGTCTGCCCCCCTAATGCCCTTTATGTAAATAAGGAGACCTACAGAGTCGATTTTGACTATGAGAGGTGTGTGGCATGTGAACACTGCGTAAAGGTGTGCCCTGTAAAGGCGATCCATGTATATTTTGATTAGGGGTAATCATGAGGAAGGTCTATTTTGACAACAACGCAACAACCCCCATCCATCCCGAGGTAAAACAGGCGGTGGAACCCTTTCTGGGTGAACTTTTTGGAAACCCTTCAAGTATCCACTGGGCAGGAAGGGATGTAAAAGGGTACTATGAAATCGCAAAAGAACAGGCTGCCCGTATCATAGGGGCTGAAGGACATGAGATTGTGTTTACAAGCTCCGGCACCGAGAGCGATAACCACGCTATAAAGGGTGTGGCGTATATGAAAAGGGATAGGGGGAACCACATCATAACCACAACGGTTGAACATCCCGGGGTATTAAATACCTGCCGTTACCTTGAAAAAAGGGGTTTTGATGTCACTTATCTCCCTGTGGACAGGTTTGGGATCGTAGACCCAGAGGACGTAAAAAGGGCAATCAAAAAGGAGACGATACTCATCTCGGTGATGTATGCCAATAATGAGACAGGGACCCTCATGCCTATCGGGGAGATAGGGGAGATAGCGAGGGAATACGGTGTTCTTCTCCACTCCGATATGGTTCAGGCCCTGGGAAAGATCCCGATAGATATAAAGACCTTAAATGTGGATCTCGCGAGTTTTTCAGGCCACAAAATATATGGCCCTAAGGGGGTTGGGGTTTTATACATAAAGGAGGGGATCGATATCGACAACCTCATCCACGGTGGTCACCAAGAACAGGGGAGAAGGGCAGGCACGGAAAATATGGTAGGGATCGTGGCGTTTGGCAAGGCCTGCGAACTCCTCGAATGCGAAATGGACAACGAAAACGAAAGGATAGAGAAGCTGAGGGAAAAGATGCTAAGGGGTATTTTAGAGAAGATCGAAGGGGTAAGGTTAAACGGCCATCCCGAACTCCGTCTCCCCAATACGCTGAACCTCAGCTTTGAGCACGTTGAGGCAGAATCCCTTTTGATATCCCTTGACCTACAGGGTATTGCCGTCTCCGCAGGCTCTGCGTGCTCCTCGGGCTCAACAGAACCATCCCATGTCTTGATGGCGATGGGCATACCGCCCAAACTATGTCAGAGTTCGATAAGGATAAGCCTTGGGAGGCAGAATAACGAAGAGGACGTGGAATATTTCCTGACAATTCTCCCCGGTATCGTAAAGAGGTTGAGAGAGATGTCGCCTTTCTATAAGAAGGGTTGAGATATACGGTATATTTTGTGGTAACCTTACTCTTTCCAGTCGAAGAACTGTCTTACCTTCTCTTTGAAACCCCTCCCTATGGTAAACTCCTTCTCCTGTTCAAACTCCTTCGCAAGCTCCTCTATCAGGTACCTCTGCCTCTCCGTCAGCGAGGAAGGAACCACCATATTTAGGTAAATAACGAGATCCCCCTTACCATAACCCGTTGATTTGGTAACACCAAAACCCTTCATCCTGAAGGTCTTTCCTGGCTGTGTTCCTGGAGGGATGTTGAGTTTTTTCTCTCCTTCAAGGGTTGGAACAGTTATTTCACCTCCCAGGGCAAGGATGGGGAAATGGACATCAACCCTTACGATGATATCGTCCCCCTCCCTTTCAAACAGAGGGTGTTCCTTTACATTAATCACAATATACAGGTCTCCTGGGTGGGTATCCCCATAACCCTGGGCCCCCTCTCCCCTTACCTTGAGGCGCATTCCTGTATCTACCCCAGGGGGAATTTTTACCTTTATGTTCTTCTTTGTTTTGATGTAACCCTTTCCCCTGCAATTTTTGCAAGGATCCCTGATTATGTATCCCTCTCCGTTACAGTATTCACAGGTCCTGTTTATGGTGAAAAATCCGTGGGTCTGCCTTATCTGTCCCCTTCCACCGCAGTGTCTACACGTAACAGGCTGATACCCAGGCTCTATCCTTGTGCCGTTGCAGGAAGGACACCGCTCTTCCTTTGGTATCTCTATCTCCTTCTCTGTGCCAAAGACCGCTTCTTCGAACTCGATCTCAAGGTTGTACCTTAGGTCATCCCCTTTACGAGTCCTCTGTCGTTGCCTTGTCCCCCCAAAGAAATCGCCGAACAGGTCGTTGAATACACTCTCAAAATTACCACCGAATCCGAAGTCAAAGATGTTTGAATCATCTTCGCTACCGAATCTGTCATATCTCATCCTCTTCTGGGGATCACTTAAGACGCTATACGCTTCGTTCACTTCCTTGAATTTCTCCTCGGCTACTTTATCTCCCTGATTTCTGTCAGGATGGTACTTTAAGGCGAGTTTTCTGTAAGCCTTTTTAATGTCCTCCTCGCTTGCGTCCCGGGAGACGCCGAGTATCTCATAATAATCTTTTTTCATGGATAACCTTAACTATCCTGTTCAGACTTTTTTGAGATGGTGACCATCGAGGGCCTTAAAAGACGCCCGTTGAGTATGTAGCCCCTTTGAAACTCCGAAAGTATGGTCCCCGGCTCCATATCGTTATTCTCTTCTTGGAGAAAGGCCTCATGGAGATTGGGATCGAACTTTTTCCCCACCGCCTCTATCCTCTCCACACCTGCTTTTTCCAGTACTTTAAGGAATTCATTCAACACGATCTTTACGCCATCATAGATGCTTTTGAAATCAGATGTCTTTGAGGAGTGGTCGATGGCACGCTCCAGATTGTCCACAACAGGAAGGAGATTCTTGATGAGAACCTCATTTCCGAATCTTAAGGTCTCTTCCTTTTCCCTGTTTTTCAGTTTTTTGAAATTCTCAAAATCCGCCTGGAGATATAGAATCTTTTCCTGAAGACCTTTTATCGTCTCCTCTTTTTCCTGTATTGTTTTTTGAAGTTCCTCTATGATCTCATCCTTCTTTTTGCGTTTCTTCTGGTCTTCGTGAGGGGTCGCCTCCTCTTTGCTCGGGCTCTCTTTTTCATCTTTTTTCTCGTTGTGATGTTCCATTGCCTTATCCTCTCTTACATAAGTTTTAGAATATCTGTGACAGTCTTCGCGGTATAATCGACAAGGGGTATGATTTTGGAATAGTCCATTCTGATAGGACCTATCACGCCAAGCACCCCATAGTTTTTTTCCCCGACTTTATACGTGGATGTGATGATGCTCATGCACCTCATCTCTTTCATGTCCGTCTCGTCCCCCATGATTACCCTGATACCTTCGTTTTCTATGCATTTATCAAGGATTTTGAGGAGCTTCTCCTTTTTCTCTAAGGCATCGAGTATCTCTTTGAGCCTCTGGACATCGAGAAATTCAGGGATATCTATTATTTTTGAAACTCCTTCGATGTATACCTCTCTCTTTTCCTTTTCGTTTATGATGGTCTGGAGGGACTCGTTTATGAGCTTCAAGATCTCTCTGTACTCGAACCGGTCCTTATCCATATCCTCCTTTATACCCTCCTTTAGTGTATAGAAGGGCTTCCCGCTGAATTTATTATTCAGATAGTTTTTCATGTAGTTTAAGGTCCGTTCGTCGAGTTCCTCTTCTGTTTCAACGATCCTCGTATGGACCGTCCCCGAAGAGGTGACAAAAACGGTGAGAACCGTATTTCGGGAGAGCTTTACAAACTCTATCTCCTTAAAGAGCATCATGTCTATATGGGGTTCGACGACTATGCCTGTATATCTGGATATGGTGGCCAAGGCCTTTGAAACATTATTCATCAGACTCGAAATGCCCTTATGCTGCTGTTTCAGCATACTGTTTATGTTGTTGAGTATCTTCTTTCCTGGATACTCCGGGAGTTGTAAATTTTCAAGGTAGTATCTAAAGGCCTTATATGTGGGGATCCTCCCCGCTACAGAGTGGGGCTTGGACAAAAAGCCCCTCTCTTCGAGACCTGCCATTATATTCCTTATTGTGGCTGAACTCCATTTGTAATTTAATATTTTCGAGAGCTTCTCGGAGCCTATCGGTTCCGCCGCAGCAATATAACCCTCGATGATCATGATAAGTATCTCTTTTTCTCTCGGATTCAAAATAAATCTCACCATTTTCCCTACTACCTTAAGAATAAATTAATGAAAACTCCCCTTTTTGTCAAGGAAGGGGCTTGATCGCCCTGAATACCCTTTCCGGGGTTAAAGGTAATCGATTGATTCTAACCCCTAAGGCATCGTAGACTCCATTTACTATAGCAGGGGCTGTAGGGATGGTTGCCGGCTCCCCGACCCCTCTTATGTCTTCCGGGATTTTCGGATTTTCCTTCTCCACGATCAGGGGGATGATCTCCGGTACATCGGGGACGGTAGGTATCCTGTAATCGAGAAAGGAGTCATTTACAAGCCTCCCTCCGTCAAATATCGACTCCTCTGTCAATGCGTAACCGATACCCATAGCCACACCGCCCTGTATCTGACCTTCTATACCCTCTTTAAATACGGCCTTACCCACATTATGGGAGGCTATAACCTTTAATACATCCACCTTACCTGTCAACTTATCCACCTGAACGATCGCTGCCTGGACGCAGAAGGAGAAGAAGGGTCTTGCAGGTCTCACCATACCCTCTACGTACTCCTGATTAAAAGGGGTACTCGGGGCGGTATTTGTCCCTGTTGCCACAGGAGGTCCCCCTTTTACAGTGGTCATCATATGGACGGCCTTTGCGATTGAGATAGAAATATCGGGTCTTTCCTTTGCCTTAATCTTACCTTCCTTTAACTCAAGGGCATCCTTCGGTATGCCAAGATGGCCTTCTGCAAAATTGAGAAGCTGTTCTTTGACACCGTTTATCGCCCTGTGAACAGCGGTTCCCATAGCCTGGGTCGTGCGACTCCCTATGGCACCGAAGTCAAAAGGGCATGTATCCGTGTCCCCGCTTATGACCCTCACCATATCGAGGGGAATCCCGAGTCCCTGAGAGACGAGTATAGCCATAGCCGTCTCGGAGCCGGCCCCTGTCTCCGCTGCCCCCATGACGAGCACCGCTGAACCGTCTTCATTTAGCTTTACCATAGCACTGGAACCTGCACCCCCCATACCCCAGAAACCCCCGGCAATACCCATCCCATACGCCTTTGTCTCATCCTGGGCAGGGTAGGTTTGAGGGTTCTCCGTAAGATATCTTTTTAGGGCAAGTAAGGCCTCGATATAGCCCCCATCTTTTAAAACCTGTCCTGTGGCGGTTGTATCGTTTGCTTTTAAGGCATTTTTTAATCTTATCTCTATGGGGTCAATCCCTAATGACCGGGCAATCCTGTCGAGCTGTACCTCTCCGGCAAAGATCACCTGAGGGGCCCCGGGTCCTCTACATGGCCCGCAGGAGAGTTTATTCGTGTATGCACATATACCCTCGACATATATATTGGGTATACTGTAAGGCCCTGAGGCAAGGTTCATGGCCGTTGATGTGGCAAGGGGGCCGAAATAGGCATAAGCCCCTGTATCCACCTCAAGGCGCACCTTCCGGGCTATGATCTTACCATCCCTTTTTACCCCTGTCTTTATATGTATATCCATCATATGTCTTGGATTACCGGCGAGAAACTCCTCCTCTCTGGTCATCTCGACCTTAACAGGTTTACCTGTCTTCAGGGCAAGCATGGCTACGATGGGTTCAAAGGTGATCTCCCCCTTGCTACCAAAATGGCCCCCCATCCTCGTTGCGGTTACCTGTATCCTCGACATGGGTATACCCAGCACCTCTGCAATGCCTGACTGAACGGCAAAAGGACGGGCCGTTCCGGAAAAGATGTGGATTCTACCGTTATGGTCTATCTCTGCAACGACGGTTTTTGGCTCAAGGGCTGCCTGGTGGACGACAGGAACGGTGAAACTGTCTTCAAAGATCTCGTCACTTTCTTCAAACCCTTTTTCCACATCCCCCTTTTTTATCCTCCCTTTAAGACAGATATTCCTGTCTCTTATCAAAGGCACCTCAGTGGTATATTTATCAAAATCTTCATGGATTAAAGGGGCATCTTCTCTTACGCTCTCCTTATACGTGAAGACCCCGGGGAGCTCCTCTATATCGACCTCTATCAGTTCAAGGGCTTCTTGCGCGGTCTTTTCATCGACCGCTGCCACAGCGGCCATTATCTCCCCTATATATCGTACCTTATCCTTTGCCATGATATACTCATCGTGGATAATAAAACCTATCCTTCTATCAGGAAAATCGTATGCGGTGATCACCGCCTCAACTCCGGGATGGGATAAGGCTCTATCTGTTCTTATCTCTTTTATTCTCCCGTGGGGTATACTGCTTCTTAAGAATTTACCTACAAGCATACCCTCTTTTTTGATATCCCCTGCATAGACCGCCTTCCCCCTTACCTTTTCCTCTCCCTCAAGCCTTTTTACCGAGTCGTGGGAAATTTCCTCTCTCTCCCCATTAAGGGCAGCCCATTGAACGGCTTCAACGATCTTTGTATATCCGGTACAACGGCAGAGATTCCCTTGAAGGTAGTGTCTTATCTCATTTACTGTGGGTTTTGGGTTCTCCTTGAGAAGGGCATAGGCTGTGATCACCATGCCTGGGGTACAGAAACCGCACTGGATCGCATTAAACTCAACAAAGGCCTGCTGTATTCTATGGAGCTTTTCATCATCGTTTATGCCCTCTATGGTTGTGATCCCTTTTCCCTGGGCGTCAATCGCGAGAACAAGGCAGGAATTTACAGGCTTGCCCTCTAAAAGGACCGTACAAGAACCACAATCCCCCTGATTGCACCCCATTTTGGTCCCGGTAAGCCCGATCTTATCCCTTAAGACCTCTAAAAGGGTCTCCTCCCCTTCGATGTCGACACTATACTTCTTTTTGTTGATCTTAAACTCCACCCTTTGGCCCATTCTTAGTACCTCACACGCTTAATATACGCCGATACAACAATGAGATAGCACTGCTTCAGGATAGGTGTCAATATATATTTGGCGATCCCATTCCCTTTTTGCTTTTGTTTATAGCATAATCCGGCCTTCGCCGATTCGTATTGACATAAAGTGATATAGATTGTATTGTTATATGCATCGATTTAGAGGTTTTTATACGGAAAGTGTTAAGCCATAGGGCATAAGGAGAGGCGGACAGGTTCATAATATCTCACCGGTTAAATAAAAAACCAGGCCCTGCGCAACGTGAAGGTTACAAACCCCGTCAGGTTCGGAAGAAAGCAGCGGTAGTAACCGCTCCGGGTGCCGCAGGTAGCCTGGTTTTATAAGATTTATAGAAAGATTTTCCGGAATGACTTACAGGGTAATTGCAAGAAGGTGGAGACCAAAGAGGCTTGGCGATGTGATAGGCCAGCCCCACATCGTTCAAACAATCAAGAATTCTATAAGCTCGGGACGGATACCCCACGCATATCTTTTTACAGGGCCAAGGGGTGTGGGAAAGACATCGATGGCCCGTATCATAGCGAAAGCCTTGAACTGTATCTATGGCCCGAAGGAAGAGCCATGCTGTGTATGTGAGAACTGTATAGCCATAGAAAACGGGAATTTTGTGGATGTAATAGAGATAGATGCGGCCTCCACAAGGGGTATAGATGACATCAGGGAGTTGACGGAGACGGTGAGATATATGCCCATGAAGGGCAGGTACAAACTTTACATCCTCGATGAAGCCCACATGCTTACACCCCAGGCGAGGGATGCCTTTTTAAAAACCCTGGAGGAGCCTCCGGGCAACAATATCTTTATCCTTGCAACAACAGAACCACAGAAGATCCCCTATACCATCATGTCCCGCTGTCAGCGTTTTGACTTTAGGCGTATATCGGAGAAGGATATCGTGGAACAGATGAAGAGGATCTGTTCCGAAGAAGGGATAGAGTATGAGGAAGGGGCATTCCGGTATATCGCTATTGAGGCCGACGGGAGTATGAGGGATGCGGAATCCTTACTGGATCAGGTCATCGCCTACGGGGGGAACAGGGTCACAGAAAGGGATGTGATAAACATCATAGGGGTTGTGGAAAAGCATATCCTCTATGAGTTATTCGAATCCATAATAAAGGAGGACATAAAAAGAGGCCTCGAGATCATAGAACAGGTGATCATGGAGGGCTATGACCCCAATCAGTTATACGAGGGCCTTCTTTTCTTTTTAAGAAACCTTCTGCTGATAAAGGTATGTGGGGGGCTTCCGAATTTTATATATATGGAGAGAGAAGAGTTTGACAGGATCGATGCCCTTGTGAAGGAGGTTGAATACTTTGAGATCCAGAACATGTTGAATTATGTGCTGAAGGCAGAGGGTATGATGAGGGGGGCCTTCCCCAAAACCTCTCTGGAGATGATATATATAAACCTTTACAACATCTCAAAGCTTAAAGATGTGGAAAAGGTGGTCGATGAGATAAAAAGGTACGAGTTTAACCGGTATAGCCCAACCCCCGAAGAGCCGAGAGAAAGACATATAGAGAGGCCCCAACCTTCATTAAAAGAGGATAGGGAAAAAGAGAAAAAAGAGATAGAGGTCACGACCACGACTATCCCATCCCCCTCTAAAGGGGATGATGTCGAAGGCTTTATAGAGTATCTTAAGGCAAAAAAACCTTTCATCGGGAATATATTTCAGAATCTCGATGTGTCGATAGAAGGGGATATAATCAAGGTGAAACTCGATAAAAAATACAAATTTATAAAGGATGACCCATCTACAAAGGAAAAGGCAAAGGAGATTTCCAGGGAATTTTTTAAAAGGGAGATGACCATTATATACATCGATCCAAAGGAGAAGAGGGAAGATACGATAGAAGATTACGTAAAAGAGGTGAGGACATTATTTGACATTTAAAAGGGAGGAGAAAGATGAACAAAAATTTTGGGCAGCTATTAAGTCAGGCGAAGAAGATACAGGAGAAACTTCAGAAGTTGCAGGAAGAGATGGGGAGTAAGACGGTCGAGGCCCAGGCAGGGGGAGGTATGGTGAGCTGCATTGTAAACGGGAAGCAGGAGTTGCTCTCGATCAAGATTGCGGAAGAGGTCTGGGAGGAGAAGGATAAGGAGCTCCTCGAGGACCTCATAGTCGCTGCGATAAACGAAGGTCTTAACAAGTCGAGAGAGATGATGCAGGAGGAGATGGCGAAGATAACGGGCTTTGCAGGTCTCCAGATGCCCTTTGGTATGTGATTATGGTCTATCCGGAACCTATAGAAAGACTTATCGAAAGCCTCTCAAAGTTGCCGGGGATAGGGAGGAAGACGGCAACGAGGCTGACCTTTTTTTTGCTCAACGCAAAAGAAGGGTATGTATCGGAGTTGTCCAGAAACCTCCTCGATATAAAGGAAAAGATCAGGCTCTGTAGCATATGTTTTAACATCACAGACCTCGATCCCTGTATGATATGCAGGGATCCAAAAAGGGAAGGGCATATCCTATGCGTTGTAGAGGAGCCCTCCCATATGATGGTGATAGAATCGTCCAATCCCGGCCGTTACAGGTACCATATCCTCCACGGTGTTATAAACCCTATTGAGGGTATAGGACCTGAAGAGATCAAGATCGAAAAACTGAAGGAGAGGGTGATACAAGAGGGGATAAAGGAACTGATCATAGCGACAAATCCGAACATGGAAGGAAACACAACGGCCCATTATATCGGGGAGATACTAAAACCCTGTAATGTGAAAATCACAAGGATAGCCTCCGGTATCCCCGTTGGAGGGGATCTCGTCTATTTAGATCCCCTTACCATAAAAAGTTCGATAGATAACAGAAGGGATATGTGATTCTATTAAAGAACGGCGTTTATTTGGCCTTACCCCTTATTCTTCAATGTCTCCCAGTCCTTCAAAAACCTTTCAATACCAATATCCGTTAGGGGATGGCCGATTAATTGTCTTAGAACGGCAAAGGGGATGGTCGCTATGTCGGCGCCTATTCTTGCCGCCTCGAGGACATGGACAGGGTTTCTTATGCTTGCAACGATGATCTCCGTTTCGAATCCATAATTTCCGAAGATCATAACGATATCCTCTATGATCCCCATACCCCTTTCGGATATATCGTCCAGTCTGCCTATAAAGGGGCTTACGTAACTCGCCCCTGCCTTTGCCGCTATTAATGCCTGGAGGGGCTGAAATATAAGGGTCACATTCGTTTTTATGCCTTCTCGGGACAGGGTTTGGACCGCCTTTATGCCTTCTTCCGTCATCGGTATCTTTACAACCACATTTCCTCCTAAGGCGGAGAGACTCCTTGCCTCCTCACACATGCCTTTATAATCCTTTGAGATCACCTCAAGGCTTACAGGTCCATTTACAATCGAGACGATCTCTCTTATCACCTCCTGGGGGTCCTTTTTCTCCTTTGCCAGTAATGTCGGGTTTGTTGTAACCCCATCTACAAGCCCCATATCTATCCCTTTTTTAATCTCTTCTATGTTTGCCGTATCTATGAAAAATTTCATCAAAACACCTCCGTTGAAATAGAAATTACAGAGCCGACCCTGAAATTATATACGCATTAGACGCAAAAATGAATAGCTAACTTTTGACGGCGCTATTTTTCAATAGATTTTTTTTATCTGTTGGACTTAGAATAAATCAAATAGGCCATGAATTAAGAAGAAAAAGGTGTTTTTTCTAAATGTCGAGGGGAGCTAAGGTCATAGATAATGTCAAAAGATGGGGAGGGAACTTCCTTATCATCGCAAAGGAGTCTTTCTTATCCTTTCGAAGAAACAACGACTTCGAAGGGGCAGCAAGCCTTGCCTACTACGGTTTTTTTGCCTCCATCCCCCTTTTCTTTATTGTGATATCCTTTTTGAGTTTTTCCGTAATCTCTCTAGAGACGGCGGTGAAGGGGATCGAGGGTATAACGAGCAGGATCTTCCCCCATTTTGGAAAGACCATATCCGATGAAGTAAATAACCTTGCCAAACACAAAGGGGCGATCGGCATACTCGGTTTTGTCCTCCTTTTCTGGTCCATAACACCCCTTACCAGTGCCGTAAGGAATAAATTTATCCAGATTTTTCAAGTAGATAGAACCGTATCTTTTATAAAGGGAACTTTTCTCGACATAGTCGCCGTCTCCGCTATACTCATGCTCTTTGCCTCCCTCCTTTTGACAGAGCTCTTCTACCACTACTACATACCCTTTTTTTCCCCTTCTTCCTCTTCATTTTACCCTGTGATCGACTTTATCGTCTCCTTTGTCGCAATCGTTCTCTTTATCGTATTCTTCTACATCATATTCTCCCCCATAAGATTGAGGCCAAAGGAGTTGTTTGTCTCTTCTACCATAACCTCCCTCTCATGGATAGGAATAAAAGAACTCTTCTCAGCCCTTATCGTCTATAATCCCGAGTACGGGATCGCCTTTGGTTCCTTAAAGGCGATCTTCATCATCATCCTGTGGTCCTATTTTTCCTTCGCCGTTCTCCTTTTAGGGGCGGAGATAATGGCCGGGATAAGAAAGATGGATGCGATACTCTTAAAAGAGCTATTCAATTCAAAAAAGGGATTAACGGATAAAAGATGGAGGATGATGGGGAGGTTTATCAGGGTATACGATGAGGGTTATACCCTCTTTAAAGAGGGGGAGATGGGGGATATGATGTATTACATAAAAAAAGGTTCCGTTGTCGTAAGTAGACACGGAAAGGTGGTGAACGTTTTAAAAGCGGGGGAATACTTCGGTGAGATGTCCATGCTCACCGGAGCGGTGAGGGTTGCTACGGCAAGGGTAGGGGAGCCGAATACGGAACTCATCCCTATCACAAAGGAGAACTTTGAACAGATATTGAGCGAAAATCCGAAGATGTTGATGAGGATCTTCAAAGAAATGGCCTCAAGATTGAAGTTTATGGACGAAAATTTCTGTAGTGCAGAGGGGTCTAAAACTGTTGATGACGGTTGATAAGTTGAATAAACGCCTCTTCGTCTATGGTCTTCAAACCGAGCTTTTTTGCCTTATCGAGCTTTGAACCTGCCTCCTCTCCAACGACAACATAGTCGATGTTTTTACTTATACTCGACGTGGTCTTTGCCCCTAAAGCCTCGACCTTCGTTCTCGCCTCATCGCGGGTCATGCTCTTTAGACTCCCCGTGAATATGAAAGTTAAACCGCTTAAGGGTTTTCTCGTCTCCTCCTTCGTTTCAAAGGTAACCCCTGCCTTCAACATCCTCTCTATGGTCTCTAAGTTTTTCTTATCCCTGAAAAAGGAGACGATGGAACTCGATACCTCAGGTCCTATCTCCTTTATGCCCAATAGTTCCTCCTCCTTTGCCGTTGATAACCTTTTGATATCTCTGAATTTATCTGCCAGAAGGCCGGATATATGTTCCCCCACATGCCTAATCCCCAGGGCATATATAAAACGGGCCAGAGACCTTCTCTTTGACTTTTCTATGGCATCGAGGATATTCTGGGCGGATTTATCCGCTATCCTTTCAAGGGAGAGGAGGTCCTCTTTTTTCAGATAATAAAGGTCAGAGACATCCCTTATCAAACCTCTATCCACGAGTTGTTCGATCAGTTTCTCCCCGAGACCTTCTATGTCCATGGCCCTCTTTGAGGCAAAATGTTCTATGCTCCCCTTGATCTGGGCAGGGCAGTTTATATTTATACACCTCCTTATGGCCTCCCCTTCCGGCCTTACCACATTCTCGTTACAGACAGGACATTTTTCAGGCATAACAAAGGGTCTCTCGTTGCCGGTTCGCTTCTCCTTTATGACCCTCACCACCTCAGGTATCACATCCCCTGCCCTCGATACGACGACGGTATCGCCTATCATGATACCCTTTCTTGCTATCTCGTCTTCGTTGTGGAGGGTAGCCCTCGAGACCTCAACACCCCCTATCAACACAGGTCTTAGAATCGCCACAGGGGTTAAGGCCCCTGTTCGTCCAACACCGACCTCGATATCCTCGATTACCGTTGTCTCCTCCTGGGCCTCGAACTTAAATGCGATGGCCCATCTCGGGGATCTTGACACGGCGCCGAGGATCGACTGGTATTTCAGGTTATTCACCTTGATCACCGTACCGTCTATTTCGTAGGGTATCTCATCCCTTATGCCCCTTAAATAGTTGTAATAGTTGAACATCTCCTCAAGTTTATTGAAAAGTCGGGTATAGGGGTTCACCCTGAACCCCCATGCTTTTAAGGATGAAAGAAATTCCATGTGACTTCCGAAGGTGATACCCCTTACCTCTCCCATAGCGTAGCAAAAGATGTTCAGTTTTCTCTTTGCCGTAATCTTAGGGTCAAGCTGCCTCACCGAACCGCTTGCGGCGTTTCTCGGGTTTGCAAAAAGGGGTTCCCCTGTCAATTCCCTCTCTCTATTCAATTCGTGGAATTCCTTTTTGCCCATGTACACCTCACCTCTCACCTCAAGGATCTCCGGTATGGGAAGGTTTTCTGTTTTGATGAGTTTCATGGGTATGGAACGGATGGTCCTTAGGTTCTGGGTTATATCCTCCCCTACATAACCGTCCCCCCTTGTTGAGCCGAGAACGAATTCCCCTTTCTCATAGACAAGCTCAACGGCAAGGCCATCTATCTTCAACTCCATCACGTATTCGATCTCATCGGTGTTTAAAAGTTTCTTCACCCTTTTATCAAAATCCATGACCTCCTCAAAGGACATGGCATTGGCAAGGCTTAACATGGGTATCCTGTGGTTTATGGTTGAGAACTCCTCAAGGGGTGATGCCCCGATCCTCTGAGTCGGTGAATTGGGGGAAAAAAATTCGGGGTATTTCCCTTCGAGTTCAATCAATTCCCTCATCATCTTATCGTATTCGTGGTCAGAGATAACAGGGTCATCGAGCACATAATAACGGTAATTGTGGTATTCTATCTCCCTTCTCAATTCCTCTATCCTTTTTTGTGCAGCCCCTCTATCCATCTTTAGCTCCTTGTGAGATATAAAAAACGTCCTTTTTAAAACTCATTTTATCAAAGAAGGGTATAAAGGGGAAGACCTCATTTGCGGCTCAAAGAAGTGAGTACTTCCATGTGGGGTGTGTGGGGGAAGAAATCGAAGGGTACTACCTTTACGATTTTATAATTCCTCTCCGTGAGCACCTTCAGGTCCCGGGCGAGGGTTGCGGGGTTACAGGATACATATATGAGACGCTCTGGATTAATGGATAATATAAGTTCGATACCCTTTTTGCTTATCCCACCCCTCGGAGGGTCTACTATCAAAAGGTCTATGTTGCCTCCTTTTATCTTTCCTCTAAAATCCTCCACCCTTCCGTGGTGGAAGGAGACATTTTGAACCCTGTTTGCCATCGCATTTTCCTTTGCCGTTTTTATGTTTTCATAAGCCCCATCAACCCCTAATACCTCATGGCACATACGTGCTATCGATATCTCTATCGTCCCTGTTCCGCAGTAAAGACCTGCGACACGGTCATCTCTTTTAATCCCCCCGAGTATTGGAATCTCCCTGTATAACGCCTCCGCTGCCTTTGTATTTGACTGGAAGAATGTACCGGGGTATATCCTGAAGTGTAAACCCGATAGCACCTCTTCGATAAAAGGTTTACCGAAGATGAGGTGTCTTTCGTCTATATGGAGGTAATCTCCTGCCCTCTTGTTGATAACCCAGTAGAGGGATGTTACTTGAGGGGCTACAGATGGAATATGGTCTTTTAAGCATCTAAAATCGACGGAGAGGCCCTCTTTCGTCTCGAGGATAAGCATGAGCTCCCCCTTATGTTTTGACTCCCTTACCGTGAGATGCCTTAAAAAACCTCTTCCGCTTCTCGGGTCGTAAGGTTCAAAACGGTTTTTCCGTAAGAAATCCTTCCATAAAGGGATTAACCTCTCCAAGAGTTCGCTGAAAATCATACACCTCTCTATAGGGGTGACCTTACCTGTAAACCTGTTTATCGGGGTCACCCTTTCCTTCATCCCACACCAAAGATGTTCTCCCAAACTTTCATCGCCCCCGAAGGAGAGTTCCAGATTGTTTCTGTAAAAATATATATCCGGAGAGGGGACAACCCCTTCTATCTCTACATCCTCCCGGAACCCCCCTATTCTTTTTAATGTCTGGAGGAGATGATTCTTTTTTATCTCCAGCTGTTTTTCGTACGATAGGCTCTGAAAGGTACAGCCCCCACAGCTTTCCGCATGGGGGCATAGGGGTTCCACCCTGAAGGGTGATCTAAAGGTGATACCCTCCATCATGCCTACCAAAAAATTCTTTTCTTCCCTTACCACCCTTACGGAGAGGATATCCCCTGGAATCCCTCCAGGTATAAAGACCACAGCACCGTTTATCTTTCCCACCCCGAACCCATCGGGGAGGGCGATGTCTATGATCTCTACTTCAAGGTGTTTCTGTGCAGGCATTGCCTATCTGATCCAAGTTTTCCCTGAGGTTCATAGGGAGAGAGACGGAAAAGGTCGTCCATCCCGAATTAAAACAGTCTTCCCTTGTCTTGCAGTACGGGCACTTCGATATATCCCCGGGGCATATATCGGTGTCTTTCGGAATAAACTCACATCTTTTACTCACCATCTTAATCTCAAGACCCGTTCTTTTTGCGTACATCCTTATCCTTAGGAGTTCTAAACCTTTGCCCCCGGCCCCGAAATCGAAAGGCTTCTTCGATGCGTACATCTCCGTTTCCTTTGTGTGGAACATGCCGTCAAAGATATACTTCTGGTTCTCTTCGGTGATCCCTATACCAAAATCGGTAAAGTGGATCCATGCCCTGTCTTCCTTCTGCTCAACAACCACCTCTATCTTCCCCCCATCGGGGGTATTCTCCACACTGTTCTTTAATATGCTTACCGCTATATCCTTAAGCAGATGGGGGTCTATGGAGACAAAGATGAACTCCTCCCCTTTCACCTTGAACTCTATGTTCCTGTGTTTTGCCATCTCCTTTATCTTTTCCACGATGGACCTTATAAAAGGATAGAGATCAATCGATTGATAGGACTCCTCATAACCTATGTTAAACTGGTCAAGCCATCCCTTGAGGGCGTTCCAGTGTTCTTTTACAGGTTGTGGCATCTCCGATATGGCGCCGATACGTCTTAAAAGTCGGTCTAAATCGTCACAGACAACGGATGATTCGATCTCCATCGATACCCGGAAGATCTCATCGGTCTCCTTGGATATGGCGAAGAGTCTCTCGAGGTTCCGCTCAAGACTATCTATGGTACTTTTAAACGTACCCTCAAGGGATAGGTCTTTAAGTTTCCGCTTTAATATCCTTATATGACCCTGGATTACGGCAAGGGGTGTCTTCAACTCGTGGGAAATGTGGTTCACCGCCTTTGTCTTTGCCCTGTTCAAGTTCTCAAGTTCCTTGTGGGATTTTATTAAGGCCTCATGGGCCGCTATCCTCTCTGTTATATCCTCAAAACTGACAAGAAACTCCCCTGTGTAGAGTCTGACCGGTATAAAATTTATGGTTTTTTTCGTACCGTCCTTACACACAACATCGAAGGTCCTCGGTACCCGCTCCCCCTGTCTCCTGTTCTTTATATCTTCTACCCATGAACTGATCACCTTTTTTCTATATGCGGGGTCGGGGAAAAGCTTCTTAAACCATACCCTTCCGTTGGGTATGTCATTTATATCGTAGCCAAAGATCTCCTTAAACTTCGGATTAACATACCTGTATTTCCCTGTCTTATCTATCATCGCTATACCGAAGGGGGCAAAATCCGTCAACGTCCTGAGTCTATTCCTCTCCGTCCTCAACGCCTCTTCCGCCATCTTCCTCTCGGTTATGTCCCTGAGATATATGAGATATACCGGTGCTTCCCGATATTGTGTGCTGGTTCCGGAAACCTCGACATAGATCACCCGTCCCTTTTTTGTGATGCCCTTAAATTCATAACGGGATGGAACCTCCTCCCCCCTCTGCCTTCTCCTGTTTATGTTTATTACAAGTTCGTGGTCATCGGGATGGACAACAAAGGTGATCGGTCTGCCAATGATCTCTTCGGGGCTTTCATATTCGAACATCTCCACAAAGCGCCTGTTCACGTATTGATGTTTATTGCCCTGTACTATCGTTATCCCATCGTTAGAATGTTCGATGGCGGTCCTGTAACGCTCTTCACTCTCAATGAGTGCCTTCTCCGCCATCTTTCTCTTCGTGATGTCCTGCATCGTCCCTTCGGTGTACAGGATCTTACCGTTTTTATCCTTTACGGCCTTTATGTTTATGGAGATCCAGTGGAGACTTCTATCCTTCCGGTACATCTCCACCTCGAAATCCTGGGCAAAACCATCCCTCTCCAGCTTGGCGAGGAGTTCAAGTCGTCTTTTAGGGTCTACATACAGTTGCCTGCCGATATCCGTTATAGATGTTATTAACTCCTCAGGGGAATCATAACCATGGATTTTTGCAAGGGAAGGATTGGCGCTTAAAAAACGGCCCTCAGGGGTAATCTGGAAGATCCCTTCCGTTGCATTCTCATAGATGTGCCTGTACTTCTCCTCAGCTTCTCTGAGTTCTGCCTCTACCTTTTTTAGCTCTTCCTCTGACCTCTCGAGTTCCTCCACCCGTTTTTTCAGGCGCTCCACCTCTTTTGAAAGCTCGAGGTATCCTTCTTCTCTGATAGCCATGGGTCTGTCCTATACCATTATAAATACATTTTAACCGATTTGGTAATCAATATTTTTGTTTTCTCTTTTTTTTCTGCCCGGGACGCAAAATGATCTGTCCTTATGGGAAGATAGAAAAAAGGAAGGTTTAGAAAGTTATAAAAAAAGGGGATTTAAGAACCCCTTTTAAAGGTTAAATCCCCTTTCTTATCCACATCTACAACGATTCTCTCCCCTTCTTTGATCTCACCTTTTAGTATGCTCATCGCAAGGGTATCCTGGATCCTCTTCTGGATAAACCTCTTTAAGGGCCTCGCCCCGTACACAGGATCGTACCCTTCTTTTGCAACAAGGTTTATCACATCCTCCGTAAAGTCGAGTTCTATGCCCCGGTCCGCCACCCTCTTCGAGAGATAGGAGAGCTGTAGTCTTGCTATCTTTTTGATCTCATCGAAACCGAGGGATTTAAATATGATGATCTCGTCTATCCTGTTTAAGAACTCGGGTTTGAAGTGGAGTTTTACCGCCTCCGATACCCTTCTTTTCATCTCTTCGTGGTCTTTCCCTGCAAGCTCTGTTATCCACTGACTCCCTATGTTCGAGGTCATGATAATCGCTGTATTTTTAAAGTCTACGGTATGACCCTGTCCGTCGGTTAGCCTCCCATCATCGAGAACCTGTAACAGGACATTGAAGACCTCGGGGTGTGCCTTCTCCACCTCATCGAGGAGTATGATAGAGTAGGGTTTTCTCCTTACCGCCTCCGTTAAGTATCCCCCCTCCTCATAGCCGACATATCCTGGAGGGGCCCCTATGAGTCTCGAGACAGAGTGCTTTTCCATAAATTCACTCATATCTATCCTCACTATGGCCTGCTCATCATCGAAGAGGAATTCTGCAAGGGCCTTGGCAAGCTCTGTCTTACCGACCCCTGTTGGCCCGAGGAACAAAAAGGAGCCGAGGGGTCTATTTGGATCCTGTAGGCCTGCCCTGGCACGCCTTATGGTATTCGAAACAGCGTTTACCGCCTCGTCCTGTCCTATGACCCTCATGTGGAGCCTCTCTTCCATCCTGACGAGTTTTTCCATCTCCCCTTCCAGCATCTTCGATACGGGGATACCTGTCCATTTGGAGACTACCTTTGCCACATCCTCCTCATCCACATCCTCTTTCAGCATTTTCCTTTCCTTCTGGAGTTCTGCGAGTTCCCTATTTTTCTCCTGCTGTTCCCTTTCGAGGGCAGAGATGAGCCCATACCTGATCTCCGCCACCTTCTCAAAGTCTCCCCTTCTCTCCGCCTCTTCCGCCTCGATCCTCGCCCTGTCTATCCTCTCTTTTATATCCCCTATCGCCATGATAAGGGCCTTCTCCTTTTCCCAGTGTTTTCTCTTTTCTCCAACCTCAGCCTTGAGTTCCCCTAACTCCTCCTCGAGCCTCTTTCTCCTCTCGAGGGATGCCTCGTCCTTCTCCTTCTTCAATGCCTCTATCTCTATCTGGGTCTGGATAATCCTCCGCTCAATCTCATCTATCTCCGTAGGCACGCTATCGATCTCCATCCTAAGCTTTGAGGCAGCCTCATCGATAAGATCTATCGCCTTGTCGGGGAGAAACCTGTCCGTGATATACCTGTGGGATAGGGTTGCCGCAGCGATAAGGGCCGAATCCTTTATCCTTACCCCATGGTGGAGTTCGTATCTCTCCTTGAGCCCCCTTAAAATCGCTATGGTCTCTTCCACCGAGGGTTCTCCCACAAGAACAGGCTGGAATCTCCTCTCGAGGGCCGCATCCTTTTCTATGTATTTTCTGTATTCATCAAGGGTGGTGGCGCCGATACAACGGAGTTCCCCCCTTGCAAGGGCAGGTTTTAACATGTTGGAGGCATCGATGGCACCCTGGGCACCGCCTGCCCCGACGATCGTGTGGAGCTCATCTATAAAGAGTATGATGGAGCCCGATGCCTCATCTATCTCCTTTAGAACCGCCTTTAGCCTATCCTCAAATTCCCCCCTGTATTTGGCCCCGGCGAGCATGGAACCGAGGTCAAGGGCGAGGACCTTTTTGTTCTTCAGTGTCTCCGGGACATCGCCGCTTACGATCCTCTGGGCAAGGCCTTCCACAATCGCCGTCTTCCCCACCCCGGGTTCGCCTATGATCACAGGGTTATTTTTTGTCCTCCTCGAGAGGACCTGCATCACCCTTCTTACCTCCTCGTCCCTGCCTATCACCGGATCCAGTTTGCCTTTACGGGCCTCTTCCGTTAAATCCCTGCAATACCTCTGGAGGGCCTGATATTTATCCTCAGGGGCCTGGTCTACCACCCTCTGGGAACCCCTTATCTCTTTGAGAACCGCATATATCTTGTCTTTTGTTACGCCGTAGCTTTTCAGTATCGAATGGGCAGCTCCATCGGGGGTATCCGCTATCCCGATCAGGAGATGTTCGGTACTCACATATTCGTCCTTTAACCTTTCCGCCTCGTTAAAGGCAGTATCTATAGCCTGTTTTAGTCTCGGTGATATGTATACCTGAACGGCCCCCTCGACTCGTGGAAGCTTTTTCAACTCTCTCTCTACATCGTTTATGATATAGCTTGAATTTGCCCCGAGTTTATCGAGAAGGGGTTTTACTATTCCGTCTTTTTGGGAAACGAGACTGTACAATAGATGCTCATTTTCCAGCATCTGGCTCTTCATCGCCTCTGCCTTCCTCTGGGCATCCGCAAAGGCCTCCTGCGCTTTTATCGTTAACTTTTCCCAGTTCATGTTGTCACCTCTTATTTTTTTATAAATCTGTCGGCTTGTTTACCTTACCCTTATAATCCGGGTGGAAACAAGCCGTTCTTCTCTAATATAATCACTGTTTTTTGAAAATCAATCGGTAGGATCGGGGGATAAAAGACTCAAAAAAAAGACCTTGGAGGGTTGCCCTTTTCCCTTAAGGGCAACCCTTATTTTTTTAATCCTCAAAGATCTTTCCGCCGAGTTCCCTGTATATGTCCGGTAGCATGACCTTATAATTGGCAAATTCGTGGGCATTGTGGAGGGCGAGTCCCCTTATCGCCTCTTCGGGTACCTTCTCCCCTGGGGGTAAGACCTTGTCCGCTCTCCCCTTTTCGAGCCTGTAGCCCATCCAGAAGCGGGTACGCCACTCAATACCCCCCTCCACATCCCTTAAGATATGGCACATAACGGCACATCCCCTGGGTGCATGGGGGTCGTTTAACATCATCTCATCGCCGTAGCCGGCTACAAGCCCTGAGACATACGGCTTTTTGAACCTTTTCATATCAAAACCACACTCTTCAGGGGATTTAAAGTGTATATGGATGAATTCGGGCCCCACACCAATATCCTCAACGGCATAGTGGGTCCTGCCCCAGAGGGTATCTTCGGGGATACGACTCTTCGGGTCGAGGATCGCCTTACGGGTCTCAGGGCTTATGTAGTGGCCTATGTGGGACGGTTTGTACCATATCTTGTAACGGAGGTCGTTTAAGGTCATCCAGGTAAACCACCAGTAAACCATCTCCACCGTTACCCCAGGCATCTTATTAAGATTGGCAATAAAACCTGTTCCATCCGGCATCTGACACCAGCCTATCTCGCAGTCAAGATATCCAGGTTCGAGTAGATCATTTATCTGTTCGGGGGTAATGGCCCTCGATGGGTCTATGGGCTTCTCCATAGCCTTTAATACGTCAGGGTCAGGGGGGTTTAAATCCCTGTAAAAGTATTTCGCATAGGGCTTCTTCTTTTCCTCTTCGGTTAAATCCCCTGTCCTCCATATTTCAACCTTTTCCCTCGGGGATGGGATAAATTCTGCACCTGTCTTTACCCATACTTCTTGAGACATGGTAACCTCCTTTTTTTCTCATCTTTCTTTATAGTGGATGGGCACTTCCTTTACAAAGAGATAGAAGGACATGCTCCAGTCACACCATCTTTTCTCATAATTCATTAAGGCCTCGTTATATTCCCGAAAGGCGGACAGGTGGTATGGGGTATCAAACCAGTAACTCGCAACACCATCGTAGTCGGGTACATTCACCGTTCCGAAATGGGCCTTTACATTATCGCTCTGTGCGAGCCTGTGACTCTGTACATATCTCCTCAACTCCTTCCTGCAGTAAGGCGCATTCTCCATCGCATATTCGTGGGCTTCGTTCCAGTACTGATAGAAGTCATCGAGGAATACACCTTCCGCACGTCTCAAGAATTGCATCACCTTTCCCGCCCCAACGCCTGAGGCAAGACCATAACCGGGGTTGAACGTATCGAGAGGGTTTGGTACCGGTTTTTCGTACTCTTCTGTTATCATGACGATAGTGTTTGGTTCATCGGCAAAAAATTTACCGTCCGAGGCGACCCATTTGACCACATCGGGGTGCATAAAACAGGCGTATAAATCGGGAAAACTCGCAAAGGATAGCTCAACGGCAGCATCACGGTTTGCGATCCCTCCGTATGTTGAGTCCTTTGTAGTCCCGAACGCACTGTCTATCACATGATTCTGGGTATACCAGCCCATCTCAGGTCTACTGAATTTGTGGGAGATTGTTCCGTGGATAAACTGAAGGTACCTGAAATAATCTGCCTTTGTGAGTCCTGGTCTTCTCCTTGAACACGCAATGACCTTTGGCATAAACACCTCCTTGTTCTCTACTGACCCTATTTTTTCTGTCAGTTATGTTTTTTCAAGCGTATTTTTGTGTAAAATCCTCATGCTCTTTTCTTATTTTTTTTACCGCCTTTACTCTCCGGTTTTACATAAGGCGTAAACTCTCTGTATTTCTTAAGTCTATCCTGTACAACATCCTTTGCTGCCTCGAACTTTCCATGGGTCTCCCTGATATCTTTGAAATGGGACCCCATACCCAGCGGTTCCCATCGGATATGCTTTAAATCTTCTTCACTCCAAGCGATATTGAACTCCCCGTTCGTAATGCTTACCATACCTTTTATCCCGCATATGGGGCATTCAACCGTTGCCTTTTTCATCATCACAACAAGGTCAGAATGGCAGTAGGGGCAAGCCCCTGGTTCGTCCCCCATATACTCCACTTCCTCAACAGGCTTCTTCATGGCCGAAGCAACATTTAGACCGAGTTTTCTTGCCCTCGCCATGTGGTCATCCCTTAAGAGTACATGCCCCGGTCTTGCGACCCATGTGGCCACATACTTATCGACAACCTTTATGTTAAGCATAAAGAGGGCTACCATCATCTGGGGTAGAGCGAGTTGTACCCAGTCACTCCCCCCTGTGGCGATAGCGGCACCGACCCTTTTTTTCTTTTCGAAGACACCCATTAAAAATCTCGGACCGAAGCCGAGAAAACGGTCGTTCATGGAACAGTAATTCCCTGAGGGTCTAAGTTCAAATACCGGTGAAGACAGGATAAGTCCATCACACTCCCAGAGCCTATCCTTAAGCCAGAGCATATCATCGTTCCACCGCACGCACTCCCCGGTTCCGCCCTTTGATAGACTCTGGGTACATCCCTCACATCCGGTACAGGGATTGATCTCAAGGTCAAAGAATCTCACCATCTCCACATCTATGTCCCCTATCTCTTTCGCTGCCATGAGAGCCTCTTTCAAAAGGATCTCTCCATTTCCCATCTTTCTGCCTGCACTCAAACCGAGTAACTTCATTTAGCCCCTCCTAAAAAATTAAACGTGTATAAAATAGCCTGTATAATCTCTCAAAAAGTCATTGGTTGGTCGTTCCAGTATAAATGTACTCACAAAATCTCCATAAGGTTCGAGAAAAGGGTATTGATCATATTTGGCCCAAGGAGGTCGGGTATATGGAGGGGGGTCATCGACAACGGATCTCTTCCATCCGTTAAAATCCTCATACCAGAGTTCTGATACCCTGTGCCATGGATAAGGCGGATGCCCCTCATAGACGATGGTCCTGAAGCTATAGTACCTGATAAGCCCTTTCTGCTCCATCACCTCCTTTGCATGGACATTTATATACCAGTCCTCCCCCTCTTCAACTGATACACCTTCAGGGTACTTATGGACCGTCACCCAGCGGAGTATATTTGTACTCCTGGGGTCCAGTTCTTTCCCCTTGAAATCCTCTGTCGGTACAAGAGGTACAAAACATAGGACATGCATGGTAGGTGATGTCCTGTTACCGGTTGCTTTTGTCGTATATATCTCCTCCACCTTTGTGGCCTCTCTCCTTGCAGGATGGGGTATTGGGGCTACGATGGTCCAGAGCTGGGAAGGGGGAGGTGTCGGTTCATTATAGACGTGGTTAGTAACCCTCCAGTTATAATACCCGAATCTCACCACATCATCGTACATATCGTGGGGGGGTGGAACTACCCTGTAACTGACATATTCGTCTAAGTAAGGTCCTATCCAGCTCAACGTCTCCATGGCATGGTCTTTAAGGAGCCACCTCTCACTGGCAGGTAAGTCATTCATACTCGGTATGTTTACGAGAAGTACCATCTTTGTCTTAGCCATCTATCATCTCCTTGCATAATTTTGTTTGACCGTCCTTTCTCTGCCTTTCCTCCGTGTGTCGGCCTTTCATAGATGTTTCTCCCCAAAGACCTTTGGTGGTTTCAAGAATATGCCCAGCACACACCCTATTATGGCTATGATCCCCACAATGATTATCGAGGTATGGTAGTTGCCTGTGTGATGGAGAGCCGCTGCCCCAAGGATTACCCCTACGGTTCCACCGAAAACCCCTATACCGAACCACATACCTGTCAGTTTACCTACGATATGGGAGGGGTAGTGGAGGGCAATAAAGGCAAAAACAATGGGTACCACCCATGCCTCAAAAAAGCCGGCAATGGCAAGGCATAAAACAAGTATCTTCATGTTGGTGTATACCTGAGGTATCATGATGGAGACGGCAAAGACCGCAAAGATAAAAAAGCCTATCATGATTACTGGGGATGCCTTTTCCTTAAATACTCTCTCAAAAACAAAACCAACAGTTCCGGATCCCACCATAAATGCGATTTGTACTACCGTCATAAGCTTCCCTGCGGTCATGGTCCCGTAGCCGACCCCAGCGGGGGGTTCGATGGCAAAATAGGCAGGGGTCAGGTCGTTAAAGGCGCTCAACACCCAGCAAAGAAAGAAAATAATCGCAACCCCCACCCAGCTTGCAGGTTGACCCATGGCGAGTTTAAAATCACCGTTCTCAGGCTTGTTACCCACCCTTGCCACAACATGGCTCCCAACAGGGGGTTTGGGTCCAAAGGCAAAGAGAACCACCATGAGAAGGGCCAAAAAAGAGGCTGCCGATTGCCAGGCCATGGCAGACTGCCAGCTTTGCGTTATTCCATAAGCATACGGTGTTGCAATAAAACCTATGGCAATCCCAAGGGTTACCCCTGTCCCCTGAAGACCTGTCACAATCCCCCTCTGGCTTGGGGGAAACCATAGGGCTGCAACCAAAGAGACAGAGGCATTGATGGGCCCCGACCCGATGGCCTGTAATATGCGTACAATTATGGCCCCTAAGGCACTCTCCCCTACGTAAGGGAGGGCCACGGTAGGTACTATAAGCAATATGGAACTACCGATATAGGTCTTCACAAGACCGAAACGGTCACAGATGAAGCCCCCTGCGATACATGCAACGGCAAGGGCAAGGTTAAAGATACCCATAAACATCCCTGTTGTAGGCCCCAAACCGAGCTTCAAATCTTTCGATATCACCCCCACGAGAGGTGCGGGGGAGATCATGATGATCGCATGGGCGACGGTAAGGACAAATAATGTAACAAGTACATACCAGCGAAATGGTGGATATTCATTAACCTTACCCATTTCTTCTCCTCTATCTCGCAAGCTTTAAAAGGTTAGAAGGGGTAACATCGTTATAGGTGACCTGGCCAGTATTGCTTTTCTGCTGGGTTGCATACATGGTCGCCATACCGAACTGGATATCGAGGCCGAACATATTTCCATTCTGGAAGCCGTATCCCCCACCCGGTACAGGATAGTTTATAAGTGCCAGATTCCATATCTTCCAGACCTTTCCTGCCCTGTCCCAGGCAACACCGTAATAGGCAAAACTGTTCTCCTTATCCACCCATATACGCTTTTTCGATTGGGGGTATTTAGGGTCTTTTGGTTTTATATCTATCACATAGACGTCCCTTACCTCATAATTATCAACAGGATAGGGGATATCCGTTAATGTGCCCATCTTTTTTATAGTGTTTACATCGAGGCGGGTATCAACCACAGCGAGAACCTTCTGTTCCCCCACTATGGTATATGTGAAATCGGGGACCCTTCCGTCATGGATGTTGAAATCATCCAGGGCCTGGGTGGAGCCTACAACGGGGGTCGACCTCTGCCCTGCCTCTCCCCTTAAAACCCTTCTCATCGTTGGAAGATAGATGTACGTGTCGTCGGGTTTTTTGTGGTCTATATACCTGTAACTCAAGGTCATGATGTTTTTTATCGAGGCAGGGGCAGTATTTCTCATGAGCATGGCCTTTAAAAGTCCGTTTGGAGAATCCATTTTTGGTTTGGGCGCTATCTGTGCCCGGTTTGTGAAGAATAAGAACATAAACTCTGCCTCGTTAATCCTCACAGGTTCCCCCTTCCTTTTCTCCATGGAGTAAGCGAGGGTCTGTATCTGGTCATCACACTGGTATCGACCATCGTAGTTCCACATGAGTTTTGTGGCAAAATCTTTGTCGTTTTTGTCTATATCAGGAAAGGGCTCCCCGTTTCTATCCCATCCCCCTGTCACGTTCCCCTGGGCATCGAGGCCGAATCTCCCCTTATTTTTTGCGGAATAACCCTTTACGACCGTAGAAACCGGGTAGGATTTTGTGGCGCTCACCTTGATGGATAAAGGTTTTATGAAACCGCCAAACCCATCCTCAAAGGCAGGGAGAAATTCCGCTGGGAACAGGTGGCTATATTTCTTATAGTTCCCCTTATCTATGGTATCCCCTGGTTTTGGCATCTCTTGACCCATGGTGGATGATGGGATGTAAAGGATGAGCGTGATGATAACCGAAATTATTAAAACGGCTGTTTTCTTTTTCATGTTCTTTCACCTCCCTTAAAAGTTAAACTGCGTCTGGAGCAGTATATAGTTTTTGTCCTTCCACACGCCGAGACCTTCGTATCTGTTGTCGGCATCAACGTAGACGTACCTCAGATCCGCGGAGAACTTTTTGTTAAGCCACCCCGGAGTCCACTTTATACGGGGGACTAAAAGCCAGCTGTTGCCGAAAGTACCATAGCCCCCTGTCAGGCTCGTCTCCAGTTTGTTATAGAACCAGTTTGTCCTTATCTGCATATTGAAATTGCCCTGCCATGATGGGAGTTTGGTGGCATAGTAGACGCCTGGCCCTGTATACTGGAGCTCCCTTGCATTTGGTATCCATTCCCCTACATGCTCGAAGGTGATATCGAAGGGGGCTGTCTTGTGCCAGTCAAAGTAAAAGAAGTTGGAAAGGTCATAGGCAAAAAGGTATTTTATGTTATCCCTCCTTACAACGCCACTCTCGTCTGAGCCGAGGGGGATAAAGTAGTTATAGGGCATATTGGGCGTATACATGACCTCCGTTCTTATAACACCAGGCCAGGGAAGCTGTTTGTTCATATAGATGCCTATGTTATCTATGTCCGGATATTCGATGGTATATCTTCTCGTATTGAGGGTAATGGCCGATGGGGCGGCAGGATTAGGAACCCCTGTCCCTGCCCCCGGTCCTGGAAAGGTGACGGATCTTATGATCCCCTCTCTTCTCGTGACGGGCTCAAACACCTGTCTATGGTAATAGATAATACCAAAGGTGTATCCTGCAATCGTCGTCGATGTTCTGAAGCCACCTCTGGTGGATTCAAAATTTCTCGGGTATTTCACCTTCACATCGGGGATCTCAGAATAGACATGAAAACCAGGGCCCGGAACAAAACCAGGATTCTGAAAAGGAGAGAGTGGTTCGAAGTTGTTATGGGAAGGGGTCCACCCGTTGCCGGGGATACCTATGCCGGGCTGGTACCACGTTCCATTCATGGGGGATACGGCCACGACTTCAGGGTTGCCGTATGGGGTATAGGAACCACCGAAGGCGGCAAGACCCGTGTTGCCTATACTCCTTGGAGGCATAAAGCGCGTCTCCGGGGCCATCGCGAATCTCTGTCCTGCCTGTCCAAGGTAAAGGTTTGCTGCCATCGATGCCTGGCTTACGGACCATTCAGGGCTTGTAAGGGTCGGGCTTATAATCCACTCAAAACTCGAACTCAGAGAGTCCAAATCATGGATACCCCTTACCATAAACTGGGGGATGCGCCAGTCGTTCGTGTCTTCCAGACTGAAAGGGGTGACCCATCTGATATCCGCAGGGTTTACCACATCCCCAACCCGGCCTGTTATGGTCTCACCCCAGACAACGTTCATCTTTCCGAATTTAATGTTATGTTTCTTATTCGGCTTCCACTCAAAATAGGCCTCTCTCATCACATCGTTTATATTCTTGTCCGTATATTCATACCCATTTTTTTGAGAGATAGAGCCTTGCTCAACGGGAAGCCAGGGTTCATAGGCAAACTGACCGACACCGTAAAACCTGAACTGGTTACTCAATTTCAGATCCACATTTGCCCTGAGCCAGGTCCTCTCGATTGCAAGCCTGTTACCGCTCTGGTCTGCTGTGGGACCCCAGGGATTGGGATTCTGGGTGAAAAAACCGGTACTGTTCCTCAAGAATCCCCAGACCGTGATCTCTCTTTCCTCTCCCAGGCTTATACTATCGAAGGCAGGACCGGAAGTAGGGAGTAGCATTGTTGCCATCCCGATAACAACAGACATCAAAATCATCGGAAACATCCTTTTCATAGAACCCCTCCTTATTCGTTTTAGTCTTTTAATTGATGCCCCTTAAACCAGCACAAAAACCGTTCTCCCTTTTTACGCTCTCATCGATGGGGGTCCCTTGTCTCATCTCTACAGATGAATTTGGGTTTAATGATATTGATCACCGCGGGAAGTACCATTATCCCTACAATCATGTTTACCATCATCAAGATGCCCAGAAGGATACCCATCTCTGCCTGAAAACGAAGGGGAGAAAAATACCATAAAAAGACGCCGGCGCTCATCATGGTGGCAGTAAAGAATACGGCCCTCCCTGAAGTTACGATACCGCCATGAACAGCCCGCTTTAAGTCCTTCTCTTCCCTGTATACCTCTATAATCCTGCTCACGATATAGAGGCCATAATCGACCCCAAGGCCTATACCGAGGGAGACAACGGGAAATGTATTTATGTTTAAGCCTATGTTTTTGATGACCATATAGGAGAAGGCGAGAAAATTGGCGAGGATAAGGGATAAGGTGAAGATGATCCCTGCCAAGATGGATCTGTATATGATGGCACAGTAGATGAATATCATCGCAAGGATGAATATGAGGGTGAGATGATTTCGGGAGGCGATAACCTCGTTCGCCGCAGCGAGAATACCCCCTAAACCTCCGGCAGGCTTCGCCTCTGCGTTCTCCATTAGCTTAGGATTATCGTTTATGAACTTTCTCATCCTGTTTATCACCTCCTCGAGGAGGGTACCTTCATGGCTCTTGAGATAGAACTTCACATTGCTGCTCCCAAAATCGGGGCTGATCCAGGGGTCAAGCTCCCCGGGGGATGCCCCCATCGCATATAACTGAACAAGATCCTGTATACCCTTCTGTTCAGAAGGTATCATCTCCATCTTGGGATCGTTCCCGTGGGCAAGCATGTTTATCCCTTTGATGAGATCCGCGACAGAGACGGCAAAGCCTACATTCGGGTCTTCCATCATGTGGTATTTGAGGTCTTCCATACCCCTTACCACATCGGGATATGTAATAGGATAATCCTTTCCCTCCTCCCTTTTTCCTTCAATCACAACCCACATCTGGTCTACGCCAGGGAAGCGTCTATTCGTCTGCTCCACATCCTTATTGTATTCTGAGTCCTGCCATAAGATGGGGCTTCCAGGGTTTGCATCGCCGTATTTTAGGTAGGCAGAGGTAAAAACGGCGATGATCAGGATGATAATGCTAATACCTACCGTAATCCATCGTCCCTTACCAAAAGTCCAGCCCGACATCTCTGTCAGGATCCTCTTTAAAAGGTCATCGGTAAAATATTTAAATCGGGTTGCAGAAGGGGCATCCTCTGTGCTTGAAACCTTAACGCGTTTAAAGGATGCAAAAAGAGGGGGAAAAAGGACGAGGACGGTGAAAATAGAGGCCGATGCCCAGAAAGTTCCAAGAAAGGCGAGGTTTCTTAAGGTCGGAATGGGAGCAAGGGCGATTATGAGGAGACCGAACATATCGGATATGATCCCCACAATACCCGGGGGGAAGAGGTTTGCTCCTGTAACGTAAGCCGCCTTTTCAATATCGCCTAATTTTATATACTCCTCCCCGAACCTTTCTACCCACTGGACACCGTGGCTCATGGCCCTGGCAGAGAGAAGGAAAGGTACTACAATGATAAGAGGGTCAAAATGGTAGCCGAGGAGGGCGGAGAAACCAAGCCCCCATATGGAACAGACGATGGCACTCACAAATGGCCAGAACCACATCCCCCCCTGGCTCATGTAAGCATAGAGCATACCGAGAATCATGAGAGAGGTGAGAATAAAGATTAAGGCCATATGGGGGACGTAATGGTATATCCATCCGTAGAGCAAAGGGGTACCGGTCAGGTAGATGCGGTGGTTTTTGTCCTCCTCTCTCTTTTTTATCTCCATGAACCTGTTGAAAAGGACTTTAAAGTCTATCCTCCCTTCTATGAAATTCGCATTCAGGAGGAGGGCCTTCTGGTCACGGGAGACGAGGGTTCCGCTTACTGGACTTGTAAATACCTTCTTTTTTAATTCCTCCATCTCCTCTTCATTTTTTGGGATTTCTTTCATGATCTGCTTCTGGGAAAAACCATAGGGGGTTTCCCTCACGACGGTTACCTTTGGACTTGCGAGGGAATAGATGGCAAAGTGGTCCACCCCCGGTATGAGATCCACCGCATCCTGAATACGGGATATCTTCTCGAGGGTTACGGTGTTGAAGATATCCCCCTCTTTTACCTCGAGCATAAGGGTCGCCTGATAGGCACCGCCAAAGTATTTTGCATACTTCTTGTGTATTTCCACGTAAGGATGATTCTTAGGAAAAAGATCCAGGAACTGGGTAAACATCTCCATCCTGGCGATCTGTGTTATAAAGAAGAGGGTAATAAACGCCATTACGATCAAGACCGTTCTTTTATGCCGTATGAGAAATCGTGTTATCACCTCAAACATCGCACATCACCTCATCGATTTATCGTTCTCGCTGTAAGCGCCGGTTAAGAGCCAACTCTTTCCGTTATCCTCTGTTACAAAGACCTTTCCCCCATCACCCACGAGCATACCCCTGCCACCCCCGGTCATGGCTATACCTGAAAGCCAGGTATAGTGGTTTGGCAGGGATACTGGAGTCCAGTTCTTCCCCCCATCGGATGTGGTGAGCACAGTTCCCCTTAACCCTACCGCCGTGGCCTTAAGGGGCCCATGAAAAGAGACTTTCAAAAGGGTATCCTCCGTGGGACTCTTCACCTCCCTCCAGGTCTTCCCCCTGTTATCTGTAATGAGGATCTTCCCTGAAGTGCCAACGGCTATCCCATGCTGGTTACCATCGAATCCTATACCGAAGAGCTTTCCCTCTTTGTCCCCCCACAGCTTTTTCCAGGTCTTTCCACCATCCGAGGTATAGAGGATCGTCTCAAATTCACCAACGACAAAACCTTCTTTAACCGTGAAAAATATGAGGTCGTTGAGAGTGACATCCTCTTTGAAGTTCAGTTGCTTCCAGGTCTTCCCCCCATCTTCAGTACCTATTATGATGCCGAAACTACCCACGGCAAAACCGTCCTTTTCGTTTAAGAATTGCACCTTAAGAAGGTTTTCCTTTGTATTGAAGGAGGTCTGTTTTTCCCATGTAACCCCCCCGTTTTTTGTGTGGAGGATCGTACCCATCTCCCCCACTATCCATCCCTTTTCATTATTTACAAAAGAGACCCCGAGGAGGGATCTTTTTGTCTCTCCATTCTGTCGTATCCAGTTTTTACCCCCATCGGAAGAACGGGCGATCTTTCCGAAGTATCCGACGACCCATGCATCCTTTTCTATGAGGGATACGTCATAGAGCTTATCGCCGAATGTGATCGCCGGGCCATGGCCACCCTTTCCATCGATATTATTTTTAACTACTTTATGGATTTCGTTAGGGGCCTTTCCCTGATTACACCCTGCCATTACAAAGAGTAAAAAGAAAAAGGCCACAGACATAACCCCTTTCATCAATATCTTCGACTTACCATCGTTATCCATCAAACCCCACCCTCCAGCCTTCTATTTATGTCTATCCGTTGGTTACAGGGGGAATCGGTAGAGCCTCTATAACCTTAAATAGACAAAGCTTTCGTTCAGATAATATTTTCTCGACCCCAGAACCAAATTTAAGTTCCCTTAGAGGTTCGAGGCGATTCCCCGGACCCACAGAGGGATTACAATAGATGAGAAGTGTCCCCTCCGGGCCCATTTTATTATCCATATTTCAAAATCTGTGCCAGGGGGTTATCTTTATGATTTTATTGTGTTTATCTGGGCTTGGACGATTATGGTGTGCTTTTTGGTAAAGAGAATCCTCAAAATACTGCGGATACCCTCAAAATATTGCGGTTTAAATGATAAAAGGGGACTTCAAAAATCTATTGAGGCCTCTTTATGTTTAACTTTTTTGCCTTGAATCGCAATGTACTCGGTTTTAGTCCCAGGATAGCTGCGGCCCCTCCCGGCCCTTCGATCTTCCAGTTCGTATCTTTCAAAATCTTGAGGATATGTCTTCTCTCACATTCTGCAAGGGTCAGGTTCTCATCCCCTTCCCCTCCTTCATCAGCTATTTTAGGCAGTTCAATCTGAAGATTGTTTCCTGGACTCGTAATAACGGCCCTCTCTATAAGGTTCTCCAGCTCCCTTATGTTCCCGGGCCAGGAATATCTCTTCAGGGCCTTGATCGTCTTCTGGGGAACAACATCAAACTTTTTCCCCATCCATTTGCCGTATTTGTTGACAAAATAGTGTACAAAGAGTTGTATGTCCTCCGTTCTTTCCCTTAAGGGTGGTACGTAGATGGGAAATACACTTAGCCGATACCAGAGGTCACTTCTAAACCTTCCCTCTTCAACCATCTTCTGGAGATCTTTGTTTGTGGCGGCAATGATGCGTACGTCCGTCTTTATCGTCTCACTCCCGCCGACCCTCTCGAATTCCCCATCCTGGAGCACCCTTAACAGTTTTGCCTGTATGTCGATGGATAGTTCCCCTATTTCATCGAGAAAAAGGGTGGTGCCGTTTGCAATCTCAAAGCGGCCTATCCTTCGGCCTGTGGCGCCTGTAAATGCCCCCTTTTCGTGACCGAAGAGCTCACTTTCAATTAAACTAGGACTCAAGCTCGCACAGTTCACCTGTACAAAGGGACGATGCTTTCTTTTGCTTAGGTTGTGAATCGCCCTTGCTATTAAACCCTTTCCTGTCCCTGTCTCACCAAGGATGAGTACCGTAGCATTTGTAGGGGCCACCTGTTTGACCTTCAGAAGGATGGCCTTTAACGGTTCACTCTTACCTATGATGTCACTGAAATCGTGTTCCTCGTTAAATTCTTCCCTGAGGTACATATAATCCGATTCAAATCTCTCTTTGAGTTGTTTTATCTCTATGAGAGCGTTTCTTAAGGATTCGTCGGCCCTTTTTCTCATAAGGGCGTTTGCGAATACTTCACCGAAGAGTCTCGCCCTGGGAACTAACTCCTCCGGCCATGTACGATGTGACCTTGTTGTGGTCAACACAAGGGCCCCTATCGTCGAACCCCCTACGGATATAGGTACCGAGAGGGCGGATTTAACGCCGAATTTACGGTATAGCTCTTTCACCTTCTCCCCTTCTGGGGGGAGTTCATCGAGGGTAGAAAGATTTATATGTTCCCCCTTGTACCACTTCTCAAAGCAGTACTGGAGGTTGTCAAATAGATTTGGCAACCCTGCGGTCCATATATTCAATTTCCTGATATCCTCTTCATCCTCCTCCCGGAACCAGAAATAGGGCCAGTCAAAACGGGAAAATTTATTATCCTTTCCCACAAGATACAAGACGCATCTGTCAACCCCAACGAGCCTTCCGAACCTTCCGAGGTCCCGTTTAACAAAGTTTTCTATCTCGTGCGTTGGAAGGTTGATGTAGGTCGCTGAAATCTCGGAGAGAAGCTTCTCAAATTTGAGCACCTCTTCTATCTTTTTATCAGGGCCTCTCTGCAAAACCGCCCCTACAATAATTTCGCCGAGAAAAGGGAGCCCCTCTACCATCTCTTCGGTCAAGTTACACAACTCATTACAGGAGCAGCATACGATCCCTCCACATACATCGTCCTTTACCTTAAAAGGCAGGGCAATAAAGGATTTTATACCCTCCTCCTTAAAAAACTCTATATCGATCAAGGCATGATCCGGGACTCCATGGGGGAGATTTAAAACGGACAGGGTTTCTCCCTGTAGGATCTTCTCAAAAAGCCAGGGTAATTTCTCATGAAGGTTCTCCTTTTTAACCCCCTCTTGGTCAGACCAGGAAAAGGTAAAGAGAAGGTTTCTCTTCCCATCCTTTGGGGAAAATCCAAAAAGGAATATGCGGTTTACATTAAAGAAGTTCCCTGTGTGCTCTAATCCCCTATTTATCACCCCTTCAAGGGCAGACATAGGGGCGTAAATCAGGTTTTTGGATATCTCAAGGAGAAGCTCTTTAAACGGGGATGTTTTTGGGTCCATCCATCCTCTCTTTCATTTTATTCCCGGATACTTTTTTAGGCCCCAAGTAGAACAGAACCTCTCTATTTTCAAGAAACTATACAGATAAGGGTCTTGTTTGTCAACATTCTCTGCCATAAGAGATGCTTACCCTCAATATTTGGTGGGTCATGATGGCGGCGGATAAGACCGTAAACCCCAATCCATCAATTTAAAAAGTATTTTGTATAATGGCACAAAATTTGCTGTCCAATAGCATACCATCATAGGAGGCAAATAAAATGGAAAAGAAAAAGATCATAGGCCTATCCTGTGGGAGGCTCAATGGAAATAGCGAGATTCTTCTTAAGGAAGCCCTTATGGCTGCAGAGGAGGAAGGGATAGAAACAGAGATGATAAGGGCTATGGAATTAAAGGTTAAGCCCTGTACGGGGTGCGAGACTTGCACCATGCTTATGGCTAAAGGGAAAGAGTCGGTATGTGCTATAAAGGATGACGATGTTCCCTGGATATTAAAGAAGATACTCCTTGAAAATGCAGGATTTATCGTTGCCTTACCTGTATACCATTTAAGGGCAAACTCATATTTTGAGGCGATCCACGAGAGGATGTTACCTATAATGTTCAATAATCCCCATATACTCAAAAAGAATTATCCCGGTGCAATAATATGTGTCGGAGGGGGGGAGCCTGAGTGGACGCCCCTTGGCCTTACATCGGCCAATATTTTCGTCCAGCACGCATGGCGCCTTGTAGACCATATACAGATAAACTTTAGCGGTAGACCCGGGTCTGTCCTTTTATACCCGGAGTATATAGAAAGGGCAAGAAGGCTCGGGAAAAACATGGCCCATGCCATGAGCATACCCATAGAAGAGGTGGTTTATGTTGGCGATGATTCTCCGGTATCCTGTCCTGTATGCCATTGCGATGTATTCAAGATTCCAGGCAGATTAGAGGAGATCTTCTGTCCTGTTTGCTGGATTAAGGGGGAGATACGCCCCGAAAGAGATGGACTAAAAGTGGTGTGGGAAGATGAAAAGACAAGGATACCGAGGTTCTCTGAAGGGGGGGTCTCAAACCATCTCGATTTGATAAAGGGTCTCCAGAAGAGGTTCTATGAGAATCAAGACAGGGTAAAGGAAAATATGAAACGATACGAGGGCTATAAGAAATTTGTAAGACCGGAGAGTTAAAAAGCATAGGCCGTAAAAAATGTACCATTAATCTCAAAGGGAGGTCTCGCTATGGACAGTCGTCCCCAGGATAGAGTATTTTCACCATCCCCGGAATTTCTCGAAAGAAAGAGCCGTCTGGAGGCTGCCTTCACACTAAGTGGTCCTGATAGGATCCCCGTTGCCCCCATTGTGATGCACTATTACCCGACGAGATTAAAGGCCATATCAAATAGAGAGGCGATGTATGAACACGAAAGGACAGCCCTCGTGTGGAAGGAGATAACATTAAAGCACAACTGGGATGCGGCAGTGCCTTTTGGTTCTCTCCTTATGGCACCGGCCATGGAGGTCATGGGAATTACCCAGTTTAAATGGCCTGGATACGGGCTATCCGATAATCAGCCCTTCCAGTGGGTGGAGGGAGAATACATGAGACAGGATGAATACGACGAACTCCTCTCCGACCCAAATGGATTTACAGTGAGGAAGTTGTGGCCCAGGGTGTCAAAGACCCTTGCCCCCATATCGGAGATGGCAAAGATGGCACCACCCCCTCTTCCGTTTCTCTCAAACGGCTATACCCTCTCTGCCTTTATAGGGGGGATACTCTCTTCCCCAAAAATAAAGGAGATGCTTCACAAGTTTTTAAAACTCGTAGACGAACATGAAAGATTCATGAAGGTCGTATCGGATTACACGATGGATATGATGAATAACGGTTTCCCCCTTCCGTTTTCTGCCATTACATTTCCGGCCTTTGACTGGATATCCGATTGCCTCCGGGGTATGAAGGGGTCCATGCTCGATATGTACAGGTGCCCCGACAAGCTCCTCGCAGCTATAGATATGTTTACCCCCATGACCATTGAAAGCTCAATAATGATGGCACAACAGACGGGCAATAAAGGCGTTTTTATACCCATGCACAGAGGGGCAGGGGGTTTTATGTCCGATGCCCAGTTTAAAAAATTCTACTGGCCGTGCTTTAGGTCCCTCATATACGGTCTTGTCGAGGCAGGTCTCACACCTATACCGCTATACGAAGGGGATTATACCCCGAGGCTCGAATACTTAAAGGAGTTACCGGAGAAGAAGGTGGTGTTTCACTTTGACCACGTGGACAGAAAAAAGGCAAGGGATATCGTCAAAGGGAGGTTCTGTTTCTGGGGTAATATCCCCGCATCCCTTCTCTGCACAGGGACACCAAAGCAGGTGAAAGACGATGTAAAGGAACTGATAGAGTTATTTGGTGAAGGAGGGGGATTGATCGTGGACGGTAATATGGGTATACCCGATGAAGCCCGATTTGAGAATGTTCAGGCCATGACAGAGGCGGTATTGGAATACTAGTGGAAGGAGGAAACATGGATATAAGACAGGATGAAAACGGTTGGACCCATATCGAGTGGGAGCTTGAGGATGTGACACCGAAGATGCTCAACTGGTGGTGGTGCAATATGGAAAAAGGTTTTGCCCTCTGGCATCCAATAGAGCACCAGGATTTCTACTGGCTCAAAAGACCCAAGGATGGTAATGCGATAGGGGCTATCCAGGTGGCACCTCAGGTATGGTCTGATGGTACCCTTATAAAACCTCATATAAGATGGGACGATGTGAAGACCCTTGCCCCTGAAATCTCCTCAATCATTATACACGACCATGTGGTTGTTGCGGCAGGGATAAGCCTGACAGGGGAGAATGTAAAGGAAGATGACCCTCCCCTCGCATACAGGATCCACCAATGGGAGAAGACAGACTCCGGTGTAAAGGGTATTTCCTCGGCGATCCCCATCATCCCCGAACCCCCTGAAAAGGGGTTGGTATGGGCGGCTCATGGCTCTCAAGAGATAGGGTATTTCCCCCATTTTCTCCCTTTACTATATAACCTCTGGAAGGTGGTAAAAAACCCTGCCATAAACCCCTATTTCTCTTTTAAGGTGATAAGAAGGGAAGGGGAGCTATTATACGAGGCCTTAAAAAGGTAACTCCAAGGGGTGGGTTGCCCTGTCAAACGAGCAACCTCCAATCTATTTTTACCATCCTTACCCTCCCCTCGGGGGAGGGGCGTTAAAACCCTAATCTTTTTATACCCTATAGGGTAAATTCTATATTGACAACCCTCAATCGGCCATATATGATTTTTTAAAACCATAGCATCTCAAGGGGTCATCTTGGCAAAACAGAGAAAAGAGAATAATTCTACTGAGCATAACGGTGCCACAATAGGCTACGAGGCCGAATTGTGGAAGATGGCCGATACACTCCGGTGTTCCATGGATGCCGCGGAATATAAGCACGTGGTATTGGGTCTTATCTTCCTCAAATACATCTCCGATGCCTTCGAGGAGCAGCATGGAAAGTTCTACAGGGTCACACCTGCCGGACGAGTTCCTCGCGCACGCTGGCACGCCAAACTACTTGCCCGCCGAAACATATGTAAAGATGAGAAGGAGCTGGGCTATGGGCATTCCTAAAAAGGCGTTATTTTGCAAAAAAGCCTTTTTGTTTAATAGCATTTCCCCTTATTTAACGAAACGAGAATAAGGTATAGCCATGCACAGAGGGCTGACAGGAGAATACAAGGTTACAACAGTCACAGGAGAGCGTGTTCAGGCCTTCATTCCTCATCATCTCCCACCAAAACCGCCATTAGAGATGACGCCCCAAAGACAGCAATTACTGGAGCGGGCAATCCTGGCATTGGGTAGGCTGGATAGTGTGACGTTACTTCTGCCTGACCCCGACCTGTTTCTCTACTCCTACATTCGCCGTGAAGCAGTCCTTTCCTCACAAATAGAGGGAACGCAATCCTCGCTGGCTCAACTGCTGCTCTTTGAGCTGGAAGAAGCGCCAGGGGTTCCTCTAGACGATGTGGTGGAGGTTTCAAATTATGTAGCAGCGCTTAATCACGGGCTTCAAAGGTTACGGGAAGGATTTCCCCTTTCCAATCGTTTGCTCAGAGAGATGCACAACATTTTGCTCTCCAGTGGTCGGGGAAGCGAAAAACAACCCGGTGAGTTTCGGCGATCCCAAAACTGGATCGGCGGCACCCGTCCTGGCAATGCACATTTCGTTCCTCCGCCGCCTGAACACATTCAAGATTGCATGGCTGATCTTGAACGCTTTCTCCACGATGAGCACAACCCCTATCCCGCACTTGTCAAGGCAGCTCTCGCACATGTACAGTTCGAAACCATTCATCCATTTTTGGACGGCAATGGACGCATCGGCCGGCTCCTGATCGCATTCATCTTACACCACGACCGGTTGCTCTCTCAGCCGCTTCTATACCTCAGTCTGTATTTCAAAACCCATCGTAGCGAATATTATCGTTTGCTGGATCAAGTACGGACTGAAGGTGATTGGGAAGCATGGCTTGATTTCTTTCTTGAAGGTGTAGAACAAACGGCAACAAACGCTGTCGAAACTGCAAAGCGACTCCTTGTGCTCTTCCAGCAAGACGAGAAAAAGATTCAAACTGCTGGTCGCAGCGCTTCTACTGTGCTTCGGGTGTTTCGGGCAATGTGCCAGCGTCCCCTGGTAAACCTCAATCAGGTTTGTGAGCGGACGGGACTCTCTTTCCCTGCCGCAGCCAAGGCAATGGATGCACTCCAGAGGATTGGGCTGGCACGCGAGGTCACCGGTCGGCGACGGAATCGGGTTTTTGCGTATCACGATTACCTGGGCATCCTGAATGAAGGAACAGAAGTCGTATCCGAGGGGGCAGGCCATGCTGGATAAGTGGAAAAACTCCCTCTTCGGAAACAAGATGTCGCCCTGCGCAAAGCGCTACTGCCGAAACTCATCTCCGGCGAGATTAGGGTGAAGGATGGGGAGCGGTTCCTGAAGGAGCGCGAACTATGAGTTACGATCCTCAAAAACATCACCGCCGCAGTATACGTCTTAAGGGCTACGACTATTCGCAGGCCGGGGCATATTTCATCACCATTTGCACCCATGAACGGGAATGCCTATTTGGTGATGTTGTGGATGGGGAAATGAGATTGAACGATGCCGGACGGATGGTGGAATTTACATGGTTCGATTTGCCTAATCATATAGACGGGTTGGTGTTGGATACGTTCGTGGTGATGCCTAACCATATTCACGCCATTTTGGTGATTACCGATGATGTTATGACCGTAGGGACGGGTTCCGAACCCGCCCCTACAACGCCTTTATCGTCTTTAAGGACGATGGCAGTGGACGGTTCATCAAAAAGATGGCCGGGTATCATCAGTTTCACGCGGTGCCCGTGGCTGTGGCTGAGACCTTACGGGCTACAGCACTTATACGGGCTGATACCATAGCCGAACCGGTGGGGGTTTACAAAGCGCCTTCTCAACCAGGCGGTAGACCCGGTGACCGCCGCATAGGTGTAGTCTGGCACACGCAAGGATCAGGTAAGAGCCTGACCATGGCCTTCTATGCTGGTCGCATCATCAGGGAACCTTTTATGGAGAATCCAACGGTTGTGGTGCTAACAGACAGAAACGACCTCGACGACCAGCTCTTCGGCACCTTCTCCCGTTGCCAGGATTTGCTCCGTCAGCCGCCAATTAAGGCAGATAGCCGCGCTCATCTTCGCCAACTCCTTTCCGTTGAGGCAGGGGGTGTGGCCTTTACCACAATTCAGAAATTCTTCCCCGAGGAGAAGGGCGACCGCCACCCCACAC
>JAOAGQ010000036.1 GCA_026415675.1 Syntrophorhabdaceae bacterium
AGATGTGTATAAGAGACAGCCGTTATACCAGGTGTATGGTTCTACAGAGATAGGCCATGTGGCATATAGCCCCCTCGATAGGGAGCCATCGCCCACCATCATAGGTAAACCCTTAAAGACGAGGAAATCGATTGTGGCCGATCGGGAGACCCTTGAGAAACTCCCCCCAGGGGAACTGGGGGAACTCCTCGTCACATCCCCCTATACGATAAAGAGATATCTGAACAAAGAGGAGGAGACGGCCCGTTCGTATGTGGAAAAGGACGGGGAGGTATACTACAGGATGGGGGACTATGTGAGGATGACAGAGGCAGGGGAACTCGAGTTTGTGGAGAGGACAGCAGATATCATAAAATACAAGGCCTACAGGGTCTCTGCCTCGGAGGTGGAGGCCGCCCTTCAGGACCACCCCACGGTAATAGGGGCATGCGTCATAGGTATACCTGACTCCAAGGTGGGGGAGAGGATCAAGGCGATCGTTGTCTTGAAAGAGGATGCAAAGGGCATAGGGAGTGCGGAGTTGATAAAATGGTGCAGGGAGAGGCTTGCCCCTTATAAAGTCCCCTCTTATATAGAGTTCAGGGATATGCTTCCCAAATCAAAGGTGGGAAAGCTTTTGAGAAGGGAGATCAGGGACGAGGAGAAAAGGAAGCTGGAAAAGGAGAAGAGAAGATAAGAACATCGTAGAATTCATAAACGCTCATAGAGGGTTTTCACGTCTTTCACGGAAGAGATCTCCATATTCGAAGTATACTCCACCCCCAGAGGACATAACACCTTTTTTATCCCCATCCTTTCACACTCCTTCAGTCTCAGATCCATATTGACGACCTTCCTTACCTCTCCGGTGAGACCAACCTCTCCGAAGATCGCTGTCTGTGACCCTATGATTTTATCCTTATATGAGGAAATGATGGATGCGGCAACAGCGAGGTCTACCGCGGGCTCGGTGATTTTTAATCCCCCCGTTACGTTTACATAGACATCTCTATCAAAAAAAGGTCTTCCCGTAACCTTTTCTATGACCGCAACTATCACATAGAGCCTGTTTATGTCGTATCCGAGGGACAACCTCTTGGGCATTGAGAATGTGGTCTTTGGTGTTATTGCCTGGATTTCAAGGAGTATGGGCCTTGTACCTGTTATATAAGGGAAGATCGTACTCCCTGTGCCCATGTGCTCTCTGTCGGATAAGAAAAAACGGGATGGATTATCGACACTTACAAGGCCATCAGGTCTCATCTGGAATATCCCCACCTCATCTACAGGGCCGTATCTATTCTTTGTGACCCTAAGGAGCCTGTAAGGGAGGGTTTTATCCCCCTCAAAGTAGAGTACCGTATCGACCATATGTTCAAGTATTTTTGGCCCTGCGATAGCCCCCTCTTTTGTTACATGGCCTATGAAAATATGGGTGATCTCCTTCTTTTTCATCTCCATGATAAGCCTTGAGGAGACATCTTTGATCTGGTTTATGCTTCCGGGGAGCATGGACAGATCTGAGTTATAGATGGACTGGATGGAATCGACAATGATAAGGTGATATACCTTTTCAGCGATGGCCGAGAGGATATCTTCCAGACGGTTCGTTGTGAGGATTGAAAATGGGCCTTTTAGGTTGAGCCTTGTCTTTCTCGAGGAGAGCTGACGGAGGGATTCCTCCCCGGAGACATAGAGGACTTCGTATCCCAGTTCAATCATCCTCGATGCGATGAGGAAGGAAAGGGTTGTCTTTCCAATACCGGGGTCGCCCCCTATGAGGACGGAGGAACCACAGGTGAGGCCTCCCCCCAGGACCCTGTCCATCTCGGGGATGTTTAGGATAATCCTCTCTTCAGGGAGGGCATCGTCTGTGATCAAGGTAGGTTTAGTCCTATCCCTTGATATCTCCTTCTCTATCTTGAATTCTTTCATCGAGTCCCAGGCAAGGCATTTGGGGCATCGACCCATCCATTTTGGCGCCTCATAACCACAGGATTCACAGTAGAAGACGGTCTTCTTTGTCATAGCCCATCCTTTTTCGTGTGAAAGCATAGAAGGGATGATTGGTGCTTTAAGATTTTTATGACCCATTCCCTTGTTTTAGGTAGTTCCTCGGGGGAGATCTCAAGGGTCATATTCCCATCATACCCCAGCCTTAGGGCTGTGTTCAACAGTTTTATCAGAGGGAGGTCCCCCTTTTTTATTAAAAGATGGCTTTTAAATCCGGAGAAATCGCTTATATGGATGTTTACGAGCCTTCCCGTCCGGTAGTACTCTATGAAAACGGAAACAGGGTCGTGACCGAATGTCCCTATATGGGTTGTGTCAAAGGTGAAGTGGAGGTTTCTCTCAAGGCCAAATCTTATCATTTTCGAGTAATCGTTAAGGTAATAGGAGGGAAAGGGAAACCTTTTTCCGGTGAGGGGCATGTTTTCAATGCTTAAACGGATATCCCGATCCCCGACCTCCTCCTGGAAATCTTTTACATTTATGAACCATCTAAGAAAACCGATCTCAAGGGAAAACCATGATGGGGGATGGAAGGTTACATTTTTTGCCCCAAAAATACTTGCCATCTCCACGACCTTCTTTAATGCGTTTCGTTGATTTCCCCACGTTTTTATTTTTTTATACGGGGCGTGGATAGAGGGCACGGGGAGGATGTCGGTACTTTTCACGACTTTCTTTACATAATAGGGGTCTTGAAATCTGCCGTCTATGACGAGTTCTAACCCGTCAAACCCTGCCTCTTTTGCAATTTTAAACAGTTCATCTATGGGAAAGGAAAGGATAGAACCGGTTGATAACAGGATATTCATAGGATAAGGATATCTTCATCCCCATCGGTTATGATTCTATAATTCCCTTTTTCTATCAAAACCGTATTCTCGATGCCACAGGCCCCCTTTTTCGGGAATACCATCTTCGGTTCAATGGCAAAGACGGCCCCTTCTTCTATGGGGTACTCGTGGTTTGCCGCTATGAAGGGTAGCTCTGCGAGTTCTATCCCGATACCGTGGGCGAGAAACCTCACCTTATGAGAACCGTACCCGAGATATACATCGCCATAACCCATCTCATCGGCGAGTCTCTTTGAGTATTCGAAGAGTTCCCTGCTCTTTTTACCTTCAAGGACTTTATCCAAGACACGGTAAAGGATTTCTCTACAGGCCTCATATGCCCTTACGTATAGCTCCGGCATATTTCCTATCGCGTACATCCTTGTCTGATCCACCTGGTAACCGTGGTAGCAGATACCAAAGTCAATGAGGATGGGTTCCCCCCTCTTGATCCTCTTCATGCTTGCCCCTACAGGGAAAGCAGGGGATAAACCAAGACCCCCCATCGGCGAGTCCGATTGACTTACAATGCTTCCTGTTTTACCGCTTATGATATGCCATGAGTAGGCCTCATAGTTTAATGACCTTACCCTTAGAAGCCCTTCGTGACCCAATGTCTTTGCGTAGGCCTCAAGCATCCCCCCGAGTTCAATCTCTGTCATACCCTCCCGTAAAAACTCAGGCACCATCTTGTAGACCTTTTTTTGTATATCCGCTGCCTTCTCGATGAGTCCTATCTCGAAAGGGGATTTTACCTTTCTCAGCTCTTTGGTCAACGGAGAGACGTTTATCAGTTCACAGTCCCCTATAACCTCCCTGAACTTTAAAACATCGTTATAGGGGAGGACATCGAGTTGAAGCCCCACCCTTTTCATGGGTTTTATCTGTTTTGTGATTTCTTTGGCAGAGCGGACAGGGAGTATAAGATTTAAAGGGGATTCCCTTCTTGCCCTTGTCAGTTCTCTTTTCACAAAGAGGATAGGTTCTTCCTGGAGGGGGACAAAGAGAAGGGCATCCTGCATTGTCCCCGAGAGGTAGTAGTAGTCTATCTTATAATGGAAAAAGGCCCCATCCATCGAGGCCTTTTCCATAAGGGTCTTGAGTTTTTCTATTCTCCTTGATATCTCTTTTTCAGGTGTATAAAGCATAAAACGTAAAATCCAACTATCTATCCTTCCATACGGCCTTCCTCTTTTCCATAAAGGCGTTGATACCCTCTTTTGCATCCTCTGTGGCCATACAGCCTTTGAGATATAGAATCTCCGATGCCTTTAAAGCCTGGAGGAAATCGAGGTTTAGACCGGCCTTTATAGCCCTTTTCGTCCAAATGGAGACAGGTTTGCTCTTATTTAGGTACTCCCCGAGATACTTATCGACCTCTTCTTTAAAATTATCGTTAGGGAACACGGCGGTTACGAGGCCTATGGCCTGGGCCTCTTTTGCACTTATTATCCTTCCTGTCAACAGTAATTCGTATGTCTTCTGTAGTCCTATGATCTTAGGAAACCATGCCGCGGCCACAGGGGGAAATACACCGACCGCAATCTCGGGTTGACCGATTCTCGATTTTTCCGAAGCAATAACTATATCACAGAAAGACATGAGTTCGCAGCCACCCCCTAAAGAGCGACCATTTACAACGGCCACTGTAATAATATCCATCTCCGACAGGTTACGGAACATCCTGTGGAATACATCTATCATCTCGTCGACCTTATCTTCCGTGTGGTCTGCCACATCGACACCGTCACAGAATGCCTTCTCCCCCGCATGGTCGAAGATCAGCATCTGAATCTTATCGTCCTTCTTCACATCAGAGAGGGCCTCATTTATCTCCTTCATCATAGGGATGGTAAGCCAGTTTGAAGGAGGCACATTCAGGGTAATCCTGGCGACTTTATCCTTCTTTTCAAATACGATGAATTGGTTACCCATTTGGATTCTCCCTTCTTTTTAATCTTCTTGGTGGAACAAATAAAAAAGAGGGGGATTGAACCCCCTCTTGATGCCCTGCCATTCACTTACTTCTGGGGCTTGCCCAGCACCTCTTCCATGAACTTCTCGTTGACAATCTTGCCTTCGGCGATGTTCTGACGGTACTTGATGAAGTCTATGGTGTCTACCCCTGTGATCTTCTTCGTGTTGAATGCGCCGAAGCCCATGAATGCCTCGCCCATCATGTTTGCGGCGAGCCAGTGTCTGTGGTCGTTCTTCATGGTATCCCAGAAGAATTTCTTCTTCTGCCTGATGCCGTCGATGGATTTTATCAAGCATCCAGGGAAGAGGTTTGCGAATGTCCACATGATCCTGTCGATCTCTGCATCGATCAAGGAGAAATCAACTTCGTTGTTCTTCTGTTTTTCCTGTACCCAGGCCCTTGCCTGTTTGAACTCATCACCAGTCTTATTCTCACCGTATACGATTTCACCGTTTTCGATGAACTTATCTGTAATGACCATCGGGTTTCTCACCCATTTGCCGTTCTCATCCTTTAAGACAGGGAATGCCTTTGTTATTAGACCCTTCCACCACATCTTATAAGCGCTCCACATCTCGCAGGATACGCAGCTCCACATCGCATCCTCGATGCTTAGGTATGCCGGGAGGAAGTCGGAGGCACCACCGACTGGGGCTGAGCCGTGACGGGGTCCTGCCTGACCGAAAACAGCGATGTCTGAGGCAAGGGTTAAGTCGCACGCTGTCCCTATCTCCTGACCACCGGCTACCCTCATACCGTTTACACGGCAGACCACAGGTTTTTTGCACATGAGGATGGAGTCAACCATGTTGTTGAAGAGTTCCATGTATGCCCCATATTCCTCAGGCCTCATGCTGTAATATTCAGAATACTCTTTTGTATTTCCCCCTGTACAGAAGGCAAATGGACCTGTGCCTGTAAATACAACACCGACAACTTCTCTGTCTACTGAGGAGTTCTCAAAACCTGCTATAACACCCTTCACCATCTCTGTTGTGTAAGAGTTGTACTGGGCGGGGTTATTGAGTCTTATCCATGCAACGTAAAGACCGGGGATTACATTACCCTTCGGGTCTTTCAGAGGTCTTTTCTCATAGACAACGCATGGAGCCTCTGTCCCCCAGTGCTCTGAACCGAACCTAAAATGGTCCTTTTTTCCGTGTTCCCTTGGCATCCATTCTAAACCCATAGAATCCTCCTTTAATTTAAATTTTTAAAAATCTGGTTTTAAGACCACCCTCTTTGCAGGGGAACCAGCCTTATGTATCTCGTCGAATGTTGCGGCTATCGTACTCATGGGTCTTACCTCAACAAAAGGATCTATCACTATCTTTTTGCTGAGTACCATATCGAGTACTATGGGGTAATATTCCGGTAGACATCCCCATGTCCCTATGATCTCTGCGTCGAAGGCCATAAGTTTTGAGAACATATACTCGCTCTTTGACATGCCGAATCCGACCATTATGAGTTTTCCAACAAAGGAGAGTAAATCGAGGGCGAGATCCTGACCTGCCTTTGTGCCTGTCACCTCAAAGATCTTCCATCCTGTATTCGGAAGACCTCCTGATTTGCAGATATTCCTCCATTCACCAACTATTGTCTTGTTATCTTTTTCCACCGTACTGATCACGGCATCGCAACCGTATTCGAGGGCCCTTTTCAGTTTTTCAGGATTCCTTGCGATACCTATCACGGTTTTTGCCCCAAGGGCCTTTGCGGTCTGGGCCATGTAAACCCCTACACCGCCTGTGGCTCCAATTACGACGACATTATCCCCTGGTTGCAAATCTGCCCTTTTTGCTGCCTGGTATGGTGTTGTGACCGCATCTGCAATAACAGAGAGCTGTTCGAGGGCATAACCTTTTTTGTCGGGAACGGGACAAAGGTCGATTGATGGTACAGGGATATGGCTTGCAAATCCACCATATACACCGATACTATTGCCAGGCATCTTCTGGGCAAGGCACCTGTTTCCCCTGCCTGTTTTACAGAGGATACACTGACGGCATGGCATAACAGCAGGTATGATCACCTCTTTTCCTACCCATGCAGGATCTCCGGCCACAACAGTGCCTGCAATTTCATGACCTAATGCAAGGGGTGGTTTGCTAACCGTGGGAACCCCGTCATAGAAATATCCCAGGTCTGTGTGGCATACACCGCAACCTGCGATTTCGACGAGGACCTCTCCAGGTTTCAACTCCGGCACAGGTATCTCAACCATCTCAAGTTTTCCAGGTATTGTTTCTTTTGTCTCCTTGTTGAATGTGGTTGGTTGAACCATCTGCCACTGTTTTATCGTTTTTGGTAAATCCGCCATAAACACCTCCTTTTTTGGTATTTAATTTTTATGATTCCCAACACCTCCTTGAAACATATTACGTCATACCGTAACCACCATCCACGCATAAAAGCTGTCCCGTGATGTACCTTGAATCATCAGATGCGAAGAACACAAAGGCCGGGGCCACATCTTCAGGGTCGGCGTATCTACCGAGGAGAATCCTCCTTACGTAGATCTCCTTTAACTTTTCATCGGTAGAAATCTTTTCTGTCATGTCTGTAGTCACAATACCGAGAGAGATGACGTTTGCCGTGACATTATATTTTGCGAGTTCCCTTGCCATGGACTTTGTCATGGAGATCACCCCACCCTTTGCCGCACTGTAGTTAATCTGACCTATGGTTCCCACAACGCCTGCGACAGATGTCACATTTACAATCCTCCCGTAGTTCTGCTCCATAAAATACTTGGATGCGGCCTTTACCATAAGCCAGGGACCTCTCATCTGGATGTTGACCACCTCGTCCCATGTTGCCACGTCCATCTTATGGAGCATCCCGGGTTTTGAGACGCCTGCATTGTTAACAATGATATGGATTGAACCAAAGGTGTTAACACAGGTTTCCACTATTTTCTTGGCATCTTCCTCGTTGCTCACATCGCCCTTTACCGCAACGGCGTTTCTCCCCATTGCCTTTATCGTTTCAACAACCTCATTTGCCGCCTTCTCGTTTCCAGCGTAATTGACAACAACATTTGCCCCCTCTTTGGCAAAGGCTATACTTATTGCCCTGCCAACCCCTCTGCCACCGCCTGTGACTACAGCGTTCTTTCCTTCTAATTTCATAGTCACCTCTCAATAGAGTTTGTGAAAATTTTTATTTGTTTATATTATATTTTAAAACTGTACTATGTCAAGTTAAAAAAGCATAATAAAGGCTATTTGTTTCAGTTTCTGTATACAGATAAATTATCAGTAATTATAGGATATTATATATGGTAAAAAACATTTTGAATGACTTTTAAAAAGCATCAACTTTTCTGTAGAGTATTGTATACGAAAAAAAACCAGGGAGGCATTTGATGCCTCCCTGAAAGGCATTGATTACTTCTCGACGGGGAGGTCAGGGTCTTTCATCCACTCTTCTGAGGAGCCATCGTATACCTTCACATTTTTATATCCAAGGAGCTGTGATGAGATATATGCCCAGACGGTGGCGAGCCTCCCTGTATCGCAGTAGAATATCACCTCTTTTGTTACATCTGTCCCCAGTATCGAGTCCGCCATCTTTCCCAGCTCAGGCATGATCTTTATATTTCCATCGGGCCTAAATACGCTTGACGACGGGAGGTTAACGGCACCCTTTATACGGCCTTCTTTTGCAACGAAGTCGAGTTTCTTTTCCCCTTTGAAGAACTCCGCATCCCTTGTGTCAACGATGACCGCATTTCCGAGTCTCGATTTTACATAGTTTTTATCAACAAAAAGATCCTTCTTTACATTGGGCTTAAAATTCTTTGCCTTTGGTTTAACAGGCTCAGTGGATACCTCCCTGTTTTCGTTTACCCATCTATTGTACCCACCATCGAGGATCGACACATTTTCAAGACCGAGGTATTTTAGTGTCCAGGCGACCCTTGTTACATCTACCCTATCTGCCATTGTATCGGTTTTTCCCACAATAACGACGGATGAATCCATGTCTATTCCTGATGAACCGACAAGGTCTGTTAGGTCATCTACTGGGGGGAGTTCGTTTCTTAGTCCTGCCTTTGTGGTAACCCACGAACCATAGAACACGTTCACGGCGCCAGGGATGTGACCTGCCTTATAATCCTCAACCTTTCTTACGTCGATCACTACGAGTCCGGGTTCTTTGAGGTTGTCCTCAAGCCAGCTCGGCGAAACAACGGGCCAGATGTTGGAAGCAGAGGAGACAAGGGGGAGTAAGATAAAACCACACATCAAAACCAAACAGAAAAACAAACTTCTCTTTACCATAAATACCTCCTATAGTTTATTTTATGGGCTTCGGTGCATATATCAGCTCTTTATTCGCCTTTGAGCCGTTCTTAATGAGTCCTTCGGCTGTGAGAAAATCTTTCTTCTCTTGATGGCATACCTCACAGGAACGGGTACGCTCGGTCCGCTTTCTTATATTGTGGGGGGCTGTATCCCAGTAGTTTGGCAGGCGGTCAAACCCTTCCATTTTTATACCGGCACTCTTAAAAGTATCCCTTACCGTGGGTATAATCCTTAAGGTGGTAACGGTCTTCTTATCCCTCGGGTTTTTGCCGAGGATAAAAGCTGGTTTTGCCGTTGCCCCGGCCCCTAAATGGCAGTCATAGCAGTTGCGATAGGGACCCCCGGAATGGCAGGCCTGACAACTAAGTCTATCTTTGTGCTGAACATGGGCGGATTTTGCCTTTTCAGTGGTTTCCTGGCCGGGTTTATGGCAGTTTATGCATAAAGGCCTATCCTTTATCTCTTTTCTCGATGGGTATATCTTCCCATCACCGTGTAATTCCACCTTTTTATGGCAGTCAACACACATCATACCCTTTTGGTAATGAATATCCGCCGTTCCCCCGTATTCCCCTGTGAATTCGGGATAGACCCTTCCCCCATGGCATAGGGCACAGGTCTTCCCCTCATCTCTCTTAATAAACCTGTGGCCTTTTATCAACCCTGGGCTTATGCCGCCTATGACAGGGGATTTAACATGACAATCCCCACAGGAGGCATGGCATGATCTACAGGATTTCTCAAACACCTTTTCCTCGAAGACCTTCATCTCCGATTTTGTAAACCTCGGGGCAACCCCTTGTTTCAGCCCATGGGTTGTGTAGTGGAGGGATGTTTTATACGTCTTTTCTATATCGTTGTGACACCTTCCACATGTTTTCAAGTCATCGGAAGGTCTTTTGATGATGCCCCTATGGGCCGCCTCTCTACTTGTTGCCTTCTCATCGCCTTTATGACAGGGGGTACACCCTTCGAGAAAGTGGGGGTCATTCCCTATTAAACCCTTATCTACCAGATAACCCCTGTACTGCAGTTCCGCCGGAACTGTCGGAGGTGCCCCTGCTCACCCTTCCCCTTCTGCAGCATCTATCTTTTTTGGCTTATAGAGGGATTTGAGCAGACTTTCGTCGGTATGACATTTTATGCATCCATTCTCAGCACTATCCACATCTTGAGACAAAAACATGAAAAAGAGGAAGGTTACTGCTACTGATACAACTAAAGTTCCATATAGATATTTTCTTTTCATTTCGTACACCTACCCATATATTTTATTAAGACACATAAACGAATGAATAATCAAGGAATATATATACGATTTTTAAAAAATTCTATAAAAATAAACACCATTAATATCAATGAGATATACTACTATTAGGTATTGCTGAAATAAGATACATGTTTTTTACTGGAATTTTAAAGGGTGGTATTATACAATTTTTGAAAAGAATGATGGTTTTATCCTGGGACAATAAAGTTCTCTTCAGATCTGATTTCGTACCTACTGTCATAAAAAGATTTCATAGCCGCAATCAGTATATGATTTCGGTGGAATTGGTAACTCCTTGTGGTATTAATCCGTTTGGAGATTTTTCCTTTACGTAAAAAATAGACTTTTAATACGGAAAGGTAGACGGCATAAGAAGAGATGTGGTAAGGAATACTAAAGAATTTATATAATTATTCTGTCCCAAGGTGATTTATGGAAAGACGGGATTTCATTAAATTCATGGCAACAATTGGTCTTTGTGCCTCATTCTCTGATCTTGTCAATGCCCAGTCTCTGCAGGAGAGAGATGATGAGGTGAAGGTATTCACCAACGCCACCTTTCAGATCAATCCCTCAAAAAAGGCACGGGCCCTTGTAGTAAAAAATGGCAAGGTCATCGGTTACAACCCAGGCCATTATCCCAAAGCACAGATTATCGATTTAAAGGGAGGTTTTGTCTACCCCGGTTTTCACGACAGCCACAACCACCTTATGGAGACCTCTCTCGCCTCAGGGGGTATAGACCTCTTAGGTCTATCAACGGCAAAGGATTTTGCGGGAAGGATCAAAGAGTTTATTGAGAAGTCCCCCTCTAATCTTTCTCCCCGATCCCCTATCCTTGGTCTCAATTTTACCCTTCCGGACTATGACGCCTGGGGATTGGAAGATCTCTCCCTTATCGATGCCGCCTCTGGAGAAAGGCCTCTCTTTTTGATGGATAACTTAGGGCATAACGGAATAGTGAATACTGCTACCCTTAAATTGGCCAAAATCACACCAGAGACCCCAGTTCCGCTTGCAGGTGCTGTAGGTATTAAGGAGGGAAGGCTCACAGGCATGTTGCGGGAAACGGCCATGCTTTTGGCCGGAGGGCTTATTATGGATATGGTAGATGATAACACCATCAAAACAGGAACGGAAAAATTGGCAAGACTCTGGGCATCTCTGGGATATACCTCCATTAACGATATGATGGGTACACCTATGGGGAGACTTATGCGTCCCCATCTGTTTCGGGAACTCGAAAAAGAGGGGAGACTCCCCGTAAGGGTCCATTATGCCTACACCCTTTTCAGTCTTGATGATATTGAAGGTGCCCGTACCTATATCGGACAGGATACCGATATGGTACGTTTTATGGGGTGCAAGATATTTGTTGACGGTGCATTTGCTGCGGGCCAGGCGTGGACATCGTGGAAGAATCTACAGGGAGGAAATGGAGTCTCTTATGTTAGAGGTGACGACAGCGCAGGGAAGAAGTATAACCTCAACCGTATAGTTGATCGGATCGATGAACTGGGCATGAACATCCACTACCACGTCCAGGGTGACCAGGGTGTGGAAACGATCCTTAAGGCTCTTGATGCCGTCTTACAAAAACGGGGAAGGATAAAAAGCACCCATACCCTTATTCATCTTGCCTTTCCCCGAAAGGACCAGATAGAGCGCATGAAGCGTTACGGTCGACATCTAAATGTAACGATGCAGCCTGCCCTCTATGAAGTAGAGGCCGATGCCACCCGTTACTATGGTGTAGAACGTATGAGAGAGGTCTATCCTATTTCAAGGTTTTTCGATGCAAAGATAGCAACGGGGATCAGCACCGACTTCAGTGTCTCCCCTTTGGAGTTGGCCGCCTCCTGGATGGTATTAAAAATGGCGATGCAATCACCTGCCTTTCCTTTACGTTTCGATCAGGTTTTATGGGGCCTGACACTGGGTAGTGCAGCAACGGTCCCCCAGAAAGACATAGGTTCCCTTGCCATCGGTCGCTGGGCAGACATGGTCGTTTTCAATTGTGATCTTTCGAGGGTAAGACCTGAACAATTAACGGATAAAAATGTTGTGAGGCTCCTATCCACATGGGTAGGGGGAAGACAGACAGTGTGACTTAGTTTGTATTCGAGGAAATGAACATGAAAAAAATATTTAGCTGTATAATGTTATTGGCCTTAGGTATGTTGTACGGATGCTTCGGTAGTTCTTCTTCGCCTCCGGTGCCTTCTTCCGGGACGACGGAGGATAAACTCACGGCCCTTGCCCGGGCGATAGAGGCCAATCCAGGGATCGCCTTAACCAATCTTTCTATGCACCACTTGAATCCCCTTGACAACATGCCAAAGAAAAATACGGCCCTGGTTTCTCCCCTAAAGGGTGCCCTTGATGGGGATTCAGGAACCCTGACGATTTCCGTTGCCGATCTTCAAAACTCCTATGAGATAATGTTCTGCCAGTTAAACGACACCTACCAGGTGACGATGGATGCCCCCGAGTGCCAGGGAAATATCAATTATATCAAAAGCGAGCAAGGAACAGGCTATTTTGACCTCACCAAAAAACCCATACTCAATAATCCCCTCGGCGTAACGGGCGTTTCCTTTCAGAAGGTAACCTATACCACAACGGTGACACTCCCAGGTGGTGATAGGAGCTTTCAGGTTTCTGGGGGCCTCATGATGCCCCAGGGCATAACAGGAGATAAAATCAAAGGGGTAATCGTCTATTTTCACGGCACCTCCTTCAATAAATCCACGGTAGGTTCCAATTATGTGAGCAATGGGGAAACCAGGCTCAATGCCCAGGTATTCGCCTCCCAGGGCTATATAGTCGTTCTTCCGGACTACATCGGACAGGGAGACGACTGGCAAAACGTCCACCCTTACGTGCTTTATCCCAAAGCAAGCGCCAAGACGGCCATTGATATGCTTTCCGCGGTGGCACCGATTATAAAGACCAGCTACCAGCTTGATGGTTCGAGTGTGTTGAAGCTCTTTTCCGCTGGATATTCCGAGGGAGGGGCATATTCCCTCTGGTTTGCCATCACCCTAAATCAAAACCCAGGACTATTAAACAGTCTCTATCAGTTCACCCACTCAGTGGGTATGGAAGGGGCCTATAACACCTCGAGGGTGACCAAGGGCTTTCTATTTGACAATGTATCCACCTCCGGGGGCAACCCTTATAACATCCAGTGGCTTGTAGTCACCAATCTGGTTAAACCCCTTCTAAGTGCGGATGCATTCCTCTCATACGCTACTTACCAGCTAAACGGTGATGTAAATTCGGTCTTTAATCCCGATTTCTACGGAATGAAATGCAAGGTGTTTGATCAGTCAAAGTGTAATGTGGGAGATAAAAATCTAAACATAGGACAGGCCTTTGCCCTGCCTGATACCATGATTGCCAGCCAGCTTTTCTATAGCGCGATGAGGCAGAATGGCAATGGCTCAACCTACCCTGCGGATATTCTCCTTTACTCCCACAACAGTGTAAATTCCCTCGTGAGTTCTACCTTGCTTACCACCGCCTATCAGACACAACTTGACACTGTTCTTCGCGCTGCAGATGTTGACCTCTCAACCATGCCCGATAAAAGCGTAAGTATTATCAGTCTGGATAAGGATTCCATCGTATCGCCCAATAACTATAGTTATCTACTCTCCACCTATCCTTCAAAGATAAAATATTCATTTATGGTTCCGAGCAGTCAAATACAGGTTGTGTCCCCATTGAGCTACGAGATCGGAAACCAACCGGTGTATGTTAATGTAGACCACATGCAGGCATTTGTATACGAGTTTCTATATGCGCTAAATATTTTTAACCAATTTTAGCCGTAAAAACCTTTAACGGTATTTTTGAGATTTTATTAAACACATATCCTTATCCGATATTCTTTTTGGGGGTTTAAAAATTTCTCGAGGAGGTATGTTTTCTCCTTATTGAAATGGGTCTTACCACCCCCTTTATACTAAAAACAGAAACAAAATTGTCGATGTTGTACCCTATTTTCGACAAAAACGACGGTATAGTTCTATTCGCAGTCAATCATTAAGATAGGTTAGGCCTCTCTATAAACGGTACGGTTATTGCAAAAATTTTTTCAAGGATTTTGAAATTATAAAGGGTTTGTGGTATAAAAGGCGATTAAGGTGATTTAACTTATGATAAACCATGGGGTCAATCACAGAAGTGTACTGTATATGGTAATCAAAATATGGCTTTTGACCTCTTTTTTTGCTCTTTCCCTTCCCCGATACGGGTTATCCATCACCCTTGAGGATGCGGTGAAAAGGGTTCTCGATGTCTCCTATGTTTTAAAGGAGCAACAGGAGACGATAAAGAGGACGGAATTTTCATATCTCTCTACAATCGACCCATATCTGCCCCAGGCAAATCTTCAGAGTTCTTACACGAGATATCTAAACCCCAGGTTGTCAACGGGGGGCCTTATAACAGGTCAGGATGTATTCAGTACATCGGGAAGTATCTCATTGAGGCTCTTCGATGGGGGGTTAAGGTCTGCCCAGAGGATGGGCTCATATCACCTAATGGGCAGGGAGAAGGAGAAGCTGGAGAGTTTAAAGAACGATATAGTGTATAACGTAAAGACCGCATTTTTTACCGCCCTCGGTAAGAAAACGATTGTAGAGAAAAGAAAAGAGGCATATGAGACCGCAAAGAGGGTCTTTGAACTTACAAAGGCAAGGTTCGAGGTAGGGGTCGCGAAAAAGAGCGATGTCCTTCAGGCCGAGGTGGGTATGACTTCCGCCATGATAGATGTGGTTTCTGCAACATCGGATTACGAGAAGGCCCTTGAGGATTTAAAATCCTTACTCCTTTTAGAGCCCGAGGCAAAGGAGGAGGTTGAGGGTATCCTTTCAGAACCCACATTTACGGAAGGCTATGAAAGGCTAATTGATAGGGCACTTAAGGCAAGACCCGATGTTTCCTACCAGATGAGGGAGATCGAAAGGCTTAAAACGGTCTATAACGAAAAGAGGAGCCTCTGGTTTCCGAAGATAGACGCCCAGATATTACAGCAGAGACAGGATAGCAGTATGTTCCCGGAAGGTAGGCAGGATATGTTTATGCTCAATTTTACTCTACCCATCTTCGATGGCATTGGGCGATACTATTCCATGCAGGGGGCTACAAGTGATGTGAATGCAGCAAAATTCAGGCTTGAAGAGATAAAAAGGAACATAAAGCTCGAAATTATAAAGGCATATAAAGACTATCTCCTTACCATTGAGAATGTAAAGATGTATAATGAACTCTTAAAACAGGCGACAACGAATTTTGAACAGGCCGTAGGGGAGTACAGGGTGGGTAAGGGGGATATATTGGCCCTGCTACAGGCAGAGCGGGAACTGGCAAAGGCAAAGGAGAATCTGGTTGTATCCATGTACACTTCAAACAATGCACTGGCGTACCTTCAGAAGGTATCGTACTGGAATGGGGACTTAAGATGAAGTTGAGGAAAGGGTATCTCTTTTTTGGGATCTTTATAATCGTTGTCGCTGCTTTAGCGGCATATTTTTTGTTCTACGGAAGACAGGGAAGGGCAGAGAAGAAGGGAGAGTCCTTTGTTGTGAAAAGGGGGAGTATCACCCATTTCACAGAGCAGACAGGGATCATCAAGGCACAGGTTGGGGCAATTGTAAAGGTCGGTACAAGGGCCACGGGGACCTTAACGAGCTTGAGGTATCAGGTCGGGGACTATGTGAAAAAGGGGGAACTCATAGCGGAGATTGACGACAGGGAAAAAGTGGCAAATAAAAAGAGTATAGAGGCGCAGTTAGAGGAGCAGAAGAAGGATCTCGAGGCAAAAAGGGCCCAGTATGAATATGCAAGAATAAACTATGAGAGGGAGAAGAGCCTTCTTGAGAGAGAGTTTACCACAAAGGATAATGTGGATAAGGCAAAAAGGGAGCTCGATGTGGCATTGGCCCAGCTTGAATTATCAAAGGCAAAGATAAAAGAGGCGGAGGAGAGTTTAAATGCCCTCAATGTGTCTCTAAGCTATCACAAGATCTATGCCCCTATTTCAGGATACGTCTCCCAGGTTACAACCCAGGAGGGGGAGACGATAGTTGCCGGTCTATCCGCGGTAAACCTCATCACCATAATAGATACGACGAAGCTGGAGATGTGGATCTACGTTGATGAAACGGATATCGGGAGGACAAAACCGGGGATGAAGGTGGAATACTGGGTGGATGCATACAGGGATAAAAAGTTCTACGGAAAGATTGACATGATTTATCCCCAGCCGGAGATAAAGGATAATATTGTCTACTACCTTGCCATCGTAAAGATAGACAGAAAGGATGCGGAGTTTCTAAAACCTGAAATGACAAGTCATGCCCGGATCATCGTACAGGATAAGAAAGATGTAATCGTTGTACCCAATAATGCCGTTAGGTTTGAAGAGGGAAAGACCGTTGTTTATGTTAAGGGCAGGGAAGGTGTAGAAAAAAGACCTGTAACCACAGGCATAAGGGATGATAGATTTACAGAGGTAATCTCAGGGGTTACAGAAGGTGAAACCATCATGATCCCCGCGGCCCCTTCTAAAAAGGCACAGACAGGGACAACTCCTCCGCCAGGTATAAGGAAGTGATCACCTTAAAAAACATAAAGAAGAGTTACTTTATAGGGGAAAGGGAACTCCCTATCCTGAAAGGCATAGACCTTGAGATAGGAAACGGGGAGTTCGTAATCCTCATGGGTGTTTCCGGTTCCGGAAAGACAACCCTCATGAACATTATAGGCCTCCTCGATAAACAGACGGAAGGGGAATACATTTTTATGGGCAGGACCATAGACGGCCTCGAAGACGAGGTGCTCGCAAATTTAAGGAACATGCACATAGGCTTTGTATTCCAGCAGTTCTTCCTTTTGCCGTATCTAAACGCCCTTGAGAATGTTCTTATCCCTATCGTCTATTCCCAGAAGGAGATAAAGCATCCAAGGGATAAGGCAAGACAGCTTCTCGCAAGGTTCGGCCTTGCGGATCGGGTTCACAACAAGCCTTCCCAGCTTTCAGGGGGAGAACAGCAGCGTGTTGCCATTGCAAGGGCGTTGATAAATGAGCCGGACTTGATACTCGCCGATGAACCGACAGGGGCCCTCGATACGAAAACAGGGGGAGAGATCATGGAACTCTTCAGGATGTTAAACGATGAAGGAAAGACCATAATAGTCGTTACCCATGATCCGAAACTCGCCTCGTACGGTAAAAGGTTGATAAGGATTGAGGATGGGACTATTTCTCAAGATAGCAAGGTTTAGAGAGTTTTTTGAGGAGACCTTAAAAATCCTCTATTATTACCGGGGAAGGGTGATCTTTTCCTTTTCCGGGGTCGCCCTGGGGATTCTCTCCATATGTATCATCATTACAACCATAGAGGGGGCAAACAAAAAGGCCCGGGATATCTTTGAGGCGTTAGGTCCCGATTCTATAATTGTGTTCAGCGGTGGAGAAAGACAAAGGGCGGCAAGGATAAGGACGGCAACGCTAACACCGAGGGATGCCGAATCCCTCCAGAGGATAGACGGCATATATGACCTTATGAAGGCATACAACGTGAGAAACGTGACGATGAGATACAGGGACAGGAAGTGGCAGAGTGTAGTTGTAGGTTCAACACCCAATTATTTCGATTCTATGGCGTGGAAATTTGAAAACGGTACGCCCTTCGGTGAGGACGATTACAATAACAGGGAGGCCGTCTGCGTACTCGGTTCAAAGGTGTATGATGAACTCTTTAAGGGGGAGAATCCCATAGGGAAGACGATCCAGGTAGGCAGGCTTCCCGCAAAGGTACTGGGTACACTCCAGGAAAAAGGGGGTAGTACAGGAGGCCCAAACATAGATGACAGGATCATTATGCCTCTTACCACTGTAACGGAAAGATTGGCAAACGAGAGGCGATTTCTCCATATGATCAGGGTTAAGACACATAGAAACCCCGACCAAACGGTTGAGGATATAAGGGCTGTTTTAAGGAAGAACCATGGTTTAGAAGGCTCTGCAGAGGATGATTTTACCATCAGAAGCTCAAAGGATATCATGAATTTTGTGACCGTCATTTCCGGTTCCCTCTTCCTTTTTCTGGGTACGGCCTCTGTTGTGGCCCTCGTCGTAAGCGGTTTTGTCCTTGCCAATCTCTTCTATCTGACGATAAAGGAGAGGAGAAAGGATCTCGGTATAAGAAGGGCCTACGGGGCATCCAGAAGGGGTATCCTTCTATCATTTCTATTCGAGTCCGTGATCATCACCTTTATGGGAGGGGTAGGGGGTATTATACTGAGTCTCTTGCTGGGAGGTACCTTTGAGAGGCTATTCGACATACCCATGCTCTTCTCGTATAAGGTCGTGGTCTTTGCTCTGACATTCAGTTTTCTCACAGGCCTTTTTTCAGGTTTGAAGCCTGCCATGCAGGCAAGTAAGATTGAACCCATTGAGGCCATCAGGGGATGATATACTCGATCAGTTTCTATCTCAAAATCGCACTCCAGAACCTCATTGTACATAAAGCGAGGATGATCCTCGCTCTCCTCGGTATCCTTTTTGCGGTTATGAGTCTCGTTGCTTTCGGGAATATAAGCAGTGGTATGAAAAAAAAGATAGACAACGAGATAAGTAGATTTGGAAAAAACCTCGTGATCATAAGGGGTGGACTCGTTTTTGCCACAGGAAGGGGGGCAAGACAGTTTGCCGAATCGAAGACGTTGAAACTCGTTGACGTGAAAAAGATAAAGGAATCGATGCCTGGTGTTGTAGAGGCGGTACCTTTTTTCGATGTGACATACAAGGCCCGTTATGAAGATAAGACCCTTTCGGTAAGTATCGTCGGTACCACAGAAGAGTTGTTCAAAATCAGGAATTTAAACCTTGTAATGGGACGTTTTTTTAGCGGGGAAGATGAGGCAAAGGCAGAAAAAAAGGCCGTTATAGGGTATAAGGTTTACGAAAACCTGTTTCAAAAGGAAGACCCTATCGGAAAGTACGTGCTTATCTATCGTGTCCCCACAGAGATCATTGGGGTGATGGAAGAAAAGGGTACCGATTTTACCGGACAGGATCAGGATGTTCAGGTATACATTCCCCTCGGTACTTTTATGAGACGTTACAGCAATGTGGATTACATAAAAGGGATATACATCCAGGTTGAGGATGGGGTCTCCCTCACACAGATGAAACAGAGATTGAGGGGTTTTATAAGAAGGATCCACAATAAGAAAGATGAGGAGAAGGATGATTTTTCCATCTTTACGATGGAGGATGTTTTAAGGACACAGAGTGAAGGGATAAGGCTTGTCTCCATACTCACGATTATTGCCTCTACCGTCTCTTTTCTCATAGGTGGACTGGGGATTTTTGCGATTATGCTGTTATCTATTTCCGAGAGAAAACTCGAGATCGGCATAAGGAGGGTTGTAGGTTCAAAGAAGAGGGACATCATCCTCCAGTTTTTAACGGAGTCTGTCATAGTTGCCCTGATAGGGGGTATATTCGGGGTGGTGGTAGGGTTTATCATAACGGTGATTGTCGATTACTTTGGTGAATTCCCTTTCTCCCTGTATCTGGGAAATATCTTCCTCTCCATCGCTATAAGTATGGTGATCGGGATACTCGCCGGTATTTACCCCGCTATGCAGGGGACTAAGTATGAGCCGGTGGAGGTACTAAACACATAAAATATAAAAAGCCCTACCTTTTCTGGAGGTTCATCTCCCTGTAATACTTTGTCTTTTCTGTTATGAGCTTACCGATTGAGCCCTCTTTTATCATCTCCTCGATCCTTAAATTTATATCGGGGAGGAGATTTTTAAATTTTGACCTTTTTGAGACGGCAATATGGACATTATTAGAAGCGATATATTTGGGCAGATACTCTATCCCTTCTAACATATCAAATCTTTCTGCCTCTGCAAGCCCTAAGTAGAGGGGATAGATGAAATAGTCAGCACCCTCTCCAATTATGGTCTCAAAACATTCTTTCGGTGTCCCCAACCTTGAGACGGTGAGCCTCTTCACCATAAAATTATCGAATTCGCGGCCATAGCTATCCCCTGCCGTTGTAACACCCTTTTTGTCTATCAGGTCTTCCCATTTCTCATAGGGAAAGCCGTTTCCCTTCTTCACAAATATAGCGATATGGTCCTGCATATAGGGGATGGAATAGTCAAATAATTTCTCCTGAGCAGGTCTTTTGTATGTCCCCACTATAAAATCTATGTACCCCCTACCGGTCATATCCTGTGCCTGTTGCCAGGAGTTGATACATCTCGTCTCCACATTTGCCCTATTATCTTCAATAACGGCCCTTAAAATCTCCAAACCCACCCCTACCAATTCTCCGTCCTGGCACCACATGATGGGGGGATAATCGGGGTGGCCTGTAAAGATTGCCGTTTCCCCTTCCTTCGGGGCAGAATCGTAACCTGCAAGCCTTTCAAGGGACTCCAATCTCTTCAAGAGGTTATCGGGTACCTCTTCTTTCGCAAAGGGATTTAAACGTTTTATCGTATCGCAGGAGAAGAGAAAAGGGGCGCATAAAAGGAGGATAAGGAGTATAAGGGGTCTTTTCATGGGTTGATTATAAAGCAACTGTCTCGGGAATGTCAATCAAACAAAGGTGTAAAGAAAAGGGTTTGCAATAATAGTCCCGATGTGGTAGAAAATGAGAAATAGACCTCTGGGGCGAACGATGAAGGCCCGAATCTTAATTATATTTGCTGTATCCTTTTTTGGTTTCCTCATGGCAGAGGGATATGCCTTTAAAAAGGCTGACCTTGACAGACTCATGGAGACAAACTCATGCGAATGGTGTGATCTAACCAATGCAGACCTATCGAAGTTATACCTTTCCGGGGCGATTCTAAAAAACACAAATCTTTCCGGGGCAAACCTTTCGAACAGTGACCTCTCAAATGCGGATCTCTCCTGGGCCACCCTCACAGGGGCAAAGCTAACAAACGCCAATCTTTCCGGGGCCACCCTCAAGGGGGCTACATTAAAGGGGGCCGATTTAACGAGGACGGATCTAACAAAGGCAAAGCTCAATAATGCGAATCTCCTTGATGCGAACCTCTCGGGGGCGAGACTCACAGATGCGAACCTCTCAGGGGCAGTGTGGACCATTGGCAAAAAGTGTGAGGAAGGTTCTATCGGGGAATGTATCGGGGATTATTTTAGCCGGGGAAGTTCTAAAGGGGGCATACCTTTCTGAATAGGATAGTGATAGTTTTTTTATATATGAAGCGTGAAGGGGGTTAACATCGATGAAGGTTTCTTCAAAGGAAGGACGGGGGGCAGAGGCGAAGGAATTCAAGGAACTCTTAAAAGAGATGGAAAAACAGGCCTTAAAGATGATAAAAGATGCCAAAGAACCAAATGCAGCGGCTATGGAGATTATAAGGGAGATAAAAAGGGTGCTGGAGAGGATAGAGGCCGAAGGGAAAATCGGGGAGGTGGCATCGACAGAAGCCCACGTGGTAGGGGTGGGTGTCGGGGTAATCTGAACTTAATACTCCGTACTGAAAAGTTCTCCGTCCATCATCTTAAACCGTCTTTTCCCGAGAGAGGCTATCTCCGGGTCGTGGGTGACCATGATCAGGGTTGATGAGACCTCTCTATTCACCTTAAGAAGATAATCGAGGACCTCTTTCCCTGTCTTTCTGTCGAGATTCCCTGTCGGTTCGTCGGCAAGGATAATCTCCGGTTCGTTTACGAGGGCCCTGGCTATCGCCACCCTCTGCTGTTCCCCCCCTGAGAGTTCCCCTGGTTTGTGGTCTCTTCTGTGGGTAAGACCTATGATCTCGAGATATTGAGAGGCCCTTTTCTCTGCCTCTTTTGAAGGTAGACGCTTAATGAGCATGGGGACCATGATATTTTCTATAACGGTAAAATCCTGGAGGAGATGATAGAACTGGAATACAAATCCGAGCTTTTCATTTCTGAACATACACATCTCATTCTCTGGGAAATCCCATATGTTCCTCCCCTTATAGTATATCTCCCCTTCCGATGGCCTATCGAGGGTGCCCAGGATATGGAGAAAGGTGCTCTTCCCTGCCCCTGAAGGACCCATGATTGTGATAAAGTCGTTTTCTGATATGTCGAGGTCTATCCCTTTCAGTATCGGGATCTCCGTTCTGTTTCTGTTGAACGATTTCTTTATCCCTTTTGCTGAGAGGATGGTTTCACTCATAGCGGAGGGTCTCCACAGGGTCGATGTTTGCGGCCTTGAAAGAAGGGTAAAGGGTTGAAAGGATGGTGAGGAGCAATGTGGTAGATGCTATGAGGATCACGTCGAGAAGGCTTACCTTCATGGGGAGGTTTGTTATGTAGTACACATCTTGGGCGAGGGAGATGATCTGGAATCTTCTTTGGATTTCACACAAGAGGTAACCACCAAAGGAGCCTATAGAGGCCCCTGTTACCCCTATCACAAGACCTTCAACGATGAATATCTTCATTATCCCTCTTTTTTTTGCCCCCATCGCTTTGAGTATCGCGATATCCTTTTTTTTCTCTTTTACCGTCATCACAAGGGAGCTTACTATATTGAAGCTCGCCACAAGGATCACCAGGGCAAGGATGATAAACATCGCTATCTTTTCAAGTTTCAATGCGGAGAAGAGGTTCCTGTTCATCTCTATCCATGTTCTCCCGAAATACCTATGGCCGAGTCTTCTTATTGCCTCCCTCCTCACCTCCTCTGCCCTGTATACGTCTTTTAATTTTACCTCGATTCCCGTCACCCCGGGGCCTATCAAACCTTCCACATCCTTTAAAGACATGATCACCATCGTGTTGTCTATCTCATACATACCCGTCTCGAAGATCCCCCCCACTTTTACCCTTACCGTTTCAGGGATTACCCCCATAGGAGAGATACCGCCGAAGGGGATGATGATAGACAAAGGATCCCCGGAGATTAATCCCAAATGCTTTGCCATCTCCTTCCCTATCAACACATTGCCCTTTTTTTCAAGATTACCTATGGAGCCATCCCTTAGAAGTTTCTCTAAAAACCCGATGTCCTTTCCATTCACACCCTTCACCATAGCCCCTGTCATCTGATTGCCCCCCTGTATCATGGCCTGGAAGGTAACAAAGGGATATGCATGGGTTACATCCTTTATATCTTTTAACTGATTGACGATAGAGTCCGGGTCCTTTATGTCCTTGTCGAGATCCATGATGAGTATATGGGGGTTGATACCGAGGATCCGTTCCTTTATCTCATCTTGAAAGCCTGTCATTACGGCTATTACGAGTATAAGGGCCATAACACCGATTGCGATACCCAGGACAGAAATCCATGTGGTAAGGGAGATAAAGGCATCCTTTCTCTTAGACCTTAAGTATCTTAGCCCTATCGTTGTTTCGTAGTCCATAAACACCTTATGGCTTCAAAAGGGGGAAGAGTATAACATCCCTTATGGATGGACTATCCGTTAGAATCATGGTAAGCCTGTCTATGCCTATCCCCTCCCCTGCTGTAGGGGGTAGACCGTACTCAAGGGCGGTAATATAATCTTCATCCATCATAGCCCCTTCTTCCTTTTTTGATATCTGTTCCTCAAACCTCATCCTCTGGTCATCGGGATCGTTCAACTCGTTGAAGCCGTTTGCAATCTCCATCCCCGATACATAGAGTTCGAATCTTTCGGTGATATTGGGCTCTTCTTTACTTCTTTTGGCAAGGGGGGATACCTCAACGGGGTATTCTGTGATAAATGTAGGCTGGATAAGGGATTTTTCGCAGAGTTCTTCAAAGATTTTTGTGATCAGCTTTCCCTTGCTCTCCTTCTCCGCCCCTTCAATGTTCAATTTCTTTGCCCATGAGATGAGCATATCCATATGCTCTATCACCGAATAGTCGAGACCCCCTATCTCTTTTAACGCATCCCTCATGGTGATCCTCCTCCACGGAGGGGTAAAATCTATCTCCTGACCGGCGTAAGAGACCGTATATCCTCCTGTCAGTTCTTTTACGAGGGATGAGATCATGCCTTCAGTAAAGGCCATCAGGTCGTTATAATTGGCATAGGCCTGGTAGAACTCGAGCATGGTAAATTCAGGGTTATGTCTCACGGAGATACCTTCGTTTCTAAAATTTCTGTTTATCTCAAAGACCCGTTCAAATCCGCCCACAACAAGCCTTTTTAGGTATAGTTCAGGGGCAATCCTCAAATAAAGGTCCATATTTAAGGCGTTGTGGTGTGTGATAAAGGGTTTTGCCACGGCCCCCCCTGAGATTGGATGCATCATAGGTGTCTCGACCTCTATAAAATCATGCTTTATAAAGTATCTCCTTATGTAATCGATGATCCAGGCCCTTTTTTTAAAGACCTCCCTCACCTGGGTATTTACGATCAGGTCGAGGTATCTCTTCCTGTATCTCTCCTCGATATCCTTGAGGCCATGCCACTTCTCCGGTAAAGGTCTCAACGATTTTGTAAGGAGCTTTATTTCTTCCGCAAGGATCGTCAACTCTTCTGTCTTTGTCCTGAATACCTTGCCAGAAACTCCAATGATATCACATATGTCAAACTTCTTGAATATGTCAAAATCTGGGGTCTTAAGCATATCCTTCCTCACATAGACCTGAATCCTGCCCTTTCTATCCTGTATATGGATGAAGACGCTCTTTCCGAAGTCCCTGAAGGCCATAATCCTCCCCGCCACGGATACCTTTTCGTCTCTCTTTTCCAGCTCTTCCTTAGGTATGGCTGAGTATTTTTCCTCTATCTCTTTAGTGGTAACATAGGGTCCGTTGTCCTGGGGATATGTTTCAATACCTGCCTCCCTCAAAAGCCTCTCCTTTTCCCTTCTGATTGCCATCAGTTCGTTTATCGGTTCCATAAATACGATTCTCCTTCTTGGTTCTCTGTGAAGTCTGTCATAGCTCTACTATAACATCATAATCGAGGGTTTTCACCACCCTTCCCTCCCTTATCTCTCCTGATGTACAGGGGCCTTTGATAAAGGCCAAGCCATCGATATCCGGGGCCTGGATTAAAAGTCGTCCTGTCATATATGGTTTACCCTCTTCTTCCACTATCACCTTCATCCTCCTGTTAATGAACCTTTTGAGCCTCTTTTTTGAGATTTCCCCCTGTAGTGCCATGATTCTCTCATACCTCTTCTGTTTTAAAGGCTTTTTGATTTGGTTCTTTAAACTCGCCGCTACCGTTTTTTCCTCTTTAGAGTACATAAACGCACCGAGCATATCAAACTGCCATTTCTCTATGGAATCACACAGGGCAAGGAAATCCTCTTCGGTCTCTCCAGGGAAGCCGACGATCACCGTTGTCCGGAGGACCGCATCGGGTATGGTGTTTCTTATCTTTTCAAGGAGGTCTTCTAAATCCCTTTTTTTATAACCCCTCCCCATCGTTGACAGGATATGGTCCTCTGAGTGCTGGATGGGCATATCGATGTATTTTATGATCCGCTCTTCCCGAGCGATGATATCTATGAGCTCATCGGTGATCCCCTTAGGGTGGAGGTATAAAAGTCTTATGTGGTAATCCCCTCTGACCTCAAGCAATGCTGATAAAAGCTGTTTTAGACCAACCCCATCCTTTATGCCATAGGATGTTATGTCCTGACCTATAATATTTATCTCCCTGAAGCCCTCTTCTATCAGCCACTCGAATTCTTTCTTTATATTTTCTATGGGTCTACTTACAAGACCTCCCCTTATCATCGGTACGGCACAGTAACTACATCTGTTGTTGCAGCCCTCCTGTATCTTTAGATAGGCCGTGGGTTTTTTTGTCAGGGGTCTTTTGGGGTATGCCTCTGAAAACAGCCCCTCCCCTTTGTAAAAACCTCTCCCTTCGATCAATGCCTCTATCCTTCCGTATGCGTTTCTGCCAACGAAGAGGTCGACCTCGGGTAAAAGATTTTTCAATTTTTCGCCAAAACGCTCCACAAGGCAGCCTGTCACTACAACCTTAACGGGTCTTTCCTCTTTGTTACATCCTGCCTCAATAATCGTCTCTATAGATTCCCTTGCGGCATCTGAAATAAAGGCGCAGGTATTTATAACCACCGTATCCCCTTCCTCTGAAAGGGTATGGCCTGCATCCTCGAGTCTTTTTGTAATATACTCGGACTCTACAAGGTTTTTTGGGCATCCCAGACTTATGATCCTGAATTTCATTTATAGTTGTCCGTTAAACATCAAGGAGGACATTTCGCGCATATGGATCTGAACTGCATGGTGCTTAAGTACCTGTCCCCTCTGTCGGGGAATATGACGACGATATTCCCCTTATCAATCCTCCTCGCTATCTGCATGGCAGCGGCGAGGGCGGCACCGCTTGAAGTCCCTACAAAAATGCCCTCTCTCTTTGCAAGGTATCTCGTTGCCTCAAAGGCATCTCCGTCGGTAACCATGATCTTTTCGTCGAGGAGTTGGGGGTAATAAATCTTCGGCACGATAGACTCCGTCATATTTTTCAAACCCTGTATGGTATGGCCCATCACAGGTTCTGCCCCGACGATTTTAATGTGAGGTATCTTTTCCTTTAAGAATTTTCCTGTGCCCATCAGTGTTCCCGTTGTTCCCATTCCTGCAACAAAATAGTCTATCTCCCCTTTAGTCTGGCTTAATATCTCGGGGCCTGTTGTCTCGTAATGGGCGAGGGTGTTATCCTCGTTGTCATACTGGTTAGGCATGTAGTATTTATCGGGTTCCTCTCGGAGGAGTTCGTGGGCCTTTCTTATCGCACCATCTATATTCTCCTTCGGCGATGTTAAAAAGACCTCTGCCCCGAGACCTAAGAGGATAAGCCTCCTTTCCATACTTACACACTCAGGCATACAGAGTTCTACCCTGTATCCCTTTGCGGCGCCTATCATAGCGATAGCTATACCTGTGTTTCCTGAGGTGGGCTCGAGGATGGTCTTATCTTTTGTAAGTTCCCCCCTTTCCTCAGCCTTAGTGATCATATAGAGGGCAGGCCTGTCCTTTACCGAACCTCCGGGGTTACAGCCTTCGAGTTTACAGAGTATGTTTACCCCAGGTTTTGTATCCGCATGTCTCAAACGGACAAGAGGGGTGTTTCCTATAGCCGATAGTATATCCATAGTACCGATGCCTCCAAGAGATCTCTCTGTTTTTTTGAAAAGATTAACAGAAAAAAGATTCTGAAACAAGAAGGATAATGAAAAGGGGTCACTTTATATCACAGACAGAAGAGACCTCCCTATAGATTTCATCAACAATATCAATGTCGAGCCTCTCAAAATCCCTCTTCACAGGGGCGACAAAGAATCCTGCCATCTCGAGGACCCCTGGACTTATGAGGATACGGCCATCCCCTTCTTTAAAGAACGCGGATGGTCTATGCCTTGCCCTGGGAAAAATGAGGATCTTTGTAATACCCTCCCTTGATAAACATATGGAGTTCATCAAAGGCTCCCCCTCTATCCCTTGTATGGCCTTTATTTGCCCTATTACATTATTTAGTACCTCCTCGAGGATAAGGGGAGCTTTTCCCTCAAGGAGTATCGCATACCTCGATAGACCCTTTGTCTGGTAGACGTTTACCCCTTTTTCCTGTTTTACAAGGGTAAAAGTAACCTCCGTCAACTCTCTCTCTATGGGTAGGCAAGAGGAGGGGATGATCTGGAAGTGCATATGTTCCGGGGCCGATGCCCCGCATTTCGCACCGTTATATAGGACCGTGAAGGAATCCCCCGCATCCCTTGCAAGGGAAAGGAAGATACCTATAGACCCTAATATATATTGTGGACGATGGTCGATGTGGCTCACAGTGAAATGGAAGGGAAAGACAGGGGCAGGGTTACAGAGGATCAAGAACTCATCTCTGTATAGTATGCCCTTCTGTAAAGGGGGGAGTCTTTCGGGGCAGAGGAAACACCCTTCCTTTTTAATTCCTCCCTCTGTACCTGCCATGGTACTTCTTATGCGCAGGGGGTTATACTGGATCTTTACGGAAAATCCATTCCCCGTTAGGTCCCGGATTCTACCCGATGAAAGCATCTCATAGCCTTTTTTCAGTTCAGGCCATATATCCCTCTGTGCTGAAAGGAGTTCAAACAGATTTTCGGATAGAAAAACCCCTTTTGTTGTACCATCGAACCTCGAGAGAATCCTATCCTTCATCGCCTCCCCCTTTTTTGTTAAGTAGAATACGGGCCATAATCTCCTCTGTCCTTAAACTGTCTTTAAAGGCATCGTTTCTATTTTTCTCATCAACGGTGAGAGAACTGTCGGTATTGCCGGACCAGCGTCGGCAGAGATAGAGGCTATTAAATATCCTTCCCACCCTGTACTTACGGCATATCTTGAGGGCAATCCCGTAGTCCTCTCCATAGCTCACGTTTAAAAAGCCTATCCTCCTTAAAAGGGACGTGTCAAAACCCCTGGGGGCCCCGAAACCGTTTATCCTTAAGGCGTTGTTATGGCCGTTTTCATCCGTCCACTCCCTGTGGTCTACAATCCCCGGGGGTATTTCGTTAAGATCCATATCTACAAGGGTATATGAACCTACCACCATACCATATCGTCCCTCTTTCAGTTTGTTGACCATTTCTTGGAGGACGTTTTCATCTCGGTATAGATCATCGGAATCGAGTTGTACTACATATCTACCGCATGCCTTTGAAAAGATCGCCTCATTCCAGCACCCTCCTATGGCGAGGTCGGTCCTCTCGGGGATTATATGTAAGATGGTATCATGGGTATCTGCCATCTCTTGCAGAATTTTTGATGTACCATCCGTCGAGTGGTTATCGACGACAATGATGTTATAAGGGAAATCGGTCTTCTGACAGAGGGCACTCCCTAAAGCCTCCTGGATAGTCTTTCTCCGGTCTTTAACAGGAATTACGACCGAGGCCTCGACGGGGAATTCATAAGGGGATTCCTCCACCTGTTTTAATCTATGGGCGGGGATGTAGGCATTAATCCTCTTTAAGTGTTCCGTGAATATCCCCTCCATCTCCTCCTGGATACCTCTATTTTTAGGGTCAACATAGGCAAAAAGGGACTTTGGTCGGGCCTTTTCTCCATGTTCCTCCACCTCGTATAGAGGCTCCGGTATGTGCACTATCCTGTGGTCAATTGAGATTTTGAGTCTTATGTCATATAAGGCACCGTATTCCACATCAGGGATAGAACCATAGCTACCAAGGGCCTTTTTTATGGAGCTTGTTGAGAAGAATAGCGCCCATCCAAAGTCAAAATCGTCCCTAACGCTGCCCAACTGGTAATCGTTTAGGGGGTATAAGACCTTTTTGTTACCTTTTGTAACGTAATAATCGGAATAGACCAACCCTACCCCTTCGGAGGAGAATCTTTCTATCACCTTCTCAAGGCCCTCGGGTTTAAAAGTAACGGGGGATTCTGCGGAGACAAGGAGTAGTAAATCGGTCTTTATGCTTTTGAGGATTGAATTGAGACTCCCTCCGGATGAGGTAATGTCGTAATCGCAGGTGATGATAGGTTCAATTAGGCCGAGGGAGAGCATCCCCTCTTTAGTGTATTTTTCTATCTCCCTATCTTTGCAGTTATAGATAACCCCGGTCAATCTCCTCATGGAGAGATATTAACATATTTTTCCGCTTTAGACACACCCCGGGTATCTTGCCATTGATAAGAGGACAAGAAATCTTGTATGATGAAAGGGTGAAAAAAAAAGAGCCGGTCATAAACGTTGGTATTATCGACGGAAAGAGTCCTGTTGAGGCAGAGCTGGAAGGAGAGTTTAAGGTGGGGCCTTCAGTTACCCTTTCAGGCAAAATATCGGTCTTCAATAGTTCGGGGGTCATATTTTTAAAGGAGGAAAAAAGCGGTAAAACCTTAAAATCTCCTTTAATAAGACTAAACGGTGGTTCTGCCTCGAAATTTAAACTCTTCAAGGTGGTGATAGGCAAGGGTTTCCACTGGGAGAGGCATGAGGATCTCTGGTTTAAGGGCAATCTTATTTTTAAGGCGAGGGATGATGGAACGCTGGTCGCTATAAATGAAATACATGTGGAGGAATATTTAAAGAGTGTTATCTCCTCAGAGATGAACCCCACCGCCCCCTTTGAGTTTCTAAAGGCCCATGCGATAATGTCGAGGAGTTGGCTTTTATCAAGCCTTGAAAGGGAAAAAGGGACAAGACAAGGCCAAATGTTTATAAACGACCATCAGGCAGACGAGTTGGTCAGGTGGTACGAGAGGGAAGACCACGATATATACCAGATCTGTGCCGACGACCACTGCCAGAGGTACCAGGGGATCTCTCAAGTCTTCTCAAAGGATGCCGTTACGGCGGTTTTGGAGACCAAAGGGTGTGTGTTGAAATACGGCGGGAATATCTGCGACACAAGGTACTCAAAATGTTGTGGGGGCTATACGGAGGTCTTCTCTACGGCCTGGGCCGATAAGGATGTGGCCTATCTTAAGAACATCTATGATGGGGAAAAGGGACCCCCTGTACCCTGTGGGGAAGAGAAGTGGGGGGAATGGTTTTTATCGAGGCCCGATGTATACTGCAATACAGAGGATGAAAGACTCCTCTCCACCATCCTTAAGGATTATGATAGGGAGACGAAAGGATTTTTCCGATGGAAGGTGGAATATAGAAGGGAAGAGATCGAGGGGCTCATAGAGGAGAAGACAGGTATAGATATAGGGGAACTCATCGAACTTATCCCTGTAAAACGGGGACCTTCAGGCCGTATATACTCCCTTAAGGTCACCGGCTCGAAAAAGGAGATAAAGGTGGGAAAGGAGCTCGAGATAAGAAGGATACTCTCAAAGAGCCATCTTCTAAGCAGTGCCTTTACGATAAAACACGCATACGACAGAAGGGGTAAACTCGAGAAGGTGACCCTTTTTGGGGGAGGTTGGGGCCACGGCGTTGGCCTCTGTCAGATTGGGGCCGCGGTGATGGCCAAGAGGGGTTTTAACGCCGAGGAGATCCTCTCCCACTATTTTTCAGGCACCAAAATTGAGAAGTTGTACTGAACGGAAACGGAGATGAGGAGATTTAAGACAGCCTTTTTACTGGGGGCAGGGTTGGGGACGAGGCTTAAACCCTTGACGGATAAGTGTCCAAAGCCCCTCCTCCCCGTAGATGGGCGACCTATCATCACATACGGGATGGACCATCTTTTGACAGTAGGGGTGGAGCGATTTATCGTAAATACACACCACCATCCCGATGCTTACAGGGTGGTCTTTCCCGATGGAAGGTGGCGGGGGAGGGAAATTATCTTTGTCTACGAACCTCAACTCCTCGATACAGGAGGGGGCCTTAAAAATATAGAACATTTACTCTCAGAAGATGGGGCGATCATCTGTTATAATGGGGATATAATAACGGACCTCCCTTTGAAGAGGCTTTTCGATGGCCATAACGAGAAAAAGGGAGAGGTCACCCTTGTCTTAAGGAGTAATGGTTCACCCCAAAACGTGAGCCTCGATGAAGAAGGCTACGTCTGCGATTTAAGGCACACCCTGGGTGTCAGGGGGACAGGGGATTATCTCTTCACCGGGATATATGCGGTTGAGCGATCCTTTCTCGGTCATATACCGAGAGGGCAAAAAGAGTCTATCATAGTATCTTTTTTAAGACGTATGGCAGAGGTCCCCCGTGTTATAGCAGGGGTTGTGATCGATGGGGGCCAATGGTTTGATTTAGGCTCCCCTGAAGAATACGAGAGGGCAGAGTTATTGGTGAAAACCCTATGTCTTACGAAGTTCGATTGATCTCCTTTGTGAAGGAGAGACTTGGAATTGATAGAGAAAAAGAGATGAGATTATGCCCTTTATCGTTGAGGGGTTCGGAGAGGAGATTCTACAGGATCATATTGAACGGGGATAACTCTTTTATCCTCATCCACTATAACCCGACGAGGATAGAGAACACATATTACGGTGATATCGCCAATTTTCTTTATAGGATAGGGGTTCCTGCGCCCCGGGTCCTGGCCCATGATAGGGATATGTGTCTCATGGTTTTAGAGGATTTGGGGGATATTGACCTTTATACGTTAAAAGATAGTCCTTGGGATGTAAGAAGAACCCTTTACGAAAAGACCATCGTCGCTATTTATAGGTTGCACTCATACCCAAAAGACGGGGTCCATCTTAAAGGACTGACCCTTATGGCCCCCTTCGATGCCCATCTATACAGGTGGGAGCAGAATTACTTTCTGGAAGAATTCGTTGAAGGGATATCCGGGGTGGTCCTCGAAGAGGGGCTAAAAAAGGAGCTTGATAGGGAGTTTTTTAAGCTCACAGAAGGTATCATCGCTTCAGGGCTTTGTTTGATACACAGGGACCTCCAATCTCAGAACGTGATGGTAAGGGAAGGGTCACCTTTTTTTATAGATTTTCAGGGTATCCGTTTCGGTAGTCTCTTCTATGATCTCGGTTCCTTCCTTTTTGACCCTTATGTATCTTTCAGGAAAGAGGAGTTTGAAAGCCTCCTTCATTTCTCCCTGGAACTATGGAGAGAGAGGTTTGCAGAGGAGGTGTTTAGAGACCATTTTTTTTCTGCTTCATGCCAGAGGCTGATGCAGGCCCTCGGTGCCTATGGGTATCTGGGATCAAAAAAGGGGTTGAAGGGCTACCTATCTTATATCCCCCAGGGCATAGAGAATCTTGAAAGGGCTTTATCTGCCACCTTACGTTATCCAAGGCTTTCAGAGGTTGTAACCCGATGTAAAGGTATGCTCGATCATAATAGCATTCAAAAATAGATTCAGGGAAAGGATCCGTTATGGAGAGAAAAAGAATAAGGCTTATGGGTTTTCCCGTTGGACTTACGATGGTAATCATCGTATTTATCGGTCTATTCATGATGAACATTTTTTACCCCCTTTATGCCTATGGTTCTGAGGTACCGGAGAAGAGAAGACCTAAACTCGATGTGCCCTATGAGCCTACATCCTATGAGATTGCCCGGGAGATGTTGAATCTCGCCGAGATCAAGAAGGGAGATATAGTCTACGACTTAGGATGTGGGGACGGAAGGCTTGTGATTATGGCCGCCAAGGATCGGGGGGCAAAAGGGATAGGGGTTGACCTCGACCCTCAGAGGATAAGGGAAAGTATTGAGAACGCTAAAAGAGAGAAGGTTTTGGATCAGGTGGAGTTTTATGTGAAAGACCTTTTCAAAACGGATATTAGAAGGGCCGATGTTATCCTTCTATACCTTTGGCCCGAGGTGAATCTGAAGTTAAGACCTAAACTATTGAAAGAACTAAGACCGGGGACTCGGGTTGTCTCCCATAGCCACAGTATGGGGGATTGGGAGGCGGATGGGATGAAGGAGGTGGCGAACCACCGTATTTATCTCTGGTATATTCCGGCAGATGTAAAAGGGTTGTGGGAGCTAAACATACCATATAAGAACGAGGATAACAGGTTTATGGTAAGGTTTAACCAGCTGTACCAAAAGGTCACAACCGATGCTTCCGGGATAAGAGATATTACCCTCAAAGGGAATGAGTTGCGATTCACATTGGATCTGTCTTCGGAGGGTAAAAGGAAAAAAGGCATATGTGAGGGTCATGTGGTAGGGGACCTTATCTCTGGAAAGATGGAGTTATACGGAGAGGGCCCTCTTAAGGAGGTTTCCAGTTGGAATGGAAGGCGGATAAAAAGGTGATTTTTATCATGTTTCTATTGACTTGATTTTGCCTTTTCTATAATAATTATGCGATGTCGTACCTTGTGACTTTTTTCATTTTTCTTGGTTTCTGGATATTCATGTCAGGTCTTTTCGACATCTGGCATTTCGGTCTCGGTGTGATCTGCTGTGCCCTTGTTTCGTATATGTCTTCTGACCTCTTTTTTAAGGAGAAACCCTCTTTTAAAAAGGCCGTCGAGGTCGTAAGGTTTGTCAAATACATCCCCTGGCTTCTGTATCAGATAGGTCTCGCGAACATATACATCGTAAAGCTCGCCTTTCACCCAAAAATGAAGAGGCAGATATATCCCCATGTGGTAAGGTTCAAAACAGTACTCAAGGATGAGCTATCCCTGGTAACCTTTGCAAACTCCATTACCCTTACCCCCGGTACCATTACCCTTTTGATCGATGGTGATGTATTCTATGTCCACGCCATAGATAAGGTCGTCGCCGATTCCCTCCCCGGGGAGATGGAGAAGAGGGTAGGGCATATATTCGGGGAGGTATTGTGGAAACATTAATCCTATACTCCGCTTTGGCATTATGCGGTTTGATTTTACTCTGTCTTTATAGGGCGTTATATGGCCCCACGGTCTTTGATAGAATCATAGGGGCCGGTTTTGTCGGGACAAAGACGGCGATTCTACTTCTTTTAATCGGATTTATCTATAACAGGATAGATATGTTTGTGGATCTCGCCCTCGTTTACTCGATCCTGAACTTTATCGGCACGATCATTGTATCTAAGTACTTCATAAAGAAGGGAAGTGGTATAGAATGACATATATAGCAGGGATTTTCATTCTGGCAGGGGTCTTTTTCTTTCTGGCGGCAACCGTTGGTTTTCTCCGTTTTCCTGATCTTTACACGAGGATGCACGCAACAGGAAAGGGGGATACCCTCGGCCTTCTGTTATGTATTGTAGGGCTTGCCCTCTATAATGGATGTATAAACCAGAGTTGGAACGGTCTTGTCCAGGGGGTAAAGATCATCTCCATAGCGATCTTCTGGTTTATAGCGAGTCCTACCGCCACCCATGCCCTTCTCAGGGCTGCCTTTGAATCGGGGGTGAAACCCTGGACAAAGGACGGTGTAGTTGTGATAGACAAGGGGGAGGATGGAAAAGAGACATGATACAGGAACTGAATTTTATCATACTATTGTTTGCCGTTATCACCGCATTTAGTGCCCTTAAGGTAAAGGACCTCTTGAGCTCTATCGTCCTTCTGAGCGCCTTTAGTTTTTTTATGTGTCTGATCTGGACAGAGATGGGAGCGGTGGATGTGGCATTTACTGAGGCGGCGGTGGGCGCAGGGGTAAGTACCGCCTTTTTTATGGCTGCCCTTTACAATACAACGAGGAGAACGAAGGATTGAATAGGACCGTTGCCTTTTTTGTAACCATGTTAACAGGCCTTCTCCTTATATACAGCACCCTCGATTTCCCCCCCTGGGGGAGCCCGAATCAGCCGGGGAGCCTCCATGTGTCTCCAAGGTATATAGAAAAGACCTTGGAGGAGACAAAGGTGCCCAATGCGGTCACATCGGTTCTCGCGGACTACAGGGGATACGATACGATGTTCGAAACGAGTGTGATCTTTACCGCAGGGGTGGCCGTTATGATGCTACTGAGGAGAAAGAAGGATGGTTAGGGATGTAGAGGACGTGATCATCAAGACCATTGCAAGGATCATGGTCCCCATCATGCAGGTCTATAGTCTTTACGTATATGTTCACGGCCATATCAGTCCTGGTGGTGGATTCCAAGGGGGCTGTATCATGGCCGCAAGCTTTATCCTCCTTGCGGTGGCCTTTAATTTAGGAGAGGCGAAAAGACGCCTCAAAGAAAAAGCCATTGCAGTCTTTTGTAGCCTCGGCGTCTTTATTTACGCATGGACAGGGGTGGTACCTCTCTTCTTCGGGGGTAACTTCCTCGACTATTCGAAATGGAGCCATATCCTTCCAGGAGGAGAAGTGATGGCAAGGTATTACGGGATGGCTTTCATAGAACTGGGTGTCCAGATAGCGGTAATGGCCGTTATGGTCTCCATTTTCCTTGACCTTGTAACGGCAGGGAGACACGAGGAGGTACTGGGAAAGGATGATGATGGATTTTATTCTCGCTAAATTCAATTACTGGGTCTACGTGGTTCTTATCATGATAGGTTTTTACGGCATGATGACGAAGAAGAACCTCATGAAAAAGCTGATAGGGATGAACATATTCCAGTGGTCTATCATACTCTTCTATATCTCGATAGGCTCAAAGAAAAACGCTACCTTGCCGATCATTATGGACATCCATAGTCATGCCCCCTCTGCGGCAGATTATATAAACCCTCTTCCCCATGTTCTTATGCTCACCGCCATCGTGGTCGGTGTGGCGACAACAGGTATTGCCTTGACCCTGCTGGTTCTGATCTATAAGAGGTATGGAACGATCGAGGAGGATGAGGTGATTGAGGCGTTAAAAAAGTGATTACCCAGCATTTTCCTGCCCTAATAGTTGTCCTTCCCCTTATGGTATCGTTTATAGTCTTTGTGGTCGGTATATTTAGGGTTAGGTGGTGTCTGCCGCTGGTTTTGACCACCCTCGGTTTATGTGTATACTTTTCCGTTGATATGTTGTACAGGGTGATAACCGAGGGGAGCCCCATCCATTACCGTTTAGGAGGCTGGGAGCCACCGTGGGGCATTGAGTATGTCGTAGATTACCTAAACGGGTTCGTTCTTGTTGGTATCTCCGTTATATCCTTTTTTGCCGGGATGTACCTGAAGGAGAGTATAAGGGATGAGGCCTTAAAATCGAAGATGCCCCAGTTCTATACTCTATTTCTCCTACAGGTTACAGGTCTTCTTGGCATCACGGTTACAGGGGATGTCTTCAATCTCTATGTACTTCTCGAGATCGCCTCATTTTCTGCTTATGCGATCATCGCCATGGGGAGCAGGGGGGCTGATTTCGCTGCCTTCAGATATATGATCTTCGGGACTATGGGGGCATGTGCCTACCTACTTGGGGTGGGTTATCTTTATATCGCCACAGGTTCCCTCAATATGGGGGACCTCTCGATGCTGTTGCCTAAGCTTTACAGTTCAAAGACGATCATCGTGGGCTTTGTCTTCCTCCTCTCCGGCATAGGGATAAAGATGGGGATGTTTCCTGTACACACATGGCTTCCCGATTCTTACTCCCTCGCCCCTCCGGGGGTAAGTGTGCTCCTTGCCCCTCTGTTTACGAAGGTCGGGGCTTATGTCTTGATCAGGGTGATGTTCACGATTTTTCACCCCTCTTTCTCAACGGACATCTATCCTGTGACGGATACGCTTTCTTTCATTGCCTCAATAGGTGTGCTCTTTGCAAGTGTACTTGCCCTTGCCCAGAGGGATGTGAGGAGGATGCTCTGTTATCTCATCGTAGCGGAGATGGGTTATATCGTCTTCGGTGTTGCCTCTGCGAACCATTATGGTCTGATAGGGGCGATCTTCCATATCGTAAACGATATGTTTATGATGGCATCTCTTTTTATCGTTGCCGGTGTTGTTTTTAACGAGACAGGGACATCCGACATGGACGGCTTTAAGGGGCTACACAGGAAGATGCCTGTAACCTCTTTTGTTTTATTGATAGGGGCCTTCTCTATCGTGGGGGTTCCCCCGACCTGTGGTTTTTTCAGCAAGTGGTATCTTGTCCTCGGTATGATTGAGGCAGGACGGTACTTTTCCCTGACGGTACTCCTTATAAGTAGCCTCATAAATGCGGTTTTGTTTTTCCGTTTGATAGAAATAACCTATTTTGAGGTAAAAGAAGAGGGGGCGTATAAGATAGGGGAAAAAAATACCCCCTTCTCCTTTGATAATCTGAGCCTTTATAGTCTTATCCCGATGGTTTTCTATGCCTCAATGGTGATCCTCCTCGGTATCTTAAGCGGCACAATTGTGGAACATATCATAATATACGCCCTTCCCCAGGCGTTTAAAGGATAGGAAAATGGAGACGGAAAGCCCTTTTCTCCCCGTATTGACGTTGATCATACCCTCTTTCGTATCCCTTCTTATCCTTTTTACAGGCAAAAGGAGGCCAAACTTAAGGGAATTCTGGACGCTCGCCGGCTCTTTCGCGATGTTTTTTTCCGTATGGTCCATGCTGGATTCAGTCTTAAAGGGGAGGTCCCTTGAATACCATCTCGCCTTTATATACCCCGACCTCTCCTTTTCTTTAAAGGTGGATGTCTTCGGTATGATATTCGCCCTTCTCTCTTCTTTTCTCTGGATGGTCGTATCCGTATATTCGATTGGTTATATGAGGGGGTTAAACGAACAGAATCAGACAAGATTTTTTTTCTGCTTTGCCATTGCGATTTTGGGGGCAGCAGGGGTTGCCCTCTCGGGAAATTTGATCACCCTTTATATGTTTTATGAGATCTTAACCCTCTCCACCTATCCCCTTGTATCCCACAAGGAGAACAGAGAGGCAATAAAGGCAGGAAGGAAATATCTCGTCTACCTCATAGGGAGTTCTGTCTTTATCCTCCTTGCCATGGGGATTACGTACCATCTTGCCGGCACCCTCGATTTTGTCCCCGGAGGTTTATTCGACAGAGGGGACAATAACGGGGTACTTAGATTCCTCTTTTTACTCTTTGTCATAGGCTTTGGGGTGAAGGCAGGGATCATGCCGATCCATGAGTGGCTTCCCTCTGCAATGGTGGCCCCCACCCCGGTCAGTGCCCTCCTCCATGCGGTGGCCGTGGTTAAGGCAGGGGTCTTCTGCGTATTGAGGGTTATACTGTACGTATTCGGTCCTGAGATGGTCGTGAACCTGGGGATATGGTTTTTCTTTGCTTTTTTTGTGTCATTAACGGTGATATTCGCCAACATCATTGCGATCAATCAGGATAACCTGAAAAGGAGACTTGCCTTTTCAACGATTAACAACCTTGCGATTATTATCCTCGGGGCTACCCTTTTAACCCCCGATGCCATGAAAGGGGCGTATCTCCATATGTTTTTCCACGGTTTTATGAAGATCACCCTCTTTATGTGTGCAGGGGCCATATATGTGAAGACCCATAAAGAGTTGATAAGCGAGATGGAGGGTATAGGGAGGCAGATGCCTATAACGATGGCCGCCTTTACCGTGGGCGCCCTCGGTCTCTTTGGCATCCCCCCTGTATGCGGTTTTATAAGTAAATGGTATCTCTGTATGGGTGCTGCCAAGACGGAGGGGATTATATTCCTTTTAGTATTTCTCTTAAGCGCCCTCCTCGACGGGGTATACTTTATTCCCATCATCTACAGCGCCTTTTTTAAAGAGGTAAAGGGAGGAAGAAGCATCAAAGGGGAGGCGGACCTGTCTATTGTAATACCCATTGTGACTACAGGGGTCTTCTCTCTGTTACTCACCTTTTTTCCCGATTTCTTTTTTAGGGTATATACCCTTTCTGATATGGCGGTAAAAATAGTAAGAGGAGGATAGAAGTGGGGAAGAAGGGGATGTTTCTCTCGGCGGTTATACTGGGGATTTTATTGAGTCTCATCACCCCGACGGAAGAGGCCCATTTTGCATGGGAGAGGCTATCTTTCTTCAATATAGCCTTCGGTTTTTTAGGGTGCATCGTACTTATCGGGCTATCAAAGGCCCTTGGTAAACTCTTCATCCAGAAAAGAGAGGATTACTATGATAGGTAGTGCCATTCATCCAGGACTTATCTTTATCGTGGGCGGGATTATCCTCCCTTTTTTGAGGAAAAGGGTCTTTGTTCAGATATGGCAACTCATCCTACCCGTTATTGCCTTTATACAGCTTTTTTATTTAGAGGAAGGGGTGTACGGTTCATTCAATTTTTTAGGGTATGAACTGATCCTCGGCAGGGTTGACAGGCTGAGTATCTGTTTTGCCTATATCTTTGTGATTATCACCTTAATCGGGATGATTTATAGCCTTCATGTAGAGGAATGGGGACAGCACTCCGCTGCCTTTTTATATGCCGGAAGTGCCCTGGGTGTGGTATTTGCAGGGGATTTTTTCAGCCTCTTTGCATGCTGGGAACTGATGGCCGTCTCCTCTACCTTTTTAATAATGTACGGAAGGGGCGAAAAATCCTTAAGGGCCGGATTCAGATACCTCATGGTACACCTTTTCGGAGGGTGTGCCCTTCTGGCAGGTATTGTCATCTATGTTGGGGAGAGCGGTTCTATAGTCTTTTCAGAGATGGAAACAGGACACCTCTCGACGATGCTTATACTCCTCGGTTTTATCGTGAACGGGGCGGTCCCTCCCTTTCACCCCTGGCTACCCGATGCATATCCCGAATCATCTGTAACAGGGGGTGTATTTCTCACCGCATTCACCACGAAAAGTGCGGTATACGTGCTTTTGAGGGGTTTTCCCGGGGCAGAAATATTGGTTTGGCTCGGCGCTTTTATGGCCCTATACGGCGTTATATACGCCATCCTCGAGAATGACTTAAGGAGGCTCCTTTCCTACCATATAGTCAGTCAGGTGGGTTTCATGGTATGTGGTGTGGGGTTGGGTAGTGAGCTTTCCATGAACGGCTCCGCAGCCCATGCCATAAGCCATATCCTCTATAAGGCACTACTTTTTATGGGCGCAGGGGCTGTGATTGAGGCAACGGGGAGGAGGAAGATATCGGAACTCGAGGGTAAAGGCATATACAAAGAATTGAAAGGGGTCTTTTATCTCTATATGATAGGGGCATTCTCGATCTCCGCAGTACCCCTTTTCAACGGATTTATAAGTAAGAACATGATAGTTTTTGCCTCAGGAGAACTCCATAGGCCTGCGATAAATACGATGCTCCATCTCGCATCTGTAGGTACCTTTTTGTCCCTTGCCCTTAAGTTGCCCTATGGGACATGGTTTGGAAAGAGAAAAGAGGGAGGGAATCGAGACGAGATGGTGATAAAAAGTCTGCCGTTTAATATGTATTTAGGGATGGCCATTGCCTCCTTTCTCTGTATCTTTATGGGTATTTACCCGAAGATACTATACGATTTACTCCCCTTCCCCGTATCCTACCGTCCCTATACACCTTATAATGTCCTTGGCATGGTACAGCTTTTACTCTACACGGCCTTTGCCTACTTTGCGTTTAAGGACAGGTTAAAGAATAAAGCCGCCCTCAACATAGATACAGACTGGTTTTACAGGAGGGGCGGGAAATATTTCTTCGATTTCTGTAAGATCCTCGACGGAAAGAGAACGGAGTTACAGGGCAGGATAGCCCGTCTTGTTGAAAACGCTGTGAGGTTTAGTATAAATCCTATTCAGACGATGAGATATCTGGTGGGTAACAAAAGGATCTACGTAGTCCCTTATAGTGCCGATAGATATAGGCAGCCTATAGGCATAGGGGTGATGTTCTTCCTCATATTTATCTGCTTGATCTCGATGATTTTCATAAAACGGTTGTGATATTTATCAGGAGAGCACTTTCTTCACCATCTCTATCACGTCCCTGTCTCTATAGGGCTTGTCAAGGTAGCCGTCTATCTTATACTCTTTTAAAATCTCCCTCTGCTCTTCGGTCATAAAACCGCTTGAGATGATGACCTTTGTATCGGGCCTTATCCTTTTTATCTCCTGCAAAACCTGATCTCCCTTCATTCCGGGCATGATCATATCGAGGATGACGAGGTCAATATCGCCATTTTCTTTTTCAAAGACCCTTAACGCATCATACCCGTCCTTCGATGAGATCACGGTAACTCCGTTATCCGATAAAAGACCGTTTATAAACTCGAGGATTACCTCTTCATCATCTACAACGAGTATCTTATGTTCTTTTATTGAAACATCTTTTTTCGTCGCTTCATCAGGAGAAACGGTCTCCTCAATATTTGTTAGGGGCAGATATATACTGAATTTCGTGCCTTTACCTACAGTACTGTCGAGTTCTACAAAACCGCCGTGTTCCCTTATTACCTTACTCACGATGTAGAGCCCCATCCCGAGATTTTTCCCCGAATCTTTCGTTGAAAAGAAAGGCTCGAAGATCTTTGTTTTTATCTCATCGTCTATACCCTTACCTGTGTCCTCTATTTCCACAAGGGCATATTCTTTCCCGGGGGATATCCTTAGGCGCTCCGTTCTCACTTTCAAAATCCCAACTCCCCCCATCGCATCTTTTGCATTTATGCAAAGATTTAAAAAGACATTCTGGAGCCCTGCTTCGTCTCCCTTTATGGGAGGAAGATATGGACAGAACGATGTAATCACATCTATATCTCTGAAACTCTCTTTAAGAAGGAAGAGTATGTCCTCGAGGAGGGCATGGAGATCTATTACATTGTTTACCCTCCTCTGTCTCCTTGAAAAATTGAGGAGGTGCTGGGTGAGTTTGGATGCCCTCTGGGCCGAATTCTCTATTGCCTCGGCATATCTGTACAGTTTTTCCTCTTTTTTTAAGAAATTTTTTATAAGAGAGGCGTAACCTAAAACCCCGGTTAAGAGGTTGTTGAAGTCATGGGCTATACCTCCGGCAAGGAGGGCGATACTCCCCATCTTCTCCTTCACTATCTGCTCTTCGTTTTTGAATTTTTCATCGGCCAAATCTATGAGCATTATAGCTTTATTGTTCCATGCTCCATCGAAGACATTGATGGAATAGGCATTCATCCTGAAAAACTTGAACTGTTCCCCCGACTGGTATGTGACATTCCCCTGATAGGGAGACTCGGTCCTGTAAAAACCTTCCTCCATCCCGGATATGATGCGGTCTATCCTTTCCCCTTCTAAGGATTTGTTTATATCTCCGAACTCCTCTTTTGCCTTTTTATTTGCATAACAGATGGTGCAGTTATGGTCTATAATAAAGAATGGGTTTGGCAGTTCGTTTAAGACCACTTCATAGATAGAATTGTCTGTACCCTTTTTTTCTATATAATACATCCCCCCTTCGATAAGACTGATTCTATTGAAGATATCGCATACGATCTCGAGTTCTCTGAGTATAGGTTTTTCGAGATTTAGTTGGCTACGCTTTCCGAGGAGGATAATGCCGATAATATTCATCCCCTGTCTTAAGGGATAGAGAAAAAGGGTACCGTAGTTAAATACATTGTGGAATGTGGAGGGGGAGAGGGCCCCTGCGTTTAATCGCAAAACATCCTCGAGAACCAAATTGTCCATATCGTTATGGATACTGAAATAACCCTGTCTTATATTCCCCCTTTCGATTTTAAAGATCTTGCACATATCGAAGATAGACTCTTCTACAAAGATCTTAGGGGCTTTTGCCAGTATTTCATCTTTGTCCCGGATGCAATTTAGAAGTTTCAATATTATTGAGTAATTGTTGATAGACCTCTCAAAAAAATTCCACTGGTATTTTAACGATTCGTCTTTTAACTCTTCTTTTGTCATCTTTGGCCACCGAATAATGTATAGAATATTTCCATCTCCTTTATTATATGCTCCTCCTCTTTTTGTAGTATATAATACTCAATATCCGTTCCGTTACGGGAGTGATAAAACCTATCCGCCACGGTTACATATCTCAAAAGGGGATCGGTATTACCGACCGGTGCCTCGTTATGGTGGTTGCGTATTACGTTTCTAAACCTCTCAGGAAATTTCCATTTTATTGATATAGCATGACCTGTCTCCTGATGGTCGGTGCCGTAATGCTCCTGTTCGAGCTCTATGAGAGGTTTCCCCGACTCTTTTGAGTATAGCTCCATACCTGAATAATTCCTGTCTTCCATATAGAATACCACCTTCCCGATGTCGTGGAACAATGAGGCGGTGTAGACCTTCTGGGGGTCTTCCATTAGGGATTTCTCGGCAAGTCTCTTCGCTGCACTGGATACGAAGATGGAGTGCTTCCATAATTTAAAGAGGTCTTCCTCGTCTATATCGAGGGATTTTAGCATATTTTCCATAAACATGATGCAGAGGATTATCCTTTTTACCTCTTCGAACCCTATATTCAGCATCGCATGCTGGAGGTTGTAGATTTCTATACCTCTACTGTAATAGGCTGAATTTGCAATGCTTATAATCTTCGAAGATATGGCCTGGTCGTATTTTAAGACCTCTGCAAGATCATTGAATGATGATTCGTTATTGTTTATTATTTCAAATACTTTTGAGATAACAGTATTTAAAGTAGGTATAACCTTTAGGTCGTTAGCCCTTTTTAATATTTCGCTCTTCATGAAGGCCCCTTATAAGATACAAGTATTTTCCTCTATTTTATTATCGTCCTTCATTGCAAATAATTAAGTATATATAATTTTTTTTACCATTTGATATATGAAATTATCAACATAATTTGTGATATGGGTCACACTTTCATCCATTTATGAACCCCTCTTTTGTATTATAACGGTCTGTATTTAAAATGGATTGCTTATATATTCACAATCTGATATAAAATTAACTCTAATTGAGGGAATGACAATTTTATATTTTACACCCCATATAAAAAAGGGACTATATTATTTTATTTCTCTGCTTTAAAGCATGAAAGAGGGTATGAGGATAGAAGAGTTTGACTATATATTGCCGAAGAAGATGATAGCCCAGTATCCCCTTGAGGATAGGGCATCCTCGAGGCTTTTTGTCTATGAAAGGTCTCACAGGAGGATAACCCATCTATTTTTCAGGGATATCATTAAGTTTTTTAAAAGGGGCGATGTCCTTGTCTTAAATGAGAGTAAGGTTTTTCCTGCAAGGTTAAAGGGGAAAAAAAAGACAGGGGGCGCCGTTGATATCCTCCTTTTAAAAAAGATTGGAGATAGGAAGTGGAGCTGTCTTATAAAGGGTATGAGGTCAAAGGTCGATGCCCTGGATCTTTTAATCGGTGATATCAAAGCGCGGATAATGCGGGAAAAGGACGGCTTTTATATCGAATTTTTTTGTCAGGGAGATGAGTACGATACTATCCGTAAATACGGAGAGATGCCATTGCCCCCTTATATAAAGAGGAAGGAGGGGGATGTCCAGGATTTTGAGAGATACCAGACCGTATACGCAAAGACGGAAGGTTCTATAGCCGCCCCTACCGCGGGGTTTCATTTTACCGATAGCCTCCTCGAAGAAATAGAGGGGATCGGTGTAAACATAGCAAAAATAACGCTCCACATTGGAAAGGGCACGTTTTCCCTCATCAGGGAAGAAAACATAGAGCACCATGAAATGGAGAGTGAATATTTTACTACAACCCCCGATGTTATAGACCTCATAAAAAGGGCAAAGGCAGAAGGAAAAAGGGTTGTGGCATGCGGAACAAGCACGGTTAGAACGGTGGAGACGATTTTTTCAAAAAATGGAACGGCTGAATATGAAGGGTATACAGACCTATTTATCTTTCCCGGATATAGATTCAAGGTGGTTGATGCACTGATCACCAACTTTCATCTCCCGAGGTCTACCCCCCTTCTCCTCGTGTCTGCCTTTATGGGAAAGGAAAACCTTATGCTCTGTTACGGAGAAGCAATAGAAAAGGGTTACAGGTTTTATAGCTATGGAGATGCAATGCTCATAATATAGAGTATTTATGGTTATGAACGGGTTTGAGATAATAAAAAGGGATGGTGTATCGAGATTGGGTCGCCTAAAGACGAACCACGGGATCATAGAGACCCCTGTCTTTATGCCTGTAGGTACCCAAGGTACCGTAAAGGCGATAACCCATAAAGATTTGAAGGAAGCGGGTTTCCGTATGATACTGGCAAACGCATATCATCTCTATTTAAGGCCCGGGGACACTTTGATAAAGGACATGGGGGGTATCCACAGGTTTGCCGGTTGGGACGGTCCTATACTGACGGATAGCGGTGGTTACCAGCTATTCAGCCTTGGAGTATTGAGGAAGATTACAGAACAAGGAGTTATCTTTCAATCCCACATCGACGGCTCTAAACATTTTCTTACCCCTGAAAGGGTGGTAGAGATACAGGAGAACATAGGATCCGATATATGCATGACCCTTGATGAATGCGTGAAATACCCTTCAACATACGAATACACGAGAGAATCGACGGAACTCACCACAAACTGGGCGAGAAGATGCAGGGAATACAAAAAAAATGGAGACTATATGCTCTTTGGTATCATTCAGGGTGGGTTTTATAGAGATTTGAGGATAAAATCCGCTGTGGAGATAGTGGGTATGGATTTTGATGGTTACGCCATAGGGGGTTTGAGTGTGGGGGAACCAAAAGGGGTGATGTGGGAAATGGTAGATGAGGTGATAGATATCCTCCCCTCTGATAAACCGAGGTACCTTATGGGTCTCGGATTTCCAGAGGATCTGATCGAGGGGGTAAGAAAAGGGATAGATATGTTCGACTGTGTGATACCTACAAGACTTGCGAGAAACGGTAATCTTTTTACCTGGAGTGGGAGGATCAATATAAAAAACGCAAAATATACAAAGGATGAAAGGCCTGTGGATGAGATGTGTTCCTGCTATACCTGCAGGACCTATTCGAGGGCGTATCTGAGACATCTACTTGTCTCCCATGAATTAACGAGTTTCTACCTCAATACACTCCACAACATCCACTTTTATGGGGTTTTCATGGAGAAGATAAGGGAATCTATTGAAGAAGGAAGATTTGAAGAGTTTTACAGAGAGTTTAAGATAAGATGGAAAGGAGGTGAAACAAACGATGATTGATTTAGCTTATGCAATGGGGAATCAACCTGCCGCAGGACAGGGAGGGGGTCAACAGTGGATGAGTCTTTTGCCTCTTATCCTTCTTTTTGCTGTCTTCTATTTTCTCTTGATAAGACCCCAGCAAAAGAGGGCCAAACAGCAGAAGGCATTCCTTGAAAGCCTGAAAAAAGGCGACAGGGTAATCACAACCGGGGGATTGTATGGTACAATAACAGGTATCACAGAAAACGAGGTTACCCTGGAGATAGCGGAAAAAGTAAGAGTAAAAGTTTTAAAGGGCGCAATAGCGAGCGCAGTGAAAGAGTGAAAGGAGTTTAGCGTGGGAAGATATGAAAACATCATTGTAATCGACCCTGATTGCGCAAAGGAAGAAGAAGAGGAGTTGACGAAAAAGATCAGGGCCAATTTTGAAAAAATGGGATGCAATATACTGAAGTTTGATGATTGGACAATAAGAAGACTCGCCTACCCTATAAAGAAGAAGGACAGAGGGCACTACTATTACCTTCTCTTTGATGGAAAAGAGTCCGATGTGGGTAATATCAACAGATATTACAAAAACATAGACCTAATTTTGAGACATATTATTGTGAAGGTAGAGGATAATGCTGAGGGGTTGTCATCCCCTCCGGAACAGGTGGTGTTCGACGAACTGGAAGGCGAATACTCTTGAACAGGATCTTTCTTTCGGGTAGGGTAAGGGCAAAACCAGAGGTGATGTATACTTTAAAGGGGGAAAGGGTTATCCAGTTTCCCCTAAAAGTAGAGGAGGGAGGTCTCGATATCAAGGTTGTATATGTGGATAGAGAGGGATTGAAAGATATCGAGGAGATGGCAGGAAAACAGGCCATGGTGGTTGGAAGCCTTTTAAAGATAAGTTCTGAGGCCAATAAAGGGCAGGTAAAGGTTAAAGCAAATCAAATAATATGGATGGAGGAATAAATGGCAAGAGTTACAAAACCAACAAAAACCCAGGATATCCAGAAGAAAAGGGTATATACGAGAAAACGGGTTTGCCGGTTCTGTCAGGATTCAAACATTACGATCGACTATAAGAACCCTAAACTATTAAAATATTTTATAACGGAGAGGGGGAAGATAATGCCGAGGAGGATGACAGGCACCTGTGCGAACCATCAGAGGAAGCTAAAGGAGGCCATAAATATGGCGAGACATATAGCCCTACTCCCCTTTACCACACTTTCGAGATAGTGAGGTTCGTTATGAAGGTTATATTAACCCAAGATATGCCTGGCACAGGAAAGAAGGGAGAGACCGTTGAGGTGAGAGAGGGCTATGGGAGGAATTTTCTCATCCCTAAGGGTTTTGCCCTTCCTGCCACAGAGGGGAACATAAAAAGATTCGAACACATAGTAAAGAGTATCCAAAATAAGAAGGCAAGGGCGGCAAAGACAGCGGAGGCCACCAGGGAGAAGCTAAAGGAGGTTACGCTGGTGATAAAGAAGAAGGCCGGAACCGATGGGAAACTCTTTGGTTCGGTGACGAACAAGGATGTGGCAGAGGCCATATATAAAGTGACGGGCTACGAGATAGACAAAAAGGATATTGAGATTCCAGAACAGATAAAGTCCATAGGGACACACACTGTAGAGGTACATCTCGATGCAAACATAGATGTATCGGTAAAGGTAGAGGTTGAAAAACTCGAATAAATGGCAAGACCGGTAAAACAACTTCAGATAAAGAAAGAGCACCTTTCCACAAGGGTGCCTCCACAGAATATAGAGGCGGAAGAATCCCTTCTTGGGGGCATCCTCACCGAGCATGAGGCTATCAACAAGGTAATAGACATCGTAGGGCCTGAGGACTTCTATAAAGAGGCGAACGGTAAAATCTATGAACTGATGATCGGCCTCTACGAGAAAAACGAACCCATAGATATCGTCACCTTAAGTAGTGCAGCCAGGGACAAAGGCATCATAGATAAGATAGGGGGCATAGCCTATCTTAATACCCTTGTCGACCGTATGCCGAGTTCTGCCAACATAGTCAACTATGCGAAGATCGTCCGAGAAAAAGGTCTCATGAGGAGCCTCATGAATGCTGCAACGGAGATCATAGAGGCCGGATATGAAGTTGACATAGACGTTGATGAATACATAGATAATGCGGAGAAGATGATATTCAATGTGGCGGAGAGAAAGTTTAAGCCCTCCTTCTTTCCTGTCAGGAATATCGTGATGGAGAGTGTTAAGACCATAGAGCGCCTCTATGAGAAGAAGCAACTGATCACAGGGGTGCCTACAGGTTTTACAGAACTCGATAGATTGACAAGTGGTCTCCAGCCGTCGGATCTGATAGTTGTTGCCGGTAGACCCAGTATGGGTAAGACCGCCTTCGCGATGAACATCGCACAGCACGCCTCAATGTTGAAGGAAAACCCTATACCTGTTGGCATATTTTCTATGGAGATGTCCAAGGAGCAGCTTGTTACAAGGCTTTTGAGTTCTGAATCTGAGGTTGAGCATTCAAAACTGAGGACAGGTACACTATCCAGTGCAGAATGGCCGAAGCTCGCATATGCAGCAGGAAGACTCGCCGAAGCCCAGATCTTTATAGACGATTCTCCTGCCATGACTGTTCTTGAACTTCGGGCAAGGGCAAGGAGGTTAAAAAAGGAGCACGGCCTTGGACTTCTCGTGGTCGACTATCTTCAACTCATGAGAGGTGGAAAGGCAAGCGTGGAGAGGAGAGAACAGGAGATTTCGGAAATATCCCGTTTTTTAAAGGCCCTCGCAAAGGAACTGAACATACCGGTCATAGCCATTTCACAGTTGAACAGGATGGTAGAGCAGAGGGAGGATAAGAGGCCCCGTCTATCAGATTTAAGGGAATCGGGGGCAATAGAGCAGGATGCGGATGTAATAATGTTCATATACAGAGACGAGGTTTACAACAGAGACAGGGAGAATAATAGAGGGATAGCAGAGATCATCATTGGAAAGCAGCGAAACGGACCTACCGATACTGTAGAGCTTGCATTTCTCGATAAATTTGCGACATTCAAAAATCTATACAGAGAATGAATATTCCTAACCTTCTCTCTCTTCTTCGCCTTTTACTGACCGTTATTTTCGTCGTTGCGGTGAACAGGGGGAGATTTGACCTCGCTTTGATCTGTTTTCTATTGCAGGCGATAAGCGACCTTCTGGATGGACTTCTCGCAAGGCTTATGAGGGCAAAGACTTATCTAGGGGCCGTCCTTGATCCGATGGCAGACAAAATAATGCTTGCCTCATCTTATATTGTCCTCAGCGTTCACGGCATCATCCCTTTATGGTTGACGGTGATTGTGATAGGAAGGGACTTTTTCATCGCCTCAGGTTTTCTCGTACTATATAAGTTCTCCCATAAATTGAGACCAAGACCCAGCATATTAAGTAAGTTCACAACCCTTTTTCAGATGTGCACGGTGGTATATGTTCTCTGGTCCGAGGAGAGGGAATTTTCCCTTCCTCTATTCTATATTACAGGTGTATTTTCCCTTTCTTCGGGGGTCCACTATATGATAAGGGGTATTGAGACTGTGATTAATAGACCTCGAGAGAGGTAAGGTATAAGAAATCGATTGACTTTGAACAGGCGCTATGTTTATGTTTACTATAACAATTTACGGGGTTCATTCAAAAAAAGGAGGTGTCCATGCCAGTAAAAATAGCCATAAATGGTTTTGGTAGAATAGGCAGGCTTGTCTTCAGGGCAGGATTTAGACAGGAGGACGTCGAGTTTGTGGCGGTAAACGACATAACCGATGCTAAGACCCTCGCCCATCTTTTAAAATACGATTCTGTTCACGGCATTCTGGATGCCCCGATAAAGGCAGGGGAATCATCTATTATTGTCGATGGTAAGGAGGTTAGAACATACGCCATAAGAGATCCTGAGGCGTTGCCTTGGAAAGACTTGGGCGTGGATGTAGTCCTTGAGAGCACAGGAAAGTTTACCGATAGAGAAGGGGCAGAAAAACATTTAAAGGCAGGGGCTAAAAAGGTTGTAATTTCAGCACCTGCAAAAAACCCTGATGTGACCTTTGTCCTCGGTGTTAATCAGGAGGTCTATGATAAGTCAAAACACAACATAATATCGATGGGCTCATGCACAACAAACTGCCTTGCCCCGATAGTAAAGATCCTCCAGGCCGAATTCGGCATAGAATACGGGCTTATGACAACCGTTCACTCCTTTACAAACGACCAGGTTGTCCTCGATGAACCCCACAAAGACCTAAGGAGGGCAAGGGCAGCCTCCATATCGATGATACCGACCACAACTGGAGCTGCCAAGGCCATATCAGAGGTGGTCCCTGAACTTAAGGGCAAACTCGACGGTATAGCCATCAGGGTTCCTACCCCTAATGTCTCCCTCGTTGACCTCGTTGTAACCTTAACAAAGGCAACGACAAAAGAAGAGGTGAACAAAAAATTTAGAGAATATGCCGATGGGCCTATGAAGGGTATCCTTTTCTGCTCCGATGAACCCCTTGTGTCGTGTGATTTCAACGGTAACCCCCATTCATCGATTGTGGATATGGCCAACACCAATGTGATAGGGGGGAAGATGGTGAAGGTCCTCTCCTGGTATGACAACGAATGGGGTTTTTCGAACAGGATGCTTGAACTTCTGTCATTTATTATGAAATAGCATGTTAAAGGACGGTGGAAAATGAGATATATAAATGAGGTTGATATAAGAGATAAAAGGGTTCTGATCCGTGTTGATTTTAATGTGCCCCTTGATGAATACGGAAATATCACCGACGATACGAGGATCAGGGCACACCTCCCAACGATAAACTATGCCCTTGACGAAAATGCCAAGATCATCATCGCATCCCACATGGGAAGGCCAAAGGGTAAAAGGGTTGAAAAGCTATCTTTAAGACCTGTTGCGAAGAGACTTTCCCGCTATCTCCACAAGGATGTAGCCTTTCTCGATGATTGTATTGGGGATGATGTTGAGAGGGCGATAAACAACATGCAGGGAGGGGATGTCGTACTCCTTGAAAACTTAAGGTACCATATTGGAGAGGAAAAAAACGATCCTGAATTTGCATCAAAACTTGCCCGACTCTGTGATGTATACATAGACGATGCCTTTGCCGTCTCCCATAGAAAGGCGGCCTCAAACGTTGCGATTACAGAGTATGTTAAGACCTGTGCCGCTGGTTTTCTTATGAGAAACGAGCTTGAATATTTTAACAGGGCCATGGGAAACCCTGTCCGACCCCTTGTTGCGATTATAGGGGGGGCAAAGGTATCCGATAAAATCGGGGTACTTGAAAAACTCGTTGAAAAGGTAGATAAACTGATAGTTGGCGGGGGCATGGCATTCACTTTTCTGAAGGCATTGAACAACGATGTGGGAAATTCGATATGCGAGATGGAAATGGTTCCCATTGCAAAGGAGATCATGGAAAAGGCAAAGGCGAGGAATGTAAAATTCTACCTTCCCGTTGACTGTGTTGTCGCAGAGAGGGCAGCGGCCGATGCAGAGTACAAGATCTGTCCTGTCCAGGAAATCCCCCAGAGCTGGATGGGGCTCGATATAGGACCTGCATCTACCTCTTTGTTTGCAGAGGCGTTGCAGAACGCAAAGACTATAGTATGGAATGGCCCGATGGGGATGTTTGAACTCGACCCGTTCAGTAGAGGCACCTTTGCCATGGTCACCGCCGTTGCCAACGCCCACGCATTGACCATCGTTGGGGGTGGCGATACCGATGTTGCCGTCCACAGGGCCGGGGAGAGCTTCAAGATCTCTTACATATCCACAGGGGGTGGAGCATTCTTAGAGCTTCTTGAAGGAAAGACGATGCCCGCCATTGAGGCCTTAGAGAAGCATGAGGGCAAATAATGAGAAGATGGCTTGTTGCAGGCAACTGGAAGATGAATAATACCATAGAGGAGGCCATAAAACTGGCAACCACTGTCAGAGAAAATACTTATGACATAAAAGGGGGCGATATAATCCTTGCACCTCCATATACCCTGCTTCACGGTGTAAAAGAGGTGATTGAAGGCTCCAATATTTTCCTTGCCGCCCAGAATATGTTTTACGAGGATAAGGGGGCGTATACAGGTGAAATCTCCCCGGCCATGATCAAGGATGCAGGATGTACATATGTGATCATCGGCCACTCGGAGAGGAGAAAGTATTTTGGCGAGACCGACGAGGTGGTAAACTTAAAGACAAAAAAGGCATTAAAAGAAGGATTGAAACCCATAGTATGTGTAGGAGAGACGGATGTTGAGAGGGATAAAGGTATTACCTCCTATGTCGTAGGTATACAGGTCAGAAAGGCCTTATACGGTATAGAATTTTCAGAAGATATAGTAATCGCCTATGAACCTGTCTGGGCTATAGGAACAGGAAGGAATGCGACCTCTGAGCAGGCCGAAGAAGTCCATCGCTTTATAAGGGGTATCCTAAAGGAACTCTACGGAACACCCTCCGAAAGAACACGTATATTATACGGAGGAAGCGTTACAGCGGATAACATAGGGGAATTGATAAACATGGAGAACATAGATGGGGCCCTTGTCGGAGGTGCATCCTTGAAAAGCGATTCGTTTGTTGGTATAATAAGAAAAGTTTCGGAGAATAGAAAATGTTAATAGCCATATCGATTATACATGTTGTTGTGACAATAGCGCTTATTCTGATTGTTCTTCTTCAGACAGGAAGGGGTTCGGAGATAGGGGCTGCCTTTGGGAGCGGTTCAAGTCAGACATTATTCGGTAGTTCAGGTTCAAGCGGTTTTATGACAAAATTGACCACAGGGGCTGTGATTGTATTTATGATAACGAGTCTTCTCCTTGCGTATCTTTACAGTAACAGGGAATATGTGGTAAAGACTATACCGACAAGTGGGACGAGTGCACCTGTAAAGGGAGAAGAAAAAGCGCCTATACCTGGAAAATGATCCATATCTTTTGTGCCGAAGTGGTGGAATTGGCAGACACACCATCTTGAGGGGGTGGCGGGGAGACCCGTGCGGGTTCAAATCCCGCCTTCGGCACCATATAAATTAATTTATAGCCGTTACTCTCTAAAATCCCTCTAATTTATGGCTCAGGGCGGGCCTCAAACAAAATTAACTGTTGTGTTTAAATAGGGATTGGGGATTTTGAAGTTTAAATGAATATTTGGTCAATTTTACTTGACTTAGTAGGTTTGAATATATTAATTTAATCAGATTTTTTTGAAATTACCGGGAAGTGAAACCATTTCCAATTTTCACAATTTGATTAAAAGATTGAGGTAGGTAATAGAAATGAAAACATACTTTCCAAAGCAAGAAGAGATTGAAAAAAAATGGTATGTTGTGGACGCAGATGGTGCCGTACTGGGCAGGTTGGCTGCTCGATTGGCAGATATCCTAAGGGGTAAAAACAAACCGACATTTACACCCCATATGGACACAGGGGACTTTGTGATCGTAATAAACGCAGAAAAGGTAAAATTAACAGGCAACAAACTGAATAAAAAGATGTATGAGAGACATTCGGGTTATCCCGGAGGTCTTAAGGTTATGAATGCCAGAACCATGCTGAGCAGGAAACCGGAAGAGGTGATATATCTTGCCGTAAAGGGTATGCTCCCAAAGAATATCCTTGGCAGACACATTTTGAAGAAACTCAAAGTTTACAGGGGGAACGAACACCCCCATAAGGCACAGATGCCTATACAATTGGAAATAAAGGAGGTTTACGGTGCCTGAGAAGAGGTACTACGCTACTGGTAAAAGAAAGACGGCGGTTGCAAGGGTTTGGATCAAGCAGGGAGAGGGAAATTTTGTTATAAACGGTAGATCCATTGAAGATTACTTCCCCACCGAAGACTTAAGGGTAATGATAAATAAACCATTTGTAATAACAGGGCATTTGGGTAAATTTGATGTAGTGGCAAATATCTACGGAGGGGGTATTCCTGCCCAGGCATGGGCTTTGGGACACGGTATAGCAAAGGCCCTCCTCGAATATAACAGCAATTTAAGAACGGTATTAAAAAAGCAGGGTTTAATCACAAGGGACCCGAGGGCAAAAGAGAGAAAGAAATACGGGAAAAGGGCTGCGAGGGCAAGCTTCCAGTTCTCAAAGAGATAATCCTATGTGGAAGGTCGGAATTATTGGCGCCACCGGTTATACGGGGGCAACCCTTATCTCCCTTCTATTGACACACCCCCATGTCAAAATAACCCTTATGTCATCAAATACCTACAGAGGGAAAGAGATATCCAATATCTTTCCCTGTTTTAAGGGTTTGGTAGATGAGATATTGGTCCCGACGGATGGCGATTACAAAGGTCAATGCGATGTATTTTTTTTGGGGCTTCCCCACGGCACCTCAATGGAGACAGCAAAGAGACTGTTCGATGGGAAAGCCATCATAATAGATTTAAGCGCTGATTTCAGGTTTGAAGAAAAGTCCATCTATGAAAGGATATATGGTAAACATTCAGCGCCGGAACTTATTCCTCAATCTATCTTTGGCCTCCCTGAACTGTATAGAGGCAAGATAAAGAATGCTAAATTGATAGGTAATCCCGGCTGTTACCCAACATCGGCGATCCTTGCCCTGTATCCCCTTATCAAATATCAGATGCTCGAGGGGGATGTTTTTATAGATTCCAAATCAGGTGTTAGTGGGGCCGGTAGAGAGGCTAAATTGGGGAGTCTTTTCTGCGAGGTTGCCGAAGGTTTCAGGGCTTATAACGTGGGGATACACCGTCATGAGCCAGAAATAAAAAAAGAGATAGAAAAGTATCAGGCTTTAAATATAATGTTCACCCCCCATCTCCTCCCGATGAACAGGGGGATACTCACAACAATCTATGGAAGGCTGAAAAAGACCGAAAAAACAACCACTATACTTGATATATTCAGGGATGTCTATAAAGATGAACCTTTTATACGCATTATGGAAGAAGGGATTTATCCTGATACACGCTTTGTCAGATATTCCAATTACTGTGATATAGGCCTTAAAGCCTTCGACGACGGAAGGATAGTGATTATCTCTGCCATTGACAATCTGGTTAAGGGTGCCTCGGGTCAGGCAGTACAGAATATGAATATAGCCCTTGGACTGGAAGAGAGGGCAGGCCTTAAGACTGTCCCCCAGTATCCTTAAAAACCCATGGTTTATTAAATCTTTACAGTTCGTATACCCCTCTTTTTGAGGCCACCTACAAAAAATATCCTTTATGTGTTATATTTAATAACATGAAGACAGTTAGCACAAACAGGAAGGCCTTCCACGATTACCATATTGAGGAGAAATTCGAAGCAGGCCTTGTTTTGACAGGAACAGAAGTAAAGTCTCTAAGGGAGGGCCGCATAAATCTGAAGGATAGTTACGCAAAAATCAAGGACGGGGAGCTATTTCTTGTTAACGCCCATATAAGTCCCTATTCCTGTGGAAACATATATAACCACGATCCAAAAAGGGAGAGAAAGCTCCTCATGCATAAGAATGAGATTTTAAGGTTGTACGGGAAGGTAAAGGAGAGGGGGTATACCCTCGTACCCCTTTCAGTATATTTTAATAAAAGAAACATCGCGAAGCTGGAGATAGCCCTTGCAAAAGGCAAGACCCTTTATGACAAGAGGGAAAGCATAAAAAGAAAAGATGAAAAAAGGATCTCTGCAAGGGAAGACGCCTATTGAGTAAGGTAAGGGGGCGATGTGGCTTCGACAGGGAAGTAAAGGGTCAGGGAGGCATGTCGGGTTACTGCTTACCCGTAATTAAGCGGAACTAAACACAACTGCAGACTCTTTTGAGTATGCACTAGCCGCATAAGGCGGCTACATCATCCGGACTTTCCGCCTGCTTCAAGTCCGTGTATGGTGTGATCCAAGCGGGCTGGTTCTGTTTGATGCCTGTGGGGCAGGACGAGATTAACAGGCTGGGTTGATGTAAAACCTGACAGTGGGGGCTGCATCAACCGAGAATTAATACACTGTCTAAGCATGTAGGCTCTCTGGGTCTTCTTTTCTGGACGTGGGTTCGATTCCCACCGCCTCCACCATAAAAGCATATTAATTTCAGTATTTTTTGTTGTCATCCTCGGATCACGAAAGAAAAATCTCCCTTTTAGGCGAAGACTTAAGTAATGCTTTTTAATGACTATGTTCCCA
>JAOAGQ010000037.1 GCA_026415675.1 Syntrophorhabdaceae bacterium
AGGATGACACAGTGGATACCCTTAACCACACGGTAAACTTAAACATAAACGTCCCCAAGTTCTATAACTGGGTGGGTAGAATCGGATACCAGTATCAGAGCCTCTATAACAGACTACCCAATACAATAGATACAGAGATAAACCAGTTTTCGCTAAGCGCAGACCATCCAATTGATATATATGACTTTAAAGGCACCATCACCCATGGTATCATGGCAAGAAAGACCTATAACTACACATCAAAGTCCCTTGATGTATCACCTACATTTGCCATAAGGCTTGTAAGAGGACCCCACAGCCTTGACTACAACATAAACAGGCTGGATCAGAGAAGGCTCACAACAGGGGGTACCGATGTATTGACCACAACACAGGCATTGAACTACAGATACACAAAAGACAGACACATAATAGGCCTTGAGGCACAATCGGGTTATCGTGTCCCTGATCCTGGCCGCTCCATAGATTATTACAAGCTCTCTGCCTTCTGGACATATCAGTTCGATAAACCCCCTGTTACAGTGGCAGCAAGACCTATAGCCCCCGTAAAGGAAGAGATCCCATCTCCTAAGGCAATGCTATTCGATATAACGAACATACCCCCCGGTGCAAAATTAGATGATGCCGTATCCATTCTCAAAAAAAATAACATCATAAAATCCGTTGAAGAGGAAAATCTCCTTGTCTATGAAACAAGGATCCTTGAAGAGATAGACCTAAGGCAGAGGCTTGCGGTGATACATAGAAACAATAGAATCACAAAATCGGCCATCATAATTGACCTCGGTTTTATGGATAGGCCCGGTGAGATCATACAGACCTTTGAAAGGATACGCTCAACATTGCTCAATACATATGGAAACCCATCGGGTTTCTATGAGAGGGGTTCGGTAGGTCCAAACCTCCTCTCAGATATAAGAACAGGACAGTTCATACGCATCACAGAATGGAGCCGGCCTGGGGGTATTATAAGGTTCGGTATGCCAAGACGATTAGATAATCAGGTGAGGATGGAGATCCAGTTTGCCCCAACCTTCCCCCAGTATACAGAGACATTATGGAGTGTGGAGGAGGTGAGGTAGGGCAGGGTTCTCCTACTGAATATGCACCTTAATTGGGTATCTTTATAACAGTTACGTCCTTCATTGTAGAGGAACCCGATGATTTTTATTGATAAGGTTTTTATCGGGGTTCTTTCGTGAGCCACTCGAGCTCAAGGTCTATGAGTCTTCCTGCTCGGGGTACCCCATTCTCATCCCAGCCGAGGATTTCATAGTACAACTCCAATGCCCTGTGGAACTCTCCTTCATCTATACCCTTTCCTACAAGGGGTCCTGACGGCATGGGTTCGAAAAATCTTCTCGGCAAGAGGTCTGCCTTTTTATCTATCCCTTCCCTTATATTGAATATACGGGCCATCACATTTGCCTTCTCTCCTATCCTCAGTAGCTCCCATAGACTTGTATCCCAACCTGTTATTGCCGATACGGCCTCTACGAGTTTTGGAAATGTTAGGGCAAAGAGAGGGGCAGCGGTGAAATTACATATGCCAAGGGAATTATAAAGATACCATACCCTCTGCATTATGGTAAAGGCCCTTACCTTTTCAGGCCCTAAAGAGAACGGATCTATAGGCTCGAGTATCCCTAAGGGTGCAAGTTGGTCAAGAAGGGGTGACCTTATTTGAAAGGCCGTTTCGTGCTGGGCTTCGAGATGGTCCGCCCCTGTTGGGGAGAGGGCGTAACTTAAGGCTACGGATGTCTTTCCCCTCGGGTCGTGCATGGGTGCCTCCTGACCTTTACTGTGAAAGGCAAATCTTTCCGCCCCTTTCCCTATCCTTTCCGATGCTACCCTTACCCCTTCGGCAAGGATATCCCCGAGACCTCTTCTGTAGGTGATATCTTCTATTAAGCGGAGCATGGCCTCTTCATTACCGAATCTAATCTCTCTTCCCCCTGTGTCTGCCTCTGTTAAAATACCTGCCTCAAAACACTCCATCGCAAAACTGATAACCGCCCCTGTGGAGATGGTATCTATACCAAACCTATTGCACATCTCGTGACCTTTAGCGATTGCCGGAAGGTTGTCTATGCCACAGAAAGAACCGAGGGATGCCACCGTTTCGTATTCAGGGCCCCCAAACTTTGGGTCTATCGGATAGGGTTTATCAGAGGAGACGACCCTTTTACACCTGACCGCACAGGCATAGCATGTCTCCGCCTCTTTAAGTATCGTCTCCTTGAGGGTCTGCCCGTTTATCTTCTCTGCCCCCTCGAAAACCCCTTCCCTGAAATTCCTCGTCGGTAAAATGCCCAAGGCGTTTAAACCTGCGACGAGCCCCGGGGTTCCTAAATCCCTGAACTGGATATTTGGGCCGTGTGTCTTTATCCTTTCGTTATGCCATCTCGCAATCTCCTTCACGAGATCAGGTTTGGCATATTCCAACCTGTTGTCTCCTCTTACGGCTATGGCCTTTAGATTTTTCGACCCCATTACAGCGCCCATACCTGTTCTACCGTTTGAGTGGCGGAGTTCATTTATCACATTTGCAAAACGGACGAGCCTTTCCCCTGCAGGACCTATGGAGGCCACCCTTATCCGTTCATCCCCGAGTTCTCTTGTAATCCTCTCCTTTACCTCGCCGTTGTCAAGTCCCCATAGTTCTTCTGCATCCCTTATCTCCGCTTTCCCATTGTGTATCCATATATATACAGGGCTTTCTGCCTTACCCTTTATTACAATAGCTTCGAATCCGGCAAATTTAAGTTCAGGTCCCCAGTAACCTCCTGCCTCTGCCTCACCAAAACCCCCGGTAAGAGGCGATTTGGCCGAAACGGTGTATCTTGAGAATCCAGAAATAGGTGCCCCCGTTACTACACTTGATGCAAAAATGAGCACGTTCTTCTCCGATAAAGGGTTGACGTTTGGATCAAGGTTTTTTAAGAGATAGTATAAGGCCATAGCGCTTCCCCCGAGATATGCCCTGTACCATGCCGGGGAAGGCTCCTCTATGGAAATCTCCTTTAATGTAAGGTCTATATGCAGTATTTTGCCGTTATAACCGAAGGGCATGTATATACCTCCTCTATTTTTCTGTTAGTTTAACATTTTCCTTTATTGGCCATGTCTTGTCAAGGGCTAATGCCCCTTTGGGGTAATGTTATGTATCATGAAGAATACAAAAAATAACCAATATCCTGGGATTAAGAATCAAATTCGGTCGTGCGGTCTTTATATGCGGTAAGAATCAGGATGTTTTTATTCCCCTCCCTTTTATAGTCGACCCCGTCCATTAACTTCTTCATAAAGAAGACACCAAGCCCCCCGATTTTTCTCTCCTCGAGGGTTGCGTTTACATCGGGATCTTGAAGGGTCAATATATTAAAAGGGGGTCCATAATCGATGATCTTTATGCTCAAGGTATCTTTTTTTATATCGCATTCCACCTCTATTTCTCCCTTTTCACCTCTGTAGGCATGCTGAATGATATTTACCAGGGCCTCTTCGGTCGCAATCTCTATCTCTGTTACCCTTTTCTTGTCCATACCGCATGTTAATGCACATTTTGAGACAAGCTCAAGGAAGCGTTCAAGGTTAGAAATGGTAGCCGGCAGCGTTAAGGTGGATGAATGGGTCATTTACATATTTTTTAACGCTTCTTTTTCATCGGCAAACACATTGAAGATAGAGTAGAAGCCCGATATTTTGAACACCTCTGCAACGGGACCTTTAAGGCCTGAAAAGACGATTTTTCCATTTTCAGATTTCAACCTTTTTGCCAGAACAAGGATGCTTCTTAAACCGGCACTACTTATATACTCAAGTTCGGAGAGATCTAAAACGAACGTCGAATTGCCTTCCGATATCATCCCATCGATTCTTTTTTCAAATTCAGGGGCAGAAATGGCGTCTATCCTGCCCTTAATATAAACAATCGCGATGTCATTTTCCTTTTTGAATGTTACATCCATCGACCGCTCCTTTTTTTATAGCATTCTAAATCAACAGCGACGACAAAATCAAAAGGTTTTATTCAAAAAATTGGGTTATTTTTTTAAAAGGTTAATTGTAGTATATTTTATAAGTACAAAAGAGGTTCGTATTGGATAATGGTTTTATTTTAAGAAGGGCAGGGGATTGGACCTATTACTGCCTCCCTGATATCGAAAGAAAAGGGATACGCCATGGTTTTTTCACGAGAGCATCCCCTCAGATGTATAGAGATTTAAAAGAAAAAGAGGATTTTATAACTGCCCTGGGGCTTGGTGATGTGGTCATCTTAAGACAGGAACATGGAGATGTGTTGAACGTGGTAAAGAATGGGGAAAGGCCGACAACCGGGGATGGGATCATACTTCTCGAGAGGGGGGTCGGGGCTGTTATAAAAACCGCAGACTGCCTTTCTTTGATCATCTGCGATCCGACCTATCCTATGGCCTCTATCTTACATGCAGGATGGAGGGGGACCGTAAAGAGGATAACAGAAAAAGCCATACATGAGATGTTAAGGATAGGGGCAAAAAAAGAATGGATGTTCGCAATCTTAGGGCCTTCTATTAACAGATGCTGTTACAGGGTAAACGGGGATGTGAGGGAGGAGTTCGAAAAAAAAGGTTTTTCAGAGAATATCTTTACCGAATATGAGGGTGGTCTATATTTAAGCATAAGAGGGGCCAACAGAGAGATACTGGAAAAGGAAGGGATTTATAACATATACGATTTAGACTTATGCACCCACTGCAGGGAGGAAGAGTTCTACTCTTTTAGAAGAGGGGACAGGACAGAGAGGCAGATAAACTTTGTTTCACTGGAATAGGACTTATGGGCGATGAAATATAAAAAAGAGGCGATTTTAACATCTATCATTTTGGTTGTATTCGCTCTTCTCCTCTATATAGAGACAAGGCTTTTCGTATTCAAAAAGATTATCCCCATAGGGGAGAACAAACTCATCGTAATTATACTCAACATAAACCTCCTCTTGATACTCCTCCTCTTTTTCCTCATCGGGAGGACCCTTTTTAAGATTTATATTGAGAAAAAAAGAGGTATCTGGGGTTCGGGACTCAAGACAAAGCTCACCATAACAATGCTTCTCATCTCCATTCTCCCCTCCCTTGCCCTATTTGTCCTCGCCACAGGCTTTTTTGATATGAGCATGGAGAAATGGTTCAGCCAGAAGATAGAGGATACGATAGAGAATGCCCAGGAGTTGTCGAGGTTTTACTATGAGGATCTGTTCCAGAGGTATGAGAGGATGGGGAGTGCCTTTGTTGAAGAGATAAAAGAACAGAATATACTCACCAACGAGAAAAGGCTCGAAGGTTATTTATCGAGAAAGGCAAAGGCACATTTTTTAAGCTTTATTTCCGTAAACGATAAAAATGGAAACTTTATAAAAAGCAACATCCATTTCAAAGAGGATCTGACGGAAAGGATCTCTAATTTAGTGGCAAAAAATATAGACAGGGATACGATAAGGGAGATCATTTCCCTAAGACAGGGGGAGCTTATACTGGTTGGGAACAGGATAACGGATGAATCGGGAGAGACGACCGCCATGCTCCTTTTGGGGGATCTTATCAATGTGAGCAGCGGGGAGAGGATACAGGAGATCTCTGCCATCGCAAGGGAGTTTAAAGATTCGAGACCCTTTAAAAAGGTACTCAAATACGGTTTTGTAATACCCCTTTTTCTAATAACGGTCCTCACCGTTTTTATCTCTGTGTGGATGGGGATAAAAATGGCAACGGAGATCACGATACCCATCGAGAGGGTAAAGGAAGGGGCAGAAATCATAGGGCGGGGGAAATTCGACATAAACCTTGAGGACAGGGGAACGGATGAGATAGGAACTCTTGTCTCCGCCTTCAATAGTATGGCGAGGGAATTAAAGAAAACAAAAGACGAGATAGAGGCGAGAAGAAAATATATGGAGGTGATCCTCGACAATGTGGCTACGGGGATCATATCAACGGACAAATCGGGAAGGGTACAACTCGTCAATAAGGCCGCCAACACGATCCTTGGAAATGACGGGAACTCATGGAACGGAATGAACTTAAAGGAGATCTTCAGGGATGACTTTAAAAAACATATAAAATCTTTCCTTAAAGAGTCCAGGGGAAACGAGTGGAAAAGCATTACAAAGGACTTAAGGATAAACCTAAAGGATGATATAAAGCATATCAGGGTATCCCTGACCGCCTTACGGGGTCTGGAGACAGAGACCATTGAGGGTTTTATCATAGCCTTTGACGATATAACACACCTTTTGAGGGTAGAGAAACTTGCGACATGGAGAGAGGTGGCGAGGAAACTTACCCACGAGATAAAAAACCCTTTAACGCCAATATCCCTATCCACAGAGAGGATAAGGAGGAGGATTCTCCCCCTCCTTGGAGGTCAGGAGAAAGAGATTTTAAACGAAACGACCTCTGTGATACTCCACTCTGTAGACGATATTAAAGGTATCGTAAACGAACTTACAAAATTGACCCATACATCCCAGTCTAAGACCATGGGAGATATAAATGAAGCGGTGGAAGAGACCCTTTTCATGTACAGGAATCTGTACCATAATGTGAGATTTATATTCAACAAGGGGGAGATACCAAAGAGCTTAATGGACAAAGACGGCATTAAAAGGGTGATCACGAATCTTATTACCAATTCTGTGAAGGCCGTAGGTGATAAGAATGGTGTGATTAGTATCACGACAAAATACGTAAAAGAGAAGGGTATAAACGTTATAGAGGTGGCCGATAACGGTACAGGTATTGAGGATCATAACAAGATAAAGGTATTCGAGCCTTATTTCACAACAGACACCCAGGGCACAGGTCTTGGCCTTGCCATAGTTCATTCCATTGTTTTGGAACACAACGGGAAGATAAGGGTGGAAGACAATAAACCTGAGGGGGCAAAGTTCGTAATAGAGCTCCCTGTCATATATACATGAATAGAAATAACAAAAAAGGACGACCATGGAGAAGATCGAGTTTGCCGAGATAGAACTGGAAAAAATAGACATAGGCGATGAGAGGTTTCGTGTATCCTATCCCCTTGAGGATCAGTCTCTTATAAAATCGATAGAAAAGGCAGGTATATTACAGCCGTTGACGGTTTTAAAGGGTGAACCTTATATTGTCGTGACAGGCTTTAAAAGGCTACACGGAGCAATTCTATTGGGTTATAAGAAGGTACCGGCCTTCGTCGTAAATAGAACAGAAAAAGAGTGTATGCTTAAAGGGATTTACGATAACCTGAACAGGGGCCTAAATACGGTTGAAAAGGTACGCCTCGTTGAAAGGGCCAAATATTTCGGCCTGTCAAAAGAGATGGTTGTGGACGTAATGGAGGCCCTCTCAATGAGAGGGGAGAGAAATATCGATAGGAGTATATTTGGTCTATGGGACATGGAGGAGTGGGTCAAAAGTTTTGTCGCCACAAAAAATCTCTCGATAGGAAACACGGTGAAGCTTCTTCGTTTTGAGCGGGAGGAGATGATAAAGATTATAGAGCTTCTGTCGCCAATCCATACGACAGAGGGTTCTACCAGGGAATTACTCGATATGCTGATGTTTTTAAAGATCAAAAAAGGGGGGATAGATTTTAGTTTGTTTAAGAACTCAAAGAGTTGCGATGAGCTAAGAGGGAGGGTAAAAAGACTCATCCACCCAAGACTCACTTTCCTTGAAGAGGAATATAAGAGACTGAAGGCAGCCTGTGCCCTTTCCCCAAACATCGATATTAAGGTAGACCCATTTTTCGAAAAGGATTATATTAGTATCACAATAAAGGCAAGAAGGGAGAAAGAGATAATAGAAGCGGTAAAGAAGCTCGAATCTATAACAAATAAGGGTTTAATGGGAGAGATCATTGGGCTTACGAGTTGCTGAGTGGATTGGAGAAAATACAAATTTAGTCAGAAACTGCCCCGGCACCAAAAACCACATCTGTTGCGGATATAAAACGATTGACCTCATAGAGGGGTGTATCCTTTCCTGTTCTTACTGTATTTTGAAAGGGTACATTAACTCCCCTTTTTTGAAGATAAACACCAATGTAGAACTTGCGATTTCCCAGATAAGAGAGGTGATCAATACCCAGAAAGACCATATCAATAGATTTGGAACAGGGGAACTATCCGATAGTTTAGCCCTCGACAGGAGGTTAAATCTAAACCGCCCCCTTATTGAATTTTTTGGTCAGGAAAGGAAGGCGATTTTAGAACTCAAATCCAAATGGGCCGATATATCCCACTTAAAGGGCCTCCTAAACCCCTATACGGTTATCTCTTTTTCTTTGGCCCCCCAGCATGTTATAGATAGTGAGGAGAAGAGGACGAGCCCTGTCCGTAAAAGGTTGAAGGCCGCAAGGGATGCCCAAAGGGCAGGCTCATACGTGGGACTTCATTTTGATCCTGTAATCATTTATGACGGTTTTGAGAGGGATTACGAGGAACTTATCTCAGAGGTGTCAGAAGCCCTCGATTTAAAAGGGGTAATCTGGGTGAGTATAGGTCTTCTGAGGTTTCCCCCAAAACTCATGGAAAACTTTCTTGTTGAAGGCAGAAGGAGACTCCTCGCGGGAGAGTTTATAAGAGGGGAGGATGGAAAATACAGATATTTGAAAAAAGAACGGGTAAATGTCTATAAGATGTTATATAATCTCTTAAAGAGCAAGAGGGATGACCTTTTTATATACCTTTGCATGGAAAGGGCAGATGTGTGGAAGGCGGTAACGGGGATAGTGGTTGAGTCTAATCAGGATTTGATCAGTTTATTCGATGAGAGAATAAAATTATTCTATGGAGGATAAAGGATGAGCTTTGAGGGGCAGGTAGTTTTTATTACAGGAGGGGCAAAAGGTCTCGGTAAGGAAATGGCAAGGGCCTTCTTAGAGGAAGGTGCCTTCGTTGCGGTCAACGACATATCCGATGGGGCCGTAGATGGTTTCTTAAAGGAATTTGAAGGGAGAGAGGCCGTTGCCTTAAAAGGGGATGTTGTTAACTATGAGGATGTGGAGAGGGTGGTGCAGTCGATCATCGATAAATGGGGGAGGATAGATATCCTTATAAATAATGCAGGTATTGTAAACCCCCTTGTCCCTGCAGAGAAGATCAAAAAACAGGATTTTGATAGGGTGATAGATGTAAATCTTAAAGGTGCCTTCTATGTAACCCAGGCGGTGGGTAAAAAGATGATAGAGAAGAATAGAGGGAGGATAGTAAATATAGCTTCCCAGGCCGGGTTGTTTGGGGAAAAAGGTTTCTTACCATACGCGATAAGCAAGTCTTCCCTCATGCTAATGACGAGGGTTCTCGCTTATGAGTGGTCAAAGTACGGCATAACTGTGTGCGCCATAGCCCCTGGATTTATCGCCGGAGGGATGAATGAGCCCATTCTCAAAAAGAAAGACCTCGTTGAATACCTTTCAAAGAGGACGCCTATAGGAAGGATGTTAACGGTGGAAGAGTATATAAACACGATCATGTTTCTCGCCTCAGACAAAGCGAGTTATATAAACGGTGAAACTATAATAATGGATGGGGGTATGACAGGATATATAGATATGCCCCTTGTTGATGTTATAATGAAGGGACGATAAAGATGGATGTGATCCCGTTTGTAAGATTCACCATCACCTCCCGATTTGCGTTGAGATGGATAGCAGGAGGGATTATCCTTTATATCCCTGGTATTAATTTTTTCTCCCTCGGATACCTATCTAAGGTCTCGAGACTCCTCATGATAGGAAGCATAGGACTACCAACATGGGAGAGGAAGTCGGAAATATGGTTTGAGGGGGTAAAGCTCCTATTCGTGTTCATTCTATATAATGCCATACCCTTTTTTCTATTCTCTTTCGGTTTTTTCCTGACTACTCTAACAAGTATTACCGCCTTCTTTGGTTCCATTATAATAAAGCTCTCCTATGTGGCCTTTGTCCTCTTTTCCTTCCTCATCCCCTTCGCCTTTGCCACATTTTCCGATCAGATGGATATAAGAAAGGCCCTCGAGTTTGAGAGAATCATCCGAGGTATAAAAGAGGTTTTCACACCATACATTGCGGGGTATGGAGCGACCGTTGTCTCCTTATATTTCTGCAAACTCATAATCAAGATACCTTATCTTTTCGGTTTTATCCTTTCCTCCCTTTTGACCTTCTATGTGCTCCTTGTATCCACATACTTCTTTTCAAGGCTCTATACAAAGACGAGCCTTTCGATAGAGAGGATACAGGGGGATTAAAGGGATAGTCTCGACAATAGTGTCGAAAACTTCTTTTTTTTCGACATTCCCTTCCTTTTGAAATATGAGAGATCACCCCTGATATTACATTATTCCATGTAATTACAATATGTTATCGGGCTAATTTTTTTTGGCACGGCAATTGCTGATAGTTTTAGTATGACATGTCATAAAAATAAAAAAGACAGGAGGTAAAGAGATGAAAAAGTTGTATGTAGGGATTATGGTGGTGCTCTTTGTTGCACTTACAACCACGGTGTTTGCCTTCGGACCAAAGAGCGGTTTCGGAAAAGGTGTTAACTGTCCCTATGGTCCTATTCAGTATGGTGGTCCAGGCTTAAATCCAGGTTTTGGACCCGGGGTGGCGGCCGGTTTAGGTCTGACAAAGGAACAGAGCGAAAAGATGTGGCAGGCAAGAGAGGCATTTAGAAAAGAGACGGAAAATCTCCGTTACGAACTCTTTCAGAAGAGGGCCGAATTGAACAAACTCTATGCTGACCCCAATGCGGATGAAACAACGATTCGGGCAAAACAGAATGAGGTCAATTCGTTAAGGCAGAATCTTCAGGATAAGATGGCGCAATTCAGGCTTGAGCAGAGAAAGATCCTCACCCCAGAACAGTTAAAGAAACTAAACGAACTCCAGGCAGGAGGCAGAGGGCCTGGTTTTAGAAGATGCACCCCTTGCGAGGGAGAGAGTAATTGCATCCCCGGTAAAGGAAGATTATATTAAAACATATAAAAGGTGAGTACGTTGAGCAAGTACATAAAACAACCCCCCCAACCCAACCCCCTGACTTGCTTGACTACTCACCTCAAAAAGGAGGGATTCATGAAAAGAGTTTTCTATATACTTTCCTTTTTAATGGTAACCGTTATCACCGTATCCTGCGCTTCTACAGGTTACAATACACAGAAGGGTGCGGCAATAGGGGCAGGAATAGGTGCAATAGGAGGTCAGATTATAGGGAAGAACACGGCGAGTACCCTTATAGGCTCCGCTGTCGGTGCTCTAGGGGGAGCTATAGCAGGGAATGCGATAGACCAGTTTGAAACTAATCAAAGGATGGTCAACACAGATAGACAGAGGCAGTATACTCCTTCCAGTACGACAACACCATTGACTGGTATGGATGGACCTCCTGGGCAGTGGGTTGAAGTACCAGGGCAGTGGGTTGCAGGGAAATGGGTTCCTGCCCATAAGGCGTGGGTCCCGATAAATCCATGAAAAAAGTCTATCTTTTTTTTATTCTTCTTACTTGCCTTACCTCCCCTCTTTTAGCCCAAGATTCATATGAGGACTTTGAGAGGGGATTAAATCTTTCAGGCCCCCAGCGGGCAAAGATCGAGGATATAAAAAAGAAGTATATGGCTGAATGGAAGACCATAAACAGGGAGATCATGGGTAAAAGGATGGAGCTACGAGACCTCTACCGTAACCCGAATCAAAGCGGGGAAAGGATAGAAAGACTCCATCGAGAAATATTCGAACTTGAGTCATTAAGGGAGGATCTTTTCGGCAGGTATAAAGCGGAATTGTCAAAAGTTCTCGATGAAAAACAGAAGGAGAGGTATAACGACTTCTCCAATGCAGAGAAAAGAAGGGGTATGTCTCCTATGGGAATAAGAAGATATGGGAGATAGAAAGGCTGTTTTAATATCCGCAGTAATTTTCGTTATATTTATTGCCCTTACGGCAATCACGGGATATCTTCAGATCAAGATGATCGTTAAAAATATAGAGGGACAGTTAGAAAACGAAGGCGAACTGGTCTTTAACCATCTAAAGAGGGAGATAGACATAAACCTCGAATATCTAAACCTCCTCGAAGAGGTGCCTACGGTAATCACCCCTAAGTTTTTGAGTATAATGGTCTACGATGACGCCATCATCGACGAGTTATACTCTTATCTCAAAGAGATAAAAGATTTGAGGAAAGAGGAAATACCCCTATCTAATTTTATCATCGTCGATGAGAAAGGGGAGGTTCAGGCAAAAAGGGGGGAGGTGTCTATAGATGGCTCCCAGATAACCTCGTTTTTAACAAAGAAGGAAGGGACTTTTATAAGATTGCCGAGCAAGAAGAATCTCCTGACAATAGGGGTTAAGCTAAACGGAAGTACCATATTCTTTTCCATCGACGACAGAGAGCTCGCCTCTTTGAGAAAGAGGCTGACGATAAAGGAGATCATAGATAACGAAGGGAGAAGGCTAAACGTGATGGGGATCAACCTATACGATGAGAGGGGAGCCCCTTATCTACCCCTTATAGCCCGCCCGCCGAAGGATGCCCATACCCTGAAGAAGAGGCTAAACTCAAAGTATCTCCCCGATTTTACCATAGAGATATTCTTATCAAAAAGGTTTGCCCTTGATCTAACCAAGAGGATGGCCGTAAACTTTGTCTTTATTCTTGCCGGTCTTTCTCTCTCGGGGAGTATATGTACCTACATAATCTTTTTCCTGGTCCGGAGACACGAGAGAAAATTAAGGGAGTTTGAGAAGGAATTCGAAACAAAAGAGAGACTCGTCTCATTAGGCAGGCTCGCCTCAGGCATGGCCCACGAGATTAAAAACCCTCTAAATGCCATAGGGATCTCCATTCAGCGGCTAAAAAGGGAATTCGTCCCCGGCGACGGAAAAGAGAACGAATATTTACAATTTATAGATATCATCCGCGGTGAGATTTCAAGGATTGACAGGATAGTGGAGGAGTTTCTCCTATCCACAAAGGCCCATCTCCCCTTTACCGTTGAAAATGTGGGGGAAATCTTGGAAGAGGTGAGACTCGTTTTAAGCGAAAAGGCTTCTGAAAAAGGCCTGTCTATCAAAAACAATACGGAGAGACAGGTCATGGTCTTATGCCAGAGAGACAGGATCAAACAGGTCTTCTATAATATCATCTTAAACGGCATAGAGGTGATGGATACCCCTGGAGGTGTGATAGACATATCCTATGCTGTCAAGGATGGTGAGGTCCATATAGCCATCAAGGATTTGGGTCCTGGCATTAAAAGGGAAGATATCCCGCGAATTTTTGAATATTACTATACCACAAAACACAAAGGTATGGGTCTTGGACTCCCCATTTCGTATATGATAGTTAAGGATCACGGAGGGGATATAAGGGTACATAGTGAAGAGGGGAAGGGCTCAACGTTTATCATCACCCTACCCATAAAAAAGATTTAAGGAGACCGTAAAGCAGTGAGGTGTCTATGATAAGGTCTACTATACTGATTGTGGAAGATGAGTCAACGCAGAGGTCCCTGCTTGCAGGACTTTTGAAAAGGGAAGGGTACCAGATACATGAAGCGGGGGACGGAAATGAAGCGATGGATGTATTCAAAAGAGAGGCGATAGACATAGTCCTACTCGATTATAAACTCCCCGATACGGATGGCCTTTCCCTACTTAAAAAGTTCAAGGAGACGAACCCTGAATCGGAAATAGTGATGATAACGGCCTTTGGGAGTATAGAGAATGCGGTAAATGCCTTGAAAGGAGGGGCAGCGGAGTATCTAACTAAACCCGTAGACCTCGATGATCTCCTCTTTAAACTGAAAAAGATAGAGGATAAGAGAGAGCTGATCAGGGAAAATATGATCCTGAAAGAGACACTGAAAGATAGGTTGAAGGCGGAGAACTTTATATACTCAGGGGAAAAGATGCGCAATGTAGTAAGCCTCGTGGTGAGGGTCGCAAAAACGGATTCGACGTGTCTTATAAAAGGTGAAAGCGGGGTAGGCAAGGAGGTGGTTGCAAATATGATACACGAATTGAGTGATAGAGTGAGGCAACCCCTTATAAAACTGAACTGTGCGGCCATACCGGAGACCCTCCTCGAGAGTGAACTCTTCGGTTATGAAAAAGGTGCCTTTACCGGGGCATATCAAAGAAAAATAGGGAAGTTTGAGATGGCAAATAAAGGCACGATATTTCTGGACGAGATAGGGGATCTACCTTTACCTTTACAGTCTAAACTCTTAAGGGTTATTCAGGAAAAGGAGATCGAGCGTTTGGGGGGATTACAGCCCGTAAAGGTAGATGTGAGAATTATAGCGGCAACAAACAAAAACCTCGAGGATGAGGTGAAAAATGGAAGGTTCAGGGAGGATCTCTACTATAGACTGAACGTGGTAACAATAGAGGTACCCCCTTTACGGGAGAGAAGGGAAGATATCCCCGGTTTACTCGAATTTTTCCTGAAAAAATTCAATTCAAGACACAAGAAAGATATAAAGGGTTTTACAAAAGAGGCAAGGGATGCCCTAATGAAATACAGTTACCCCGGTAATGTGAGGGAACTGGAGAACATAGTGGAGAGGGCCCTTGTGCTTACAAGGGGTGATTATATTTCAAAGGAAGACTTACCGTCTTTGATCGATAATGGAGAACATGGAACAACAAATGGAAATATCAAGGATGTGGTGGAGTCGGTGGAGAAAAAGATGATCATCGATGCCCTTGAAAAGACCGACTGGGTTCAGACAAAAGCGGCATCTGTTATAGGGATAAGCGAAAGGATGCTCCGATACAAGATGAAGAAATATAATATAGCACGTTAGTTTTTTTGTCGGCCCTTGACTTTTTCAGGCTATCTAATTGTTATGACTTCTTTTAGTTCGGGGAGTTTTTCTTTCAGTAGTTTATCTGCCCACAGACCGAGGGCAAAATCGCCGCATCAATGGAGTTTACCGCCTATGAGCTTTACGGTTAGGACTCTCCTTTCGCTATCGAATCCGATGAACTCCACTATCCCCTCTGCAAGCTCATCCAATTTTGGGTTTATATTCTGGATGGTATTTTTTATCTCCTCTTCCCTTAACATCGATTTGGCCCTAATTCGGATTACCTCATTATAAACCTCGGATTAAAGGTGTAGTCCTCATCATCGAGGAACTCTTCATAGGTTATCTCCTTTGCCACCATGCTGCTTCCACATTCCGGGCAAAATATATCCACCTTTTCTCCTGAAAGAAACACAAAACCACACAGGCTGCATACGTATTCATCGGGTATCCTCAATTTTTTTCCTCCTTTTTTTCCTGCAAACCGGATCCTCCATGCACATGGCATTGATTATACATTGACTCCTGAACTGACAGTAATCATCCGGATGGGGGCAGGGATTTTTATCTATATCTATCTGTTCCTGATACTTCTGGCATAGGTATTTTTTTTCCATTAATATGATGAAATTATTATATGCCCTCAGATGGAGAAAGTCAACATCGCTTGAAAGTCCAAAGGGTTGATGATGGCGATACGGAATTTTTTTATCCCCTTATCGGTCTTTAACAATCCGTCGGATAAATGATAATAATATTGAATAGGTCAAAAAAGGAGGGAGTCTTATGGAGATTACAGTATTAAACATTATGATTTTCTTGTTCGGTTTTATAATGGGCGGACTTATTACATTCTTCTTTGCCCAGAAAAGGCATTCTGAGCTTACCGCACGATTAAGGATATATGAGGTCATGGATGAAGATAAAAAAAGAGTCATCAAGGAAAGGGAGGTTGAAATTGAGAATTTAAGGGAAAGGTTGAGTTCAGAGAGGGAAGAGAAGATAGGGGCTAAGACAAGGATGGAAGAGGCGGAAAAGAGGTTCAAGGAAGAAATCACCCGTTTTGATATGTTGAGAAAGGAGATGGTGGATACGTTCAAGGCACTCTCCCTTGATGCCTTGAGGAGCAATACGGAAGAATTTATAAAGCTCGCAGAGGAGAAATTAAAAACCCATACTATGGATGGGAAGAGGGAGATAGAGGCAAAGAAAGAACTGATAGACAAGACCATAGAGGCCATGGGGAAAACACTAAGTGAGGTTCAGAGGAGGATTGAGGATGTAGGAAAGACAAATTCGGAGAAGATAACAGAGGTGTCCGCCTTGATTAGAAGCCACGAAGAGGTAACATTAAAGTTGAAGGAGACAGCGGAACAGATAGGACATGCCCTTGCAAGTCCCAAAAAGAGGGGGGAATGGGGTGAGAGAATGGCCGAGGACATCATAAGGCTTGTGGGGATGGTGGAGGGGGTAAACTATGTGAGGCAGAAAACGATTGAGGGGAATCAGGGAAGGCCGGATTATACCTTTTTTCTCCCCAATAAAATGAAGGTGAACATGGATGTGAAATTCCCTTTGGAAAATTATCTGAGATACTTAAAGGCGGAAAGTGAACACGATAAGAGGCGGTACAGAGACGAGTTGTTAAAGAACGTAAGGGGGATGATCAAGGAGGTAACAACGAGGGAATACATAAACCCGTCGGAAGATACAGTCGATTACGTCCTCATCTTTATACCGAACGAACAGGTGTACGGTTTTATCCAGGAGTCTGATGTGACGTTAATGGATGAGGCGTTAAAGTCCAAGGTCATCCTCTGCTCCCCCTTTACCCTATACGCCGTTCTATCGGTTATAAGGCAGGCAATGGAAAACTTCCATCTCGAAAAGACCGCATCGGAGATTTTAAAACTCTTGGGGGAGTTTTCAAAACAGTGGACTCTCTTCAAGGAAAGATTAAACGCAATGGGGGATAAGATAGAGGCGGCAAAAAAAGAATACGATATACTCGTTACCACAAGAAGCAATACCCTTGAGAAACCGTTGAAAAAGATCGCCGAGCTTGGGAGGCAAAAGGCCCTCGGGGTTGAAATAGACAGTTCTCGGGAATGAGAAAATGCTTTTTGATATTGACAATTATCTTAAATCGGGGTACAGTATCCTGATTCCTGTCGGGTCAACAGATGGCAATGAAGAAGCTCAGAATAAAAAAGGATATAACTATCCGGAAAAGGGTCTATAATTATATCCGGGAGCAGATTTTAAACGGGACGATAGCCCCAAACGAAAGACTGATCGAATCAAAAATAGCAAAAGAGATAGGCACTTCGAGAACACCTGTTAGGGAGGCCCTCCATAGCCTCGAAAACGAAAAACTGATCCGTTCCATTCCAAGCGTTGGTTATGTGGTAAATCCCCTCAATAGAGAGGATGTGATCCAGATTTGCGAGATCAGGGCTTTGATCGAGACCCTCGCTGCAAAATGGGCAATTTCAAGGGCCCATAAAAGATTGATAAGGGACCTAACGAAAAACATCGAAGAGGCGGAGAGGGCGGTAGAGGAAGGGAATATCGTAAGGTTTATAGATATCGATAGCCAGTTCCATGAAATCATTGCAAAACACAGCGGCAGTGCCCGTATCCTTGAACTCTGCCAGACTTTAAGGGGTCATATGCTGAGGTACAGGACGCAGAGTATATTCTTAAAGGATGTGGTCCTAAGGGCCATCGAGGGACACAAAAGAATCCTCGAAGCGATAAAAGAAGGGGACCATCAAAAGGTAAATGAGGCGATGGGTTTTCACCTCGAACAGTCGAAGATAGACACGATAAGGTATGCTTTAAATGAAAGCATATGAGAAGAAAAGGGAATTTTAGAAGAAAGGTGGGTAAAAGATGATTGAGACAAAGTTTATCGGAAGGGGAGGCCAAGGTGCGGTGATAGCCTCCCAGATACTCGCAAAGGTGTTTTTTTATATGGGTAAATACCCCCAGTGTTTTTCCGTATTCGGGGGAGAGAGGAGAGGGGCGCCGGTGGCCGGTTTTTTAAGGGTAGACGACAAGAAGATACTCTTGAAATGCGAAATAACCCATCCCGATGAGATCGTCTACATGGCCCCCGACCTTGTCGACGAGAAAGAGATAGAAGCAACACTGAAACCGAACGGACTTATTTTGATCAATAATGCCTTAACCGATAACGAATTTTCATCCCTTAGAAAATTTCGCCTTGCCTTGATCGATGCCCTTTCCGTATCGGAGAGCTTGGGCCTCGGAGCTACAATAAACACCGCTATTCTCGGTGCTTATGCAAGGGCCAACGGAAATGTGCCCCTTGAATACCTTGAAAAGGCAATCAGGGATACGGTGCCAGCGAAAGTTGACGCCAATGTAAAGGCCGCCATGAAGGCCTATGAATTGACGAAGATAGTGTCATGATAAAAAAACATACAGGAGACAGAGGAGATGGACTATATAAAGATCACGATTGAAGATATAAAGCCGATGTCCCCGTTCTCTCAGGGGAGTACGGAGATTTTCCTAACAGGTCAATGGAGTAGCAGAAAGCCTCTATATGTAGAGAAGACATCCCCCTGCCGTGTGGGATGCCCTGTGGGGAACGACATATCGAGGGCGTTCTATCTCGCATCAAAAGGGGATTTAGATGGGGCGTTGAAGGTGTTCAGGGAGGAGAACCCCCTACCCGGGGTCTGTGGAAGGGTCTGCTATCATCCCTGTGAATCCTTATGCAACAGGAAGGAGTTTGACAGTAGCATAAACATCAGGGGTTTCGAGAGGTTTCTTGCGGATAATGGCCGGATGAATATAGCGGAGGAGATGGCAAAGACGAGAAAAAAAGAGAGGGTTGCGATTGTCGGTTCAGGGCCTGCAGGTCTTTCTGCGGCCTATCACTTGGTAAGGCTTGGCTTTCCGGTTACTGTCTTTGAAGCGATGGCAGAGCCCGGAGGTATGCTTATGTACGGTATCCCTGCCTACCGTCTCCCAAGGGATGTCTTAAAGAGAGAGATAGATTACATAAAGGCCCTTGGTGTTGAGATAAAGACTAACACGAGAATAGGAAAGGATATAGACCTCGCCTCTTTGAAGAGAGAGTACCAGGCCCTCTTTATATCGGTTGGGGCCCATAAGGCCCAGGGCATAGGTGTTGAGGGGGAAGATCTCTCCGGGGTGATGGATGGAATAGGCTTTCTCAGGGATGTACATCTCGGTAAGAGAATAAGGCTAAACAGAAGGGTAATCGTTGTGGGCGGTGGAAATACCGCGATTGACTGTGCGAGGGTTGCAAGAAGAAAGGGGGCAAAAGAGGTAACGATTATCTATCGTCGTTCCATGACGGAGATGCCTGCCCTGAAGGAAGATATAGAATGGGCTCAAAGGGAAGGGGTAAAGATCATGGTCCTTACGGCACCTAAAAGGATAGTAGGGACAGAGAATAAGGTTTCTTCTATTGAATGTATAAGGATGGAACTCGGGGAGCCCGATGGAACGGGAAGGCCAAGACCGATACCCATCTCGGGCTCCGAATTTGTACTCCCAGCGGATGTGGTCATATCTGCGGTAGGGCAGAGTCCTGACCTTGGTTTTTTAGATGACTCAGGTATCTCGATAACAAAAAGAGGCGTTATAGAGACATCGTTTGTAACAGGGACGAATGTGGATGGTATCTTTGCCGGAGGGGATAGTTCAGGGAACAAGGCATATGTTGCCGATGCGATAGCCTCTGGAAAGATGGGGGCCTTTGCGATCAAATGCTATCTCGAAGGAGAGGATGTACAAAAAGAGGTTGAAAAGTACCGTATAATGGATGGCAGTTCGATCTCCTTTGGTCATATATTATCTCCCGAAACCCATAAGGCGGATCTTAGAAGCACTGTCCCATACGAAAAGTTAAATACCCTCTGCTTTCAACGGGAAAAAAGGGAGGATAATCCTGAAATATTAAAACCATACCGGGCTGTAAGGGGTTTTGGTGAAACCGTAGGAAGCCTAAACAGGGAGGGTATGGACAGAGAGATTAAAAGATGCTTCAAATGCGGGACGTGTACACAGTGTGACCTATGCTTTCTTTTGTGTCCTGACATATCCATCGTGAAGAACGAAGACGGTTATGGGACAAAGAAGGACTACTGCAAGGGATGCAGTATATGTGCTACGAGCTGTCCAAGAAACGTGATAGAAATCGGAGGAACCATATGAAGACACTTTTACAGGGAAACTATGCGGTGGCAGAGGCTGTACGATTATCAAGGGTACAGTTTGTGGCTGCCTACCCCATAACACCCCAGACACCTATCTATGAAAGGCTATCGGATTACGAACTCGAGGGAAAACTAAAAGGGGTGATGATGAGGACAGAGTCTGAACACTCTGCTATGGCGGCATGTATCTCCGCTGCCTTAACAGGAGTTCGTACATTTACCGCAACGGCCTCTCAGGGCATTGCCCTCATGCACGAGATGCTCCATTTTGCCTCGGGCAACAGGGTACCGGTTGTGATGTGTAATGTGAACAGGGTTGTCGCCATCCCCTGGGCCTTTGGAAGCGATCAATCCGACAGTCTCTCCCAGAGGGATACGGGATGGATGCAGTTCTACTGTGAAGATGCCCAGGAGGCAGTGGATACGGTGATACAGGCCTATAAAATCGCAGAACAGGTCTTCTTTCCCGTTATGGTATGTATAGACGGTTTTTTCACTTCCCATTTCTTAGAACCTATCGATATACCGGAGCAGGAGATGGTGGACAGGTTTCTCCCTCCCCCGGATATACCAAACCGTTTTGATATAAAAAACCCTGCATATGTGGGCAATGTGGTGAGTCCTGAGCAGTATATGGTCTTCAGACAGAAGAGCTTTGAAGATATGGAGAAGGCAAGAGGGGTGATTAAAAGGGTGGATGATGAATACAGGGAAATATTCGGCAGGGGATACGGCTATTTAGAGGCAGTAGATACGGAAGGGGCGGATGTTGTCCTTGCCACAAGTGGTGCCATGACGAGTACCGCCAGAGTCGCCGTTCAATCCCTTAAGGATAAGGGTTATGATGTTGGTCTTTTAAAATTGAGGACATTCAGGCCTTTTCCGACAAAAGAGATCCAGGAGGCATTAAAAGGGGTGAAAAAGCTGGCGGTTCTCGACAGGAATATCTCCATAGGGAAAGAGGGTATATGGTGTCAGGAGTTAAAGGCTGCCTTATACCCCTTGAAAGAGCGTCCTACAATCACAAACTATATTGCCGGAATATGCGGGGCCGATGTATCCCCTGAGATGATAGAGGAGATGGTGATAAATACCCTTAAAAGGGAAGATGCTCCAGAGCTTCCCGTCTGGGTAAGGAGGGATCAATGATGTTAAAGGAAGAACTGGAAAGAGAATATATGAGGTCAGGCCATATGGGTTGCCCTGGCTGCGGGGTTGCCACGACATTGAGGCTTGTATTAAAAGTCCTTGGAGAGCGGACGATCGTGGTTATAATACCTGGTTGTCACGCCGTGATCAGCGCAAACTACCCGAACAGCGTCCTTAAAGTACCGTGCTTCCACTCTGCCTTCGAGATTGCGGCCCCTACCGCAGCTGGTATTTCAAATGCCTTGAAGATAAGGGGGGAAGAGGGTATAAATGTCCTCGCCGTAGCAGGGGATGGAGGGACATTCGACATAGGTTTACAGTCCCTGTCAGGTGCCGCGGACAGAAACGAAGACTTCATCTACCTCTGTCTCGATAACGAGGCTTATATGAATACAGGTATCCAGTCGAGTTCCTCAACGCCTGAGAAGGTATGGACCATGACAACCCCAGGAGGGAGGAAGGGGAGAAAGAAGAACCTGATGCAGATCATAGCAGGTCATAGAATGCCCTATGCAGCTACGGTGACAATGGGTAAACCCCTTGATTTAATGGAGAAGATTGAAAAGGCAAAAAATATAAGGGGAACTAAATTCATCCATGCCCTTGTTCCATGCCCTACAGGGTGGAGGATGGCGGAAAACCTATCCGCAAAATCCGCGATGCTTGCCGTAGAGTCAAAACTCTTTCCTCTATATGAACTGATAGACGGGATCAATTTCAGGATAACCCATGAGCCCCAGGGCATCCCTGTTAAAGAGTATATAAAGATCCAGGGAAGGTACCGCCATTTTACGGATAGCGATGTGGAAGCCTTACAAAAACAGGTGGACGAGGAGTGGGAGAGACTCGTTGAAAAAGCAAAGAGTTGTATTTAGGGCCGAAGAAAGGTTAAGATAGTGAAAATTTATTCCATCTAAACTATGTGAGGAGGTAAAGCCATATATGAGGGTTTTCTGGATGATCTTTGACAAGCTTCTAAATATCCTTGCTGGCCTCGCAGGGGTTATCCTTGTTTTTATCTGTATAGCCGTCTGTTATACGATAGGCATGAGGTATCTCTTCAGTAAAACCACCATCTGGGTGATGCAGACGACAGAGTACGCCCTCCTCTGGATGCTCTTTTTCGGAACGGGATGGCTTTTAAGGGAAAAAGGTCATATAACAACAGACATTATACACTCACACTTAAGCGAACCAGTGAGAAAGTGGGTTGATACGATTATGTTCATAGCAAGCGGTATTGCCTGCGGTATTATGTGTTACTATGGCATAAAACACGTCCATGAGTGCATTGTCAACAATATTACCGATGTGAGGGCCGTTACGATTCCAAAATGGACGATCTTCTGGGTTGTGCCCTTCGGTAGTGGCCTTTTAATGATACAGTTTTTCCGGATGGCCTGGCACAGGATAATCGATGACAGGAAAGGGAGGTAGGCCATGGAATGGTATGTAGTCATATCGATACTCTTCGGAGGCATGGTCTTCTTCATCCTAACCGGTATACCGATTGCTTTCGGCTTTCTCATCACGAACATGATAGCGGCGTATATCTTTTTAGGGGGCATACCCGGGGTTATCTCCCTTGTTATGGGGGCCTTTACATCCATTACAACATTCACACTGCTACCTGTCCCCTTCTTTATCCTGATGGGGGAACTCATATTCCATACAGGTCTTGGCCTCGATGCGGTAAACGTCCTCGACAAATGGCTTGGCAAGTTAAGAGGAAGGCTCTCCATCCTCGCTATCATAATGGGGGTGATCATAGGGGCATTAAGTGGTTCCACAATAGCTACCTGTGCCCTTCTCGGGACGATACTGTTGCCGGATATGCTGAAAAGGGGTTACAGTAAGAGGATAAGCCTGGGTCCTTTAATGGGTATCGGTACCGTTGATGCCTTAATCCCCCCTAATGCTTTGACGGTAGTCTTTGCAAGCCTTGCCAATATAGATGTGGGCCAGCTCCTAATAGCAGGGATACTCCCGGGGATTATCATGTCCGCGATGTATTTCTTCTATGTGGTGATACTCTGCCATATATTTCCCAATGAGGCACCGAGCTATGATGTACCGAAGATACCCTTGAAGGAAAAGGTGATGGCCACTGTAACGTATCTTCTACCCCTCGGTTTTATAGTCTTTATGGTGATAGGTCTTATATTTCTTGGGGTTGCCACACCGACAGAAGCGGCGGCAACGGGGACCCTCGCATCTTTCATCCTTTCCCTGCTTTATAAGCGTCTCTCCTGGGGGATATTCAAGAAGTCTGTCATGGGTACGATAAAGGTCACCGCGATGATATTCATGATCATCATGGTTTCAAGCACATACGGTGAAATCCTTGCATTCACAGGGGCAGCATCGGGGATGACGAATTTTATAACGGAACTTAAAGTCCCGCCTATGCTTATCCTTATAGGGATGCTCGTTGTTGTTCTTATCATGGGCTGCTTTATGGAGACGGTGGCCATCATGATGATTACGATACCTATATACATGCCTGTTATAAACGCATTCAATTTCAACCCCATCTGGTACGGTATCATGATGCTCATAGCCTTGGAGACAGGCCTTATCACCCCTCCTTTTGGGGTTACCCTCTTTGTGATGAAAGGGGTCTCGCCCCCTGAAGTTACTATGGCAGATATATGGAGGTCTGTAACACCTTTTGTGATAATGGCCTTACTCTGTATAGCCCTTATCATGTTCGTTCCGTCTGTGGCAACGATTGTGCCCAATATGATGGGTATGGGGAAATAGATATGAGAAGACCAGGAGGTGAACATGAGCCATTTTGTGATTTGCGAGGGGAAAGAGGTATTCTTTGAGATCCCAGAAGGCTGGAATGTCTTATACGACAGGGAACAGCCTCCTGTGGCTGGTGTGGCAGACGGTCTTGATGAGATAAGAAGGGCCCTCGATAACCCTATTGGTTCTAAGAAGTTAGAGGATATGGCGAGGCCGGGTATGGAGGTTACCGTCCTCTTTGACGATTTACAGAGGCCAACTCCGGCGCACCTTGCCATACCGGAGATATTAAACAGGCTAAATGGCGCGGGCATTCCCGATTCAAGGGTGAGTGCGGTCTGCGCCTTGGGTACGCACCCCATCCTTACCCTTGAACAGATGGAGAAAAAGATAGGGGTTGAGGCCTCAAGAAGACTTGAAGGCAGGGTCTTCTGCCATGACCCCCACTCCCCCGATAACGTGGTTATCGGAAGGACCCACAGGGGTACTACCGTTGAGGTAAACCCCCACGTTGCCTTTGCGGATCTCATAATAGGGATCGGGGAATGTATGCCCCATCCCATTGCCGGTTACGGGGGAGGTTGTAAGATCATAATGCCAGGGGTGTGCTCATACCGCTCTGTTGCCGAACACCATTACACATGGATGCGCCATCCAAACTGCAGGGTGAATATCCTCGAGGGGAATCCCTGGTATGAAGAGATAATAGATGCAGGGCGCATAGCGAGGCTTTCATTCAAGCTCGACCTTGTGATGAATGAAAAGAAGGAGATCATAAAGGCCTTTGCCGGAGAGCCCGTGGCGGAACATAAGGCAGCCTCTGAGTTTGCCCGGTCTCTATATTGGGCCCCCCTTCCCAAGGTAGCGGATATAACCATAACATCTGCGTTTCCCCTTGAGATAGGCGTTCAGGCAACAAAGGCCCTTACTATGGCAGGGTTCTGCACAAGAACAGGGGGTACCATCATATGGGTTGCCCCTCAGAGACAGGCAGGCCCTATTATGCCTCTTATAAAGGAGATGGCAAGCGATGAGAGGGCAAACGAATTCCATAGGCGCCTCTACAAGGGGGAAATTCCCGCAGATTTAAACATATTCGGTATCTCCTATATCATGCAGGTTGTCTTTTTCAAGGAGCTATCAGAGAAATTTAAGGTGATACACGTCACGGAAGGGTTAGCCCCCGAACAGGTGAAGATGATGAAGTTTATCCATGCCTCAACCGTTCAGGAGGCCGTTAATATGGCGGCAAGAGATATGCCCGTCGCGGACGTTGCCATATTCCCCTCGGGAGGTAATGTGATACCGGGGTTAGAGTGATCTCCTTGGATAAGTGTTTATAACACTATGAACCATCTTTAGATTATCGGCCCTAATCCCCCTATAGAGGCCTGAGCAGGTGCCGAAGATTAAACCCCTACCGTGGGGGGATATATCGATAATCGCCTTGACCTCCCTCTCTATCTCCCCAAAGGTGTGGGGAGATGTGAGATAATCGGGGTCTAAATTTCCCCACAGGCATAGGGTATCACCATATTTATCTTTTACGGTCTTCAAATCCATACCCGATTTAGGTTCAAGAGATTGAAGACCTGAAATCCCCGTTGAGGCAATATCGTCCATTATTTCCATTAAGTTTCCGTCGGAATGAAAAAAAACGGGAAAACCTAAATTATTAAAAATTTCAACCTGTTCCGATAGGGACGGGAGGATGGTTTTTCTAAAGAGATAAGGTGAAATCATAAGACCCCTTCCGTATGCTATGTCGTCTGCGAGAAGCACTCCTGAGGCCCCCATATCATAGGCCATTGAAGCAAGCCCCCTGTTTAAATCTATAACCGCTTTTGTAAAATCTAAAATCCGGGGAGTTCCTCTCGCTATCAGCATCATAAACTCTTTGAACCCGAACACCCTGATCCCCCATTCAAAGGCCCCGTCGAGCACGACAAAGATAAAAAGGGAAGTCTTATTAGCCCATATATCCATATCCCCAAGGGACACCTCTTTTAGGGAGGGGAGTCTTTCCTTCCCTGACAGGGATGGGTATTTCGGCTGAATGGAGATGATATCCATATTTAGGGATAAGACGAATTCGATCTTTTCCTCTACACCGACCCTCTCCCTTTGTAGATAGGAGACCACAACATCATCCTCGATCACGATCTCCCCCCACGGTATCCTCTCCACAGCTTCTTTTTTTATGGTTGCATAAACCCTTTCTTTCGAATCCATTTTATATTACCCACTGCCATAACCAAGAATAGGCGATGGATTCAAACATTTCCCACGGTCTTTTTATCAGGTTTTCATCCCCTGTGATTGCCCCCAATTCCCCGAGTTTTACCTTCCAGGGGGTGTACATCTTTGGATGGGATATCCCTTTTATTTCCCCGGGGGGATTTTTCCTGGCCTTTGGTCTTAAATTCTTATCGTAAACGCCGTATTCCATCACCGCATCTATCATGGCCCTGAAATTCTCAGGCTTTGTCGCATAGGGTATATTGCAACCCCCACCTATGATGAAACCACCCCCCTGGCCTACCGTCTCACAGAGGTGCTTTACATGAAGGCGCATCTCCTGAGGTGTACCTAATATAAAAAGGGAGTCCTTTATACCCCCTGCTATACACTGATGGTGGCCTATCTCCTTCTTCGCCCTTAATATATCCCCCTGGTTATCTATATCGCAGAGGACTTTACCCTTTGGAAGTTCAAGCATGTGGTGCCAGTGTTTCCCCCAGTCCCCTTCAAGATAAACCCTTATCGTATAGCCTGCATCAATCAGTATCTCCATAACCTTTTTAAAGGAAGGCCAGTAAAAGGTGTCAAACTGCTCGGGGGACATAAAGGTTGCCTTGTGGGTGGGTACGAAAATGGGCCAACGTCTCTGGGGGTCTGCGTTTGAGAGGGCCCAGTTTGCCATTTCCTCCACAAGGACATCACAGGCCGCCACCACCTTCTCGGGTCTTTTGAAGATGTCGATAAATATACCTGTCATCCCCCGCATTGCATCGGCAAGGACATCGAAGGGGGCGAGGAAAACGCCGGCCATGGGCTGGGGCATACCCACCTCATTCTGTAAAAATTCGACCCTTTTTCTTATGATCTGCCCCATCATCATATGGGCCATCCCTGCCTTTAAGAAGGCTATGTAGGAACGGATGGAACCTCTTTCCCTCAATTCACCGAATATCCTCGGATACCAGCATTCAAAGAGAAATTCTACAGGATTCTTTATCAGGAGGTCATATTCATCCGCCTTCATATACTCCTTCTCCATAAACTGGAACTGGTCTTTAGGGGGAAGATCCCTTCCTGGTATCCTATATGTCCTCAAATCAAGGATATCGAATACAGGGGCCCATACCCTGTTATCCCTTAAGGTATCAACCTCTGGAAAGTCCCTGCAGAAGGCGATCTCCGCCTTAAGCCATTTTTCAGGGTCGTATATCGTCTCCTGGTTTGTATTTCCCGTATATGTTTCGGCAAAATAGTTACTTCCCGGGGCGATGGGTATTCTATCTAAAGGTTCAAGGGCGATTGCGGCCTGATAACGACCAAGGCGTTCCTCAAAGAGTCTTGCTATATCGTCATCCATAACGGGTTCTTAACAAATTTATTATCTTTTGCAAAGCCGAAAGTGTCAACAAAAAACTAAACTCGTATGGCTTTACCGATCAAACGGTACCATTTGTTCCACATTTGCTCGAAAAGAACAACCTTTTTTAGTATACAAAATTTCTTGACAACGAGATTTAAAGAATAATATAGTTGATTTAGTTTAAATTGTATACATTAAAAAAGGGGGAGCAATGGACGATTATGAGATTTTTCAGAAGATAAATGTTCTTTCTTTAGAACAGGCAACGGTTCTGCCCTATTTAACCTACAGGCTTTCCTTAGACGGTGCAAATGTAATAAGGATTGAGCACCCTGTCTACGGGGATCCAAACAGGAGGGTTGGGGAGAACAGGCTAAACGAAGACAGGATGTATACTTATTACCTCGCGATAAACTGTAACAAAAGGGCAATAACCCTTGATCTGGGAAACCCGGAAGGCCGTGAGATTTTAAGGGATCTCATCCTTAAACTGAATGTGGATATCTTTGCGACCAACCAGCTTCCTAAAAATTATACTAAACTCGGTATAGATTATGATTCGTTAAAGGCAATAAAGGATGACATAATATGGGTGGGCCTCACAGGCTTTGGTCCGGAGAGCAACGAGGCTGCCTATGACCCCATATTACAGGCAAGGGGAGGGTTGATGGAGCTTACAGGGGAGAAGGGTGGCTCCCCTTTTGTCCTCGGTGTGCCCCTCCCGGACATGGGGGCAAGTGAACATGCCTATGGTCTTATCATGAAGGCCCTCTATAAAAGGGCAGTAACAGGAGAAGGTTCAAAAATCGACCTATCGATGTTCCAAAGCACCGTTTCCTGGCTTACCGTTCCCATTACACAGACAAAATCCTTCGGAAAGACTATTACAAGGAGGGGTAATACCCATGAGTTTTTTGCCCCTGTCAGTGTTTATAAGACAAAGGACGGCTATGTGTATATAGCGGTGGGTAATGATATACAATGGGAAAGGATGATGAAGATAGAAGGGTTTGGTTCCCTTGCAAGACCGGAATATAGTAGAAACGAGGGGAGGATTAAAGATGTTGAAAACCTGAACAAGGCCATTGAAGAGGTCACATCCTCCTACACAACGGATGAACTGATAGCCCTATTTACAAATGCGACGATACCCATATCAAAGGTAAATACCGTAAACGATGTGATTGAGGACCCGTATATCAAAGACGAGATCCTCACCTCCTTCGATGAAAAGACAGGGACAACCATTTATCTTGCCCCCATGCCCTGTACCTCCGATTATGTGAAAAGACTAAACAGAAGGCTAAAATTTCCGCCGAGATTCGGGGAGCATAACGGTGAGATTTACGGTAGGCACTTAGGCTATTCGGAGAAAAAGATTGAAGAATTGAGAGAGAAAGGGATAATATAAGTTTATGTGATGTTCAATACAATCTGCGGGGTGGAACATGGAGAAAGTAGAACAGAGGTCAATCAGAAAGGGTAAATTTTTAAGGGAACAGGTTTACAGGGGTTTAAAAGAAAAGATCCTGAACGGAACCCTTCCCCCGAATAAGCGTTTGATCGAAGAGAAGATCGCATCAGAGATGAAAACAAGTAGAACCCCTGTGAGAGAGGCGATGCAGAAACTTGAAAAGGAAGGGCTTATCCGTAAACTTCCCAGGGGGGGATTCACCATAAGCAACATTACCCTTGATGACATAGAGGAGGTGTTCGGCTTAAGGGCAATTCTCGAGGGTTATGCGGCGGCCCTCGCAACGGCCCGGGCAACGGAGGAGGATATAAAGAGTTTAGAAGAGATTGTTGCAAAACAGGAGGAGTGCAAGGCTAAGGATGGGGCAGAACAGGAGATGATAGCCTTAAATACAGAATTCCACGATAGACTGTACAGGGCTGCAAAGAGTATAAGGTTATATACGATCATAAACGATTTGACCGACTCAATATACCGTTTCAGGTCCATAATCTTCAAATATCCCGATATGATAGATATTTCCATAAAAGACCATAAAGACATGATAGAACTGATGAAGGATAAAAAATCGTCAAAGGTGGAAACCCTTGTCCGTCGCCATATAATAAGGGGAAGGAACCTGATAAAGAAGAGGCTGAAAAAAAATGGGAACTTTCTCGGTGTAACAAAGAGAAGGGGAGACAGAGGGTAGACGGGAAAAGGTGGTGGTGAACTTGGAAAAACCGGTAAAGATTCTTATAGCAAAGCCTGGACTCGACGGTCACGACAGGGGGGCCAAGGTTATAGCCCAGGCCTTAAGGGATGCAGGCATGGAGGTGATATACTCAGGTCTTCATAAGACGGTAGAGCAGATACTGGAGATGGCCATCGAGGAAGACGTCCAGGTGATCGGCCTTTCCATCATGACAGGGGCCCATATACCAATTACAAAAAAGGTTATTGAAAAGATGAGAGAGAGGGGAATAGAAGATAAACTGGTCTTTGTGGGAGGGGTGATTCCTGCAAAAGATATCCCCGTCCTTATGGAGATGGGTGTTGCCGGTGTCTTCCCTGGGGGGGTATCATTAAGGGAGACAATAAAGGCTATCAAGGAAAAAGTATCTGTTAGATAAGGAGAAGATAATGGCCGTTGCACGTTATATAAAAGACGAAAAGGACCAGATCCTCGATGTGATACTCGAATCGGGCATACACGTGAAGCCTGTATACACACCTAAGGATCTGGATAGAATAGGCTTTGATTATGAAAAGGACCTTGCGGATCCTGGTAATTATCCTTACACAAGGGGCATCCATCCCCTCGGGTACAGGTCAAGGGCATGGACAACAAGGCAGTATACAGGTTTTGGTACCCCCGAGGAGACGAACGAACGGTTTAAGCTGATGATCGCCCACGGCCAGACAGGGCTAAACGTCGCCTTTGATTTACCTACCCAGATGGGCTATGACTCGGACCACCCCATGGCAGAAGGAGAGGTGGGAAGGGTGGGTATGGCCGTTGATACCTTGAGGGATTTTGAAATCGCCTTCAAGGATATTCGGATGGACAAGATAGGGGTCGGTCTTACGATAAACGCTGTGGCAACGATCATCCTTGCGATGTATCAGGCTGTGGCAGAAAAATACGGTTTTGATGCAAAGACCATCTCCGCTACACCCCAGAATGATATCTTAAAAGAGATGATAGGGAGGGGGGCGTGGATATTTCCTGTGGAGCCTGCGATAAAACTGGTGGGGGATACGATAGAGTACTCCATGTCTGTCATGCCCAGGACAAACCCTGTGAGTGTATGCGGTTACCACATAAGGGAATCGGGGGCAACCCCTGCCCAGGAGATAGCATATGCGATACTCATCGCAAATGCATATATAGACAATGTTCTCTCAAGGGGTCATGACATAGATGCCTTCGTGGGTAGATTTTCCTTTAATCTCAATGTGTTCGGTAATATGTGGGAGCAGATTGCCAAATTCAGGGCGGCAAGAAAGCTATGGGCAAGAAACCTGAAGGAAAGATACAACGTAAAGAACCCGCAGAACCTGTTTTTAAGGGGTCTTTTTGGAGGGGGTGGTTACGGCCTTACAAAGGCCCAGCCGGAGAACAACATCATGAGGGGTGCATACTACGCCCTTGTGGCTGCCCTTTCAGGGGCACAGACCACTGCCCTCTGCAGTTACGATGAGGCCTATACGATACCTACCCCCCGCTCTGCCATCCTATCGTTGAGGACCCTCCAGCTTCTGATGGACGAGATGGGTCTCAGGGATACCGTTGACCCCCTCGCAGGGAGTTATTTTATAGAGACTTTGACGAAGGAGATGGAGAAGAAGATAGAGGAAGAGATGGAGAAGATTATCGAATACGGCGGGATAGTGAAGGCCGTCTCCAGCGGTTATATCCAGAGGCTTGTTGCAAAACAGGCCTATGAAATAGAAAAGGGGCTTGAATCGGGAGAACTCCTGAAGGTGGGGGTGAACATATACACGGATAATGAAGGGGCTATGGAGGTGGAACTCCATGAATACAATTACGCATCCGCGGAAAAACAGATCAAGGCCCTAAAGGAGGTAAAAAGGGAGAGGTCAGAGAGGGAGGTAGTAAGGACTTTGAGGGAACTTGAGGATGCGGTAAAAAAGGATAAGAACGTGATGCCCTATCTTGTCGAATGCTGCAAGGCCTATGCGACCCTCGGCGAGATGACCGATGTATTCAGGCAGGTCTACGGTGAGTTCAGAGAACCTCCCCTGTTTTAGGGTTTTTTTCAAGGAAAGGTGAAAGGATGAGATACCGACTTGGTTGTGATATCGGAGGCACGTTTACAGACTTTGTTCTCCTCGATGACTTGACAGGGGAGATCATCACGGCGAAATGTCTCACCACCCCTTATGACCCATCGGATGCGGTGGAGGAGGGGATAAAGAGGTTAAAGGGGATGAACCCCGATTATATAGAAAGCCTCGATGAGATTATCCACGGGACGACCCTTGTGATCAATGCGATTATAGAGAGAAAAGGGGCAAAGACAGGACTTATCACCACAAAGGGTTTCAGAGACGTCCTTGAGATAGGCAGGGAGATCAGATATGCCCCTTACGACATCTTCGCCGAATTTCCGGAACCCCTTGTCCCGAGAAGGTATAGAATTGAGGTGGATGAGAGGATAAGAAGTGACGGGACTATTTTAAAGCCTTTATCGGAAGAGGAAACAAGGAGGGCCATCGAAGAACTGTTAAGCCTCGGCGTTGAATCCGTTGCGGTCTGTCTTATAAACTCCTATGCAAACCCTGTCCATGAGTTCATGATAAAGGGTTTACTGGAGAAGATGGCACCTCAGGTCGATGTCTCCATATCGTATGAGGTGTTACCCCAGATCAAAGAGTACGAGAGGACGAGCACGACCGTCACAAATGCGTATGTTAAACCCTTAACAGGTCGCTATCTCTCGAGGTTGAAGGGGAGGCTTGAATCTACAGGTTTTAAAGGGAAGCTCTTTATCATGCTTTCAAGTGGGGGTATCACCTCCGTGGAAACGGCGGCGCGGTTTCCTGTAAGGATCATCGAGTCAGGGCCTACCGCCGCAGTGATCGCAGGCCAGTACTACGGGAGGAAATTCAATATCCCTGACATGTTCTGTTTTGATATGGGAGGGACCACGGCAAAATCATGTCTTATCCAGCACGGCGAGGCGAGTGTCGTACCGACATTCGAGGTGGGCCGTATCCAGAGGTTCATGAAGGGAAGTGGCCTTACCATACAGGTCCCCGTTGTGGACCTAATGGAGATAGGGGCAGGGGGAGGGAGTATTGCAAAGGTAAGTAAAATGGGTACCTTACAGGTAGGGCCTGAGAGTTCGGGGGCCGACCCTGGACCCATATGCTACGGAAAGGGAGGAAAAGAGCCCTGTGTAACGGATGCGGATCTGCTATTGGGTTATCTCGATGAGAACTATTTTCTCGGCGGGGAGATGAAGCTCGACCCTGTCTCTGCGAGAAAAGGGGTTGAGGAGAGGATAGCGGAACCTCTCGGTGTCTCCTTTATCCAGGCCACATGGGGTATCCATGACCTGATAAACGAAACCATGGCCGCTGCTGCCAAGACCCATATTGCGGAGAAAGGGGGAAACCCTAAAATCGTCACCATAGTCGCTTTTGGGGGTGCCGGTCCTGTCCATGCGTATGGTCTTGCAAAAAAATTGGGGGCGAGGAGACTGCTTATACCCCCCAATGCCGGGGTGGGCTCTGCTATGGGGTTTTTCACCGCTCCCAGGGCCTTTGACCTTTTGAGGAGCATGAAGGCCCCTTTAGGTATTGTCTCCTTTTCTGAGATAGAGGGTATATTCAAAGAACTTGAGGGGGAATCGGCGAAGATCCTGAACAGGGAAGGTTCCGCCGAAGGACTGATCTATGAGAGGTCCCTCGACATGCGCTTTGTAGGCCAGGGCTCTGAGATAAATGTCCCTATATCGAACATCCCTTTTACGGATTTTAGGAGGGAAGACATACGGAAACTTTTCGATGGTATGTACATGAAGCTATACGGCCGGACATACCCCGATTCGGAGGTGGAATTTATCAACATAAAGGTAAGGGCGATCCTTCCCGTTAGACTCCTTGATCTACCGAAGATTAAGGGGAAGGAAGGTTGTAGTGTCGATGAGGCAAAAAAGGGGGTAAGGGAGGCGTATTCCCATATCGCCCAGAGGTTCATTCCTTTTACCGTTTATGACCGATACAGACTCTATCCTGGGATGAGTTTTCCCGGTCCAGCGGTGATAGAGGAGAAGGAGTCCACCCTCGTTATCGGTGAGGATGGTTTTGTCTCCGTCGACGAATACGGTTTTCTCTGGGTGGAGATAGAGTAGAGGTAGGCCATGAAAAAGAGATTTGATCCAATTACCCTTGAGATCCTGTGGAGGAGGCTTATATCCATCGTCGATGAGGCCGATGGCTCTGTGGCAAGGACAGCCTTTTCGAGTCTTTTAAGGGATGCCCACGATTATACTTGCATGTTTACAGACAGGCAGGGGAGAGAGCTTGCCCAGGGGACGTTTGCGACCCCGGGGCAGTCCGGGGCCATGGCTTTGGGGGTAAAAAGGCTTATAAATCAACATCCTCCTTCCTTTTACCAGCCCGGGGATGTCTTTATCACGAATGACCCCTGGGCATTGGCAGGCCATCTGAACGATATATGCGTTATAAGCCCGATCTTCTACAACGACAGATTAACCGCCTTTACCGCCTGCGTCTTCCACCATTCGGATATAGGGGGCAGGGTTGCCTCGGACAACCATGACGTATTCGAGGAAGGTCTTTTCATACCCTTTGTGAAACTCTATGACAGGGGGGTCTTAAACGACTCTGTGGTAGAGATGATAAGGTGGAACGTGAGAACCCCACAGGAAGTACTGGGGGATATAAGGTCCCAGGTTGCCGCAAACCACGTCTGTTCTGAAAAGATATGTGAGATGTTAAAGGATAATAAACTGGACGGCCTGGATGAACTCTCAGACCAGATCATCGATGTTACGGAGAAGACCATAAGGGCAGAGATTGAGAAGATCCCCGATGGGGTCTATTACGGGGAAGGGATCGTTGAGCAGATGAAGGGGAAGGGGGATATAATTTTAAAGGCAAAGGTGGAAAAAAAGGGGAGTGAGATAAATGTAGACCTCGACGGTACATCCCCTCAGGTGGACTGGGGGGGTAATGTGGTCTACAATTTTACCTATGCCTATGTGTTTATGGCGATAAAGAGCATGTTCGCCCCTGATATACCAAACAATGAGGGGTGTGCGAGACCTTTAAAACTATCTGCTCCGGAAGGTTGCGTGTTGAATTGTAGATTCCCCGCTGCTGTCGCTGCAAGGATGGGGGTAGGCCACTTTCTCACGGAGGTAATATACAAGGCAATGTCCCATGTATTACCCGATAAGGTGATAGCAGGTTCAGGGGGTACCCCGGCGGCGATGAATGTCTTTTACGGTAAGAGGAGGAATGGCAAAAACTGGCATTCTGTTATCATCCGGGGGGGTGGTATGGGGGCCTCAAGAAAAAAGGACGGAAACTATGTCTACATATTCCCTGCCAATGGGGCCAATACCCCTGTTGAGATATTTGAGAGTGATACCCCTCTGATCGTCGAGAAGAGGGAGCTTCTCCCCGACTCAGGAGGCCCAGGGAGAACAAAGGGTGGCCTTGGAAAGAGGGAGGTCTTCTTTGTCCCGGACGATGAGTATGCCCCGATCCCTCCGGTCCATCTTGGCATACAGGCAGGGAGGTATATACATCCCCCGGATGGGCTCTTTGGGGGAAGGCCAGGGGCAAGGGCACAGTTTCTCGTAAACGGAGTACCGGGAAATTCCTATGGGTTGACCCAGCTTAAACCTGGGGACAGGGTTGTGATAGATGCCCCGGGAGGGGGCGGCTATGGAGATCCCTTTGAGAGGGATCCCGAGGCGGTCTTACGGGATGTACGGGAAGGTTATGTCACCATCGATGGGGCTAAAAGAGATTATGGCGTCGTCATAGATATGGAGAAGTGGGCCGTAAACTACGAAGAGACAGAAAGAATAAGAAAAAAGGGATAGAGTAAAGGCGTAAAGGAGGTGTGGAGAGGATGCGTTTTGATTGCCCCTTAAAGACAGAGGAAGAACTCCTTGAATTCCAGCTTAAAGGTTTGAGATGGACGGTCGACCATGCGTACAGAGGCTCAGACCATTACAGGAGAAAGTTTGATGAGAAAGGGATAAGGCCTGAAGATATAAAGGGTTTAGAGGACCTAAAAAAATTGCCCTTTACAACGAGTAAAGACTTGCAGGATGGTTATCCCTTCCCTCTTAGGTCTGTGCCCTTTCACGATATTGTGAGGATTCACGCATCAAGCGGAACCACGGGAAAGAGGAAGGTCCTCTGCTATACCGCAAAAGATGTGGATGACTGGGCAAATATGTTTGCCCGTTGCTATGAATACGCCGGATGTACCCCTGAGGACAGGATTCAGATAGCGGTCGGTTATGGTGTATGGACCGCAGGGTGGGGTTTTCAGAACGGATGCGAGAGATTCGGCGCCATGTCCATACCTATAGGACCCGGTAATATGGACATGCAGTGCCAGTTTCTCGTCGACTTTGAAACAACGGTTATCTGCTGTACCGCATCTATGGGGCTTTTACTCGCAGAGGAGATCGAGAGGCGGGGACTTAAAGGGAAGATCCCTTTGAAAAAGATGATCTTTGGCTCCGAGAGGAGTAGTGATGCCATGAGGAGGAGGATATCGGAACTCTCAGGGATCCCCCTCGATGAGCTATACGACATACCGGGGCTTACAGAGCTTTACGGGCCCGGGACAGGTCTTGACTGTAAATACCACAGAGGCATCCATTACTGGGCCGATTATTACATCCTCGAGATTTTAGACCCCGAGACCTTAGAGCCCGTTAAGCCAGGGGAAGTGGGGGAGATGGTGGTAACCACCTTGAGGAAAGAGGCGTCCCCTCTGATAAGATACAGAACGAGGGATCTGACAAGGCTAATTACCGAGAGGTGTCCCTGCGGGAGTATCATGCCCATGCACGATAGGATCATGGGCAGGTCCGATGATATGTTCATATTCAGGGGGGTAAACATATACCCAAGCCATATAGACGAGATATTATCGAAGACGAAAGGCGTGGGGAGTGAGTACCAGATCATACTGGAGAGGAAAGAGGACGGAAAGGACTATATGGTTGTGAGGGTGGAAAAAAGGGAAGATGTGCCGGAAGGGGAAGATAAAAATATAGAGATGGCTATAGAGAAAGAGATAAAGAGGCAGCTTCTTGTCACGCCGACGGTGGAAGTGTTGCACTACGGGTCACTTCCGAGGTCTGAGAGAAAGACAAAGAGGGTCTTTGACAACAGGGAATAAAAGAGAAAAGGGGGTATTGTGAGAAGGTTCGAATACCATAAACCGGAAACGATTAAAGAGGCACTCGGTCTTGTAACATCCTTAAACAATGCGCGGTTTATAGCTGGGGGCACGGATATACTCGTTGCTTTAAGGCAGAAAAAGGCTGAAATTGATAACCTCATATCGTTGAGGAATATAGGGGAGCTAAAGGGGATCGAGTATGGTGATGGTCTTTGGATAGGGAGTGGCACCACCCACACGGAGATTCTGAAGAGCAGGGTGATTTTAGAGCATTACACCGCTTTAAACGACGGTGTAAAAAATCTCGGTTCGAGGCAGATAAGAAATGTGGCCACCATAGGGGGGAATATCTGCAATGCCGCCCCCTCTGCAGATACGGCCTGTCCACTCCTTGTTCTCGATGCAAAGGTCTTGATTGCGGGGATAAACGGTGAACGATGGGTGGATCTGGATGGGTTCTTCCTTGGACCGAACAAGACGGTTCTCGATAAACATGAACTCGTGAAAGGTTTTAGTCTGCCCCTATTCCCTAAGAATACAGGCTCTTCATATATAAAGCACACAAGAAGGGCAGCGATGGACCTCCCCATACTGGGTATTGCCGCAAGAATTACTATGGATGATGGAAAAGAAGGGGCTACCTGCAGGGAGGCGAGGATAGCGATGGGGGTTGTTGCGCCGAGACCTATCAGGGCATACGAGACCGAGAGGTTTTTGGTGGGCAAACCCCTTACAGAGGACGTAATGGAAGAGGCAGGGAATATCGCGGCCCGGGAGGCAACACCGAGGGACAGCATAAGAGGTCAGGCCTGGTACCGGAAGGAGATGGTGAAGGTGCTTGTGGGAAGGGCGATTAAAAACGCTATGGAGAGGATGGGGTTATGATGAGAAAGGAGATTAGATTCCGTTTAAACGGAGAGGAGATGGTCTGCGATGTCGAGGCCCACTGGACCTTACTCTATTTTTTAAGGGAGATCATGGGTCTGACAGGTACAAAAGAGGGTTGCGGCTACGGAGAGTGCGGGGCCTGTACGGTCATAATAGACAATGAGGCAATAAATGCGTGTCTTTACCCCATTATGGAGGTGGAGGGAAAGGATGTGACCACCATCGAAGGTCTTGTCTCACAAAACGGGGAGCTCCACCCCATCCAGAAGGCCTTTATAGAAGAAGGTGCGGTCCAGTGCGGTTTCTGTACCCCCGGGATGATCATGTCTGCAAAAGCCCTCCTCGACGAAAATAAAGACCCAACGGAGGAGGAGATAAAAGAGGCAATAGCAGGCAATCTATGCAGGTGTACAGGCTATGTAAAGATCATCGATGCGATAAAAACTATGGGAGGTGGAAGGTGAACGGGGATGTGCTCTCATTAGTGGGAAAAAATATACCAAAGAAAGATGCCCCCTTAAAAGTGACAGGCCAGGCCCAGTATATCCAGGATATAAAATTACCGGGGATGTTATGGGGCAAGATCCTCTACAGCAGATACCCCCATGGAAGAATATTGAATATAGATACAAAAAGGGCCGAGAGGCTCCCAGGGGTTAAGGCCGTACTTACAGGTTCGACGATACCTGATATAAAGATAGGTTTTATGAAAGACAACCCCCCTCTGAAAAAGGGAAAGGTCTGTTCCATGAGGGATGAGGTGGCCGCTGTGGCTGCTACATCTCCTGAAGTTGCCCAGGAGGCGATAGAGTTGATAGATGTGGAATACGAAGAGCTTCCCGGGGTGTTTGACCCTGTTGAGGCGATGAAGGAAGGGGCACCCCTCATCCATGAAGAGCTAAAGTCGAATGTGCTAAAATTACCCTGGAAGTTAATATGTGGTGATGTAGATAGGGCAAAGGCAGAATCCGCCTATATTGTAGAGGATACCTATAAAACCCAGTGGGTGACCCATTGCTGCCTCGGAACGAGCGGCTGTATCGCCTCCTTTGATGTGAACAATAACCTTACCATGTACAGTAATACCCAGATACCCTCCCTTGCCCAGAGAGATTACATAGATGCACTGAATGCCTTTGGTTTGAAGAACAAAAGGGTGAGGGTTGTGCAATCTGTGATAGGGGGAGGATTCGGAAGCAAACTCGATACGTACCCCTATGAGTATATAGCGATACTCCTTGCCCTGAAGACGAGAAGGCCTGTTAAGATACTCTTTACAAGGGAGGAGGAGTTTTTCGCCACCTCACCGAGGCAATGTACATTAACAAAGATATCCCAGGGATGCGACAGGGAGGGCCGTCTGACCTTCAGGGAAATGGAGATGATCCTCGATAACGGCGCATACACATCGTGGGGTGCAACAACCCCTTCTGTTATGATGATGCCCATCTCATCCCTTTATAAGGTGCCGAATGTGAGGTATACCGCAAAATGTGTCTACACAAACAACAACTATAGCCAGGCCATGAGGGGTTATGGCAACCCTCAGGCCACGTTCGCCATAGAATCCTCAATGGACCAGCTTGCAGAGGCGGCAGGGATGGACCCTTATGAATTCAGGATGAAGAATGCGAACGAACCAGGGGAGGTGACCCCCCAGAGGTTTAAGATTACCTCCTGCGGTATGAAGGAATGCATAGAGGCCGTGGCAGAGAAGCTCAACTGGAAGGAGAAGAGGGGGAGACACAACGGCAGAGGGGTTGGTATGGCTTCCCTTATACATGTGGGAGGTGGGGCAAGGGTCTATAAGTCAGATGGTTGCGGCACCATCATAAAGATCGATGATTACGGAAAGGTCGATGTCTTCACCGGTTCCACCGATATAGGACAGGGGTCTGATACGGTAATAGCCCAGATCGTTGCAGAGGTGCTGGGCATAAGTATTGAGGATGTGAATGTGATAAACAACGATACGGATGTCTGTCCCTGGGATGTGGGCGTCCATGCGAGTAGAACGACTTTTGTCGCAGGAAACTCTGCCCTCTATGCAGCGGAGAAGATAAAGGCAGAGATACTGACAATCGTATCGCACATGCTCGGGGAGGACGTGGCCTTCCTCGATATAAAAAACGGTGTTGTATACTCAAAAAGGGATAAGGAGAAGTCCATGCCCCTTGGAAAGGCCTTACGCTCGATCCACTATGCAACCGGGGGTAAGATGCTCATGGCAGAGTGCTTCTACGACCCGGCCAATGAAAATTTTGACAGGGAGTTCAAGGGCAACCTCTCCGTCTCCTATGCCTATGGCGCCCACGGTGTTGAGGTGGAGGTGGATAGAAAGACAGGGAAGGTGAAGATTTTGAATTATGTGGCTGCCCATGATGTAGGACGTGCCATAAACCCCATGCTCCTTGAAGGACAGATATTTGGGGGTGGTGTGATGGGTTTAGGCTATGCCCTGGGGGAGGAGATGGTTTACATAAATGGAGTTCTGAAAAACGGTAACTTCCTCGACTACAAGATCCCCACAGCAAAGGATGTGCCCCCCATTGAAACTATAATAGTAGAGACGGTCGATAAGGATGGGCCTTTTGGGGCAAAGGGCATCGGTGAGCCCGGTCTCGTACCGACAGCCCCTGCCATTTCAAATGCCATATACGATGCCGTAGGGGTCAGGATAAAGGACCTGCCCATAACCCCGGAGAAGATATTAAAGGCACTGAAGGAGAAAGGGGCAGAGAAATTAGATGAGGCCTAAGGTATATATTGCGAGGAGGATACCCTTTCCCCATATAGAGGAGATAGGCAGATACTGTGATGTTGTGACCCATGAGGGGGATGAATCGCCTTCGAGGGATGAACTTATAAAAAATCTCAGGGATAAAGACGGCATCCTGTGTCTCGTGGCAGATAGAATGGATAGAGAGGCGATAGATGCTGCACCCTACCTTAAGGTGATAAGCACTATGAGTGTGGGTTATGAGCACATAGATATCGCCTATGCCACAGAAAAAGGGATATATGTGGGTTATACCCCGGATGTCCTCACAGAGGCAACGGCGGACCTTGCCTTTTCTTTGCTCCTTGCCACGGCAAGACATATAGCCTTTGGCGACAGGTATATAAGAGAGGGGAGATGGAGGATCTCCTGGTCTCCCACCTTTCTTCTCGGAAGGTCTGTCTGGGGGGCTACCCTCGGCATCATAGGGATGGGAAGGATAGGAAAAGCGGTGGCAAAAAGGGCAGGGGGTTTCAATATGCGTGTCATATATAATGACCTTGTAAGGCTTGCTCCCGAAGAGGAAGAAGAGATGGGTGTAGAGTATGTATCCTTTGATACTCTCCTCGAAGGGGCAGATTTTATCTCTCTCCATGTCCCTGTTACGGATAAGACCCGTCATATGATAAACGAAGAGAGCTTGAAAAAGGTGAAATCCACAGCGATAATCATCAACACCTCAAGGGGTGCTATAGTCGATGAAGAGGCCCTGGTCAAAGCATTAAAGGAGGGATGGATGGCCGGGGCAGGCCTCGATGTCTTTGAAAAGGAGCCGATTCCCCCGGAAAGTGGCTTGATAGGCCTTGACAATGTGGTACTCGTCCCCCATATAGGGAGTGCCACCTTTGAGGCAAGGACAAGGATGGCCGAACTTGCTGCCAAAAACCTCCTCTCTGTTTTAAAGGGAGAGAAACCACCCTGCCTTGTAAATCCCGATGTGATGGCCATAAGGCCCCTATCCCAGGTAAAGATGATTTAACCATCGCCTTTTTGAGGTGATTTTTTTCAATTTATCTGTTAAAATCTCATGAAGATCTAAATCAAAGGAGGTTTTTATGGCAGGGAAGGACAAGCCGAAAAACGAGACAAAAAAACCCCCACAGAAGACCTTGAAAGAAAAGAGAAAGGAAAAACAGGAGAAGGCAAAGAATAAATAATACTATCCATATTCAACCACAAGGAGGAAAAAATGAGGATTGTGTTGCTGGGTGCGCCTGGCGCAGGGAAGGGTACTATTGCTAAAAAACTTACAGATTACGATGGTTCTGTCCAGATATCAACAGGGGATATCCTGAGGAATGCGGTAAAGGCAGGGACAGAACTCGGAAAAAAGGCGCAGGGATATATGGAAAGGGGAGAGCTTGTCCCCGATGAACTCATCATGGAGATCATGGAGGCGAGACTGAAAGAGCCGGACTGCGAAAAAGGTTTTATCCTCGATGGTTTTCCAAGGACCATACCCCAGGCAGAGGCCCTAAAAAAGCTTCTCGATAAGCTAAACCTTAAACTCGATAAGGTGATAAACCTCGATGTGCCGAAGGATGTGATCCTCGATCGGTTGACGACGAGAAGAACATGTTCAAACCCTGACTGTCAGGAGATCTATAACGTAAAGAGCAAGCCTCCGGCCCCGGACGGGACATGTTTGAAATGCGGCTGGCCTGCCGTTCAGCGAGCGGACGAGACGGTGGAGGCGATAACGAAACGCCTTGAAACATACAACGAAAAGACCGCCCCTCTTATCGACTTTTATTCAAAAGAGGGTCTTTTAAAGACTATAAGCTCTCTAAGTAGTGAAGAAATAGTGGAAAAGATAAAAGAGGCCATTTAAGGTCGGAATAGACTCCATAAAATTACGGTGACTTTAAATATGAGGGTAGGGTTCTCCACGTATTTTTTTGTTAAAAAACCAGTGGGTGATGTGCTCAAAGAGATCATCTCATCGGGGGTAAAGACCATCGAGTTGTCCTTTGAGATACCCGGGGTTCTACAGATGGACGACGGTTTTATTGAAAAGACCGAGAAATTAAAGGAAGAGGAGGGGGTTGAGTTTTCCATGCATGCCCCCTTCTTTGAGATAAACCTCGGGAGTTTCTTTCAAAAACACAGGGAATACTCGAAAGAGAGGCTATTTGAGGCGATCGCCGTGGCATCGAGGATAGGGTGCAACCCTGTCGTTGTCCATCCTGGTTTTTTTCTCCTAACAGGGAGAGTGAAAGAACTGGAAGAGAAGACAAAGGGGTATTTCCTCGATGATCTCGAGGAGATATACGTATACGGAAAGGAGAGGGGTGTCGATGTAACCCTTGAAAATGTTTATATCCCTGTATTTTTCTTTTCAAGGTTCGAACAGTTTGATGAGATAAAGAGACGGATACCGTCCATAGGCATCACCCTCGATGTAGGGCATGCGTATATTGCGGCCTGTATGAGGGGAGAAAAAGAGCCGGAAGAAGCGATAATAAGGGACATAAAACAGATCGGTCTCGACCATATCCACCACGTCCATCTCCACAACAACATGGGTATGAGAGATGACCATCTTTTCCTCGGAGGCCGTATGGACCTGAAAAAGGTTTTAAAGGGGCTATACAGGATGGGTTACGAGAAGAAGGTGATTATAGAGAGTTATGAAATGGAGGATATGGGGATAGATAGGGTCCTTACCCGTCTTGCGGAGATAAGCCCTGGAGGTTAAGTTAGTCGGCACTGCCAGCAACTTTACATTGAAACTTCCCTTTTTATGTGTGATACTAAAAGCCATATATGGGCCTTATAAACTTACTCTTTAAAGACCCTCTCGCATTCTTCATCATCGCCATTCCCCTTCTCTACTCCATCATCATCCATGAACTCGCCCACGGATGGGTTGCATATAAGATGGGGGATCCTACGGCAAAATGGCTTGGGAGGTTGAGCCTAAACCCTTTGCGCCATATAGACCCCATAGGGACCATCATGCTCTTCGTCTTTGGATTCGGATGGGCAAAACCCGTGCCTGTGAACTTTGAAAACTTAAGGGATGAACGTAAAGGCCTCATCTTCGTCTCTTCCGCAGGGATTGTGGCAAATATCATACTCGCCTTTTTTGCCCTTTTCTTTTTGCGTCTGATGGCATTGTCTCCCTTCGATATCCTCTCGGAGATGCTCTACTACTTTGCCCAGATTAATATCATGCTCGCCTCTTTTAACCTCATCCCCATACCACCCCTTGACGGTTCTAAGATCCTCATGGGCTTTTCTTCAAGGAGGTTTCAGTATTCATTGATGAGACTTGAGCCTTACGGGATGTTCATCATCATAGCCCTTCTGTGGCTTAGGGTACTCGACCCGTTGATCGCTTTTTTTAGGTTTTTGATACTTGCATTTATCGGTTTACTGATTCGGTGATACCGTTCAGAAATGTATTGATACTGTGTACTGCCATCGCATAAGATATAACATTGACAGTTGCTACTAAAAAATTAATCGATAAAGGCGCCCTTATATGAGGCTTCTGTTGGTAGAAGACGATGAAAAGCTCGCCTCTTTTGTTGTAAATGGGTTCAGACAGGCCGGTTTTGCGGTGGATCGTGCAGCCGATGGTGAAACAGGGCTTGATCTTGCCCTCTCTGAATCCTATGATGTCTGTGTCATCGATATCATGCTGCCAGGCCTTGATGGATTGAGCCTCATCGAAGAGATGAGGCGCAAAAAGAAAAATACACCGGTCATTATATTAAGTGCTAAACGCTCTGTGGAAGACAGGGTAAAGGGGCTACAGATCGGAAGTGACGACTACCTCGTAAAGCCCTTTTCTTTTTCTGAACTCCTTGCCCGGGTCTATGCCCTGATGAGAAGGACAAGGGCCGGTCAAGAAATCACTAAAATAACGGTAGGGGACCTCTCATTAGACCTTGTGACGAGAGAGGTGTTTTATGGAAACCGTAAGATAGATCTGCAACCCCGGGAATTTTCCCTCCTTGAATATCTCATGCGCAATAACAACAGGGTTCTATCCAAAACAATGATAATGGAGCATGTATGGGATTATTCCTTTGACCCCCAGACAAACGTGGTAGATGTATTGGTATGCAGACTTCGCAAGAAAATAGAAGAGGCAGAGCCTAAAAAGCAGATTATTCATACCATCAGAGGGGTCGGCTATGTCCTCAAGCCTTCTTGATAGGGCAAAAAGAAACTTTAGTCTCCGCCTGACCTTATGGTATGCCGTTGTTTCTGTTATTGCCTATGTTGTGATCTTTACCCTTGCCTACTATAACCTATTATCTTCACTGAAAAAGGAAGATGAGAAGGCGATTTCCTCTATATTTAACAAATACCGGCAATACTATAATGAAGACGGTCTATCAGGTCTCCAATCGCAGATTGCCCTCGAGAGGAATTCGGAAAAACCTGTGCTTTTTCTTGTCCGTGTCGCAGACCAGGATAATCACAGCCTTTTTCTGAGCCTCCCTGATAAATGGCAAGGGGTTGACCTTGTGCAGATTGGCCCTATAAATATCAATATGAAGATTCAGAAGATACGGCCTAAGATCAGTAACATAGAGACCCTCTTTGAAATCCACACATTCGCCCTTGAAGATGGGAATTTTATGCAGATAGGCAATGAGATTATCCAAAGGGAGGAGCTACTTACCCGTTTCAGGCATATCTTTTTCGCCGTGATGATACCTGCGATCCTGATTGCCTTAATAGGGGGTTACCTTGTCACATTCAAGGCCCTTCTCCCTATTAGGCATCTAACAGGAACCATAAAATCCATAGTAAAAACCGGGGAGGTAGGGGCCCGGGTTCCTGAAGGAAAGACGGATAATCAATTCAGTGAACTTATAGTGCTATTCAACGATATGATTGGACGTATCGAACACCTCATCGAGGGGATGAAGGAATCTCTCGATAATGTAGCCCATGAGGTGCGAACACCCATAACACGACTTCGGGTTCTCGCAGAAAACGCCCTCGCCTCTGACCAGGATATTGGGTCATACCGGGAAGCCCTCTCTGATTGCATGGAGGAGTCTGAACGCTTAATAAAAATGCTCAACACATTAATGGACATCTCAGAGGCAAAGGCAGGAACGCTAAAGCTTGACAGGGAGGAAGGGGATATATCTTCACTCGTTGAAGAAGTTGTAGAGGTCTATGGTTATATTGCAGAAGAGAAGAACATTAAGATCAATACAGAGTATTCAGAAGGAGTGATGGCCCTTGTCGACCCGAACAGGATACGGCAGGCTCTCGGTAACCTTATCGATAACTCCGTTAAATATACACCCCCAGGGGGCATGGTAAATATAAGGGTATACAAAAAAGAGCCTAAAGAGGCTGTTATAGAGATAAGGGATAATGGCATCGGGATAGACGAAAAGGATCTCCCGAAGATATGGGAGCGCCTCTATCGGGGAGACCAAAGTCGTTCCCAGAAGGGGCTCGGGCTTGGATTGAGTCTTGTAAAATCAATTGTAGAACTCCACGGGGGACATATAGAAGTAAAAAGTAGACCAAACTTCGGTTCCACCTTTTTTGTTTATCTCCCTATAAAAGAATAGGCAATAGTACCCTCTTTACACCTTTCAAAAATGTAATGTCCGTGAAATACTCCCGTAATGTTTATCCGTTATAATAGTGGAAAATTATAAATAGGAGGTTTGATATGGAAAAACGATTTGTTTCAGTACTACGAACGGCACTTTTTGTGATTGCCATTATAGGACTCATTGCGACACTCGCCTCTGCAAAAGGCAAAAAGGAGAAGGGAACATATGTAGCACCGACCATCACGGCAGAGCAGGCCATATCTACAGTCAAGGCTGCCTTACCAAAGCTCACAGCAGGAAATAGTTATGTAAAGACAGGAAAGAGAGGGGAAAAGAGACTCGAGGTACCCCTTATTCTTGATGGGAATATTGTATCCCGGATAAGACTCAACCCTGCAACAGGGGAGATACTCCCGAAAGGACTGGATACTGCCGTCAGTACGGTATCTGCCTCATCGGAACAGGCGGTAAAAATCGTCCAGCAGGCCCTTCCCAATTTAGATATAGCATCGGTGAGTCTTGGCAAACAGGGGGAATGGAAGGTAGAATTAACCCTAAAAAAGGTGGTCATTACCCATATAAACGTAAATGGTAATACCGGTGAGATAATTCCCGACATAAAGGCAAACCGGGACGCATCATTTTACACTAAGACGCAATAATTGTTCTGTTTTTAAATTATTCTGTCCGTAGATAATGATGTGGTATTTTTAATGATTCTTGGGGGGCATTGCATTTGGCCATGCCCCTCGAAAATTAATTTACATGTTAGGCATAATCAAACATATCCACATACAGAGAAGTTATTAATGAAAACCAAAACAGGATATGTTACACCACAAGGGA
>JAOAGQ010000039.1 GCA_026415675.1 Syntrophorhabdaceae bacterium
CCTTTACCGATACACAAACAGGAGTAACAGGTGGTAGGGGTGGCAGATCAAGTTGCCTCTTTGCTGAGCTTACCAATAACACAAAACTTGCCTTTGAACTTGATATGTTGAGAAAGTTTAGAGATAAATATCTTGCGACAAATGTAGTGGGCAGGAAGATAGTGAAATGGTATTATAAGTGTTCCCCTTCCCTGGTGTCATTCATGATGGAGCATAAAGATGTGAGGGTGGTGTTGCAGATAGCCGTTGCACCGATTATCTACACGATTAAATATCCGATGATGCTTGCCATAGTTGTGGTTCCAATCACGGTGATGGTGAGAAGGAAGGGGAAGAGTTAAAAAATGAAACGAAAGGAGAGCCTAAGTAAGGAGAGACAATTAAGGGGGTGAGATATGGCCAAAGAGAGAAGGATCCTCTTGGAGGGAAAGGACCATAATGATATGTTATCCCTCTTCAGGTCCCTGATAGAGATATCAGGTATTAAAGAGGGGGAATCCCTTATATGGGCGGGGTGTCCAGGGCCGTGCTATTCTATGGCCACGTTCTTCAGTTGCGGGATAAAAGATAAGAATCTCAATATCTTCTTTGCCGGAGACGGGGATATAAAAAGGCTATGGCAATTAGAAGATTTAGGGGATGTAGGGGTGACGGCGACAAAGAAAGTAGACCCCGTTCAGGCAAAAATCATAGTGATAATGTCAGGCCTTGTCCATGCCCCTTTTGGAAATGTGGAAAGACTCATAAAAGAGGGCCTTGCTGAAGGGGGTGTTATAATAGGGGAGACGGTGATACCCCATCTCTTTGAGGATATCCGCTGGACGGAGAGGATACCCTTTCGTTATATATTCGAGTTTACAATGAAAGAGCCCAAGGTTATTGAAATCTTATGAAAAGGGGTTGATATGGCGATACTGATTACCGGCGGTGCAGGTTTTTTGGGTTCAAAAATAGCCGAATACTATCTCAAAAGGGGTGAAGAGGTGGTGGTCTTCAGCCGCTCTGCAGGCCCAAACCATAAAGGGGCAATAAAAGGGGTTGTCTACGAAAGGGGGGATATAAAGAGCTGGCATGAGGTGCTAAACGTATTGAAAAGGTACAGGATCAAATCCATATTCCACCTTGCGGCCATGCTTACCCTCCCATCGGAGGAAAACCCCTGGGCCTCGATTGAGACGAACGCTGTGGGCACGTATAACATCCTCGAGGGGGCGAGACTTTTTGATGTGAAAAAGGTGATCTTTTCGAGTTCTATCGGCACATACGGGGTGTCAGAAGATACGGTGGTTGATGAGGATACACCCCAGCGACCGGCGAACATATACGGGTGCTGTAAGGTTTTCGGAGAACACCTGGGGCTATACTACCACAGAAGGTTCGATATAGATTTTCGGGGCCTAAGGGTACCTCAGATAGTGGGACCCGGGGTCAAGACCCCGGGTATAGGACAGTACATACCCTGGCTTATAGAGGCCGCGATAAAAGGGGAGCCCTTTGATGTATGGGTACCGGAGGATTTTATACAGCCCATGCTCTATGTGAAGGATGTGGTGAGGGGTTTTGTCATGCTCCACGATGCAAGGGAAGATACTGTAGGAAACAGGGTATACAATATGGGGCAGATAACACCTGCCCCAAAGGCAAAGGAACTTGTCCAGGAGGTGAAGAAACATCTTCCCCAGGCGGATATAAGGTTTAAGCCGGATCCCTCTTTACTCCCTATACTCAAGACGATACCGAAGGACTTCAGGGGGGAGAAGGCAAGGGTGGATTGGGGATGGTACCCTGAATACGGTCTTGAGGATATGGTATCCGATTTCATAGAAGAGTATAAACGGATGGGGTAATGTTAACCAGGCCTTATCCATCGCCAGAAGGAAGCCTTATGATAACGGAGGTGCCCCTCTTTTCCCCGGCTTTAATCGAGATATTGCCGTGATGTTTTCTCACCACAAGCCTCGCTATAGGCAGGCCAAATCCGGTGCCTTTAGGTTTTGTGGAGAAGAAAGGTTGAAAAAGCCTCTCCTCCTCTTCTTGAGGGGGTATGCCCGAATCTAATATCTCTATCCTGTAATAGTAGGGATGGGAAGCCTCTTTGGAGAGGGTGATGCGTATCTCCTTTTCCTTCTCGTTGCCCATGGCCTCCATACTGTTCTGGAGGAGATAGTAGAAGAGATGACGGATCCACACTCTATCTGCCTTTATTTCTTTTGTCTGGCATTCGTTCACTATATCCACCTTAATATCCCCGGGTATCCCCTCTTCCTTTAATGTTTTTATAACAGAAGCTATCTCCTCCTCTATATCCACAAAAGTCTTTTCCGGCTCAGACTGGAATATATCCATATAGACCTTGATATCCCTGACCATACCCTCGAGCCTTTTATTCTCTGCCATGATGAGTTCGTATATCCTGTGCTCCTTTGTGTCCTCCTCCGAGCGGTCATGGAGCCTTTTGATATTCAAGCCTATGACAAGGGCAGGATTTCTCACCCTGTCCGCCACTTCCCTCATCACCTCGATATCGCAACTCACCGAATTTTCAATATAGGCCGTTGTCTCAACGAGAACACACAGATCCAGGAGTTTATCTATCACCGAGAAGACTTCTCCCTGTTTTTCTTTAGGCACCTCGTTGAGAATAATGTTGTGACAGAATTGCCTTATCATGCTGAATCCGAGATTGGAGAATCTCTGGTCCAGGTTTACCTCAACATGGCGTACCCCTATCTTCCAGAGGTACGATAGAAACTGTTCGTTTAGTTCTCCCTTAAAAAAAGTGGCAAACCAAGAAGACCAGACCCTTTTTATCAACCCCTTTTCCTTCTCTCCCTCTAAAATGGAGCGGGTGGCCTCTATCCCATAGAATACATCGTAAAAATAGTTGGCAAATACCTCACTTTTACCGATGAATATCTCTCTATAGGGGTCAAGTATAGCCATATCAGAGTCGGTAAGGCCTATCTTCTCCACAAAGAAGTGGAGCTTCTTATGGGGTGGTATATATTCTGTCATTGTGATTCTGCCCTTATTCGTCTTCTTTTGTCAATTTTATCAGATTATAATTGCAATATCGAAGAAAAATTTATTAAATGTAATCCTATGAATACACGTCGGAGGTTTATATGAAGAGGGCATTATATATCACTGCGATGATGCTCCTTTTTGCAGGGGGCCAATATTTATATGGTCAGACAAAAGGGGAGGGATGGCTTGTATACTATATCGATGATATAGCAAGAGTAAAGTTCTATTATGACAAAATGAGCCTTGCAAGGGTGGAAAAGGATAAGGTCACGGTGTGGCAGAAGGTCACGGAAGAGGTAAGACCGAACGACGAACAGGAGAAAATGAAGATTCACCTTAAGATAGACTGCCGACAGAAGACGTACGATGTGCTAAGTGCGGTAAGTCCTTCAGGTTTTGCCGAGGTAGGGGATATCTATTCGGGTCATAAGAAGAGGTACATAGAGGAAGGACAGTTGAGGGCCCTTATGGAGAACGTATGCCCTTGATTATAGACGGGACCCTTTCCTTTAAACTTGACTAAAGGTATAGTTGTATATATATTTAAGAAGTTTCGTAGATATTAAATCGATGGGAAAAATCAGAGATATAGACCGTTCATCATTTGAACCTGCATATATCCAGCTTGTAAACATCCTCCGGGACCAGATAGCTTCAGGGGAGTTCAGGCCTGGCCAGAGGTTACCCTCAGAGGCACAACTCTGTCAACGTTACCAGGTGAGTCCTATGACAGTGAGGAGGGCGATCAACATATTGATAGACAGGGGTCTGGTAAGTACCGCCCAGGGACGGGGTACCTTCGTAAAACCCATAGAGTTGAGTACCGTTGTCTTTGGGTTGGATGAATTTACAGGTATTTTTACAAAGAATGCGGACACAAAGGTAAGGCTCCTCGAGGTAAGGATTGTCAAATCCGATGAGGAGATAGCAAAAAGGCTCGCCATAGATGTATCCGATAGGGCAATCCTTATTAGAAGACTTATACTCAAGGAAAACGAACCTACCATATATCACAAGGAGTATCTCGTATATGACCCAACGAGGCCCATTGTAGAGGGGGAGATGGAGGTGACCGCTCTATACGGCCTTTTTACAGGTACGGGGGAGACGGCTCTAAAAAGAGGGGAGCTTGCCATTGAGGTTACGGTATTAGATGAAAAAGAGGCAAATCTCCTCAAGGCACCTCCCATGCTGCCTGCTTTCAGGCTTGAACATATTTTCTACGATTTTGACGATAGGCCTGCAAGCTGGGGAACGTTTCTCTGTAGGGGGGATCGTCTAAGGTTTACAACTACGGTAGGGTTATCGGTCAACACAGATGAGAAAGATATCCGTATTTAGGGGAGAGAGATGAATGGCTTGGAAGTAAAAGGAGAATTGGCTTATTATCTCGCCGATTTAAAAGAAGAAGGGGTTCTCAAGCTTGTAAAAGAAAGGCTTGATAAAGGGGAGGACCCCCTTCATCTCATGGAGGAATGCCAGCATGGGATGAGGCTTGTGGGAGAGAGATACGAACAGGGGGTATACTATATTTCAGGCCTTATTATGGCAGGAGAGATCATGCATCAGGTCGGGGACATGCTCTTACCCCTTTTGAAGGTTAAGGTTTCCGGAAACGACAAGGGAAAGATACTCCTCGGGACAGTAGAGGGGGATATACACTATATTGGAAAGGATATAATTAAGGTTCTCCTCCGCTGTTATGGGTTCACCGTTTACGATATCGGGGTGGATGTGCCCCCAGAAGATTTCCTTGAGAAGGCCATATCCCTTAAGGTCGATATAGTCGGTCTTTCATGCCTACTAAATACATGCTATACATCGATGGCAAAGACCATATCCCTTATACGGCAGGAGATGGGAAACAAAGGGCCTGTGCCAGGTATCATAATCGGTGGTATAGTCGATGAGGCGGTGTGCCGCCATGTGGGGGCCGATTTTTGGGCAACGGATGCAATGACAGGGGTCAGGCTCTGCCAGAAGATGGTAAGGGAAAGTAAAGCGTAAGGACTATCAAAAAAGGGCCTTTGAAAATTCTTGCGCACGGAAGGGGATAAGGTCGTCGAATTGCTCCCCTACCCCTACAAAACGGATGGGTATCTTTAGGGAACGGGCAATGGGTAGTATAAAGCCGCCCTTTGCGGTACCGTCGAGCTTTGTGATAACCATGCCGGTAACACCTAAGGCATCGTTAAACGTCTTTGTCTGGACAATGGCGTTCTGACCGTTTGTGGCATCGACGACAAGAAGGGTCTCATGGGGGGCACCTTGTAGCTCTTTACCCGTTACCCTTTTGATCTTTTTCATCTCTTCCATGAGATTTGATTTTGTATGTAGCCTCCCTGCCGTATCGAGGATCAACACATCAATCCCCCTCGCATGGGCGGCCCTTGTTGCATCGTAAGCTACAGCGGCAGGGTCAGACCCTTCCTTCTGTTTTATAACATCTATGTCGAGTCTTTTAGCCCACACCTCTATCTGTTCTATTGCCGCAGCCCTGAAGGTGTCACAGGCGCCGAAGAGTACCGTTTTCCCCATGTCTTTATAAAGTTTGGCGAGTTTCGCTATGGTGGTTGTCTTTCCGGCGCCGTTCACGCCGAGGGTCAAGATCACGAAGGGCGTATTGCCTGTTACATCCAGAGGGGATTCTACGGTCCTCAAAATTTTCTCCACCTCTTCGGCAAGACCCCTTTTGATGTCATCCACAGAGTTGATCTGCCCCCTTTTCCATCTATCCTTCAAGGCACGAACGAGGATCTCCGTGATTTCAATGCCTGCATCGGAGAGAAGCAGTGCCTCCTCCACCTCATCGAATGCCGATTCATCAATGGCCCTCCCCTTTACAGCCCATTCAATCCTTGTCAGTATCTGTTCTCTGGTCCTTGTAAGGCCGTTCTTTATCTTATCAAAAATACCCATTGGAAAGACCTATCCTTTGTCGGTGATTTTTTGGGGTGTCAGATTTTTATGTTTCAGGTACGTAAGGCTTGCCACATACCTTGCAGACACCGTTTTCAACAACGCCTATGCACGTCCCATCGCTACAGAGTATCCTGTTCTCAAAGTCTATCCCATCATCCTCTGACTCCACTGTGCTATCCATGAGGGGGCTGCCGCAGAAATAGCAGAAAGGACCCAGGCGCAGGACATCGTTGTTACATTTTTTGCAAAACAGAGTATCCAGTTCTTTTCCACACTTATCGCAGATCATACCTCACCTTTTTTTGATGATTTTCGATACCTTACCGTCTTCAAATTCAACGTATACAGTATCCTTATTATCGGGCAACAACTTCCACGAAGGTTTATAGGTCCAGATGATTTTATTATCCGGGGTCTTGCTTACCATATCGGGCTCCCCTATCTTTTTTCTTACCTCTTCTTCCGTCATGGAGATGATACTATTCTGAAGGGCAGGATGGGACGGTTTCTCCTTTGATGTTTTGAAGAATGTACAGGATGGCAGGAACATAAAGGATATAAGAAAAAAGATAGATAAGCAACCCAAAAGAGACTCCGGCTTTTTCCACAATTTTTGTTTAAAAGATGTTGAAAAATTGTCATAGCTTGTGTCTATATTACCGTAATTATTATAGAATTTGATAGTTTGCAAAAAGCGGTGGCAAAAAAAATTCTTTTTATTTTCAAATAGTTTCAAAAGCCCACCTTTTCTCTCGGGGATGATTTTCATACACTAAGGTTATCATGATTTGTCATAATTATCAATAAGTTATATGTGTATATTTTTTCGATGCCTTCTCAAGGCGCTCCATCATTGCCTTTCCGAGACCGTGTTTTGGTATTCTCTGGGCGTAGATAATTTTTACATCCTCCCTGTCCAGTTCTATAAGATAGGAAAAGAAGTTTGCCGCTGCCTCCCTCATATCACCTGAAGGGGAGAGAACTTTTGTATACTTACTTTTAGGGTTGAAGTCAGGGGAAGTGAAGGCGAGGTACGACGAATCGTGCTCCCCTATCTCCTCTACCCCATCTATGATTCTCAACGGCCTGTGAGGGGCATAGTGGTAGGGTAGTTCCCCTGGTGCAACACACTTACCACCTGAAGAACCCCTTTCGAGCACAGGATTTATCACCTCTGAGAGTTCCTCCATGCTTATGGCACCATGCCTGTGGATGTATGTCTTTCCATCCTCGAAAGAGACGATCGTCGATTCGATGCCGTACGGGGTATCCCCTCCATCGAGGATAAGCTCTATTTTACTGTGAAGAAAGCGTGCCACATGGAGGGCTTTTGTAGGGCTCATATAACCGAAAGGATTGGCACTCGGCGCGGCTATGGGCCCCCCGAACGTTTTTATAAGCTCGAGGGCAACGGGATGGGAGGGCATCCTGACCGCAACCGTTGGAAGACCTGCCGTAACGATACCAGGCACTTTTTCTTTTTTTTTAAGAATCATGGTGAGAGGGCCTGGCCAAAAACGTTTTGCAAGGGAATAGGCCTCGTTTGGTATTTCTTCTGTAAGGTTAAAGAGGTCATCCATATCCCCTATATGGACTATTAAAGGGTCGAACTTAGGCCTTTTTTTTATCTCGAAAATCTTTGCCACGGCATAGCTGTTTGTTGCATCGGCACCGAGACCGTATACGGTTTCTGTAGGGAAAGCGACAACCTCCCCTTTTCTCAAAAGGGATACCGCCTTTTCAATACCTTTACGGTCATATCCATTTAAGATTTCCATCGCCATCATTGCTCTTGCTTTGTAGGTTTCTTCTCATCCTTTTCGTTTTTAGGGGTTACATCGATCTCATCGGGTTCTTTCATCGATTTCTTAAAACTCTTTATCCCTTTCCCTATCGCGCCGCCGATCTCCGGCAGTTTTCCTGCCCCGAAGATAATAAGGACGATTACCATGATCACGATCAGTTCTGGCATGCCAAGACCAAACATATATATCCTCCTTTTTTACGTTCACTATTTAACTTATCATGGGATTACCATGTTACTCCTTGAGACCGTACTTTTTTATCTTGTTGTAAAGGGTGACCCTGTCAATATCAAGTATCTCCGCGGAACGCTGTATGTTCCAGTTGTTTTCTCTCAAAATTTTTAGAATATGCTCCTTTTCGACGGCCTTTATGCTCTTATCTTTGACCGACTCTCCCTCGGGGGAGAGCTTTTGTGTTAGATTGAGGTCTTCTACGCTTATGGTTTGCTCTTTACAGACTACCATCGCCCTCTCTATAACATTTTCAAGCTCCCTTACGTTACCTGGCCAATGATAGTCCATAAGCATCTTGAGGCCACTCTCCGATACCTTTTTTATTTGTTTACCCATCTCGATATTAAATTTGTGGATAAAGAACTCTGCAAGGTATGGGATGTCTTCCTTCCGTTCCCTTAAAGGGGGCATCTCGATGGAGATCACATTCAGCCTGTAGTAGAGATCTTCCCGGAAAAGGCCCTCTTCAACGGCTTTTTTTAAGTCCCTGTTTGTGGCTGCGATAATCCGTATATCGAGTTTTATCGGGGTAATACCCCCTAGTCTCATGATCTCCTTTTCCTGTATAACCCTTAAAAGGCTCATCTGTAGTTTTGGTGTGATATCCCCTATTTCGTCGAGGAAAATGGTACCGCCATTGGCGAGTTCAAATTTGCCTTTCTTTGTATTGAAGGCGTTTGTGAATGCCCCCTTTTCATAACCAAAAAATTCACTCTCGAGGAGAGTCTCCGGAAGGGCCACGCATGAGACAGGAACAAAGGGCCCCTCTTTTCTGTAGCTCTCGTTGTGAATGGCCCTCGCAAGGAGCTCTTTTCCTGTCCCGCTCTCTCCCAAGATGAGGATATTGGAGTTACTCTTTGATACGGTCATGGCGAATTCAAATATCTTCTGCATCTTGGGGCTTTTACTCACGAGGTCATGGAAACGGTATCTCTTCGTTAATTCCTTTCTGAGGTGGTCAACCTCTCTTACAAGGGTCTGGTTTTCTATAAGTCTTTTCACAAGCAAGGATATCTCTTCAGGGTCGCACGGTTTTATCAAATAATCATAGGCCCCCATCTTCATCGCTTGGACTGCCGTATGGACTGTCGCATAGGCGGTGATGATTATAATCTGCAAACCGGGGGATATCTCCTTTGCCTTTTCCATGAACTCAAGACCGTCCATTTTTGGCATCTTTAAGTCCACCATCGCTATATCCCATTCCTCTTCCTTTACCATCTCGAGGGCCTTAAGGCCGTTTTCCGCTGTTCCAACGGCATGGCCATCTTCCATTAACCATTCGGCGAGGGAGTTTCTCACGATCTCTTCGTCGTCCACCACAAGGATCTTTATCTTCTTGGACATCCCTTTCTCCTCGTTTATTTACATGCCCCCTTTTTCTACATTAAAGGTCCGGGGAAGTTTTATCGTAACCGTAGTTCCGTGGGCAGGTACACTTTCTATATTTAGTGTACCACGATGGGAGCTGACAATTCCATAGACAACGGATAAACCGAGACCTGTCCCGCTCTCCTTTGTGGTGAAGAAGGGGTCGAATATCTTGGGGAGTATATCGGGGTCGATGCCGGGTCCATTGTCTACTATTTTTATAAGGACCATCTCCTCTTTCTCTATAAAATCGGTGTAAATGGTGATTTTCCCTCCCCCCTCCAGAGCCTCGCATGAATTTAGGATGATGTTTAAAAATACCTGTCTTAACTGCATGGGGTCGGCGGTAATGGTGGGAACCTGGGAAAACACCTTTTCAAGTTTAATCTCCTGGAGATTGATATGGTTTGACAGCAAAGTTACCGCATCCTCGATGAGAAGATTTATGTTCACATCGTTTTTGAGGGAGGGTTCCCTCTGTCTTGAAAAATCGAGGAGGTTTCTCACAATTGTACTGCACCTCTGGGTCTCCCTCTCCATAACGCTCAAATAGGAGGATATCTTAGTGATCTCCTCATCGCTTAAATTTTTCGATGCGAGCTTTCTCTCAATCAGTTTTGTGTATGTGAGTATGCCGTTTAGGGGGTTGTTGATCTCATGGGCGATAGTGGCGGAGAGTTTGCCGATGGATGCGAGCTTTTCCGATTGGATGAGCTGGGCCTGGGCCTCTTTTAAGGCGGATGTCCTCTCTTCCACCTTATCCTCGAGGGTCTTTATAAATTCCTTTAACTCTTCGTCGGCCTTTTTCAGACGCTGGGTCATCCTTGCAAAAGACTCAGAAAGCATACCCATCTCATCCTTTGTAAATATTTTTGCCTCATAGTTGAAATCCCCTTCGGCAACCTGGGTTGTTGCCTTTACTAGTTCTTTAACGGGCCAGTTTACATACCTGTGAATCACGAGTATGATCACTATGGAGACCACCATGATCGTTATAATGGCAAACAATATCGTTTTTCGTGTTACCTGGGCTATGATTTTGTCCGTATTTTCAAGGGAAAGGGTCACATCGAAGACACCCAGCACATTCTGTTCGGGGCTATGGGCATGACATTTGGCTGTGTAACAGTCAGGGCCGTTATAGATAGGGGTGATCATACCGAGAATCCTTTTTCCTCCCGATTTGAAGATCCTTGCCCTGCTCGGGGTATCAAGCCTTACAAGGGGTTTCCCCTCTAAGTGGCATGCGTAACAGGCCTCCGTTGTTTTACCCACCATAGTACCTATCTCTTTTTTGTCAGAGGAGAACATGATCTGGCCATCTTTGTTGAAGATCCTTACCTTTTCGATCTCTTCCTGGGCCCCTACCGTCTCTATCGCATGGTGCACCGCCTCCCTGTAGTTGTGAAGCATGTTGAATCTTAGGCTTCTCGTCAGGGTTCCGCTTAACTGTTTGGCCCACAGGATGGCTTCGTTGAGTAAGGTCTCCCTCTGGGCTGCTATGTTTGTATAGGCGTATATCCCAATAAAAAGTATCAATGTTATACCAACCCATATGGTGAGTTTAAAGGTGAGAGAATAAGTCGTGGGCACCCTATTTATCATATCTGTGTAGCCCACCCCTTCCTATGTGAGATCTAAAGAACATGTTCTTTTAAATTGAGGGTATCACAGATTTCACAAAACTTCAACATCCCCTGTTTCAACGGTATCTTATCTTGGCGATGAGCACTGTGATGCTTAAGATAAGGGATACTACGTTGGCGATGATAATCGGCGGTTCTTTGAGGAAAATACCGTATAGGAGCCATAGAAAGACCCCGATGGTCATCATCGAGGGCATGAATATAGATACATCCTTTGCCTCCTTAAGCCTTATCATGCGGATAAACTGGGGCAACATAGAAAAGGTCGTGAAAAATGCAGCGATATAGCCTATTAACTCTTTGCTCTCCACAGGATGAATGTTTTAATAAATTCTTTTCGATTGTTCAATAGGAATATGATTTTTTGGGTACAGAACATCGATCAGCTTAGGGGCACAGGCCTTAACGGAAAAGGATGTTTTTACCACTTCATGACCTCTTATGCCCATCTCCTTCCTTTTATCGGGGTTTTCGATTAAAAAAGAGAGGGCCCTTATCCATTCTTCCTCTGTTTTCGCATAGAGTCCGTTAACCCCATCCTTTACTATATCCACATTTATTCCCACAGGGGTGCAGACCGCAGGTACCCCAACGCCGAAGTATTGTAAAATCTTTAAACCGCACTTCCCCCAGGACCATAGATCATCCAAAAGGGGCATGATGCCTATATCGAGGGCCTTTAAATCCTCCACTTCCGTCTCTGAGGACCATCTTTTTTTAACAACCTTTATATGCTCACAATCGAAAAAGGTGTCACAGATGATATGGAGTTCAACATGTCTATATAGTTTCCCGAGCCTTTCAAACATGGGGCGCATCTTCTCCAGATAATGGATGCTACCGTGGTCCCCTATCCATCCTATGGCAACATTATCCTTTTGTATGGTGTAATCCTTCATTGAATACCGTTCATCTTCTATCGGTGTGGGTATTATAACGACCCTGTCCGTAAATTTTGATGCCTGGTCTTTTAGGAAACTGTTTCCTGCAATTACGAAATCAGAGGCCTTCACCATATTTGCAAACCGTTTAAGGCGTGTTTTGGAATAAGGGGAGGAGGCCTTGGAGTTTCTGAACATGATGGCATCATCGAAATCGAAGACCACCCTTTTCGCCTTCAAGCGGAAAATGTCGAGGAAGGGTCTTAAAAATCTCTTCCGCTGTAAAAAAATAGTGTCATAATCCCCTATGATACCGAGTAATTTCATAAACTCCCCTAAAGAAGCGGGGTATAGAGCAACATCCGTTTTAATACCCACGGCATGGAGATAGGGTAGATACTGTAATACCCTGTATCTGCTTGCGGCAACCTGCCATCCCTGGATCAAAAAGAGCACTTTCATAAAAAATCCCTATCAAGAATAGATTCGATATACTCGATGGTAACCCTTCTTGATGACTGAATTCTCTTCCTCTCCCTGAGTATATAAGGCATACGGATATATGCGGCGAGAGTTCCTTTTATGAAATAGTATGTCCTTGCCTTCCAGAAATTGAAAGCCACCCTTTTGACGAAGGCAAGACCCCTTCTTATGATTATCCGGAATAAATAGCGCCTTAAAAGCTCTGAAGGCATGTCCTTCAAGAAGAACATGGTGCAATTCCTGTTATTAAGGTATGTGGCCATATACCTTTTTCTCTTTATCGTTGCCCCTACCAGATGATAGGCAACGGCCTTAGGTACATATAATGCCCTGTATCCCGCGAGTTGTGCCCTGAAACTTATGTCCACATCCTCGAATGACGCAAAGAACTCTTCATCAAAAAGACCTATATCATCGAACATCTTTTTTCTATAAAGGGCGGCCCCTGCATTTACCCCGAAGACGTATCTTACCTCTTCATACTGTCCCCTATCTACCTCCCCTGCCCCTATTATTTCAACGCCACCATCGCTATTTAACCTTATCCCGAGGATGTTTATCCTATCTTTTTCCAGGTATCTCATCATCTTAGGGCCGCACGAACCTGCCTCAGGATGCTCGATCAGGGCATTATAAAGGGATTCAAGCCACCTCTCATGAAGCTCTATATCGTTATTTAAAAGTGATATAAAAGGGGAGGAGGAGGCCTCTATACCTCTGTTTACGGCATAGGCAAAACCGTAATTCTTTTCAAAGGGGATCACCTTTATATAGGGATACCTATCCTGTATCAATTTGAGGGAACCATCCGTTGAACCGTTATCGACAACGATGATCTCAAAATCCTTAAAGGTCTGCTTTTTCAAAGAATCGAGGGGCATAGGGAGTAATTTCTCCCCGTTATAGTTCGGTATTACTATGCTCACCTCTGCCAATCTTAAACCTCTCTTACTTTCACTGAGGAAAAGATATACTGTCTCACCAGAAAATCTATGAGCCTATTTCCTGTTAAAGAATTTATGGTTTTTAGCCATTTTGCCCCGGATGGTCTTTTAATGACCTCTTTAATCTCGAAACCGCCATCTCCAAAGAGTCTCTTTATGGATTTTATCGTAAAAAAACGTAGGTGGGTCTTATCCATTATCCCGTCTTCTGTATACTCCCATTCCCCCTTTATGGTAAGTTTTTTTATGATTCTGTAATGGCGTATATTGGGTATGCTCGAGATGGCCACCCCCCCCATTTTTAAAAAGGGGTTCTGTTTTTTAATGAGACCCCAGGGGTCAACGAGGTGTTCCAGGACATCGCCGTACATGATACAATCAAAATAGCCCCTTTCAAAGGGGAGGTCGATCTTCTCCACATCCCCTATGATGATCCTTTCGTAATAGGGCGCCCCATCCATTGCAATATCCTCTATGATCTCGATACCAACTACATCGAAGCCCATCTCCTTCAATCTCTTTCCTGTCATGCCCCCTGCGCAACCCACCTCGAGTATTTTTTTTACACCCTTTGGTATTAAACGGATCATGTCTTCTCTTGTGCTGTAATAATACGGGGATGGTTTGCCCTTTTTCATTTCATATTTATCCGACAATAGGTTTAATATTAGCATCTACAGAGGTTTCTTTCAACGTACTATTTTATATCCGGCAGGCTTTAGAGATAACTTGATTTAACCTGGTTTTTAATATAATATCAGAGCTATTCCCTATCGGTAAGATGATAAAATTAAAAAGAGGGATATGAAGCCCGATGGACGATATCTATATGAATGAACTGGAAAAGTATTTTTTGCAGAACAAAGGGAGGCTCATCCACAAATGGATGCACTATTTCCCCATATACGAGAGGCATTTTAGGCCGTACAGGAACAGAGAGATCCATGTCCTCGAGATAGGTGTATATCAAGGGGGTTCCCTTCAGATGTGGAAGGAATACTTCGGAGAAAAGGCAAATATATACGGTGTTGACATAAACCCTGCCTGCAAATCCCTTGAGGAGGAAAGGATAAAGATATTTATCGGATCCCAGGACGATAGGGAGTTTTTGAGGTCACTGAAGAGGGAAATACCGAGGTGCGATATACTGATCGATGACGGCGGCCATACGATGGAACAACAGATCATAACCTTTGAGGAACTCTATGAACATGTATCAATCGATGGCATCTACCTCTGCGAAGATACCCATACTTCTTACTGGAAATCCCACGGAGGAGGTTTAAGGAAGAAAGGTACTTTCATCGAATATATGAAGAACAAGATAGATGAGCTTCACGCCTGGCACTCAGAAGATACGAAGAGATTGTGCGTCAACGGATTTACCGAATCGACCTTTGCGATACACTTCTACGACAGTATAGTCGTTATTGAGAAAGGTACGATTAGAAAGCCCCACCATATGATGACCGGGGAGGCCTCACTCCTGCCTTTTAAGGATAGTAAAAGGAGAAAAAAGAGAGGGGTTTTCTCTCACCTCATAGACAGATTCAAGTCGTGAAGCATGGAAAGGGGCATAGAAGATTAAAACCCTAAGGTAACCATCACAGAAGGGCAAAAAGATGAAGGATAACCCTATCGAATGGTACGTAAATCACGAAGAACTTCACGAGACCTTAAAGAGACTTAAACTCCAGGAAGAAAAAAGGAGGGATTACAGTGTATTAGAACACAAAGGGGAGAGGTTCTTTGTTAAGTATTTCAAAGAGAACGGTATCCTCGGTCGGCTGAGAAATCTTTTATCTCCAAGGGGAAAAAAAGAGTATGAAACAGGAAAGAGGCTCATCGAGGTGTCTATAAATACTCCCAAACCCCTCGGATACGGCATCTCAAAAAACGGCTCCTATGTGGTACAGGAATGGATTGATGGTACTACCTTTTTAGATGTTTTTATGGCAGGGAAAAAGAGGGAGGAACTTCTTTTCCTTCTTGTGGATCTCTTAAGGGCTTTGAAGGTGCACGGCATACTCCACAACGACCTCCATCTGGACAATATTTTTGTGAGCGGAGGAAGGCTCTACCTGATAGACCTCCACAAAACGGTGATAAAAAGTAGTCTTTCCCGGAAAGAGGAGATAGTAAACATAGCCCATGCGGTTAACATGGTTTACGACGATCTTGACGAAGAGGAGAGGGGGCTCTTTTTTGATAGATATGGAGAGGTCTCGTTGAGGTTACCTGTTGAGAAGGCCATAGAAAAGATGAGGGATAGATGGGTGAGAAGAAAGAAAAAAAGGGCGTTCAAAAACACATCGAAGATAGAAAAGGTAGGGGGTGTTCTGTGGATAAGGGACAAAAAAGGGGTATCCGATAAGAGTCTGGGTATTGTGAAAAAGGATCGAAAGGTGCTTGTTGAGAGATATGAGGACCATATAAGGAAGTACTACAAGAGTAAAAGAAGGCTACTCAGGGCATGGGAAAACCACGTAGTTCTTCTATACTTGAAACTCAGAATCACCCCAGAACCGTACTGTACGGATGAAGGCCATATTCTACGTACGGGGTTTATTGCCATGGAGGACCTGAAGGGGAAAGGGGAAGAGCTTGACAGGTATCTCGATAGAAGGTATGACGAGATGGGGAGAGGGGAGAGGAGGGATTTTATTGAACGTCTCGCCGATTTTTTTTCTATGCTTTTTAAAAAAGGCATCTACCATACGGACATGAAGGCATGCAATATTTTTGTCTGCCATGACGGCTCCTTTCGTCTTCTCGATGTGGAGGATATAATTTTCAGAAGAATCGATAAAAAAAGATTGATAGCCCTGCTTTTGCAGCTAAACACCACAGTACCTCTGAGGATAAGTACAAAAGACAGGATGAGGTTTTTTATCCGTATCACCGAATCGCTCCCCATAAATAGAAAGGAAGTGTTTTTCAGAGTAAAAGAAGAGTCCCTAAAGAGTAAGATCGTCTATGAAGGCAAAGAGGGTCTCAAAATAGAGGATTGGGGATAAACTCTTTTTTTGAATATTTCCCGGGTATGTGCTATTGTTAACTATACGATAAGAGGAGGTGTCCTATGGAGATGAAGCGTGTGGATGGGGAAAGGAAAAGAGATCTAACCTTATATACCTTGAGTACCTGCATCTGGTGCAAGAAGACAAAGGAGCTCTTGAAAGAATTGAACGTCGGCTATGATTATGTGGATGTTGACCTTCTATCGGCAGACGATAGAGATGAGGCTATGGAGATAGTGAAAAGGTTTAACCCCCGCTGTTCGTTCCCTTCCCTTATCATAGATGGCTCGATATGTATCGTGGGCTTTGACGAGAAAAAGATAAGAGAGGCATTAAAAGCATAGGGATGGATCCGTATATGGTTTCAAAAGAGGATATAGAGGGGCTTAAAAAGAAGATAGAGGATATAGCATCAAGGGGAGGCTATTATTTAAACCCCGATGAAGATTTTGTAAACGGTTTACTCCATGGTCTATTGGTAAACGAGAAAAGATACGGATACCCCGCCTGTCCCTGTAGGCTTGCCTCAGGGATTCGTGGTGAGGATTTAGATATCATCTGTCCCTGTGATTATCGGGATCAGGATATTGCCGAATACGGCACATGTTACTGTAGCCTATACGTATCAAAAGATGTGATGGAAGGGAGGCTAAAACCTTCCCCCATACCGGAGAGGAGAAACCCCTCGGAGAAGAAGGCCAAAGGGACGGAAACAGGGGAGATATTACTGGGAAGAGTCCCTTTACCCGTATGGAGGTGTAGGGTGTGTGGCTATCTCTGTGAGAGAGAAGAGCCACCCCCTCTGTGTCCTATATGCAAGGCGGATAAAGACAGGTTCGAGAGGTTTATTTAGCATAACCCTATAGCTCTTCAACGGTTTTTATCGCCTTTCTTATCTTCTTCGGGAGTCTTCTCGGGTTACCCTTCTTCTTTTCTCTACGTTCATCTTCCTCCTCATCCTTTCCGTATAAGGGGTGCCCCTTCTCCTCCTCCATCAACACATCGAAACGGGATGGGGTGAGAAATGTGACCCCCTTTAGCTTTGCCTCATCTATAATCTTTCTGTCCGACGTGACAACTATCAAACGGGAAGGCCTGCCCCTTATCATGTCTATTATTATATCGTCTGCGGTCTCCTCTTTTTTCGAGTATATTACGTCTATACCCATATAGTTTTCCCTCTGTCTCGTCAAAAAGGGGCTGTTGTATGCATCAAAGACAACGGTAAATTTTATATGTTTTTTCTTTTTGTAGCGGGCAAGCCTATCGAGAATCGCCTTTCTCAAAATATCGATACTCGAGGAGGCATCAATTGGGGTATGTCTTATTTTATTGAGATAGTTGTAGCCGTCTATGACTATATGGAACATAGAATTTGCTGCCTTTTTATCCTTTTTGGGTTAGTCTTTTTTGAATATCCTCCTGACTGTGGTAATCTTTTAAAACCCTGTCCAGTATACCGTTTATATAATCACCAGACTCTTCGTTTCCATATTTCTTTCCTATCTCGATCGCTTCGTCTATGGCGACCTTTTGGGGCACATCGTTGCTGAAGAGCATCTCAAATATGGCAATGCGGAGCACATTTCTGTCCACCATACTTATCCTTTCGAGCCTCCAGTTTTCAGAGGCCCTCTCGATATAGCCATCTATTGTGCCCCGGTGTTCTGTTACACCGATAATGAGGGATTGGGCATAACGAACGACCTCATCGTTATAGGGAAATATTTTACAGTACCTCTCAAGGGCCGTCTTCGGGTTCTCCTTGTTGGTCTCCATCTGGTATAGGATTCTAAGGGCTAACTCCCGGGCCTTTCGTCTCCGCACAGATCACTACCCTTGATAAGGTTCACCATTTCGATCGCCGTCATGGCCGCATCATAGCCTTTGTTACCGGATTTCGTACCTGCCCTCTCGATGGCCTGTTCTATATTTTCGCTGGTGATCACCCCGAAGATCACCGGTTTTTCAAAATCCAGCGCCACCTGGGCGATACCCTTTGATACCTCTGAGGCCACATAATGGAAATGCTGTGTCGAGCCCCTTATCACAGCACCGAGACATATAACGGCATCTATGGTCTTCTTCTTTGCGAGGAGTTTTGCCGTAAGGGGTATCTCAAAGGCCCCCGGTACTTTGTATATTTCTATGTCCTTTTCCTCGGCACCATGCCTTAAGAGGGCGTCCATCGCCCCCTCGAGAAGCCTATCGGAGATAAAGCTATTGAATCTACTTGCGACTATCGCAAACTTGAAACCTTTGGCGTTTAGCTTACCTTCGTGTATCATGATAGCTCCTTAAACATTGTTGAGAATATGGCCGAGTTTTTTCTGTTTCGTTTTAAGATAGGCTATGTTCTCTTTTGTCGGGGAGATCTCGAGGGGGACCCTTTCCACCACCGTAATCCCATAGCCTTCGAGCCCTTTAATCTTTCTGGGGTTATTGGTAATAAGCTTCATCTTTCTTATGCCGAGATCATTTAAAATCTGGGCCCCTATACCATAGTCTCTAAGGTCCGGCATAAAACCTAAAGCGATGTTTGCCTCCACGGTATCGTGACCCATATCCTGGAGCTTATAGGCCTTTAGCTTGTTTAAAAGACCAATCCCCCGACCCTCCTGTCTCATATAGAGAAGCACCCCTTTCCCTTCCTGCTCTATCATCTTTAGGGCAGAGTGGAGCTGTTCACCACAATCGCAACGGAGGGAGCCCAGAACATCCCCTGTAAAGCATTCAGAGTGGACCCTGACGAGGATCGTATCCTCCGGTTTTATTTCTCCCTTAACAAGGGCAAGGTGGGTTTTACTGTCTATATCATTTTCATATCCTATAATCGTGAACTCTCCCCCGTATTTTGTGGGGATCCTCGTCTCGGCGACCCTTCTCACGAGCTTTTCCGTCTTTGTTTTGTATTTGATGAGATCCGCTATCGTGCATATCTTTAACCCGTGTCTCTCTGCAAAGACCTCAAGATCCGGAAGACGGGCCATAGTGCCATCTTCCTTCATAATCTCGCATATAACTCCTGCCGGCTTTAATCCAGCGAGTTTTGCGATGTCCACCGAAGCCTCTGTATGACCTACCCTGAAGAGGACCCCCCCTTTTCTCGCCATAAGGGGGAAGATGTGGCCAGGTCTTGCAAGGTCTTCGGGCTTTGTGTTGTCGTCTATCGCAACCTTTATAGTCCTTGCCCTGTCATAGGCGGAAATACCTGTTGTTACCCCTTCTTTTGCTTCGATGGATACCGTAAAGGCCGTGTTGTGGTGGGAGGTATTCTCCTGTACCATAAGAGGTAGGTCAAGGGCCTTCACCCGTTCTTCTGTTAAAGATAGACAGATGAGGCCACAGGCGTACCTCGCCATGAATGTGATGGCCTCCGGTGTCACCTTTTCCGCGGCGATCATGATATCGCCCTCGTTCTCCCTGTCCTCATCGTCTACGATGATGATCATCTTTCCATCCCGCACATCCTGGATGATCTCTTCAATCGTTGAAATTGCCATACCTTAATCCCCTTTTAAAAAACCGTATTTTGAAAGAAATTCTTTTGTAATGCCCCTTTCGGACCTAACGCTTATGAATCTCTCAACATATTTTCCAATTATATCCGTTTCTATATTAACCTTATCCCCTGGATTTTTGTCACCAATGGTTGTTCTGGACGCGGTATACGGGATTATGTTAACCGTAAATATGTTACCATGTTGCTCATTTACTGTCAAACTTATTCCATCTATCGCAATAGACCCTTTTTTTACAATATACCTTGTCAATTCCTCGGGAACCTCAACCTCAAAGAAGAGGGAATCCCCCGAGGGCCTTATGCTTTTTATAACCCCCAGACCATCCACATGGCCCATCACGAAATGGCCTCCAAACCTTCCCGATGGTTCCATGGCCCTCTCAATGTTTACCCTATCCATCGCCTTTTTTTCTCGTAATGTGGTCAGATTGAGCGTCTCGAGGGAGGCATCGGCAAAAAAATACCCATTCCCTATCCTCGTGGATGTAAGGCATACACCGTCTATCGCTACACTATCCCCCTCTCGAATACCACTTTTGGCAAGGACCGTTTTTATGCGGAATTCCCATTTTCCCGAAGACTTCCTTATGTCCTCTACGATGCCGATATCTTCAATAATTCCTGTGAACATAGCCTTCAACGCAGATGTCTTCTTTAAACCTCTTTACCGAGGTGATGTCTATCTTGTGGGCATCCTTGAGGAAATCTATGCCCCGTCCCCCTATGATATTGAGGGCATTCTTTCCCCCTATGATGATCGGTGCATAGAAGATGATGATCTTGTCGAGGAGACCTTCCTTTAAGATACTGCTATTCGTTTCTCCCCCTCCTTCTACCAGGATAGACAGTATCTCCCTCCTGTATAGCTCTTCGCAGACACTTCTTAAGTCCACCCTGTTATTTTCATCTTTTTTTACCTTTACTATCTCCACACCCATGGACTTCAGTCTATTTTCCTTGTCAGAACGGCTATCCTCGGAAGTAAAGACGATCGTTCTGTATTTATCCGAAGTTTTGACTATATCGCACATAAGGGGGATTCTAAGTCTCGAGTCAAGGATGATGCGGAGGGGATGTTTTTTAGGTCTTGCGGTTCTCGGTATAAGCAAGGGGTTGTCGCTTATTACCGTATTGATCCCTACCATAACCCCATCTACGGTGGATCTCAGTTTATTCACATACATCCTCGATTCCTCGTTTGTGATCCACTTGGAATCACATGTCTTTGTTGCTATTTTTCCGTCCAGGCTCGCCGCTGCCTTCACGATGAAGAAAGGCCTCTTTTTTTCCATATATACGACAAAGGCCTCGTTTAGCCTTTTTGCCTCCTCTTCGAGAAGGCCGACCTTAACGCTGATCCCTGCCTTTCTCAAGGCTTCTACCCCCTTGCCGTTTACCGCAGGATTGGGGTCAAGCATGGCGACCACCACCTTTTTAATCCCTGCCTTTTTTATTGCATCCACACAGGGCGGGGTCTTCCCAAAATGGGTACAGGGTTCAAGGTTCACATAAAGTGTGGATCCCATGGCGTATTCTTTTGCATCTTCTATGGCAAGCACCTCTGCGTGAGGTTGTCCTGCCTTTTTATGGTAACCCTTGCCCACAATTTTGTTACCCTTAACGAGTAAAGCCCCTACCATAGGGTTCGGGGAAGTAGTCCCCATACCCTTTCTCGCAAGGGCTAAAGCCATCTTCATGTATTCTTCTTCTCTCATTATTGTCCCCGGAGGATATGGAAATAGGTAATCTTATGGTATGTCAATTTAAAATAATTGTCAAATATAATAGACCACCTATCACGATTATTCTTTTCCATGTCTATTTTCGTCTGCCATCGCTTCCCCTTTTTTCATCAGTATATCTTTAAGTTCATCCATAAATTCGTTTATATCTCTGAACTGACGGTAAACAGAGGCGAACCGCACATATGCCACCTCATCGAGCTTTCTCAGTTCTTCCATGACCATCTCCCCTATCTCTGTACCCTTTACTTCCCTCTCCCCTTTTTCGAGGAGGTTGTATTCTATCCTCGAGACTATCTTTTCAATGGCGGTGATACTTATAGGTCTTTTCTCGCATGCCTTCTTAAGACCAATAAGTATTTTAGACCTGTCGAACACCTCTCGCCTGCCATCCTTTTTCACCACCATGGGCAGTCCTTCCTCGATCCTTTCGGCGGTAGTAAACCTTTTTAAACATTTAAGGCATTCCCTCCGTCTTCGAATCGTATCCATCTCCTTGTTCATCCTTGAATCGAGGACTTTACTTTCAAAATGGCCACAGAAAGGGCATTTCATGTGTTCCTCCCATCCTTTACCCCAATCTGTATCAACTCTATATTCCCTTCCCTCAACATTTGCTCTGCCAGTTCATCGGGATAGCCATCTCCATAGAATATCTTTTTTATCCCGGCATTTACTATCATTTTAGCACATATAGAGCAGGGCATATGGGTCGTGTAGATGTCGGCTCCCTCTATGGATACCCCATGGTAGGCAGCCTGGATAATGGCGTTCTGTTCGGCATGGAGACCTCTGCATAGTTCATGCCTCTCCCCGGAGGCGATATTCATTTTTGACCTTAAACAACCCGTATCGAGACAGTGGGTTAAACCCGTTGGGGCTCCGTTATAACCTGTGGAGAGGATCCTCTTCCCCTTTACGATTAGGGCGCCCACACTCCTCCTGATACAAGTGGAGCGTTTAGAGACGATATGGGCTATCTCCATGAAATACGAATCCCATTCGGGTCTGCTGTTTTTCATAGCGGATATATCTTAGCATAGAAGGGAAATCTACTGCATAAGGCCTTCACCTCTTCTTTTACCTCATCCTGGAAGGCCCCATCGTCGATCCTTTCAAGCACCCTGTGGATAAGTTCTGCGATGATCTCCATTTCAGGCTCTTTCATCCCCCTTGTTGTGACGGCAGGTGTGCCTATCCTTATACCACTTGTTATATTCGGCCCTTTTGTATCAAAGGGGATGAGGTTTCTATTAAGCATGATCCCGCTTCTCTCGAGGGCCTCCTGGGCCTCTTTTCCGGTTATGTTTTTGCTTGTGAGGTCTACGAGAAACAGGTGGTTGTCCGTTCCCCCGGATACTATCCTGTACCCCTTCTTCTCCATGGATGCGCACAGGTGTTTTGCGTTTTTGATAATCTGTCTCTGGTACTCCTTAAACTCATCGGTCATCGCATTTTTAAGGGAAACCGCCTTGGCCGCAATAACATGCATCAAAGGCCCCCCCTGTATACCGGGGAATACCGCAGCGTCTATCGCCTTTGCGAACTCTTCCTTGCAGAGGATAAGACCCCCTCGGGGACCCCTCATGGTCTTATGGGTTGTTGTGGTGACGAAATGGGCGTGTCTTACCGGATCCGGGTGTTCGCCGGCCACAACGAGTCCTGCTATATGGGCTATGTCCACCATAAGATAGGCCCCTACACTATCCGCAATCTTTCTAAACCTCTCGAAATCTATGAATCTCGGATAGGCACTGGCCCCGGCTATGATAAGTCTTGGCCTTACCTCCCGGGCAACCCTCTCCACCTCTTCATAGTCTATCATCTCCGTTTCCCTTGAGACCTTATAGCCAAAGGAAGAGTAGAACTTCCCGGAGAAACTTGCCCTGGCACCGTGGGTTAAATGGCCCCCGTGGGTGATATCCATACCGAGGATCCTGTCCCCGGGCTTTAACACCCCGTGTAATACCGCCATGTTTGCGGAGGAGCCCGAGTGGGGCTGGACATTCGCATGTTCTGCCTTGAAGAGTTCTTTCGCCCTGTCTATCGCGATACTTTCTATCTCATCAAGATAACGGCATCCACTGTAGAACCTCTTTGAGGGGTACCCTTCTGCATATTTGTTTGTAAGGACACAGCTCATGGCATCGAGGATGTCCTCCCCCACATAGTTCTCCGATGCGATCAGGATGAGGCTATACTCTTCCCTCTCGATCTCCTTCTTTATCAATTGATAGATTTGACTGTCACTCTCTGATAGTTTCATAATCATTCTGCCTTTTTAAAGAATCCACCCGGCTACTAAGGGAAGACCGTTTACGTTTTAAGGTGTGCCTATTTGAGATGCTCCAACTCCCATTTCTTGATCTTCTCTACCCTTTCTCCGTGCCTTCCCCCCTCAAAGGGTGTATTAAACCATGCCTTCACTATCTCTTCCGCAAGGCCCGTACCTGTTACCCTTGCCCCGAGGACGAGGATGTTTGCGTCAAGGTGTTTTCGACTCTGTATCGCGGTGTACAGGTCATGGACTAAGGATGCCCTTATCCCTTTAACCTTATTTGCCACAACACTCATCCCCACCCCCGTACCACAGATCAAGATCCCTCTTTCCGCATCACCCTTTGATACAAGCTGGGCTGCCTTAAATCCAAAATCGGGGTAATCTACAGATGATGCCCCTTCGGTGCCTACATCTATGACCCTGTGGCCCTCCTGTTCGAGCAATGTTTTTATCCCCTCTTTCATTTGATAGCCCGCATGGTCAGAACCTATCACCACCGTCATTTTTCCAATCTCCTGAAGATAAGGGTTGCGTTTGTCCCTCCAAAACCAAAGGAGTTGGACATGGCGATACGGATATCGTGTTCCCTTGCAACATTAGGCACGTAGTCGAGATCGCACTTTGGGTCAGGGGTTTCGTAGTTTATCGTTGGAGGGCAGATGTTATCCCTTATGCTCAATACCGTAAATATAGCCTCTATCGCCCCTGCGGCCCCTAAGAGATGGCCTGTCATGGATTTGGTCGAACTAACCGGGATAGAGTATGCCTTCTCCTTAAAGACCTCTTTTATCGCAAGTGTCTCTATATAATCGTTCAGTTCCGTAGATGTCCCGTGGGCATTGATATAATCCATCTCGTCGGGGTTTATCCCACCGTCCTTAAGGGCCATCTTCATGCAACGGATAAAACCGTCTCCATCAGGGCAGGGTGCGGTAATATGGTACGCATCACCGTTATAACCATACCCTACAATCTCCGCATATATCTTTGCCCCTCTCTTCAACGCATGTTCAAGCTCTTCAATAACCAGTATCCCCGCCCCTTCTGCCACGACAAAGCCGTCCCTGTCGAGATCAAAGGGTCTTGAAGCCTTCTGGGGGGCATCGTTTCTCGTGGAAAGGGCCTTCATGGCATTGAACCCCCCCACGGTTAGCGGTGTGAGGTTTGCCTCTGAGCCCCCTGTGACCATAACGTCCGCATCGCCATACTGGATCACCCTGAAGGCATCTCCAATACAATGGGCCCCGGTGGCACACGCCGTTACGATGCAGAGGTTTGGGCCTTTTATGCCATACTGGATGGCTATATGTCCCGGTGCCTCATTCGCTATGAGCATAGGGATAAAGAAAGGGGAGATCCTCCCCGGTCCTTTTTCAAGAAGGATGGAGTGGTATTTCTCCAGTGTGGGCAGTCCTCCGAGACCTGTTCCCACGATAACGCCTACCCTCTCGGGGTCTTCTTTGGCCATCTCGATCCCTGCATCATCCATCGCAATTTTTGTTGCTGCAAGGGCATACTGGATAAAAAGGTCTATCCTTTTTATCTCTTTTGGGGAAATGTAATCTTCCGGTCTAAAATCCTTTACCTCTCCAGCAAATTTCGTATCGTGCTGGGTTACATCGAAACGGGTGATGGGTGCAATACCCGATTCCCCGTTTATAATCCTCTTCCATACGTTGTCAATGCCTACACCGAGGGGGGTTACCAGACCGACCCCTGTTACAACAACCCTTCTTTTCAATATGCACCCCTTTACTGTTTTTCTGCGAGCCGTTGTTCGATATATTTTATCGCATCGCCTACGGTCTCCATCTTTTCCGCATCCTCATCAGGAATCTCTATCCCGTATGCATCCTCAAGGGCCATGATCAGCTCTACGATATCGAGGGAATCTGCGCCCAGATCGTCGATAAACTTTGCCTCGGGAACCACTTCAGACTCATTCACCCCGAGTTGTTCCACGATCATTTCTTTTACTTTTTCTGCAACTGTCATTTTCTACCTCCTATTTTTTGAAAATTTTACATATAAAGACCACCGTTAACATTTATTACCTCCCCCGTTATATAGCCACTATACCCTGAGAGAAGAAAATACACTACCCTTGCAACATCTATTGGTTCTCCATACCTTTTAAGGGGTATGGCCTTTAGCATCTCCATTTTTGTATTTTCATCGAGGGCATCGGTCATCCTTGTCTTTATAAAACCGGGGGCTATGGCATTTACCCTTATGTTCCTCTCCCCGTACTCCCTTGCCACGCTCTTTGTAAAGCCGATGATACCTGCCTTGCTTGCAGCGTAGTTTGATTGGCCCGCATTACCCATCACCCCGGCTATAGAAGAGATGTTCACGATGGAGCCCCCTGTTTTAAGCATGTGCTTTATTACCGCCCTTGTGCAGTTGAAAACCCCTTTTAAGTTCACCTGTATCACCCTGTCCCAGTCCTCTTCCTTCATCCTGAGGAGGAGTTTATCGTTTGTGATACCGGCGTTGTTCACGAGGTTGTTTATCCTGCCAAAGGTTTTTACAACACCGTTGACCGCCTCTTCTACAGCGGCGGTATCGACGATATTCACCGAGAAAAATTCGGCCTTTCCTCCTTTGCTGCGGATGGCCTCAACGGTTTCGCTACCGTCTATTATATCGAATATCGCCACGTCCCCCCCTTTTTCAGAGAGGAATTCGCAAATGGCCCTGCCGATTCCCTGGGAACCCCCTGTAACGATCGTTACACTCCCTTTCATCCTATGACTCCCATGATTTTTTCCATATCCTCCGGGGTTTCAACATTATAACACGGTGTGGAAGGGGCAATCTTTTTAATAAGGTTTGTCAGGACCTTCTGGGGTCCAACCTCTATGAAGAGTTCAACACCTCTATCTACCATATTCCTTACCGACTTTTCCCAGAGGACAGGGGAAAACATCTGTCTATATAATTTCTCCTTTACTTTAGCCTCATCCATCTCCGGTTCTGCATCCACATTGGAGAAAACAGGTATCTCCATTCGGGCAGGGGTGATACCGTTTAGGGCAATCTTCAGGTTGTATGCGGCATCCTCCATAAGGGGGCTGTGGAATGGCCCTGATACGTTAAGAAAAACCGCCTTTTTGTAACCTGTGCCCTTCAGTTTTTCTACAGCCTCCCTGACCGCCTCGATATGGCCTGAGATTACAACCTGCTCGGCAGAATTTAAGTTTGCCGGAACAACGATATGCCCCTCCCTTGATATCTCTTTAAGAGCGGTTGAGATCTTCTCCATATCCGCACCGATTAAGGCGGCCATCCCCCCTTTACCCTTTGGGCAGGCCTCCTCCATGAGCATACCCCTTGTTCTTGTAATCTTAAGACCATCCTCAAAGGTAAAAAAACCGCTTGCAGCCAGTGCTGTATACTCCCCGAGGCTGTGCCCTGCTACGAAGGATGGTCTGAGCCCTGTTTTATCTTTAAAAACTTGCCAGGTGGCAAACCCGATGAGAAACAGGGCGGGTTGAGTGTTATATGTCTGCCTTAAGTCCTCTTCGGGACCCTCGAAGCACAGTTTGGTAATAGAAAAACCGAGAACCTCATCGGCTTTTTTAAATAATGACCTTATCTCTTCGAATCCATCGAAGAGCACCTTCCCCATCCCCACATACTGGGAACCCTGACCGGGAAAGACAACGGCTATCCTTTTCATATCCATCACCTTCTCTTTCTTGTTGCCGCCTCTTTTATCAACTCGAGGGCTATCACGTTTCTCTGTATCTGGTTTGTCCCTTCGTATATCTGGAGTATCTTTGCATCCCTCATCATCTTTTCAACGGGGTATTCCTTCATATAACCGTATCCGCCGAATATCTGGATTGCGTCTGTTGTCACCTTCATCGCCATATCGCTGGGGAAGACCTTGGCCATAGCGGATACCTTTGAGAACTCCCTCGGGTTGCTATCTATAAATCTTGCCACCGCATATACCAATGCCCTCGCCGCCTCTACCTGAATCGCCATATCCGCGAGCATATGCTGAATTGCCTGAAAGGTGATGATCTTTTTGTTGAACTGCTCCCTCTCTCTTGCATAGTTTACCGCCTCATCGAGGGCTGCCTGGGCAACACCAACGGCCTGGGCCCCTATCCCTGGTCTTGTCCTGTCGAAGGTCTTCATGGCGAGGATAAAACCCATCCCTTCTCTGCCGATTACGTTTTCCTCAGGCACAAAGCAGTCCTGAAAAACGAGTTCTCTCGTTGCAGAGGCCCTGATACCGAGTTTTTTCTCTTTTTTACCAAAGGAAAAACCCTCCATCCCTTTCTCTACGATAAAGGCCGTTGCACCTCTGCCCCCCTTCGTCTTATCCGTCATCGCTATGATCGAATATATCTCTGCCTCACCCCCGTTTGTGATCCACTGTTTTGTACCATTCAGTATATATCCACCCTTTACCCGTTTCGCCTCTGTTCTTATACCCTGGGCATCACTTCCAGCGTTTGGTTCAGTAAGACCAAAAGCGGCCAGTCTTTTCCCCGAGGCGATCTCGGGCAGGTATTTCTTCTTCTGAGCTTCAGTCCCTCCGAGGAGTATGGGATATGCCCCTAAAAGACTCGCCGCATAACTAACGGAGACCCCAAGACAACCCCTGCTCAACTCCTCCACTACGATACAGTTTTCGAGAGAACCACCTCCCATACCCCCGTATGCTTCAGGTATACTGACCCCAAAAAGCCCTGCCTCACCACATTGTTTCATTATAGACCATGGAAACTCCTCTCTTTCATCGAGTTCGGCCCTAACAGGTATAACCTTCTCCTCGGTTATTCTCCGGGCCAATGCCTGGATCTGCCTCTGTTCCTCGGTCAGAAAATAATCCATCTCTTCTTCTCCTTTTTCTTTTGAAGTGCATCATAGCCTGAAATGGTCTCTTTTATAGATTCGTTCAGTCTTTTTTCCACAAAACTTTTTGCCATACCTATCGCATTTTTTATCGCCTTACCGTTCGATTTTCCATGGCATATAACGGTCACACCGTCTACGCCGAGTAAGGGGGCGCCCCCTATTTCAGAAAAATCGAGTTTTCTACTTATTTCGCTGAAGAGATCCTTTAAAAAGATATAGCCTATTTTACGGGTAAACTTTTTTTCAATACCCTCCTTCAGCAATGCGATAATAGAATCGGCAACACCTTCGCTTATTTTCAAGGCCACATTTCCTACGAAACCATCGCTGACAACAACATCGGCATTACCGTTGTACATATCGGTGCCTTCAACGTATCCGATATAATTCAAATTAAGTCCCTTTAATAAACCATGGGTCTCCCTTGTGAGTTCATTCCCCTTTGATTCTTCCTCCCCGTTACTTAAAACCCCAACCTTCGGGGACGGTATGCCTAATACACATCGGGCAAAGGCATCACCCATGATTGCAAACTGGACAAGGTGGGTAGGTTTGCAATCTACGTTCCCCCCGGCATCTATTAGCACCGATATACTTCCCTTTATATTCGGGTGCAGGGTCGCAATCGCAGGTCTGTCCACAGACTTGATCCTGCCCAGGGTAAAAATCGCAAAGGCCATAGCAGCCCCCGAATTACCGGCGGTCACGATCCCATGGGCCTCTTTGTTTTTAACAAGCTCAAAAGCGATTCCCATAGAAGAATCCCGTTTTTTTCTCAGAGCGATGGAAGGGGACTCCCCCATATCAACCTCAACAGGGGTATGGATTATCTCAATCCCCCTTGTCTCCTTTAAGAGGGGTTTTATTGCCTTTTCATTGCCAACGAGTATAACCCTTACATCCCTATCTTCCCTACATATCCATTCTGCACCCTGTACAATAGCGGAGGGGGCATAATCACCCCCCATTCCATCGACGGCTATCCTTACCATTCTATTTAGGCTTCTTCAACCTTTAAGTATTGTTTTCCTTTATAGTATCCACAGTTTGGGCAAACAATATGGGGTAGCTTTGGTTCTTTGCAGTTTGGGCAGAGTGTAACATTTACAGGGGTTACCTTGTAATGGGTTCTTCTCTTATCCCTTCTTGATTGTGATGTTTTTCTTTTTGGGACTGCCATAATCATCTCCTTGACGGGTTAAAAAAGATTTCAGTTTTTCTTCTAACAGTGTATATGAAACTTTGTTGCACTGGCATTCTTCTATGTTCAGGTTGTTACCGCAGGTCGGACATAGACCCCTACATCCCTCCTGGCACAATGGCTTAATGGGTATACTGAGCATTACCTCATCGTAGACAATGGGAACGATATCTATTTTTTCCCCATCGAAAAAATATATATCCATTTCATCACTTATAAGCTCAATCTCCTTCTCTTCAAACGTCGGTTTCAAGATGAGATCCACATCAAGGGTTGTATCTATCTCCAGAGAGAAGTTCTCGAGACATCTGCTGCACGGTAGAGAAAGGCTACAGGAGACTCTACCTTTTAGCTTGGCCCCATTTTCAACCTTTGTTATCCCTATCTCATAGCCTATAGGGGTGAGAAAATCAAACCCCTCCCCTTTCGAGGCAGGAAGGAGCCCCCTCTCTATCTCCCCTTTCACCAAACAGACACTCTCTATTTCTGATAAAAGTATAACCATATTATCCAACTTATGAGTCAGATAATATAATGATTTCACAACTTGATGTCAAGTAAATTAACCTATTGTAAACGTTGTGGTTTTATAAAAACGGTTTCTAAGTAAGGACAATTCTTATTGTGCCTTCTTCTCCACTGTCCAATTCAATTGTACCTATTTGTTGCCTATCCTGAGTAAAAACCTTATATTATGACATGGCCTTTAGGTTTATAGAACGGATACTCTCAAAAAAAGGTCATAGGCCTGTCTCAGAGGGGCTTGAGATATTGAGATTTATAGGGCCCGGCTTCCTCGTTACCGTTGGTTTTATAGACCCCGGCAACTGGGCAAGCAATGTGGCTGCGGGCTCTGTGTATGGTTACAACCTTCTCTGGGTAGTTACCCTCTCGACCATAATGCTCATCATTATTCAACATAATGTGGCCCACCTGGGGATAGTGACAGGACTGTGCCTTTCGGAGGCATCAACGAAGTTTATCCCTCCTATGGTGGCAAAAATATTTCTCTTCTCCGCCATGGTCGCCTCGATATTCACCTCCTTTGCGGAAATTATGGGTGCTTCCATTGCCCTTTATATGCTCTTCGGGATACCCATCCCCGTTGGCGCCTCTTTCTCTTTTCTATTTGTGGTGATCATGCTTTTCACCAATACCTATTCCAAGATAGAGAGGATTATCATTGCCTTTGTCTCCATAATAGGGTTCTCCCTTCTCTTTGAGCTCATCCTTGCCGATGTTGAATGGGACAGGGGGGTGTATGGCTCCTTCATGCCCTCCATCCCTTATGGTGCGATGCCTGTGATCATGTCTGTCCTCGGTGCGGTGGTGATGCCCCACAATCTATTTTTGCATTCTGAAGTAATCCAGAGCAGGGAGTGGAATACTAAAGACGAACATACCATAAAGAGACAACTCGATTATGAGATGTTTGATACCTCGTTCTCTATGATAGTCGGATGGGCGATAAATAGTGCCATGATACTCCTTGCCGCCTCCGTCTTTTTTAGAAACGGTGTTACTATCAATGAGTTACAGCAAGCCTCAGAAATGCTCATACCTCTTCTCGGAAGCCATGCTTCGATAATCTTCGCGATCGGCCTTCTCTTATCCGGTATTGCCTCATCGATAACATCGGGGATGGCGGGGGGTACAATCTCTGCAGGGTTTTATGGAGAACCGTATAACATAAAGGACAGCCATTCTAAGATCGGTGTCTTTACCTCCCTTTTTTTCGCCCTCATGCTCGTCTTTGTAACTAAAAACCCGTTTCAGGGGCTTATATATTCACAGATGTGCTTAAGCATTCAACTCCCTTTAACCGTTTTTGTCCAGCTTTATCTCACGTCGTCTAAAAGGGTTATGGGAAAATATGTGAACAGATGGTATACCTCTTTAACCATGCTTCTCATAGGTTTGATCATAACATATTTTAACCTGAGGCTCTTTTTTGACTGGGTTATGGGTTGACCTTTTTATAGAATTTCATCCCCGTGAGTCGGGGGGAGGGTTTTTTTTATATCCTCTATCTCTTCCTCAATATCCTTTATCTCCATTTCCAGTTGACCGATTTGAAGTACCCTTTCCTTAAGATAGGGATCGTCTTTTTTTATATCCCTTCCGTAGGTGATCTCCATGTATACGTGCCTTCCCATTTCCGTATACAGGTGTTGTATCTCCCTTTTTAGTTTTGTTATGTCAACGAACTTCTTTTTTCCTATCTTTGCATGCTTCTCAACATTGAAGGCAAAATCCTGGGCCGTCTCTTTTATAGTTTTAAACCCTTCTTCCGTCTTTTTCTTCAATTCTTCTATTAAGGCCAAGGGCTATCCTTTCTGTATAATAATATACATTAAGACCTATCTCCTTTCAACGATATTCGGTCTACCCCCTTTCACCGTAAAGATGAGGATTAAACCTATAACGAAGAATAAAAGAACGGAGAGTATCGCAGGCCTTTGGCTTCTGTATGTGGAGGAGAGGAACCCGAAGAAAAGGGGGCCTATGATCGCGGAAGATTTCCCCACAAGACTATAGATGCCAAAATACTCCGATTCACGACCGGACTCTAAGAACTGGGCGAAGAATGCCCTTGAGGCGGCCTGTATCGTCCCCAGACCAAAACCCGCAACCCCGGCTATAAAGGCAAAAAATACCTTTGACGAGGCAAAGAATGTGAGTATCACCGTCAATATCCAGAGATTAAGGGATAGAACCACCACCTTTTTTGGCCCCCATAGGTCTATCCTCTTTGCCATAAAAAACGCCCCGATTAATGCCGTCGCCTGAACGAGAAGGTACATATAGACCAACTCTGTATTTTTAAAGCCAAGGGTGGTCGCTGCGTAGATGCTCGAAAAGACAATCACCGTATTGATACCGTCTTCGTAGATAAGATAGGCGATAAGAAATCTCCTTAAATTTCTTTCCTTCCCTATATGTTTCATGGTGGTGATGGTCTGTTTGAAGCCCATCCATGCATATTCCTTAATTACCCCCCGTTCTGTTCTGTCCTTAGGCAGAAAAATAAAGGCAGGGATCGCAAAAAGGCCGAAGAAGAGGGCGACCATAACCCATACAAGGCGGATAAAACCATGATTAATAAGGAGAAGGGCAAGAAAAAGGGAGAGGATGGACCCGCCGTATCCAATACCAAAACCCCAGGCAGAGACCCTTCCCTGGTGTTTTTTCTCCGTGATCTCCGAGAGGAAAGAATTATAGAAGACTATACCTCCCTCCATACCTATATTGGCCATTACGATAAGGATGAACCCCTCTATCACCATGCCGTAGTCAAGGAGACTCAAAGATGCCACCCCGAAGATGGAGAGGGTGGTTAGAAAGATAAGAAGCCTCTTTCTTATCCCCCCATAGTCTGCTATGCCTCCCAGAAAGGGGGATGCGATGGCAACAATCGCCATGCTTAAGGATATGGCCCTTCCCCACCAAAGGTCACCGTGCCCATCTGTATTACCGACTATATAGTTGGCGTAATAGACAGGAAAAATCGTGGCCGCTATTACCGCGGAAAAACTGGAATTGGCAAAATCAAATAGACACCAGGAGGCAACGGTTTTGTTCATGGGTAACCTATTTGGCGAGAATCATACCCTGTCTTAAGAAAAAAATCAGCCAAATTGTTTACCATTTAGCGGTTATGTGTTTTAAAAGGTAAGGCAAACTTAACGTTTTATGTTTGGGATTTATGTAAGGGATGGGGTATCACCCCTTTTATCCATCGAATGTATAGAATGTATCTCAATGATATGTTATAAAAAGACATGTCCGTTGATTCCCATAGCCATCTTGAGATGGAGACGTTTGATAGAGACAGGAAACAGGTAATCGAAAGGGCATTACAGGCCGGTCTATCCCATATCCTCACCGTGGGTACGGAGGAGCGTTATTTCAAAAAGGTGATCGAGATTGTTGAGGGGTATGGGCCTGTATTTGGGGCAATAGGTATACATCCCCACAATAGCACGGATTTCTCAGAGGGTGTAATAGATGTTATAAGAACTCTATGTACCCACAGAAAGATCGTGGCCTATGGGGAGATAGGCCTCGACTTCTATAAGAACTACTCTCCAAGGGATACCCAACTTGATGGATTTAAAAGACAAATCGAACTGGCCATAGATCTTGACCTCCCTGTCATCATCCATTCGAGGCAGGCTGCCTACGAAACGGTAAAGGTGTTAAAAGATGTGGGGGGGAGTAGACTGAAAGGGGTGATCCACTGCTTCTCGTACGACTATGAGACGGCGAAAAAATTTGTAAATATGGGTTATTACATCTCCTTTCCCGGTACTATAACGTATCCTGACGGGAAGAAGGCCTATAGAATCATAAAAGACCTCCCTCTCGATAGGATCCTCGCTGAAACGGACTGCCCTTTTTTGACCCCTGTGCCCCACAGGGGAAAGAGGAACGAACCTTCCTATGTTATACATACTATAGGCAAGATAGCGGAGGTAAGGGGCATGGACGTGAAGGATCTTTCGAGGGCCCTCCTCCAGAATTTTTATGAGGCATTTCCAAAGACAAAAGGGGTGTGAAAATGAAACCTGCGGTAATTATCGTAGATATGCTTGAAGATAGCTACAAGAAAAAGGGAAACGGGGAGAGAGAGGAGGAGAAGATAGTCCCTAAGGTCAGGGATTTCCTAAAAGATTGTAGGAGCCTTGCCATACCGATCATCTTTGCCTGTGATAGCTTTCTCGAAGGGGATTTTATCTTCAAGGGTAGATTTAAACCAACCGCCATAAGGGGTACTGAAGGGGCAAACGTATATAAAGCGTTGGAGCCCGAACCGATAGACATGATACTCCCTAAAAGGAGATTCAGCGCCTTTTTTAAGACGGATTTAGACCAGACCTTAAGAACCCTTGGTGTTGACACCGTTGCCATAGGAGGATTAAACACCCATGTCTGTGTCCTTGCAACGGCCTTTGACGCGGTCTGTCATGATTTTTATACGATCATGCTCGAGGATCTCTGTGCGGCCCATAAAAAAGAGATACACGACAATACCGTGGAGGCCTACAGACATTTTTCCATATACCCCCTGTTTAGGGTAATGACTTCTCGGGAGTTTTTGGAAGAGTTCAAACAGACCTTAAACCCTGGGCATTAAACATCTTGTAATATTTTTTCTATGTGGAGAAAAGGGTACGATATCTATACGATAAAGAAAGGGGAAAAAGCGAAGAGATCTGTAAAAATAGCCCTTTTCCTCTTTTTTACCATAACTGCCCTCTTGGCGGCCACTCTGGCCATCTATGTATATTTTATGAAGATAGAGCCCCAGTACAGTCTACCACCCCTTGTTCTCGACAGGGTAGTCCTTTTTGTCCCAACGGAACAGGGCAGGCTTATTGAAAAACAGATACCGGTTAAGATGAACCTGACGGAGAGGAAACTGGGGGAGGTGATTTTAAGGGAATTAAAAAGGGATGGGGTATTGCCCGAACGTGTGAACTTACAGGATTTTGCCATTGATGATCAAGGAACGGTATATCTCAATCTCTCAAGGGAGATCTATGAGCAGACAGGAGGGCCCCAAAAGGAGATAAATATGGTCTATAGTATTGTGAACTCCTATGTGGCAAACTTCAAAGACGCCAGGCAGGTACAGATACTCGTTGAAGGAAAGCCTGTTGAAACAATCGATGGCGTCGTTTATTTACATAAGCCTATAGCTATGAACAAAACACTGATGGAGGAATAGGATGATTGACCCTAAGATCATTAGAGAAAAAAAGGAGATCGTAATTGAGGCACTGAACAAAAGGGGGGCCTCCTTCGATATGGAAAGACTGGTCGCCGTTGATGAAGAGAGAAGGGTTCTCATACAGGAATCGGAAAAGATGAAGCAGGAAAAGAATGAGCTCTCCGATGAGATAGGGAGGATCAGAAAATCAGGGCCTATACCAAAGGAAAAGATAGATCATCTCAAAGAACTGGGAACAAAGATCGATGAGTTAGAGAGAAGACTTAAAGAGGTAGAAAGAGAGTGGGAGGAGATGTCTCTCCTTATACCGAATATACCCGATAAAACGGTGCCTATCGGTACCACAGAAGAGGAGAATAAGGTTGTTAAGGTCTGGGGGGAAAAACCGGACTTTTCCTTTGAACCCAAACCCCACTGGGAGATAGGAGAAGGGCTTGATATCCTTGATTTTAAAAGGGCTGCAAAGATCACGGGTTCCCGGTTTACGCTGTATAAATCCTTCGGTGCCCTCCTTGAGCGGGCTTTGATAAATTTTATGCTCGACCTCCACACAGAGGAGCACGGTTATACGGAAGTGCTTCCCCCTTTTATCGTAAACAGGGACTCTATGACAGGTACAGGGCAGCTGCCAAAATTCGAGGAGGAACTCTTCAAATTGGAGGGCCTCGATTATTTTCTCATACCCACAGCAGAGGTCCCGGTGACAAACATATTCAGTAATGAAATCTTAAAAGAGGAAGAACTCCCCGTAAGGTTTGTCGCATACACACCATGTTTCAGAAAAGAGGCGGGGGCCCACGGCAAAGATACGAGGGGGCTTACAAGGCAACACCAGTTCAATAAGGTGGAGCTCGTGAAATTTGCCCTGCCAGAAAATTCATACGAGGAGCTCGAGGGTCTTCTCCTCGATGCAGAAGACGTTTTAAAGAAACTCGGTATACACTACAGGGTATCCCTCCTCTGCACGGGGGATCTGGGATTCTCCTCCGCAAAGACATACGATATAGAGGTCTGGCTCCCGGGTCAGAATGTGTACAGGGAGATATCGTCATGCAGTAACTTCGAGTCCTTCCAGGCGAGAAGGGCAAAGATCAGATACAGAAAAGGAAACGGGAAGATCGAGTTTGTCCATACCTTAAACGGTTCAGGGCTTGCAATAGGGAGGACCGTAATGGCGGTTCTTGAAAACTATCAGCAGGCCGATGGTTCGATCACTGTTCCGGATGTACTTATCCCTTATATGCGGGGGATAAAGCGTTTCCCTCTATAAGATTGAGGCATTTATCTATCCTTGATAAGACAGGAACGTCTTTTTCCTCTTCCCTTATCTCAACGAGGATATCTCTCGCCTTATCCTCCAATGTGTCAAAGAGTAAATCGATGGCCCGTAATTTGAGTTGCCTTCCCCCCTTCTCCTTCAAAGTATTCATGAGGGCGAGGATTGCCCCCCTTTTTCCTGTACAGGCTATAACCTTTATTAAAAGGTCAATGATTTATGGTTCGTCCTCCCTCTTTAAATGGAAGAGGAGGGGGTTTACCATGTCTTTATCATTGATCTCAACGAGTAGTTCCAAGGCCTTTGACCTGACTATTTTTTCCTCTGAGAAGAGAAGTCTCAGTATGGGTTTAATATCTATCCCGAAACCTTGCCCCTTTATCCTTTCGAAAAAACCCCTGTAATCGATGTGTAAACGTATAAGGCTTGAAAGGATCAACCCCGCCTCTTCCCTATTGAAATGCATCTGTTCTTTATATGCATCGATCAACTCAAGACCTGGGGAAGCCAAAAAAGACCTGTTTACAGTGGCATTCTTGAGGATGTTCCTGATTTTAAGTTTCTCCTCGAACTCTTCAAGGCCTAAAACCCTGTATATGGGGTTTAGGAGGTATCTTCCCGAGAGGAGATAATATAGAACACCCCCTGACTCCACGGTCTTTATGATCTCTTTTTCTATTAAAAACTCAAGGTAGTTGGATATTATGTTCTTTGGGATGGCCGTCTCATAAAAAAGTTCCTCGATGCTCCTTCCGATTAGATGGTTCTGGGTTCTGTCTATAAAGGCGGATAGGAGACTTCTTAAAACAGGGGTTCTCGAAAAACCCCTTTAAGAGATCCTCCAGTATCTTTTCCAAACTGACATCCCCCCAAGGTATAGAGGACTCCCATTTTTATTGTCCGAACCCTTTCCTATATAACTGGTCTCGTTCGAAAAGATCCCCTTTTGTCTATCTTTATTTCATAGACGGAATCAAGGGAACTCCTTGACAAGAGAGAACCCCATTCAAAAAAGGAATCCCTATCCCCTGAGAGTATAATATAGACATCATCTCGTTCCGAACAGAATTCTATAAATCTATCGAGCTTACCCCTCTCGGCATTTTCAAGGCTCTTATACCTCTCAAAGCTATCGAGGATGAAAAAACAGGGGCCTTTCTCCAAAAGCTTGATGGAAAGAGAAGCTATGTCGATCAGAGGGTCATTATGGATTCCCAGTTTTTTGAACATCACATCTTTTGTCTCATCTACAGGTCTCATCCAGAGTTCACAGTAAAAGAGGTTAGGACTTATGATGGCGAGTTGAGGCATAAGGGAGGTCTTGATCAACGTCGACTTCCCCGTTCCCATGTCGCCTACTATAATGGCGTTATGATATGTAAAGAGCTTATCCATTATCGCCGATACGTCCTTCGATTTTTGGAATGGCGAAACATCGTCCCCGTTTGTATAGTCTTCAAAATAGATACCTCCCCTTGTAAAATCAGAAACGTATCTCCCATTCGATTCTATTATAGGAGAAACCGAGTTTCCCTTTTATCCCATTCGTAAATCTTATAAAGACCTCTTCCAGATAATCTTTAATGCGTTCCAAAAGGTGGAGCTGATAAGGGATATGGGCGGTATCGGATATTTTTATAACCCCCTCCCTGGGGTTGATATCTATCCCCTTCACACCGAGGGAAAGGGTAGAGGAACCGATCTTCGTCCTTTTAAGTCCATCGATTTTCAGAGCAGAATAGAAGATATCGAGGAGGAGATGGGAGAAATTGGAGGAGCATCCTTTTTTCTGGACTATCAACATCGCTGAATCTCCATTTATCAGTGAACAGATTGTATGGATTTGCGAAGGCAATGTCGTGGAGATATATCATCCCGAGGATCGTAAATAACTCTCCTGAGAACATCTCCTCAGTTCTGTCCTTAGAAGCAGGGATGACCATCTCTATCATGTTTTTCAGTTGAAGGGTATGGGTCTTCAAGGGAAGGTTCGACTTTAGATCGAGTTCTTCACAGACCTCTTCAAGCCCTTGCTGCAATCTTTGAACCTCTGAAGGGATTCAGATTAACGGAGGACTTTTTTTCTCCAGGCGTAGACTATGGGGCTTGCAACAAATATGGAGGAGTAGGTGCCCACAATAAGCCCGATGAATAGGGCAAACGAAAAATCGAAGAGGACCTCCCCGCCTAAGAGCATAAGGGCACCGAGGGCAATAAGGGTGGTCAATCCTGTCACGATCGTCCTGCTTAAGACCTCATTGATGCTTTTGTTGATAATCATCGCAAAGTCTCCCTTTGACTTCATCTTGGGTATGTTCTCCCTTATTCGGTCAAAGACCACAACGGTATCCTGAAGGGAATAACCTGCGACTGTTAAAAGGGCCGTAATGATTAAAAGGTTTAACTCTTTATCGAGGATGTAGAAGACCCCGAGAATAGCAACCACATCGTGAAATGTGGCTATTGTTGCTGCAATGCCCGAGATGAAGGTAAACCTCCAGGCAATATAGATCACAATCCCGATTAAGGCGAGGCATATGGCTATTATCGCATATTTTTTTAAATCCCTGCCGACCCCTGGTCCTACCATATTACTCCCGAGAACCTGGGCCTTGTTCCCTTTAAATTGACTGGACAATATGGCGAGAATCTTATCCTGCACCTTCTCCTTCTCTGTATCCGCCATCTTTGTCTTTATAAAAAATTCCTTTGTGCCGCTCACCTGTTGGATCTGTACATCCGTTATACCGCCCTCTATCAGGGTCTTTCTCATCTTCCCGATATCGACCTGTTCCTCAAACCGGATCTGTATATTCGTCCCCCCGGTAAAATCTACGCTCAGATTCGCCTTACCGAGAACCACCATGATAAAGGCAAAAAACCCCAGGGCTACAAGAATCCCGGATAGTATAAAAGCCTTCTTTCTGAAACCGATGAAATCTATGTTAGTATTTTTCAGTATCTCTATCATAACGCTTGCCTCAAATACTCAATTTTCTGGGTTTGTACTTCGTCAAAATCCAGTCGAAGATCGCCTTAGAGCCAAATACCGCAGTGAAAAGATTAATAATCATGCCGATGATTAAGGTGATGGCAAAGCCTTTTATAGGTCCGGTCCCGAAGATAAAGAGGACACATGCGGTGATCAATGTTGTTATATGGGAATCGAATATGGCCACCCATGCCTTTGTATAGCCCCCATCAACAGCGGCCCTCACGGTCTTTCCAAGCCTCAACTCCTCCCTTATCCTCTCGAATATAAGGACATTGGAATCAACACCCATACCCACCGTAAGGGCAATACCAGCTATGCCTGGCAGTGTCATCGTCGCCTTTAAGGCACTGAAAGCCCCTAAGAGGTATATAAGGTTAAGAAGTAACGCAATATTTGCGATAACCCCTGAAAGTCTGTAATAGAAGATCATAAAGGCGATGATGAAAACGCTCCCAAAGATCGTGGCCTTCACCCCTTTATTTATAGAATCCTGACCCAAGGTAGGTCCTATGGTGATATTCTGCACCACCTTCACAGGGGCTGGAAGGGCCCCTGCCCTCAATACTATCGCTAAATCTTTCGCCTCCTCCATCGTAAAGCCCCCTGTTATCGTGGCCTTACCCCCTGAAATCCTTTCCTTTATAACAGGGGCCGAATATACGGTGTTGTCGAGGATGATGGCAAGCCTCTTGCCTACGTTCTCCCCTGTGACCTTATCAAAAAGCCTTGCCCCTTCGCTATTGAACTCTATGGCAACGTAGGGTTCTCCCCCAAATTCACCCCCTATTCTCACCCTTGCATCCGTTAACAGGTCCCCTGTCAGGAGGGCCTGTTTCTTAAGGAGGATAGGCGTTGTGGTTGTAATGCCTGTCTCCCTGTTTCTCGTCTTCATATTAAGTATCTCATCCCCTTCCGGGGGGTTACCCCCTGTATATCTCCCGATATTCTCCTCATCGACGAGTTTGAATTCAAGCTGGGCGGTTCTCCCTATGAGCTCCATGGCCCTCTGGGGGTCTTTTATGCCGGGAAGCTGGACGAGTATCTGGTTTTCTCCCTGTTTTACTATGGTGGGCTCTGTTACCCCGAACTGGTCTATCCTGTTTCTTATCGTCTCTAAGGCCTGATGGACGGCATTCTCCTTTATATGGGAGAGTTCTTTATCGGAGAGGAGGAACTCCATCGTGATGTTCTCCCCTTCTGTCTTTGTAGAGCCTGCCTTCAGATCAGGAAATTCTTTGCCTATGAGGTTATAGAGCTTCTCTTTCTGGTCAGCCACAACCGTAATCGAAAGGGTCTGCTCCCTCTTGTCAAGGGCAAGAAACCTTATTCCCTCCCTTATCATCCCATCTTTTACGGCGTTAAACTTTCTATCCACCATATTTTCTAAAAGTTTCACCGTATCGAGTTCGAGCAAAAGGTGCATACCCCCTTTTAAATCGAGGCCGAGGTGGATCTTGTCGGAGGGGAGGTATTTTTTCCATGCCCCCTTAGGTTCAATCACGTTTGGCAAGCAGTATATAATCGATATAACGAGAAAGATGATTATAAGAAAAGCCCGTAATTTTAAAGACTTAAGCACCTTTAACTCCGTATAAAAAGATTTTTATAAGAAAAACACACCAAATTATATCGAACTGCCCAAATTGTCAAGTCTTTTTTGACCTTGCGTTATTTTACCATAACATTAAATGGGGTTGAAAGGAAAGTGACATTATGTTAATTTATCCCCGGATTGATACCTATAGTCTCTTTTGTAGGCAGTTCAAAATCGGGGAAGACCACGCTTATTGAGAGGCTCATCCCCGTCCTTTCAAGTCAGGGTATAAAGATCGGCACGATAAAGCACCATCCCCATGACTTCGAGATAGATATACCCGGTAAAGATACACATAGACACAAAAAAGCAGGGGCAAAGATATCGATCATCTCTTCTCCTAAAAAGATTGCAATTGTCAAAGAGGTGAATAAGGACCTATCGGCTTTGGAGATCGTGGATAGGTTTATGGATGGTATGGACCTTATCATTTTAGAGGGTTTTAAAAAGGAGCCTATCCCGAAGATAGAGGTGTATCAGGTGAGACCTGAAGGGAGGCCCGTATGTATAGAAGACCCGAACCTCATTGCCGTTGTTGCGGATATGGCGTATAATGCCCATGTCCCCGTGTTTCACAGGGATGATATAAAGGGGATCGCATCTTTTATCGTCTCCAGATTTAAGCTTATGGGGTAGCCCCTTATTCTATAAAGGGGGATTGTTGTATAGTTTTGAAGGACCTGACTCGTTTCTTTTTTTAGGTCTTTTCTTAAAGATGATACAGGTCTCATCGGTTAGGTTACATGATACAGGGCATGGTTCTATATGTATCACCGGATCAACAGAGGAGATACTCGCCTTTATGTTTTTTTCTATTTTGTCCGCAGTCTCATGGGCATCGTTCACATGGGCCTTTCTGCATATGAGGAGATGGAAGTCGATATAGTTTTTGTTCCCCGAAACCCTGCTCCTCATCCTGTGGTAACCTGCATAGGGAAAAGGCATGGTCTCTATGATATCAAGGATACGCCTCTCTATATCTCCTGGTATCCTTCTATCCATCAAGGCTGAAACCCCTTCCTTCAACATAACGACCGCAGAAAATATGATGATGAACCCTGTGATGACCGCAAATAACAGGTCGAAATGGATAAGTCCTGTATAATAGGTCATGGCAATCGCCAGTATTGCCGCAAGATTAGAATATATATCGCTTCTATAATGGAGTGCGTCCGCCTTTAAGGCGTTTGAGTTCAACCGTTTTCCTGTTCTCACCAGCACGGTTGAAACGATGAGGCTTAGAAAAAGGGAGGAGACCATTACGGATAGGTCTAAAGGCGTATATCCGATCTCTCCCCCCTGTAAAAACTTCTGAAGGGACTTATATATTATCGATAATCCACTTATGACTACCAAAAGGGCCTGAAGAACCGAGGCAATATCCTCTGTCCTCTCGTGGCCGTATTGATGTTCCTCGTCCGCGGGTTTTGTAGCCTTCTTTATGGCGAGAAGATTCATGATGGACATAAATACATCGAGGAGGCTATCTAAACCTGAAGAGAGTATGGCCATAGAGCCCGAATTGAAACCGGAGATGAATTTTCCCGCTGCAAGTACCCCTGCAGAGGCTATGGCAAAATAGGAGGCCTTCTGTTTTGTATCCATTAAAAAACTCGGTTCTTTCCCCTAACCAATACCTTTTCCAGGGTCAACGAATCTATTCTTTAGCTCTTTTGCAAGGGCTATATTTTCAATATGGCCTGTCTGCCTTGCCGTTATCTTTCCTATGATGGGCCTATTCAAAAGGTATAGATCCCCTATCAAATCCAAGACCTTGTGCCTTACGAATTCATTTTCAAACCTGAGTTCAGTATTGATCACACCCTCCTCGTTGAGGATGATGAGATTACTTACCCTGCCCCCTGTGCCAAGCCCCATTTTTTCGAGTCTTTCAAAGTCCTTTAAAAAGCCATAGGTCCTCGCCGGGGCAATCTCCTTTATGAACCCCTCTTTTTCACATACAAAATGAAACTCCTGAAACCCAATGGGTTTGGGACCCTCAAGGACATAGTCGATCTCTAAATGTTTAGAGGGTTCGATTTTTATGGATTTTCCCTCAGGGATACCCTGAAGCTCTACGGTTTCACCTATTACTATAGGCTCGATACCTGCATCCTGCTCTATAATACCTGCCTCTTCTATCTTCCTGCATATCTCTCTGGCAGAGCCATCAAAGATAGGCACCTCCTCACTCACCTTTACCAATATATTTGTGATCCCGTACATATGGAGAGTGGCCATTAGATGCTCAACGGTCCTCACCATACAGTTCTTCCCTTTCACAAGGGATGCGTAACCCACGGAAAATACATAGTCCACGTAAGCAGGGATTCTTTCCCCGTCCGGGATATGCTCGAACACGATGCCCGTGTTCTCGGGCATCGGCAAAAGTATCATCCCTGTTTTCACCCCGGTATGGAGCCCCAATCCGTATGCAACAATGCTCTTTCCTATGGTCTTCTGTTTGTACACATCGAGACCTTTGAGGGGACCAATTCTTATTTCTTCGGTCTTAGAATGTAAAGGTCTCTCCTCGGAGGTACCCCTTTTTATCACCTCAAGGATCTTGTCGATCGAAAGGGGTTTCTCAACAAAATCAAAGGCCCCCATTTTTACCGCCTCAACGGCGGTTGAGATGGTGCCGTGCCCTGATATGACGATCACCATCCCCCCTTTGTTCAATTTTTTTATCTCCTTTAGAACCTGGAGTCCGTCGAGACCGGGCATCCAGATGTCGAGGAGGACGATATCAGGCTCTTCTTTTTTGTAAATATCGAGACCCAGAGGACCGTCCGTTGCCTTGAAAACAATGAAACCTTCATCTTCAAGGAGAGGGGAGAGGCTATCGAGTATCGCCTTTTCGTCATCGATTATGAGGATTTTCTTCATTTTCATATTTTACTTGAAAAAAGAGAGATTTACAATGGCCGTAGCCCTGTTCCCATTTGATTTCTCCCTCTGTTTGTTATAAATTATCGTTATAGAATGAGAAATGCCATAATTAGGGTATGGAGCGGTGAAGGAAGTTATATATCCTGGCTTTTATGGCCACTCCTTTTTCCCCTCTCTCTCATCTATAAAGTCTGCCTAAAGGTGATCGACTTTCTCTACCGAAAGGGCATTAAAGAGGCAAGGGAGGCCCCCATACCTGTTATAAGCGTTGGCAATATAACCCTCGGTGGGACAGGGAAGACCCCTGTTGTAGAGAAACTCTCGTTAAGGCTAAAGGAGATGGGATTTAACCCCGGGATAATAACGAGGGGATATATGAGGAAGAGAAAGGGAACATTTTCTGTTGATATAGAGAGAGATAGTGCTACCGAGGTCGGTGATGAGGCCTATATGCTCGCAAAAAAGACGAAGCTCCCTGTCCTTGTGGGCAATGACAAAGGGGAGGCAATCGGTATGGGTATAAGGGAGTTCGATATAGATGTGGCTTTAATAGACGATGGTTTCCAGACGAAAAACATAAAAAAGGACATGGAGATACTTATATTAGACGGAGGCAGGCGGGAAAAAAGGCCGGCCCTATTTCCCTTAGGCCCGTACAGGGAACCTGTTGAGAGGATATGCGATGCCGATGTCCTTATTCTCAAAAATGGTTCTCTTGACGAAACCATAGGTAGATATGCCGATGGGATCCCTGTCTATCCTATGAGATTTAGACCCCTCTATCTTTACAACATGAAAAGAGAGAGATATGTCCATCATCAGTTTATAAAAAATAGAGCGGTTCTCGCCTTTTCCGGGTTAGGGAACAACAGGTCTTTTTTTGACCTGTTACGGGATATAGGGGCATTGGTCGTGAAAGAGTTAAGTTTTCCCGACCATCACGATTATAGCGAAAGGGATCTCCGCCATATCCTGTCGTACAGGGATATAGATTTCATTATAACAACCGAAAAAGATGGGGTTAAGGTTTCAAGGATGGATCTCCCGGAAAATCTTTTTTGCCTCGCCATTGAGCCCGTTATAGAGAAGGAAGAGGATTTGTTAAAGAATATTACGCAAAAAATAGAGATTACAAAGAGATTATACGATGGAAGAGGTGGGTATGTCTGATAGAGTTTTGATTTTTGATACAACATTGAGGGATGGTGAACAATCTCCTGGAAACACGATGAACACCCAGGAAAAGATAAGGGTGGCGAAGCAGCTTGAGGCACTGGGGGTGGATATTATCGAGGCAGGCTTTCCAATCGCCTCTGAAGGTGACTTTGATGCGGTGAGGCAGATAGCAGGAACTATTAAGAATAGCGAGGTGGCAGGCCTTGCAAGGGCAAACGATGAGGATATAGACAGGGCATGGGAGGCGATAAAGATCGCGGCAAAACCGAGGATCCATACTTTTATATCCACTTCCGACATCCATCTTAAATACCAGTTCAGAAAAACCAAAGAGGAGATACTGAAGATAGCCGTTCGTGCAGTGGAAAGGGCAAAAGGTTACACCGATAACGTTGAGTTTTCCGCTATGGATGCCACGAGAAGCGACTGGGATTATCTTTGCGCCGTTTTGACGGCGGTGATAGATGCAGGGGCAACTACGGTGAACATCCCTGACACCGTTGGATATGCTGTACCCACCGAATTCGGGGAGCTTATACGTTATATAAGGGAACATGTGCCCAATATCTCGAAGGCCATAATAAGTGTCCACTGTCACAATGATTTGGGTCTTGCTGTCGCCAACTCGATTGCGGCTATACAGAACGGGGCCCGACAGGTGGAGTGTACCATAAACGGGATAGGCGAAAGGGCGGGGAATGCATCCCTCGAAGAGATAGCGATGATTTTAAAGACGAGAAAAAGCATTTTCAATGTCGATACCCGCATTGTAACGGAGAAGATATACCCCACAAGCAGACTGATAACCGCGATTACAGGGGTCTCGGTACAGCCTAACAAGGCGATCGTAGGGGCGAATGCCTTTGCCCATGAGTCGGGCATACATCAAGACGGTCTCCTGAAGGCAAAGCTCACCTATGAGATCATGACCCCGGAATCGGTGGGGATCCCGAAGAGCTCCCTGATCCTCGGTAAACACTCGGGAAGACATGCGTTCAGAGACAGAATAGAGGCCCTGGGATACTCGTTGACGGAAAAAGAGTTGAACCAGGCGTTCAAGAGGTTCAAGGCCCTCTCGGATATGAAGAAAAACATATACGATGAGGATATAGAGATGATCATCATGGATGAAATCTACAGGATCCCCGAAAGGATAAAACTATTGTATCTCACCGTGAATTGTGGCAATGTAATAGTCCCGACGGCAACGGTTAAGCTCGATATAGACGGTAACGTATTGCAGGATGTGGGGGTAGGGGATGGTCCTGTAGATGCTACCTACAAAACCATAAAAAGGATGGTAAAGACAAGCAGTAAGTTACTCAAATTCTCTGTCAATTCCATCACAAAGGATATGGACGCCCAGGGAGAGGTCTTTGTTAAACTCGAAGAGAAAGGCCTTGTGGCGATAGGCAAGGGGGCCGATACGGATATCATAGTGGCAAGCGCAAAGGCTTACATCAACGCCATAAACAGGCTTGAATATATGAAGGCAAAGAAAGAAAGTTGAGGGGAGATGAGTATGGGAATGACGATAACAGAAAAGATACTTGCTTACCATAGTGACAGGGACGTAGTAGAACCGGGGGAGATTATAGAGGCGAGGATAGACCTCGCCCTCGCAAATGATATCACCGCCCCTTTATCCCTTGAAGAGTTTGAAAAGGTCGGGGCAAAAAAGGTGTTTGATACAGAAAAGGTGGCCTTTGTCCTCGACCATTTTACCCCCAATAAGGATATACTCTCCGCACATAACTGTAAGAAAATAAGGGAGTTTTCGAAGAAGTATGGTATTAAGAACTTCTTCGAAGGGGGTAGGTGCGGTATAGAGCATGCCCTTATACCGGAGGAAGGTCTCGTCTTACCGGGGGATGTGGTTATAGGGGCGGATAGCCATACCTGTACCTACGGGGCCCTTGGGGCTTTTGCAACAGGGATGGGGAGTACCGACATCACCTATGGTATGGTCACGGGGAAGATATGGCTTAAGGTGCCTGAGAGTATAAAGTTTGTCTGTTATGGAAAATGGCAGAGATGGGTTACAGGGAAGGACCTGATCCTCCATATAATAGGCATGATAGGGGTAGATGGTGCCCTTTACGGGGCAATGGAATTTGATGGAGAGGCAATATCGGATCTGTCGATGGATTCCCGTTTTACCGTGGCAAATATGGCGATAGAGGCCGGAGGAAAAAACGGTATCTTTAAGGTAGATGAGAAAACCCTCGAATACATAAAGGGAAGAAGCAAGAGACCTTATAGGGTCTTCGAGAGTGATCCGGATGGTAGATACAAAGAGGCATACGAGATAGACGCATCAAAGATTGGTTTAAACGTCGCCTGCCCTTCTCTGCCATCGAATGTAAAACCCGTTGAAGCATTGAAAGGGGTGGAGATAGACCAGGCGGTCATAGGTTCCTGCACAAACGGGAGAATGGAAGACTTAGAAATCGCAGCCCGTATACTTAAAGGTAAAAAGGTGGCGGATGGGGTACGGTGCATAATCATCCCTGCCACCCCAAAGATCTATAGGGAGGCATTAACAAGGGGCTTTTTTGAGATATTTCTCGATGCGGGCTGTATCATCTCTCCTCCAACATGCGGTCCCTGTCTGGGAGGCCATATGGGGGTACTGGCAAAGGGAGAGAAGGCGATCGCCACAACGAACAGAAACTTCATAGGGAGGATGGGACATCCCGAAAGCGAGGTCTATCTATCCGGGGCTTCTGTCGCCGCTGCAAGCGCTATCAAGGGCACAATATCCCACCCCGAAGAAGTCTTATAAAAGTTAAGGAGTCGACATGGAATTAAAAGGAAGGATATGGAAATTCGGTGACAACATAGACACAGACATCATAATCCCTGCAAGGTATCTCTCCCTGACGGATCCCAAGGCATTAGGGGAACACTGTATGGAACCGATTGCCCCGAACTTTCACAAAGACGCAAAGCCCGGGGACATAATCGTGGCCGGGTCAAATTTTGGTTGTGGTTCTTCCAGGGAACACGCCCCTATAGCGATCTTGGCCCTCGGTATACCCCTTGTGATTGCAAAGAGTTTTGCCCGGATATTTTACAGGAATGCCTTTAACAAAGGGCTTGCCCTCCTTGAGGCGGATATCTTTGACGATGTAAAAGAGGGGGAGACGATAGAGGTGGATATCTCTTCGGGGACGATTAAGCTCGGCACAAAAGTGGTGAAGGCAAAACCCATACCCCCTTTTATGGAAGAGCTCATCGAAGCCGGGGGTCTTATAAACTATCTCAAGAAAAAACTGGAGGAATAGGAGATGAAGACGTACAATGTAGCCGTTGTTGGCGCAACAGGCGCCGTTGGAAACGAAATGGTGGCGATCCTTGAACAGAGGAAGTTCCCGGTAAATAAGCTCACATTGCTCGCCTCGGCAAGGAGTATTGGAAAGACCTTAACTTTCAGAGGGGAAGAGATACCTGTAGATGAACTGAAGGAAGACTCTTTCAAAGGTATAGATATCGGTCTTTTTTCCCCAGGAGGGGCGGTGAGCCTCAAATACGCCCCTATAGCTGCAGCAGCAGGTTGCGTTGTGATCGATAACACAAGTGCCTTCAGGATGGAGCCCGATATCCCCCTTGTTGTACCCGAGGTAAACCCCCATGCTATAAAGGACTATAAAAACAGGGGTATCATAGCAAATCCAAACTGCTCTACCATTCAGATGGTCGTTGTCTTGAAACCATTACACGATGCGGCAAAAATAAAGAGGGTTGTGGTCTCCACCTATCAATCCGTGTCAGGAACAGGGAAAAAGGCGATCTTTGAACTCGAACAGCAGGTCCTCGCCATATATAACAATAAACCTGTAGAGAAAAACGTATATCCCCACCAGATAGCATTCAACTGCCTGCCCCATATAGACGCATTTCTCGAGAACGGCTACACAAAGGAAGAGATGAAGATGGTAAATGAGACGAAGAAGATCATGGAAGATAATACCATTCAGGTCACCGCCACCACGGTGAGGGTCCCTGTCTTCTATGGCCACTCCGAGTCTGTAAACGTTGAGTTTGAAAGAGAGATTACCCCCGAGATGGCAAGAAAAATCTTGAGCAAGGCAAAAGGCGTCAAAGTCGTTGATGACCCCTCAAAGAACAAGTATCCCCTTGCGATCAATGCAGCAGGAAAGGATGACACCTTTGTAGGGAGAATAAGAAGGGACGATACCGTTCCCCATGGCTTGAATATGTGGATTGTGGCGGATAACATCAGGAAAGGGGCTGCCCTGAATGCGGTGCAGATTGCGGAACTGCTCGTAGAGAAATATCTCTAAAGAGCATAGATGTTCTCCCAGGGATAGTAAGTGATATTTTATTGGGTGGCTGTGAAAAGTGAAAAAGGGTATCAACAGTAAAAAACATGTATCGATTACAGATTTCTGCGATCTGCTCTGTAAGTACGCAAGACTTCCAAAGGATTCGGCAGTGGACGGGTCGGGGAGTTGCAGGACTTTCCTGGCCCTCTACTGTGACTTAAAAAAGAAGCTCGTCCATAAGAATATGCCCTGTACTTCAAAGGAGATGGAAGGTAAGAGGGGATGATTTAAAGATTACTTTCGAAGAGGAGGAGAGATGAAAAGGATATTACCCTCTGTTTTTGTGCTTACTTTTATAATCCTCGTTTCCGGCTGCGGGTATAACACGATGCAGATGAAAGAGGAGGCGGTCTTTGCGGCATGGGCAGATGTAGAGGCGGCATACCAGAGGAGGAACGACCTGATCCCCAATCTCGTAGAAGTTGTAAAGGGTTATGCGAAACACGAAGCGGAGACCTTAAAGGCCGTTGTTGAGGCGAGATCAAAGGTGGGAAGCATACAGATCTCGAAGGATATGATAGGAGACGCCAAGGCGATGAGCCAGTTTCAGGCAGCCCAAAGTGAGTTGCAGTCCGCTTTATCCAGGCTCATGGTCGTGGTGGAACGATACCCTGACCTAAAGGCAAGCCAGAATTTTAGAGACCTCCAGCACCAGCTCGAAGGTACCGAAAACAGAATAAATGTGGCCCGAACAAGGTACAACAAGGCTGTTCAGGAATTCAATACATCGATAAGGATTTTCCCCAATAACATCACAAATAGACTCCTACTCAATCTCAAACCTAAAGAACCCTTCAAGGCAGAACCAGGGGCAGAGAAGGCCCCCCAGGTGAAATTTTGATGTAAAAGCCGGGGTAGAACCATTAAAAATGGCCCAGGCTATGAAAAATAGGTGAAATGAGAACAATACCAAAAAAGGCCTTCCCTTTTTTTCTTTTTCTCCTCCTCTTTTCTTTAGAGTCTGCATTGTCACTTGAAGTACCGCCATTGAAAGGCTATGTGAACGACTATGCAAACATGATATCCCCGAGGGTCAGGGCAAAACTCGAGGGGGAACTCAGGGAATTTGAACGCACCGATTCTACTCAATTCGTTATACTCACCATACCGTCCTTAATGGGGGAAGCCCTCGAAGACTATTCCATGAAGGTGGCAGAGACGTGGAAGATAGGACAAAAGGGTAAGGACAACGGGATCATCCTCCTCGTCGCAAATAAGGAGAGAAAGATCCGGATAGAGGTAGGTAGGGGACTTGAAGGAAGACTTACGGATCTCGCTGCGGGGAGGGTCATAGACCTCGTTATGAAGCCGATGTTCAAGAGAGGGGATTTCGATGGGGGCTTTACCGCAGGGGTACATGCGTTAGTCGATATTACAAGAGGCGAATATAAAGCAGATGCAAAAGGGGTTAGAAAGAAGACATCCGTCTCCTCTTATCTGACAACCCTCTTCTTTGCTGGGGTTTTGCTCCTCTTCATCGGAACCATCTCAAAATTTTTAGGAGCCGTAATGGGTGCGATTGGGCTCCCATCAATATTCTATCTCCTTTTTGCCCCTTCCCTTTTTGTGCTTATCGTTTTAGGATTACTCGGTTTATTGATGGGGATATTTCTCCCCCTCATCTTTTCAGGGGGTACAGGTTATGGGAGAGGGGGAAATGGAGGTTGGTTCGGTGGTTTTGGAGGGGGATGGCATACAGGTTTTGGAGGAGGGGGGGATTCCTTCGGCACATTCGGTGGTGGTGGAGGGGACTTTGGGGGAGGCGGGGCCTCAGGAGAATGGTGATGAAAAAGTATAATCCCAGGGCAAAGAATTTTTTTACAGAGGACGAAAAAAAGAGGATAGAGAAGGCTATCATAGAGGCGGAATCTAAGACCATAGGTGAAATTGCAATAGTTATGGTGGATAAAAGCGATGATTATCTCGAGGGGGATTTTTTAGGAGCCACCCTTTTCTCCGCCATTTTTTCCCTTGTGTTAACAGAAACCGTTTTTCACTGGGCACACCCTTTGATTGAGGATTTCTTCCATGACCCGTTATGGTTTTTTATCCCTTTTGCGATTTTATTCTTCTATCCCATAAGGCTGATCCTGAGAGGGGTGCCCCAACTGAAAAAACCTTTTGTCAGTAAAAAACGTATGCTTACCGCAGTGAAAAAGACGGCTCTAATCTCTTTTTATGGAAAGGGCCTATATAAGACAAAAGGTCAGACAGGGGTTCTCATATTCCTATCTCTTTTTGAACATATGGTGTGGGTTATGGCAGACAGGGGCATATACGAAAAGATAAGTCAAAGTAAGTTAAATGAAATCGCCCTTTCGATCTCAAAAGGGATAAAAGAGAAGAGGGCCTGCGATGCCCTGTGCCAAGCGATTTTTGAAACAGGGGAGCTACTCTCAAGACATTTTCCTATTGAAAAAGGGGATGAGAACGAGATTCCTAACAGGATCTTTTTTGATTCAATGGACGGTCCCGTGGATTAAATATCATTGGGCCCATCCATTTATTTTGTTCCGTCGTATGCCTTGATCATTTTCTCCGTAATATCAAGTGGTTCTGCAAGATATGCCACCCCTGCGAGGGATCTCTCGAATACGATGGAAAGGCCTTCCCTTTCAGCTATTGAACGTACAACATCGTTTATCTCCTTAAACGCTTTTAAGGTCAACTCCCTGTCTATCTTTGAAATCTCAAGGTCGATATCCTCTCTTAGCCTCTTTAATTCCTTTAACTCGTTTGCTATCCTCTCCTGTTGTCTGATCGCCTCCTCCTGGCTTATCCTGTCCCTGTCCTTCTTCAACTTTTCTTCGAGGGCATTGACGCCATCCTGTTTCTGTTTTAAGAGTATCCTTTTCGCATTCATCTCTTGTTCAAGGGAGGCTCTGTAAGACTGTATCTTCCTCGATTCCCTCATCACCCTCTGCATATCGAATACCCCAATCTTTTGGGTCTGGGCATTTATATCCGGTACTGTTGAGAATACAAAAAGTATAACCAGGGCAAATAGAAAAGATATTTTTCCCATATTGCACACCTCCTTTTTTTGTTTTATACACCATCTTTGGTAAAATTGCAAAATGAGCTTTTTCTTGATTAAAAGCAGGAGATGGCATAATTTTTATGGTGGATATGAAGAGAAGTGTAACAGACCTACCCCTCCATTACGGAAAGGCCCCGGCATGGTTGTTCTCAAGGATGAAGAGGTTTTCTGCTGCCATCATCGAGGTGATCATTATTGAGTTTGGCCCAAAGGAGTTCATAAAAAGGGTTGCGGATCCCATCTGGTTTCAGGCATTGGGTTGTGCCGCAGGATTCGACTGGCATAGTAGCGGGGTAACCACAACCCTTTGTGGTGCATTAAAGGAAGGACTCAGCATGTTGGGGAATAGTATACCCATAGGTATATGCGGAGGTAAGGCAAAAAGGGCGTTAAACACCCCATCGGAGATCTTACAATATGGGGAGAGATGGTCGATCGACACCGCTTATCTTATAGAGATGAGTCGCCTGTGTGCAAAAATAGACAATACGGCCATCCAGGATGGTTATAATCTTTACCACCATGCCTTTTTCTTTACAAAAGAGGGTGACTGGGCAATCGTCCAGCAAGGGATGAACACGAAAGACAGAACAGCCAGGAGATACCAGTGGTTTTCAAGAGAAGACCTCGATATCACATCGGAACCCCATACGGGCATTACCTGCGACAAGAAGAGTCAGGTGTTGAACCTCGTAGCGAGGGAGAGCCTGAAAACAAGGGAGGCGATGGTGGAATTCGTGAGAGAAAACCCCGACAACATGCTTAAGGTATGGGAAAATGTGGTCTTGTCCATGCCCAAAAGGCACTATATTACCCCTTCTGACTATGATAAGGGGAGGTTTAAGAAAATTTTTACAACCCTTTACGAGGCAAACCCCGGGAATTTTAAAGAACTCCTTCAGATAAAAGGGGTGGGTCCGAAGACGGTGTCGGCCCTATCCCTTGTCTCGGAGCTCGTATACAATGCCCCTCCGAGCTTCAAAGACCCCGCGAGGTTCAGCTTTACCCACGGTGGAAAGGATGGCCACCCTTTCCCTGTGGACAGAAAGACATACGACAGTACAATAGAGTTTCTCTTATCGTGCATTGAAAAGGCAAGGCTCGGAGACAGGGAAAAGCTTAATATATTCAAGAGACTCTCCTCTTTATGAGGTAAAGTCACATCCTCTAATGAGGAGGCATCGTTTCTCGCAAAGCCTCCCTCTCTCCCCGGAACAATCGCCCTTTATACCAACGAGGTGGCACAACAACATATCGTATTTAAGGGGGTCTTCGGGGGAGTATTTTTTCAAGGCTTCTGTAATCTCAAGGGCTGCCCTATAAGAGGGGGTTATACTGTCAGTCCACCCAAGACATCTTCCAATCTTGAAAAGATGGGTATCGAGGGGGACTATGAGTTTCTTCTTGTCTATAAAATTCCATACCCCTATATCTATATCATCCTTCCTTACCATCCATCGAAGGTATAGGTTCCATCTTTTCATGGGGTTTGAGGTAATCCTCTCAGGAAAAAAGAAGGTGAGTTCCTTCTCCTCTAAAGAAAGGTGTTTTCTCATATTCCATATGGCTTCCCTTGTATCACCTCTGTAGAGGAAGGATAGAAAACCGCCCAGAGTATCAAACCTGTCGATAATCTCTTTCAGGATACAAAAGAGTCTTACAATCTCCTTCGATTTTTGAAATCGGTAATAGATACCTTCGAGAGGGGAAAAATCCCCTTTTTTTATAAAGTCAGAAGGCTTATCCCCGGTCCGGGAGAATAGTTCATCAAGAAATCTCTTAAACAGGTTTATCCTTCCATAGGCAAACTGGGAAGAGAGAAAACCTGCAACCTCCTTATCCTCAAGGGCTTTAAACCTGTGAACGAACTGAACGGGGTCTTCATTTATGAGGGTTTTAAGCCTATCCTTTTCTTTTTCGTATATCGCCTCCAGGTTTAACATCAACCACCCTTAGAGTACCATTTCTATCAAGTAGGGCCCTGGCTCCAAAAGCTCTCTTTTAAGGGTATAGATGAGGCCCTCTGAGTCATCGACAGATACCGCAGGGACCCCGAAGCCTTCCGCTACCTTTACCCAGTCGATAGCCGGGTCTTTCAGTTCAACCATGGACAGGGTATGCCTCCCTGGTTTTGTGATCCCTGCCCTCGCAAGCTCCAGTTTCAGTATATTGTAGCTTCTATTTGAACATACGAGTGTTTTTATATTTAGACCCTCCTTCGCCTGTGTCCAAAGAGACTGGATCGTGTACATGGCGCTTCCATCGGCCTGAAAATTGATCACTACCCTGTCGGGGTATGCCAGGGCGGCCCCGATCGCGCAGGGCATACCATAACCTATAGCACCCCCTGTTACGGTGGTATAAAAGTGAGGGGGTGAACCTCTCGAGAGAAGATAATAGGGCAGGGCAGTTGTTAGACCTTCATCCACTATGATTGCCCCATAAGGCTGAAGGGCAGAGAGGATACAGCCGATTTTTTCCGGGTTGAGACTGCCCGTTGGCATCATCGGTGAAAGAGGCTTTTCAAAAAAAGTATCGGGGATTTGTGAATATTCCGGGGCTTCAAGTATTTCTGCAAGGCTTTTCAGGGCTTCCACAACGTCTTGTCTTTCATCGCATAGAAAGATCTTTTCTGATGTTTCAGGGATAAGGTAACTCTGAATACCGTCATACCCGAAGAATGTAACCGGGTCCCGGGCCCCGGCGAGGATAACGGTATCGTATTGTGCCATGAGCTTTATCCCGCCTTCGGGGAAGTAAGGGATCCTCTCCACCGAGGGTAGCCCTGCACCCCTTTCCATATATCCTGGAAAGGCAGGCACCACAAGGTCGCACCCTGTTTTTGCCTTAATGCGGGCCGCTTCTTTTAGGCCATTTCTGTGGAAGGCCCTTCCATCGAGTAAGAGGGCAGGTCTTTTCGATCGTTCGAGAAGCCTTGCCACATACTTCATGTACCCCCAATCGAGGGGGTCGTATCTGTGGGATAAAAGAAAGGGTTCAAAATAAAGAGTTTCCCCTTTTAGTACATCATGGGGGACGATCAGTGCGGCGATATGTCCAAAGAGAGTCTCCGATATGGATGCCCCCATCTCCCCTGCAACCTCTGCCGCATTGCTCACCCTCCTGTACCTGTGGGTGCAGGTATCGAGCAACCCCTCGATGTCCATGTTAAGAGGGGGATCTGCCTTTTTATGCCATGTTGCATGGTCACCGACTATTAAAAGTATCGGGGATCTTGCCCGCTTCCCGTTATGGAGATTGGCGATCCCGTTTGCAAGCCCAGGTCCGTGGTGTAAAACCACCATCGAAGGTCTATCGAGGAGTCTTCCGTAACCATCCGCTGCGCCGGTCCCCACATTCTCATCGAGGCATAAAACAGGTCTTATACCGTCTATCCCATCGAAAGCGGAGAGTAGAGGTATCTCTGTTGTTCCTGCATTTACAAAGGAGAGGTTAATACCGGCGGATACCGCGATTTTCAATATTAGTTCTGCCCCGTTCAATTTTTCTCCGTTAAAGAATCAGTTTAATCGGTCTTTTTTACATTTTCCAAGAGTTTTTGAGCCTTTTCCCTGTATAAAATGTTTAACTCCTCAAACAGTCTTTTCCCCTCCTCCCAGGCCTCTATATTAATCTTAAGGGCATCCCCGGAGATACCCATGGCCTTTATGCGTAATAATAAGTCCTTTTTTATGGACTCCTCCCTTTTCTTTTTCTCCTCTTTTAAGGCTTTCTCAAGGTCTTCCATCTGCCCCGATAGGTTAGTACTCCCCTGAGAAAAAATGGTCTCTATTAATCTCAAGATACCCTTGTTATCTTTCTCGATGGAGAGTTCACCTATCAACTCTTCAAGGAGGGTTGATTTTTTTAACCTATCCTCTCCCTTTATATTAGCGAGCTCTTTCATCAGACTTTCATCCCTTACCATGCCCTCTAAATATCTGTTGACCAATCCTTTGATCCTTGACCTTATCTCATTTTTTTCAAAGGACCTCTTCTCCTCCTCATCCATTGTTAGATTCGCGGTCTTTTCCATTGCCAGCTCTATCGCGCTTTTAATCTTTGCCATTTCCATCCCCTTCTTAGAACTCTAAGTAATACGTGTCTTCTTTCTCGTATATTTGAGGGCTATATTCGACGACGAGGACATCCTCAAGGGCATAGAAGATATGGCCACAACCTGTCTTAACCCTTACCCTGTCCCCCCTAGAGAGTATATGCTCTTCCCTTAGGTCGCCCTCAATATCTCTAAATAAGGCCCTGATCTTTCCCGAGATAACGAAAAACGTCTCCTCCTTCTTCTTGTGGTAATGGCTTCCCCTGAAGTAACCCTTCTTTATCTCAAAAAAAGCCAGATGCCTTATCTCTTCCCTGTAGGCTATCTGGGCAAACATACCCCTCTCTTCGATCCACCATTTTGCACCATCTATATCCTTTGTATTTGGTAACCTCTCTACAACCACAGATTCCATGCCCTCTCCCTTATATAAAGATTCCCATTAAAGCATCTCCCCTATAGCCTTGCCGTACTGCTGACAGGCCCTCAAGCCTTCTTCTTTTTCCACCTGGTCTTCATGGAGAAGGAAGGGCCCCAGGTTCGTCATGTTCATCTTGAATACATACTCCATCGTATCAAAGATAAGTTTTGCGGCATCTCCACTATGGGTATTGGACCCGAAGGCACCACCAACCTTACCCTCAAGCGTTGCGTTCTTGGCGAGAAAGAGGAATGTCTTCATGTTTTCCGTCATATCCCTGTGATAGGTGGGACAACCAAAGACATAACCATCATATCCGTTTAGTTCCTTTTCCGTCTTTATCTCGGATATCTTCTTCACTTCTGCCTCATGGCCGCTAATCCTAATCCCTTCGGCGATATATTCCGCCATAGCCTTTGTTTTCCCTGTCCTGCTGAAATAGGCGATCAGAACCTTCTTCATAATAACCTCCGTTATATCTAAAATTAAAGCTACGGCAGTGATTATAACACGTTTATCCGACTTATTCTAACAATCAATTTAAGGTGCTTTTTGATTGACAGCAAACTTAAGTTCTTTTACACTCTAATATTATGTCCTCAAAACCTGCATAGGGAGGTTGTGGTATGGATACAAAAAAAGAGGGGTCTAAAGACAAAGGGGAGTTTCAAACAGGTTTAACGGACAGGAGGGGATTTTTAAAACAGGTTACATCCCTTGCCGTCTCTATTGCCTCAGCAGAGGCGATTATCAATCTTCTGGAGGTGCATCCCGCTATGGCAGATTTGGTGCCAAAGGACGATCCGAGGATCGTCACTGAAAGTTTAAAATACCCCGGGGCAACAGGGGATATCATGGCAAAACTCTCAATGCCGAAGGGTGCCGATAAACTCCCGGGGGTTATCGTTATCCATGAAAACAGGGGCTTAAATGCCCATATAGAGGATGTGACAAGAAGGGTTGCCCTTGAAGGGTTTTTGGCCCTTGCACCAGATGCCCTCACCCCGATGGGGGGTACACCAAAGGATGAGGCAAAGGCCATAAGTATGATAGGTCAGTTGGACCAGAAAACTACGGTACAGAACTTCGTCGCAGCCGTTAAATACTTAAAAACCCATCCCAAATCAACAGGAAAGATCGGTGTCGTGGGCTTCTGCTGGGGTGGTGCCATGGCAAACCAACTGGCGGTTCATGCCGGC
>JAOAGQ010000044.1 GCA_026415675.1 Syntrophorhabdaceae bacterium
AGATGTGTATAAGAGACAGGTACTCTATATATACTACAACGGTTTTGTTTCTCCCGAAGCGGTAGGTATCGGGGCATCGGGGTTACTATGGCTTATGTTGATTCTTGGAGGGAGTGGAACCCTCTGGGGGGGAATCATAGGGAGTGCGGTGATTTTATTGTTACAATTTTTTGTTGGCGGTTTTACCCCGGAGAGGTGGCCTTTGATCCTCGGTATCTGTTTTGTTGTCGTGATTATGTTTTACAGGGGTGGTCTCCTCCCGCAACTTATCGAACTATGGAGGAAGGTAATTAATCGTGGAAGTCCTAAAGGTTGAACATATTTTTCATAGCTACGGCGGCTTAAGTGTCCTTGCCGATGTCTCGTTTGCCGTAAAGGAAGGGGAAAAGGTGGCAATCATAGGCCCAAACGGAGCAGGAAAGACAACTCTATTTAACATTTTAAGCGGTTTTCTACACCCCACATCGGGACGGATCTACTTTTTTGAGAAAGATGTAACGAATATGCCTGCTTATAGAAGGGCAGCCCTTGGTCTTGCGAGGTCTTTCCAGATAAACAGTCTCTTTCCGAAGTTATCCCTCCTCTACAACGTTCTCCTCGCCATCCAGGGTGTTCAGGATACCCGTTTCCGTTTTTTTAAACCGATAACGTCCTTTAAAGAGAACATCATGCAGGCACAAGAACTCCTCGAGATGGTAGGTCTCTGGGATCTAAGGGAAGTTCCTGTTTCAGCCTTAAGCCACGGGCAACAACGGCAGGTAGAGATAATAATCGCCCTTGCTTCAAAACCCCGTCTTCTGCTTCTTGATGAACCAAGCGCAGGTCTCACCGCAAAGGAAAGTGCCCAGTTAAGCCACATTATCAGGGACCTTATGGGAGGCATGACGGTCTTTTTCTGTGCCCATGACTTGGACCTTGTCTTCTCTATGGCAGAGCAGGTTCTTGTCCTTTATTATGGTCATATAGAGGCAAAGGGAACACCAAGGGAGATACAGAGTAACCCAAAGGTAAGGGAGATATACCTCGGTATGGAGAGATAGATGCTTCAATTGATAGACGTCCACACCTATTATGGCGAAAACCATATATTAAACGGTGTCTCAATGGAGGTTAAGGAAAATACTGTGGTGGCCTTACTCGGCCGTAACGGGATGGGAAAGACTACTATAGTCCGCTCTATAGTCGGTTTCACCCCGGCGAGGACAGGGAGGATTATTTTTAAAGGAGAGGATATCACAACCCTTCCGCCGTATCAGATATGCAGAATGGGGATCGCATTAGCCCCCCAGGGGAGAGCGATTTTCCCCTCTTTAACGGTGGAAGAAAACCTTACAATAGGGGAAAGGAAGGGCAAAAGGGCAAACAGATGGACCTTGGATAGGGTTTACTCTCTTTTCCCGAGATTAAAGGAGAGGTCAAAGAATAAAGGGAACTTATTGAGCGGTGGGGAACAGCAGATGCTCTGCATAGCAAGGGCGATGATGACGAACCCCGATTTTCTGATCATGGATGAGGCCTCTGAGGGTCTTGCCCCCCTCATTGTTAAAGAGATAGGAGAACTCGTCCTTGAACTTAAAAAAGAGGGGCTCTCCCTTTTGATCGTTGAACAGAACCTTTCCCTTGCACTCAATGTAAGCGATTACGTCTATATTGTAAGCAAAGGGGAGATTATATACCATTCTACGGCGGAAGAATTGAGGAACAATAAAGAGGAACAGAACAGGTGTCTCGGCGTTGAGGTATAATGCACCTAACGGACATCAAATTTTTTTAAATCATCGAGGGTGTATATAGAACGGAATAAATAACCCTTCGACTCGATCGCCTCCCTCCCCCCTTCGAGTCTGTCTAAAAGGGCGATTATTCCCTTTACCCTGTACCCTTCTTTTTCCGTTATCTCAACCGCCCTTAAGGAAGAACCTCCTGTGGTAACCACATCCTCAAGGATCACCACATCCATTCCGGGATAAAGATTCTTTGCACCTTCGATCCAGAGGTTTTTGCCGTGGCCCTTTGGTTCTTTCCTGATAAAAAAACCCTTTATATCATCACCGAGGTTATAAGATACCATCAATACGGCACAGACAAGGGGATCCGCCCCCACACTCACCCCCCCTACAGCCCTAACCCCTTGAATCTCTTTTAATATATCGTACATGAGCCTTCCTGTTAGATACATGCCTTCAGGGTTTAATGTCGTCTCCCTTGCATCTATATAAAAACTACTCTTTTTTCCGCTTTTCAAAATAAACTCCCCCTCCTCGTAGGAGAGCCTTTTTAGTATCTTGAGCAATCTCTCTCTATCGTCCATTTTCATTGCGCTCCTTTCAGTCTGTTATCTTTTTACAAAAAGCTCCATCTGTTCCAATTCCATGCCCCATGGGAATTTAAGGGGATACTTTCCTGAGAAGCAGGCATCACAGAAGGAATAATCGAAGGATATGTCGTTATTGCCTATGGCCCTTTTTATGCCTTCGATACTCAAATATGCGAGGGTGTCTGAACCCATATATTTATTGATCTCGGCGAGTGCGTGGGACGATGCGATAAGCTCCTTTCTCGATGGTGTGTCTATGCCGTAAAAACATGGGTGGGTAGTCGGGGGAGAACTCACCCTGAAATGGATCTCCTTTGCACCGTATCTCCTTAACATCTTTATGATTTTTCTACCTGTTGTAGCCCTAACGATCGAGTCGTCTATAACGACTATCCTTTTACCCTTAACCGTATCCCTAATACCGTTTAATTTTAGTTTTACACCGAAATGGCGTATAGAATCTTCCGGCTCTATGAATGTTCTGCCGACATAATGGTTTCTGATGAGACCCAGTTCAAAGGGTATATGGGTCTCCTGGGAATACCCTATTGCAGCGCCGATACCGGAGTCAGGTATGGGTATCACCATATCCGCATCGATATAGGCTTCCCTTGCAAGCTCCCTCCCCATGGCCTTTCGGACGGTATAGACCGTTCTTCCAAACATAAAACTATCGGGCCTCGCAAAGTATATATACTCAAAAACACAATACTTCGGGGAGGTCTTTTTGAACGGCTTAATGGTTTTAAGACCGTCCTTCGTTATGTGTATAATTTCTCCTGGTTCTATCTCCCTTAAATATTCCGCCTCTATAAGGTCAAAGGCGCACGTCTCACTCGATACCACAAATGAGTTCTTCAATTTTCCCAGTACGAGGGGCCTGAAACCGTATGGGTCCCTCACCGCTATCAACTCTTTGTTCGTAAGGATGATAAGGGAATAGGAACCTTCGATCCTCTTTAATGCACTGATCAGCCTGTCCAACGTGGTATTCTCATGGGAGAGGGCTATAAGGTGGATGATCACCTCTGTATCCGTTGTGGATTGAAAGATAGAGCCATAGTTTTCCAGTTCATCCTTTATCACCTTTGCATTTGTCAAATTCCCGTTATGGGCAATAGCAATAAAGCCCTTTGAGTATTCAACGAGTAAAGGCTGGGCATTACTCAGTGTTGTGGAGCCTGCGGTAGAATATCTCACATGACCTATAGCGGATGTACCCTGAAGTTTTTTGAGTTCTGCCTCCTGGAACACATCGGATACAAGCCCCATGTCCCTGTGTCCCACCATGGTATGACCGTTTGTACTTACTATCCCTGCGCTCTCCTGACCCCTATGCTGTAACGAATGGAGGCCGAGATAGACGATATTCGCCGCATCCTTGTGATTAAAAATGCCAAATATTCCGCACATCTCTCTACCTTTATAGATTTTTTAAAGCATTTTCGAAGTATCGGATCAGGTCTTCATCGATTAGGTAAAAGTTTATCTCCTGAAGGGAAGTCTGATCTTCCTCTGTTAAATACCTTTTTGTCTCTTCCACAATAATCTCTGCACACCTATCCTTGGGGAAACCGAAGATACCGGCACTTATTGCAGGCATGGAGATACTCTTGAAACCCTTATCCGAAGCCATTTTAAGGGTATTTTTTACCGCATCCCTTAATTTCCTCTCCTCATCCCCTTCACCCCAGCGGGGACCAACGGTATGTATTACAAACCTTGCCTTTAGGTTTCCCCCCGAAGTGATAGCACAATTACCAACAGGAACATAGCCTATCCTGTCGCTCTCCTCCTGTATAATATGCCCCCCTTTCCTTACAATCGCCCCTGCAACCCCTCCTCCATGCTTGAGATAGGAGTTGGCCGCATTTACGATCGCATCCACTTCGCTTTCCGTTAAATCTCCCTTAACGATCCTTACTTTTGTTTTTTTGATGACAATCTCCTTCATCTCGTCCCTGTCCGTTTAATTTTTTCAAGCTATCGTGATAAAATTTTAATATAAAAAAGACCGAGGGACAATAAAAAATACCCCATCTACAAAGCCTGCCCCTTCGGTTACCCCTTTTCCTACCCAAGATAGATAATACCCTGCCCTATCATATCCTCTATCTCTTCTTTTGAAAAATCCATTATCTTCTCCATAAAATCTTCCTCCTCAAAGGCAAAGAGGGGGCTTATCTCAACAGGGACATGCTCTGGAATAAAAATACCTGCCTTTTCGAACCAAGATCTGTAAAGGTTTATCATATCTTTTTTTGCCGTTATCGGCGAATCGAGGCCCTCCTTGTTTTTAACAGGAGAGAACTCTTCCTCCCTTTTTACCTCCATACAGCAAGTGCGCTTTGCAAGGGGAATGGCATCGAAAACGAAAGTCTCAAATTTCCAGATATCTATCGTCCTTATAAGGTTCTTCCTTAGAGGATATTCTATCTTTTTCCTCGCACAATGGTAAGGTAATGCAAAACCGTTCTTATTGAGATCCATAATAAACTCAAGGGAAAAGATGTGTATTGCCGTATTTCCGGCCCAGTAGAGTATATCGCCCTTCTCATCCCTGGCATCGTTATACTCTTCTTCTAAATCACTATATTCTATTATCCTGTCTTTCCCATCGACATTGAGATACAAACCGACCTTCTCCTCAGGGGATCTCTTCCTCACCACTTTTGTTGAGACCTCTGCGTTATGCATCATATGGTAGCCAATAAAAACAGGATCTGCGATCTTAACGAGGGGATTATCAACCTGACAGTAAAAGAGTTCTTCGTAACCAAGGGAGAGAAGCCTACTTAGCAAACCTGAACCGTATAACGCCTTTAGGGAACCCCCATGACCATCGGGGTTTACATAAAGGGAGGTATCACTACTCCGGATAAGCCTTCCTTTAGGGGTGATACTGGGGAGCATATTCTGCTCGAAAAAGAAGACATTCTCCCTATCGAGGTTATAAAAATCGACAGATTCGAAAAATTCTACAGTGGTTTTATGATTTTCCTCACTGGTCATGATCAGAAGGGGGATCCTCCTTTGATATTTGATCTCCATTGCCCTTATCTGTTCTGCAAATAACTGGAAAAGGGGCTTCTCTTTTACAGGAGATATGGGAAACATACCCTTTGGATAATCAAAACCAAGCCTCGAACCCTGACCTCCTGCAACGATAAGGACCGCCACCTTCCCCTGACGGATGAGTTCTTCCCCTCTTTTCTTTGCGAGGTGTTTCATCCTAAGTTCTTCCGCTGTCTTATGTAAACCTATGATGTTTGAGTTTTTTATGTTGCTATATTTTCTGGGCTTGTCACTCTCAGGTGTAGAGAAATGATTATATAGCTTAAAGACAAGCTCAAGATCGAGCTTCTCAATATTTTTTATGAATTCTTCCTTCTTTTTCTCTTCTAAACCCCTGTAATGCTCGATCAGGTGGTACTGTCCGTATCTCTTTAAGACCTCAAAAAGACCATTCTCATCCATAGTGCGATAACCTCTAAACGTATGTCCATGTACGTACGGGGTATGCCCGACTTATTTGATGTTTAAAACTTTTTTTATTCTCAAGAGGAGGATCTCTTTTTTTATCGGCTTACTGATAAAATCTGCGGCTCCCAACTCTAAAGCCCTTGCCTCGTCTTCCTCTGTGTTCTGGGAGGTTAAAAATATAACAGGTGTTGTTATATTTTTCTGGTTTTTTATCTCGATGAACTTAAACCCATCGAGGTTTGGCATTCTTATATCGGAGATGATGAGGTCAAAGTTTTGTTGGGCAAGCCTTATCAAAGCGTCGACGCCGTCTTCGGCATACTGAACCTTATACCCTGAGTTTTCAAGGATACGGCCGATCAGGCTCTGCGTATCCTTATCGTCTTCGACAATGAGTATAGATAACCTTTTATCCGATTTTTCCTCTACAGGGGGTATAGGTTTTGCCTCTCTTCTTATCTGAAGGGATTCATCGGTAGGAGGACTTACGCTACTCAAAGGGAGGGTTCCCTCCCCTTCTTCCCCCATTTCCTCCTTCGCATCCTCTGCCCTGAACGTCTCCTCAATCAGTACCTTTTCGTATACATCCTTTGGGCAGAAGATCAAGGCCCTGACCTTATCGATCGCATGGTCACACATCAGGTAGTCGCCCCTTCTTCTAAGAAAATCCCTTATTTCTGAGATGGATCTGTTTGACCGCACCATGTTGCTCACCTCTTGGTCAAACTTGATGATCTCATTTAAGGATTCCCTGCCTAAGTACCCTGTCTCATTACACCTGAGACAGCCCACAGGATATGCCACCTCCTTCGGCAGATCCTTTGTAAAGGGGGAGAGCATCTCTATATCGGCATCGGAGATCGGTACGACCTTTTTACAGAAAGGGCATAGCTTCTTTAATAGTCTCTGGGCCACAATGCCTATGATAGTATCTGCCATCTGTCCCCGGGTGATCCCAAGTCTCTCAAGTCTGAATATTGCCGTTGTTGCATTCGACGTGTGGAGGGTGGTGATGGTAATATGGCCTGTACTCGCAAAATCCACCGCAACCTTTGCCGAATAGGGGTCTCTGATCTCTCCGATAAAGAGTATGTCAGGATCCTGTCGTACGGATGATTTAAGGAGGGCCTCAAAGGTTACACCCATCTTCTCGTTCACCTGCTGCTGATTTGCATGGGGTATTCTGTATTCCACAGGGTCTTCCACGGAAATAAGGCTCCTCTTTTTACAATCTATCTGGGCGAGAAAACTGTAAATCGTTGTCGTCTTACCAGAACCGGTGGGCCCCACTATGAGTATCAGGCCCTGGGTTCTCGTTGCAAATTCACTCATTATGGCGACTTGTTTATCTGCCATGCCCAGCTCTTTCAGATCCCTCTGCTTTACATCGGGCTCAAGGAGCCTTATTATCACACTCTCTCCATCAGGGGTTGAGGTGGTGGCAAGCCTTAACTTAAACCGCCTGTTGTCTATAATCGCTTCAAGGGCACCGTCCTGGGGTTTCCTCTTCTCCGTTATATCAAGACCGGCAAGGGCTTTGAGCCTCGTCAATACCATGATCCCTGTTGTATTATTGAAGGAGAACATGTCCCTCATATCCCCATCTATCCGGAAACGGACGAGGGTATGGTTCTCTTTGGGTTCTATATGTATGTCGCTTGCCCTCTCTGTTACAGCGGTATATAGAATGGTGTTTGTGATATGGACAACAGGTCTCTGCTCTATCTCATCCTCCACACTTTTTTCAAACCTTTTCTCCGCAGGCGGTGCGATTTTAATCTTATCCTCAAGTTTACTCGACTTTTTTGCGGTTTCTAAAGAACCGTACTCCAATATGGCCTGGATGTTCTCCGGCTCTGTGATAAAAAACTTTATGTTGGGAGATTTCGTATATTTTCTCAATACCTCGAAAAGGTCCCACTTAAAGGGATTACTCAAAACGAAAGAGTGGACCCTGTCTTTTTCCCCAATAGGGACGACGAGGTTGTTCTTAGAGAAGGGCAGTGGAAACACCCCGAGCATCACCCTCTCAGAATCTATTATCGGCATGTATCCTATATTAAAGAACTTCGCCATGAGTTTTGCAATCTGGCTACTCTTTATCCCCTCTTTCGAGAAGGCGTGGAATATATCGTCGGGCTTAATATCAGAGAGTTTTTCCGTCAAGGTATCGTTTAGCCTTAACTCTTCAACGAGGAATGACTTGAATTTTACAAAATCATCGGGGGTGGGAAGGAACTCACTGGCCGACAACCTTCTTTCGAACTCCCTCCATCTGTTCTCAGAGGTGATATGGCCCTTTACCTTATCGAGGAGTGTCTTCTTATCGATTGGCTTGGTTATATAATCCGATGCCCCTACGGCAAAGGCTTTTGCCCTATCCTGCTCTTTCTCCAGGGCGGTCAGAAAAATAACAGGAACATAAGCGGTATCTATATTTTCTCTCAGTTTTGAGCAGGTCTCATATCCATCCATGTCCGGCATCACCACATCGAGGAGTATGAGGTCTGGTTTTAAGGTTCTAACCAGATTGATCGCCTCTTTACCCCCCTCTGCTGTGATTACCTCGTAGCCGGCATTGACAAGGATCTGTTCCAGTAGCCTTCTTATATCAGGATCATCGTCTATGCTTAGAATAAGGGGTTTATCTGATGTTTTACTCATAAACGATTTCTATATGCTCTAAATACCAGGAGAGTCTCTCCAAAAGCCTTTTGATCTCTTCTCCGTTCGATTTTTTCGCTTCCATCTCTATCTCTTTACCGATATTCGATATTTCATCAAAACCGTAACCCCCTCCTGAACCCTTCATGCTATGGCCTAGGGTTCGTATAGTCTCGAAATCGTCTTTTTCGAGGGAAGATAGGATGGTTTTGATATCCTTTCTTCTGTTCTCAAGATAAATGGGTATCAAGTCCTCCAGATCCTTGTCGATGGTCAGAACAATCCTTTTTTCTTCATCTCCCTGCATAAATATATCTCCGTCTATTCTGTATTTTAAAATATTTGATGAGGTTATAATCATAGTTTATACAGAATTGATTAATTTTCAACTGTTTTTTAAGATAAGGGGCGATTAAATGTTGCGAAAAAAAAGATTATTCCTTAAAATGATTTTATAAGGAGAAGATATGTCTGAGATAAGGCTCAATGTAATCACAGGGGATTGGGTTGTCATAGCAACGGAGAGGGCTAAAAGACCTGAAGATTTTACTAAAAAGAAGGAGAAGAGGGACCTGCCCCCTTATGTACCAACATGCCCTTTCTGTCCGGGGAATGAAGATAAGACACCTCCCGAGACATACGTTTTAAAGGATGCAGAGGGTAAATGGGCATTGAGATGCGTGCCGAATAAGTTTTCCGCTTTTTCAAATGAACTTGAGATCAGAAAGGAAAGATTCGGCCTCAAACAACGTCTAACAGGAGGGGGTCTCCATGAGGTGATCATAGAAACCCCCATCCATAATACGACAACGGCCCTACTGCCCCTTCCCCATGTCGAGAATATCCTCGTCGCTTACAGGGAAAGGATGCTATCCTTTTACAAAGACAAAAGGATAGAACATGTGATAATCTTCAAAAACCACGGCGAAGGGGCCGGGACATCCCTTGAGCACCCCCATTCTCAGATCGTTGGAACCCCCGTCTTTCCAGGTCAGGTGATGAACAGACTGGGAGAAGCGATCAGGAACTATTATTATGTCAACTTCGGGGACTGCCTTTACTGCCTCGTCTTAAAAGATGAACTAAGGGACGGTATCAGAATCATAGGCGAAAACGAATCCTTTGCGGCGTTTATTCCGTATGCGGCCCTGTCCCCGTTTCATATCTGGATATTCCCAAAAAGACACAGTGCCTGTTTTGCCTTTATAACGGATAAAGAGATTTCCGACCTCGCCTTTCTCCTAAGAGATGTACTTTTCAGGTTGCATAAGGGGCTTTCAAACCCTGACTACAACTATGTGATCAGGTCTTTATCCCCAAACGGTGCGGATGCGAAATACTTTCACTGGTATATAGCGATCATACCGAAGGTAACACAGATAGCGGGCTTTGAAATGGGAACGGGAATGTTTATAAATACCGCTATGCCCGAAGAAAGCGCAAAATTTTTAAGGGAAGTCCCGGTAGAACAGGACAATAAGGGAAATGGCTTGAAATTCTGAAGACTTTAAGATAGATTCTTATACGATGAAAAAATATCTGTACCCCTTTTTTAAAAGAAGATCGGTACATTCTCCATATTTAAACCATTTTAGTCCTGCTGACAGGAAATCTATTCCAGAAACGGTCTATAGCAGTTGAAAAGAAGAAGAATTGTTTTCTATCTCGTTGTTCTCTTGGTTTTCTCCCTGGCATTTATCACGATGGGGTACATCGTTTACATCATAAAAGATATCCCCTCTGTAACCGTTCTTAAGGATTTAAAAAACAGACCGGCAAGCAGTATCTACGGTATTAATGGCCAGCTTGTGTATCTTATTGTCCCTGACAACAGGATATACGTGCCCTATGAGCGTATTCCCAAATATGTAAAAGATGCCTTTCTCGCAGCGGAAGATGCGGACTTCTTCAGACACGGAGGTGTTGAATTACAGAGTATACTCAGGGCCCTTTGGAAGAACGTATTCTACGGTAGGGTTGTGCAGGGGGGAAGCACGATAACCCAACAGGTGATAAAGACACTGATTCTTGGCCCCGAGAAGAGTATCTTAAGAAAAATAAGAGAGGCCATCCTTGCATACAGGCTGGAAAAACACCTCACAAAAAAGGAGATCCTGAACCTCTATCTAAACAACGTTTACATGGGTCATGGTGTATACGGTGTAGAGGCGGCCTCCCAGGTATATTTTGGCAAACATGTATGGGAGATATCGCAGGCACAGGCAGCACTTCTTGCCGGTATAGTGCAGGCCCCTTCAAGGTATACACCTAAGAAACATCCCGGTCTTGCAAGGGCAAGGCAAGAATACGTGATAGAACAGATGTACGAAAAAAGGATGATAAACGCAAATAGAAGAACGGAAATGCTAAACGAGAAGATAAGGATAGTCGAAGACGACGGTGTCTTTGAAAATAGTTACTTTAAGGACTTTATCTTTCAATATGTGGAAAACAAATACGGTAAAGGCATCTTCTCAAGAAAAAAGCTTAAAATTTTTGCAACGATAGACCCCGAATTACAGAGGCTCGCGGAAGATTCTGTAAAAAAAGGGCTCATCCAGTATGAGCAGCGGAGGGGAGAATTCAATATCCTTTACCATCTTGAGAGACGTAAATGGGACGATTTCCAAAAGATAGGGGAGAAAGACCTTAAATTTACAGGGATCATACCTAATAAAAGCTACAACATTCTGATATCGGAGAGGCTAAAAAACGGCTATTCGGTAATCCTCGGCAAAGAAAAGGGGCTACTCCCTATGGATACATTTCCCTATAAACCAGGGGACGTCGTAAAAGCTATATATGTAGGTAAGGATAAAAAGAAAACCCATACGTTTCAGGCAGTCAAAACATTGAAGGTTGAAGGGGCCCTTATCTCGTTGGATGTAAATACAGGGTATGTCCTTGCTATGGTAGGCGGAAGGGACTTTGAAAAGAGCCCTTACAACAGGGCAGTTTCAGCAAAAATTCAATCAGGAAGTGCCTTTAAACCTTTCATATACCTCGCCGCACTGAAAAAAGGGTTCGATTTAGATACCACCATATTGGACGAACCGAAATCTTACTCAATGGGGCTTGGGGGAACGTGGACCCCAAAAAACTATGATGGTAAGTACGACGGAGAGATAACGATAAGGGATGCCGTTGCTTATTCAAAAAATGCGGCTACGGTTAGACTTCTTGAGGAGGTAGGTATAGGTTATGTGAAGGAGGTAATCGCAAACATAGGTCTAAATATCGATATTCCCGATAACCTCTCCATCGCTTTGGGTACATCAAACTTGACCCTTCTTGACCTTGTTAGAGGATATTCTGTTTTCGCCAATGGTGGTTACAGGATAAATCCGATATTTATTATTAAGATTGTTGACGAACAAGAAGGAATCATTGAGGAAAATAATATCTCCAAACAAAAGGTCATCCCCGATGAGCTTGCTTACAAAATGAATCTCCTTTTGAAAGGGCCTGTAGAGTACGGAACGGCAAAGGGGGCAACGAAAATAGGATATCCCATAGCAGGTAAAACTGGTACAACGAGTAACTACTATGATGCCCTTTTTGTAGGCTATTCCCCCCATATTGCCACCGGAGTATGGGTAGGCTTTGATTCAAGAACATCTCTCGGAAAAGGGGAAAGTGGGGCAAGGGTATGTCTGCCCATATGGATGAGTTTTATGGGTAGCGCATTGAGACGTTATCCCCCCGATGATTTCAAGATTCAGGGGGCTATAGAACAAGGTCATATTGAGGCCCAATGAAAAAACACGATTCTGAGAAGAAAGCCATCATAGAACTATTGAAATCATCCGGGGAAGATCTCGACCGATTATACAGGGAGGCCGATGAGACAAGAAGAAAATATGTAGGGGATGAGGTATATTTAAGGGGCATAGTCGAATTTTCAAACATCTGTAGAAACGATTGCCTCTACTGCGGAATTAGAAAATCAAATAGAAAAATAGTACGATACCTGATGACCCCAGAGGAGATTTTAGATGTCGCCAAGATGATGGTAGATACACCGTTGAATACAATAGTCCTTCAGTCAGGGGAGAGGCCAGGCCCCCAGGACAGGATACTCGGTGAGACGATAAAGGCAATAAAAGAGCATACGAATCTGACCATCACGCTTTCGGCAGGAAACAGGGATTATGATACGTATAAATACTTAAGGGATTGCGGTATGGACAGATACCTCCTCCGGTTTGAAACGAGTAACCCCTTGCTCTTTGAGACATTCCATAAAGGGTCTACCTTAAAAGAGAGGCTTATGTGTATAGAACACTTAAAAAACCTTGGGGTACAGACAGGAAGCGGGTTCATGATAGGACTACCTGGAGAAACCTATGAGACCCTTGCGGAGAATATCCTCTTATGTAAGGAGTTAGACCTCGATATGATAGGGATAGGTCCTTTCATACCCCATGGGGACACACCTTTAAAGGATATCGGCAATGCATACGATGACAAAGAGATATTCTTTAAGGCCCTCTCTGTGTTAAGGATTTTTAATAAGGAGGCCCATATCCCTGCAACAACATCCTATGACGCGGTCTTCAAAGGTCAGGGGAGAAAACTTGCCCTGAAGAGGGGGGCAAACATATATATGCCCAACATCACCCCGACAAAATACAGAAAAGAATACCAATTGTATCCGGGCAAACCTCATATCACCGATAATGGGGAAGAAAGCATAAAATACGCGATCTCTACCATCGGTAGTATCAATAGACCGATTGGACAGGGTCCGGGCGATTCAATCAAAAAGAGAAGAAAAACCTGTCAATTATAATGATCATTCATACATACTTGCCGGCAATGTAGTTACTCAAGTGTTCTATCAGATTCTCCTGCTCGGCTATTTTTCCTTTAACCACATCACCGATTGAGATAATACCCACAAACTTATCCCCATCAAAGACAGGGAGATGTCTCACATGCTTTCCCGTTATGATTACCATACATTCTTCTAATGTATTCTCCGGTTTTACAATGTAAACCTGATCAATAGGCGTCATGATCTCTTCTACAAAAGTCTCCCTTGATGATTTCCCCCTCAATATCACCTTTCTCGCATAATCCCTCTCGGAGAATATCCCGCAGACTTTGTTGTTCTCGTCGATCACCATAAGGGCGCCGATCTCTTTTTCACTCATAAGTTTTAAGGCATCAAAGACCATTGTTTTCGGTGATACAGACCATATCTCTTTGGATTTCTCTCTTAAAATATCCTTTACAGTTTTCATCAATTCCCCCTGCAAAATATATTAGTCTTAAACATACATATTCAGTATATTAATTATTTGACTTCCGTTACTCAAGCATTATTTGTTTAAATTTTATCAAAAATAGAGGTCCCTTTCCCCTTCTTCTATCTTTTTTAAATACTCCTCGGTCTTATTCCTTATCTTTTCGTTTGGAATCGACATAAGGTTTTCTTTGATTGCCTTCTCCCCTGCTATTCTCGTCCTTTCCGAGGCATAGTCCATCAGAAACTCTTTGAATGTAAGTATCGCATTCGGCTGGCAGATATTCTGTATCTCTCCCGATTTGGCGAGAGGCATAAACCTGTCCCCTGTCCTACCCTTTCTATAACAGGCAGTACAGAAACTCGGTATATAGCCCGACTCAGAAACACTTAAAATCATTTCGTCCGTAGTCCTGTGGTCCTCTACCTGGAACTGTCCATCTTCTACCGTCTCTTTTTTTTCAATTGCCCTGTGATACCCTCCTACCCCTGTGCAGGAGCCCGCACTCAACTGGGATATACCCAGGGAAATTACCTCGTCCCTGTATTTGGGTGGTTCTCTTGTAGAGAGTATCATACCTGTATAGGGAACGGCAAGACGTATGATGGCCACGATCCTCTTGAAATTATTATCATCCACAATGTAATTGAAACATCCCGTATCTACTCCTGTTGCCGGTCTGATCCTCGGCACAGATATGGTATGGCATCCCACCCCGTAAACCTCTTCAAGATGGAGGGAATGGAGTAGAAGGCTTATCACCTCAAATCTGTAATCGTATAGACCAAAAAGTACACCGAGACCTACATCGTCAATTCCCGCCTCCATTGCCCTATCCATGGCCAGGGTATGCCAGTCGTAATCGCTTTTGGGTCCCGAGGGATGCATAATCCTGTATGTGTCTCTGTGATACGTCTCCTGGAAGAGTATATATGTCCCTATCCCGGCCTTTTTCAATAATCTATAATCCTCAACCGTCGTTGCGGCAATGTTCACATTGATCCTTCTTATACTGCCCCTCTTCTCCTTTACGCTATATATTTTTCCAATAGCTTCCAAGATATAGTCTATCGTACAGTTTACAGGGTCTTCCCCTGCCTCAAGGGCTATCCTTTTGTGTCCCATCTCCTCAAGGGCAATAACCTCTTTCTCTATCTCCTCCATGGTAAGACGACGTCTTTGAAATTTATTGTCTCTTCTATATCCACAGTATACACAGTTGTTTATGCAGTAGTTACTGATATAAAGGGGCGCGAAAAAGACAAGCCTCTTACCGTATATCCTCTCCTTTACCTCTCTTGCAGCAGAAAAAAGGGCATTCGAGGCCTCATCATCTGTGGCCTTCTGGAGAAGTATAGCGGTCTCAAGGGGGGTTAGACCTTTTGCCTCCCTTCCCTTCTCAATGATCTCAAGAACCTCTTCCTTTTCGGCGCCTTCTCCCTTTTTCAGAAGGTCTGCAATAAGCTCTTCATCTATAAAATAGGCCCCTTTAGAGCCTTTAACCGAGGATGTTTTATTCATATCTCTTTATTACTCGTATGATTTTACATCCAGAACTACTAAAAATCAAGACATTATAATATTCAACATGCCTTACACAGATATCAATCCCCTGTAAAAGAGACTCTTCTCCTTACAACGGTGATGGTATAGACCATACCGCCCTAATCCTAATACTTTCTAATCCTGCATAGCAGTGCCGAATGGGGCCAACTCCCTATCTCGGGGCTTACAAACTCCTGTCCATCGGGACATAGGATATTTACATTCGATTCAAATACACCGAATAAATCCGGTTCTGCCCCATTTCTTTCGG
>JAOAGQ010000026.1 GCA_026415675.1 Syntrophorhabdaceae bacterium
TCGGAAGGGTGTGCTGCAGCCCCAATCCCTATGAGAAGGGAACTGAAAGATTATTAGCACGATGTATCTTCTTGTATTTTTACTAAGCTGCAGCCCCAATCCCTATGAGAAGGGAACTGAAATGGGAGACATTGAAGAAGAGCGAGACAAAAAAAGAAAGTTGCAACCGCAAGCTTCGTTGCGATAATATAGAATATAGCATTGATTGTGATGGTCCTCTTATGCTGGTTGAAATTTAAAGCTCAGCGAGATAGGGTAGATGGTTGAGGTAAAAAGACCTCTCCGTAAAAGTTACAAAAATATAAATGAAAAGGAGGGTTATTATGGGCAAAAAGAATAAAAAACAGGGTATTTCAAGGCGGGATTTTCTGGTTGGGTCGCTGGCTACCACAATCGGTTTAATTGGGCATAAACACTTAAGTGCTCAAGTCCCACTTCAGCAGAAAAAGGGTGCCACAAGGGTTATTCTCCTCGGCACAGGAGGAGGACCGAGACCCAATAAGATGAGAAACCAGACGTCCCAGGTGGTTCTTGTGAATGATGTACCCTATATAGTAGATTGTGGTGGGGGAGTAAGCAGACAGCTTGTCTTTGCCAATGTTCCACTGACAAGACTAAGGCATATTTTTATTACCCATCACCATTCAGATCATAATCTGGAATATGGAAGTCTCATATATAATGCCTGGGTAAGTGGTTTTAAGGGTAAAATAGATGCATACGGACCACCACCTCTTGCAAAGATCACAAAGGCATTTTTTGAGACAAATGAATACGATATAAATATAAGAATCCCCGACGAGGGCAGGCCTCCTCTTGTACCTATGGTCTCAACCCATGAGATAAATAAGCCAGGCCTCGTAATGGAGGATGAAAATGTAAAGGTAACATCTGCTGTTGTAAACCATCCACCTGTAGTTCCTTCTTTTGCATACCGTTTTGATACGAAGGATAGATCTATCGTATTCTCAGGGGATACAACACAATGCGATAGCCTTATTGAATTGGCAAAGGGTGCGGATGTCCTTATACACGAGGTGATAAACAAGGGGGCCTTAGGGAGGCTCCTTGCCCGTGTACCAAATGCAGATAGACTTATCAAACATATTGTAGATAGCCATACAACAACAGAGGAGGTGGGTATGATCGCAAAGAAGGCAGGCGTTAAAAAGCTTGTATTGACCCACTTTGTGCCTGTGGATGACCCAACCATCACAGATGAGATGTGGATAGGTCCTGCAAAGAGTCAATTTGATGGGGAGGTAATTGCGGCTAAGGATTTGCTCGAAGTATGATTGATAAGGGCGGAGAGATATAACGGAAGCATAGAGTGGGTGTTGGCGTACAAGGGGATGACCATGTTAAGGAAAAGAGACACATACGGTCTTGACTAAATCGAGATTGATTGTTATACTCTATATTATTGAAATCGAATAGACTAAAAAGAAAAAAAGAATGCCCTTTTTTGAGGGCATTCTTTACGTTTTGGGGTAATTATGACGATCAAAAACACAACCGAATTTAAACATCTTGTAGATTTAGGTATGGAAAAGGGTTATTTAACACCGGAAGAGATAAACGACTATCTTCCTCAAAACATTTTCTCCCCTGAAGATATAGAGGATATTTTCGATTTCCTTTCTGAATCGAACATTGATGTTGTTGAAACGATCAAGGAAAAGATCGATGCCCACGAAGAGGAGGCACAGGATTGGGGAGATATAGAGCGTTTCCCTTCGGAAAGAACGGATAATATCATCTGGGCCTACCTCAAAGACATAGGAAGGGTCTCCCTTTTATCCTCAGATGAGGAATACATTATCGCCAAAAAGATAGAGGAGGGGGAGAGGAAGATAAGGAATATCCTCTTTGACCTACCCCAGGGAATCAATGAACTTTTAGAGATTGCCCAGCAACTGAAAAAAGAGGAGATCAATATAATAGATGTGATAAAAAGCATCGATGAGATGAACTACACGAAAAAAGATGAAGAAAAATACACAAAGAAGACCTTATCTTACATAAGCACCATTAAAAACCTGTACGACAAAAAAGAGGAGTTGAGGCAGAGGATCCAAAAAGGGGAAGAACCCAACATAAAGCAGGCGGAAAAGAAATTGGCCGCAATCGAGGCAAAGATCGAAGACACACTGGTAAACCTGAAACTGAACAAGAAGGTGCTTGAAGAGATCATAAAAAAGATAAACAGACAGTTGAGCTTTATGGATGAAAAGGAAGCGGAGCTCGTAAAGAAAAGACTCGAGGAGATCAACGAAATAGAAAACGGGCTAAAGATAGTAAAGAACAGGCTGATCCAGGCAAATCTCAGGCTTGTGATAAACATCGCCAAGAAGTATCTCAACAGAGGCCTGTCCTTCCTCGACCTCATACAGGAGGGGAATATGGGGTTGATGAAGGCCGCTGAAAAATATGATTATCAGAAGGGTTATAAATTTTCTACTTATTCAACATGGTGGATAAGACAGGCGATAACAAGGGCTATTGCCGATTATGCGAGAACAATAAGGGTACCCGTTCACGTCCTCGAGACGATGAACAAGATCACAAAGGTTACCATTTCTTTATATCAGGAACTGGGAAGGGAGCCGGCAATCGAGGAGATATCGGCAAAGGCAGGACTACCCCTGGAAAAGGTGAGAAAAATTATGAAGGTCTCCAATGAGCCTATATCGATTGAGACTCCCATTGGTGACGATGAATCTAAACTCGGTGACTTTATCGCGGATCCAAAGTCTCCCTCCCCCTTTGCAGAACTCGTAAACGTATCGTTGAAAGAGGAGATCGATAAGGTGCTCTCAACCCTGACCCCGAGGGAAGAGAAGGTGATAAGGATGAGACTCGGGATAGGGGAGAAAACGGATTATACATTGGAAGAGGTGGGGGAGGTCTTTAGTCTGACCCGAGAGAGGATCAGACAGATTGAAGCAAAGGCTTTGAGAAAGCTAAAGCATCCTTCAAGGAGAAAGAGGCTCGAGAGTTTTCTGGAGTAGAGAAGGTCCGCTACTCCCCTTCTATTTTTAAGGCAGGGTCTGTGTTTCCTTTTACAATCTCTGTAGCCTTTCTTCTTATTCTTTTCATCATCTCTTCAGGAAAGGGTTTCACAGAAGAATAGGTGTTATCCAAAATATTTTTTATGGATTTGAAATCCTGGATATTGAAACGCTCTGCATTTTTAATATCCTGGGCAACATCATAGACATCCTCTTCCTGGTGGAGGAAGGGGACAACGGTCATCCTGAACTCGTAATCTACATGACCTTCGAGCAAAAAATTTATACTTTCTCTTATTCTTTCTGTATCTATTTCCACGCCACACCATCTGCTGTACCGATCGATCGGACCTTTCACATCCATGGCCACATAGTCGATGAGCTTATCCTCGACAAGATCCTTTAAAACATAAGGGTTAGACCCGTTTGTATCCAGTTTTATTAAAAACCCCTCTTTTTTCAGTCTTTTTATAAAATTTTTGAGGTTTTTATGGATTGTCGGCTCCCCTCCTGTTATCACAACCCTCTCAACCCATACCTTGTATTTTCTCAAGGTCGAGAAGATGTAACCATGGGGTACATCTTCTAACGTATCGGGGTTTAAGACGAGATCAGGATTGTGGCAGTAAGGGCATCTGAAATTACACCCCCCGGTGAAGAGAACCGAGGATAGATAACCCTTCCAATCTATAAAGCTCGTTTCTATAAAACCTTTGACGGGGAGTCTATCTTTTATTGACAATATAAAGTACCTCCTCGATCTTAGGTACAGTCCCCCTCCACTCTTTCACTAAGTTTTCTCCATCGTCTTCTATAAGAATGGTTGGCAGGGCCATCACCCTGTAGAACGTTGCCTCCGCGAGACCTTCTGCCGTCCCTACGTTGTAGGATAGAGTATTTACCATGTGTTGTTTCAGGTTATCTTTCAGTTTTTTTGCACTGGGGCATAAAGGGCAATCATCTTTGTAGAAGATTTTTACAGTATCCATGGTCAACCTCCTTTCTCATTCGCTTCCGACTTTCTATTCGTTAGCAACGAGCATCTTTTTTGAGAAATATTCTCCATTTCTATATCTGTCCTTTAATTCGCCGAGTTTACCCTTATTCCAGCCTGAAATCTTTGTGAAATACCCTGTAATCCTCGTGATGCCGTCTACATCATAGGAATGGCATGTGGGGGAAGGGCAGAATTCGTGGAGTCCCCTGAAGGTCTTGCCGCATCTGTTGCATATGGTAAACTCGGGGGAGAAGGCTATCTGGTCATTCGTTGTGTATTTGAACGTCTTTAAAACAAAGTCTGCAATCGCCTCTTTTGTAGGATGGGATTCGCCGAGCCATATGTGGGAGATAGAACCTGCCTCTATCAGGGGATGGAATATCCCTTCGTTTGTTACCCGTTCGATGGGGTTTATATGGGATTTTATATTAAGGTGGGTGGAATTCGTGTAGTAGACCTCCCCTGTAGATATATCACCTTTGATCACCCGGGCGGATAAGGGGGAGAAGTGGTGGAGATCGAGCTTTGCGAATCTGTAACTTGTGCTCTCTGCTGGGGTCTGTTCGAGGACGACCTTGATCCCTTCCTGTTTTTCCATCTTTTCCGTCAGCAGTTTCATATGGGCTATAATCTTTAATCCGAATTTGAGCGCCCTTTTAGACTCGTGCAACTCTTCTCCGGTATGGACCTGCACCATTTCGTTGAGTCCCACCATGCCTATCAGATGGGATGCCCTGTTAAACCTGAGATAGGGCATTCCGTCTCTGTTCATGGTCAGAAGGGAAAGGGGACCGTTTTCTCCTAATGAGAGGAGTTTTTCAAGAAAGGCCCTTTTCTGTTTGTGGGCCTTAACCGCAAGAAGGAATCTCTCCCCGAGGAGATTGAATAGTTTTGTGTCATCCTTCTTGGCAGCGTAGGCAATTCTCGGCAGATTTATCGATACATTTTGGAGTGCACAGTACCTCATTCTCCATGGCTGTTTTGCATCGAGGAGGTCCTTTTCTTCAAGTTTGAAGCTTAAACGGCAGCATTCCGATATCTTGGCGGTCTCACCCCTGTCAAAAACAAAATATGTGTTACCTTTATCGGCAGCCACATCACAGATGTGGTAGAGAAAATCCATGTTACCTTCGGTCTTAAAGAATTTTTCTGTTATGTGGACAAGGGGTTTTGGAAAGAAGAAGGGTCTTCCCGAACCATCCCCTTCTTTATAGACTTCAAACAACTTCCAGACAAACCTCTGGGCCTCTTTCTCGTAATCACCGTAAGTTTTACCTGTAAACTTACCTGATGGGCCAATGGCAGGGGTATCGACGAAGTGTTTCGGTACCTCCCAGTACAGGTTTATATCTGAGAAAATCGCCTGCCCTCCCCTTGCAACTGCCTGCTGGGAGAACTCGAAGACGAGCATCTGGGCGAGCTGCTTTACCTCTTCATCGCTCATACCTTCGAGATACGGGGCAAAAAAGATATTGACCGCATCCCATCCTATGGCCCCGGCAAAATTACTCTGAAGGGCAGCGGCAAACTTGATCAAATGGGCGAGAAGGACTTCAGGGTGTTTTGCCGGTTTTGCCATGGACAGAGAGTGGGGGAGGTTAAGACCGAATTTCTTTATATACTCAAGGGACTGGCCACTGCAGTATGGACGATCTACAAAACCCAAGTCGTGGAGGTGTATATCTCCATTCATGTGGGCATCCGCCACATCCAGTGAAAAGACTGAAAGGAGGGCATATTCCTTCTTTATCCTCTCCGCAAGGGTGAGGTTTGTGGCCTCAGGTCCATGGGGAACATTGGCATTTTCCTTGTTTGGATGGAGGATAAGGCTATCCACATCGTATATGGGCATACCAAGCCTTGTATGTTTTCTCCTTGCGTCTTCTAAGCCCTTTTCTATGAGCTTTGCGTTGACGAGTTCCCTGATAAGGGGGGCCGTTACCACCTTTACCCCTGATTTCCTTATCATGCCCTCCACTTCTTTGCTGATTTCGGTGGCGGTATCGAGGTCGATAAAGGTCTCCCTTATTAGGGCATCGACGATCTTCTCCCTATTCCAGTCCGATATGGTCTCTTCAGATGTCCTTACAAAAAGATTCAGGTCTGTCGTTTCCATTAAGCCCCCTTCTAAAATTTAGCAATTAAGTCTTGTACTGATACTATATTTAGTATAATTACAAAATGTCAATACTATATATAGTAAAAGTTTATAAAAGTATATGTATTCGTGTCAAGTAAATTTTTGAGAAAAAACAAAGGATGTTTGTCTATGATATTTCTTATCTTTTTTCTAAGGATTCAAAACAGGGTATGCACATATATTTACCGAATATGCGCCTGATCCTCGTCTCCATTACCGATTCAGCACAGGATTCACAGGTTATACTCATCATCCTTCTTGCCCTTTGAGGAACAGGGTATGGGGGTATTTTAAGTTCGAATAGCTCAGAGAAATCCGATTCAAGTATATATTTTATGGCAGCATCCCTCAATGTTTGCCACTCTTCGTACTCCTTATCGCTTAAACCCTCCTCCTGTTGCTTTTTCGTGAGGGTTGCCATATCCCTCCCGGAGGGACCCATGACATTATTCTTTGCCACTATACGAATCCCTTTATCGTCTCTTCTTGAAAAGAACGTGAAAGCGATCTTTCCGTAGTCTTTAAAGATGAGGTTGCCTTTACCGAAGGTGCACCCTGTTATAAACTGTATTGCGTCTACGGCACACATATCCGTCTCCACCACAGCAACGATCTCTTCATCGTAAGCCCTGCCCATCTTCTTTGCGATGTAGTCGGCAACCCTTATCCCTATGGCGAGCCCTGGACAGAAATGGCCGTGAAACTCTTCTGTTTTCTTTATAAGTACTCCGTCTATCCCTGTGTATGTGTTCTTATCGGACATGGCAATCTCCTTTGCATATTTTATATCAAGGGTCTCTCTATCTCACAAAAATAATACAAAATTATAAAATATAACACCAGTAAAATATAAACTTGATTTATCAAAATGATAAAAGTATCATATTAGACAAAAAAATAATAGGTGTTATTAATAATAAAAATGTAGCAAAAAATCTATGTAAAGGGTTGTGTTAGGGGGTTTGATGCACCATTCGGTGGAACTAAAGGGTGTAGATATTTCCATAGGGGGTCTCCCCCTTCTAAGGGATGTTAACATCGAGGCGATGCCATGTGAGATGGTAGCGATAATAGGTGCTAACGGTACCGGGAAGACGACACTTCTCAAGGTGACAAATGGAACATTCAGGCCTGATAGAGGGAAGGTCTATGTAATGCATCAGGACCTTTTTGAACATAAAAAGCCGGAGGAATTGAGAAAAGAGATAGCGGTCGTCCCGCAGAAATCGAATAGCCTCCGTTTCCCCATAAAGGTTGAGGATGCCGTTCTTATGGGGAGGTACGGTAAGATAGGGATAATGAGAAGACCAAAGGAGGTTGACCGCTCAAAGGCATATGAGGCAATGAGCTTAACAGGGATAACCTCTTTTGCAAAGAGGCTCGTCCACGAACTCTCCGGAGGGGAACAGCAGAAAGTGGCCCTTGCCCGGGCCCTTGCCCAGGAGCCACAGATACTCCTCCTCGATGAGCCGACAACCTTTCTCGATGCTCCATCTAAAGCTGAGATTATGGAAACGATACATAATATGCACAGACAGAGACATTTAACGACGATCATGGTATCCCACGAGGAGGAATGGGTGAAAAATTATGCAAATAAGGTATACCTCTTGAGAGATAAGGCCTGTTACAGGATAGTTTAGAAGTTTTAAGTCTTAATAGAAGGAGGAACATCAATGAGATTTTTGAGAAGGATTAACGCCTTTTGTTTTCTGTCCTTATGTTTCATGATAGCCATCTCTTCGTATATCTCTACCCCTGTGTACGGTGGAGATCATATCGTTGTTGCTTCAACATCCTTAACCGGGGCAATCGCCTATGCTGCCGGCGCTAAAGAAGTCCGAATAATCACCCCAAACAGTGCAAAGCATCCCCCTGAATACGAATTGGTACCTTCGGATCTTTTAAAGCTCGAAGGGGCAAGTATTGTCGTTTACGCCGGTTATGAAAGGATGGTATCGAGGCTTTTGGACACCTCGAAGGATAAGAGGCTCACACCTGTGCAGGTGAATACCGCCATGTCCCCGGAAAACATCATAGAACAGACCCGAAAGGTGGCAAGGGCGCTGAAGACAGAGGACAGACAGCAGGCCTGGGAGAAATCATTTACGGAAATGTTAAAAAACCTAAGAAAAAGACTGGAACCTTACAATGAAAAGAAGGCCGTGGTGCACTTTCATGCCCAGCCTTATGTGAGGTGGGCAGGTTTATCGGTCGTTCAGGTGGTAAATCCAGGGGAGGTTTCCCCTAAGGCATTGACGGATGCCATTGCCAAAAAGCCGGATATTGTTGTCGATATCCTCCATTTTCCTGTTGCAAAAGACATAGCAATCAATGCAAAGGCCGCCTATGCCCTTATTATCAATTTCCCTGGGGTGGATGGCACAACGACTATTGACGATGTTTTCAACTACAATACAGAACAGATTTTAAAGGCGTTTAGCGGAAAATAGGTTCTAATTCTCCTTCAGGCGAAAGGAGACGGGGAGTTGAATAGCGATATCGTGAATGGGGGTGTTCGTTAGGTTTGCCTTAATTAACGCCTCTTTTGCGGCACGATCGAGAAGGGCGGAGCCCGAACTTTTTAACACTTTTATATCTTTTATCTTTGCTTCCCTTGTTAGGGTGAAGGAAAGGATAACGGTCCCCTCTATCCCCATCTCCCTTGCCCTTTCGGGATATACGAGGCCCTTCAAAACCGCCTCCCTTATAAAACCATAATCCCTTTTGATGTCCATAGTACCACCCCCTCTCCCTCCACCCCCACCTGATAGCTGATTATCCCTTGATGATACTGAGCTTTGGGGGTAGGAATTAAGGGACGAACCGATTCCTCCTGCGACCCCTTTTCCTGTGGAAGGGATATTTATGCCCTTCGCCCCTTCGTTATGGAGGGATGTTTCTGCCTTTCCGTAGCCTAAAATCTGTCCTTCCCGAGGATAAGACCCCGCAATTACGTCCTGGTGTTCGGTGTTTTTTTGATCTATTGAGGATATCTTCCTCTGCTCTATAGTTTCTTCGATGTTGTTTTTTGTGTTTATGGGGTTAGGGTCTATTTTTTCCCTAAAGAGGACTTTATCGCCGGCAACATTATTCGCCCCCCTCCCCATCTCTTTTTTCTTTTTAATTTTGCCTTCTTTATCGATTTTATTTGCTTCTGAATAACCGGTTCCATCTTTCGAGATCACAACCTCAATACTCTCTGGATAAACGTTTCTATTACCTGTATTCAGGAAGGTTAAGAGATAGAGTACGACAAAATGGATCAGAAAAGAGACGGTCAAGGCGGAAATTATTTCTTTTATATTGTTGTCTTTAACGGATAAGTTCATCTATTATTTTCCTTAGGCACATACTATATAAAAATTAATCAGATGAGATGGGTCGGTTACGGAAATCCTCCTTATGCCCGTAAGGCGATTTTTAAGAATCCTATCCAAGGTTTCCTGACTAAGGGGTGATCAAGACGCCTTCCCATCCAAGATTAAGGACAGTGGCCGGTTTTAAACCATGTCTTGCCTTATACCCATCACAGTTGCGGCACAGTGGGAGATTTTCACTTCCCTTCCCTTGAAGACAGGATCTATGGTAACATTTTTATCATAGAGGAGTAGAATAAGACAAGTTTTTTCTCGCAGAGGAATGGTTATTAGGAGTTATTAAAAAATATTTCTATGTGCGATTTTATTTTGACAATTTTATTTTGACAGAGGAAAAAATGTTTTGTAAATTATTATACCATTAGACCATTAATTGATAAAATAAAAGACATAAAAGTCTTTATAACATCTAAAAGGAGAATCCGATGAACCTCGCCAAAAATCTTGAATTGTCCTCGTTTTATTTTCCTGAACGTCTTGCCATAAGAGAAGACTCAAAGGAATGGACGTACTCTTATTTAAACGAAAGGGCTAATCGTATCGCCACAGGTCTGATGAAGTTGGATGTGAAGCCCGGTGAGCTTGTGGCCCTTTGCGCTATGAACTCTGCAGACTGGATTGCCTTCTATTTCGGCGTATTAAAGACAGGTGCCGTTGCCGTGACCCTCTCCGGTCTGCTTACAGGGGATGAACTCACAAACCTCGTGAAACATTCAAGACCGAGAATCATATTTACCGATAAAGGAAAGCTCCAGGAGCTTAATAAGTTAAAAGATGACGGTATCGTCGAAAAGGTCATCTGTGAAGGGGGTGATTTAGACCTCGATAGACTCATAGATATGGGAGAGCCGACATTTGAGGCCATAGACAGGGAGAGAAGGGATGTGGCCGCTATTCTCTATACAGGTGGGACAACAGGGGTACCCAAGGGCGTGATGCTCACCCACGAGGGCATACTCTTTTCGAGTTGCAGCATAGCCTATTATGAACGTTCTACGGAAAAAGATGTGGCCCTCTGTTTCCTTCCATTCAACCATGTTTTCGGTCAGATCCATATCATGAACTCAACTATCCTTACCGCGGGCTGCCTTGAACTTCTCCCTTCTTTTGATATGGATAGGGTCCTTTCCATATTGAAGGAGGGAAGGATCACGAAGTTCTTTTCCGTGCCCACCGTGTATATAAGACTACTTAACCTGCCGGATTTGAAGAAGATTCTCGGTCCATTGCGCTACTGTTTCTCCGCCGGGGCAGCTATGGCGATGGAGATAGTAAAGCAATGGAAGGAGAGGACAGGGATTACCATTGCTGAATCGTACGGTATGACTGAGGCGATGCCGATTACCTTCAACCACTATTATCCGGAAAGGCATGTTGTGGGCACCGTAGGTCAACCTGTCCTCGGGATGGAGGTACAGATCAGGGATACATCGGGGAATATCCTCGAACAGGGACATGAGGGAGAGGTCTGTGTGAGGGGTCCCAGTGTAATGAACGGGTATCTCAATAACCCCGAAGGAACAGAGGCGGCCTTCTGGAAAGGGGGATGGGTCCGTTCAGGGGATATAGGCGTCTACGATAAAAATGGATATCTCTCTATCGTGGATAGGCTAAAAGACTTGATCATCACAGGGGGTGAGAACGTCTATCCGAGAGAGGTGGAGGAGGCCCTGTACACCTATCCTTCTGTTGAGGAGTGTGCGGTTATAGGTCTGCCCGATAAAGAATGGGGGGAGCGTGTTGTGGCGTTTATAAAACCCAAGGCAGGAGAAAGTATAGATAAAGATAAATTGAAGGCCTTTTTAAAAACAAGACTTTCGCCTTTTAAGGTGCCGAAAGAATATAATGTTGTGAACGAACTCCCAAAGAGTCAGGCAGGAAAAATCTTAAAAAGGGAGATAAAAAGGCAACAACTGGAGAAGAGCAAATAAGTTTTTTGGGATTGACAATACCATATATTCCTGTTAATCAATAACATGGTTAACAGGCTGGAATTCAAAGGTGAACTTGCCACAACCGCAATGGGGATAATGCCCCATGAGGACGTAGATAGGGCTTTAGCTATCGCCTTTACCCTCGATATCCCCTTTTGGCCCCAACTCCCAAGACTCTCCTATTATGAGGATATGTATGTTCAGGCCCTGGAGGGTTTCCCGGGGGTTGTGATCGATGAAGAGCATACGAGGATCCACATCGATACGAACCGTTTTCTCGATGACCTCCCGGAATATCTCGAGAGGGAGGAAGATGAAAAGTATTACAGCCTTTCCGAAAAATTCTCCGTTGTATATAAAAAATTCCTCTCAAAAGACCTATCAGGCTACAGGGCCGTAAGAGGACAGTTCATAAGTCCTGTAAGTCTTACCCTTAAAGTCGTGGATGAGAACGACAAACCCATTGTATATAACGATGAGATAAGGGAACTTGCCTTTTCTTTCATCCAGAGGAAGGTAAATACCCAGTATAGGGAACTAAAGGAGAGAAACAGAGGAGCCTTTGTATGGGTTGACGACCCAGGACTCGAATTCATTTTCAACGCCATGTGCGGTTATGATAATTTGAAGGCAAAAAGGGAGTTAGATCAGTTTTATGGAGGCATAGAAGGTCCCAGGGGGTTACACCTCTGTGGGAGACCCGACTGGGATTTCCTTTTATCTCTCGATATTGAGATACTCTCTTTTAACTCCTATGCCTTCGGGGATATCTTCGTTACTTACGACAAGGTGAAAGGTTTTCTCGAGAGGGGTGGTATCATTAGCTGGGGCATTGTACCTACTTATTTTGAGGAGTTTTCAAAGGAGGATGTGGAGAGTATCAAAAAAAGGCTTGAATCCATGTGGGGTGTCCTTGTGAAGAAAGGTATAGATATGGAAAGAATAGTGGAACAAAGTATACTTGCCCCGGCCACATGCAATCTTTTAAACCCCGACAAAACAATTACCGTTGAGAAATCCTTCGAGATGCTGAATACCCTCTCTTTTGAGTTGAAAGAAAAATATCTAAAAAGGTAGATGGTGCGGATTAGTGCGTATGAGGTTTTCTATTTTCAAGTTATTTTCCGGAGTAATTTAGATGAAGAGAATACACATTGTATGTAAAAAAGGCCACTCCCATGCAAGGAGGATAGCGAGTAAGACGATAGAAGAATTTGGATTGGAGAACGAGATCTTCCTCGATGAGGAATCCGCCCTTGCCATGGGATATGAAAAGACCGTGGAACTGGAACATATAGGGGAAGGGGCGGACATGATAGTCGTCCTCGGCGGGGACGGAACCCTCCTTGGTGTCTCAAGACACTTAAAAGGAAGAAATGTCCCCATACTCGGGGTGAACTTAGGAAGTCTCGGCTTTCTCACAGAGGTTTCGGTAGAGGAGTTTCCTTTCGTGCTTCAGAAGTGTTTGAGGGATGGCTTCGATACATCAAGGCGTATCATGCTCGATGTAAAGGTAGTAAGGGGGGATGAGAATATATTCAGCCTCTCCATCTTGAATGATGCGGTTATAACGAAGGATGCCCTGGCAAGGATAATAGATGTTGCTACATACGTTGATGGAGAGTATCTAACCACCATAAGGGGTGATGGTTTGATCATATCCACCCCGACAGGTTCAACGGGTTATACCCTCGCAGCAGGGGGTCCTATCATCTATCCCTCCTTGATGAATATGGTGGTTACCCCCATATGTCCCCATATGTTGACAAATAGACCTATCATCCTTCCCGAGTCGGTTACTATAAAGGCGGTTCTCCTATCTAAAGACGAAAGGGTGATACTGACCCTTGACGGACAGATAGGCTTTCCCCTGGCGTATGAAGATGAAGTTATCGTGAAAGTTTCGGACAGGGTGATACACCTTATAAAGTCTTCGTTCAAGGGGTATTTTGAGATATTAAGGACAAAACTCAAGTGGGGGGAAAGGTAGTACCTGATGCTTTCCTTTCTTAAAGTGGCGGGTTTTGCCATTATCGATGAGATACAGGTAGAATTTGAGGACGGCCTAAACGTAATAACAGGGGAGACAGGGGCAGGGAAATCTATCATTGTAAATGCCCTTGCCACCCTTATAAACTCAAAGGTATCCCAGGAGATGGTGAAAAGCGGTTCAAAGGGGGCAGAAGTAACAGGCTTTTTCCTCTACAATGGGGAGGAGTTTGTGATTAGAAGGACCATAAGCCCTTCGGGAAGGTCAAGGGTATTTTTAAACGATAACCCGATAACAACAACGAGACTCGAGGAGTTAGGGGTATCGTTGATAAACATATACGGACAGAATGAGTTCCAGCACCTCCTCGACAAGAAGAACTACATTCAGATGATAGACCAAATGTTTGGCCTTGAGGATAAAAGGTTAGAACTATCCGAAAAGGTAAGGGAATTGAAGGTATTGAATGCTACCCTTACGAAGAAGAAGGGGGAGCTCGAGGGGAGAGAAAAGGAGATGGATCTCCTTGAGTTTCAGATTAAGGAGATAGAAGAGGCAGACATAAAAGAGGGGGAAGAGGATTACATAAAGGAGAGGCTTAAGACCTTGAAGGAGGCGGATAAGATAAGACACACCATAAAAACAATCGGGGATGGCCTGTATGAAGGCGACGAAGCGATATACGGTATCTTAAAGGGTTTTATCTACCAGTTGAAGAACATGGGAAATATAAAACTGATGGATGGATTGAGGGAGAAGGCGGAGACCCTCTCTTACCTGATCGAAGATATGATGCTGGATATAAGAAACATAGAAAAGGAGATAGAGATCGACCCCGATGAACGGGGTCGTCTCGAGGAGAGATTGTCGAAGATATACTCCCTTAAAGAGAAATACGGGAGAAATTTGAAAGAGATCCTCTCTTACTCCGAGAGGGCACGCTCAAGGCTTGATTATTTGAGATCCCTTTCGGAAGAGACGGAAAAGATTGAGAGAAAAAAAGAGGCGATGGAAGAGGAGGTATGCAGCCTTGCCCGGGAACTCTCCGAGCAGAGGAAGGAGAAGGCCCCTGTTATAGAGAGGAGGATCGTTGAAGAGCTCGGTTTTCTCTCGATGGAGGGCATAGATTTTAAGGTTGATATATCCGATAAAGGCGATATAGATGAGGATGGGATGGATGATATAGACCTTTTGATAAGTACAAACCCAGGGGAGCCTTTAAGGCCTTTGAGAAAGATAGCATCAGGAGGTGAACTTTCGAGGATTATGCTTGCCATAAAAAAGGTGATAGGTGTAAAGGAAGAAAGGGTACTCATATTTGACGAGATAGATTCCGGTATCGGCGGAAAGGTGGCGGAGATGGTGGGGATGAGACTTAAGGAAATTTCCCGAAACCACCAGGTGATATGTATTACCCATCTACCCCAGATTGCGGTATACGGGGACCACCATTTTCTTGTAGAGAAGATTAAGGGGGAAGACGGCACAAGGACCGTTATAAAAAGGCTTGAAAGGAAAGAGAGGATCATGGAGATAGCCCGGATGTTAGGGGGTGTTACAATCACAGAAAAGACCATCAAAAGGGCAGAGGAGATGCTGGAATATGCTGAGAAAAGCAAAAATTAAGGATATTAAATCGATACACAGTATCATAAACCATGCGGCGGCAAGGGGGGAGATGCTGCCCCGTTCCCTGGGGGAACTATACGATAACATGAGGGACTATTTTGTCTTTGAATTAAACGGGGTGGTAGTGGGTACAGGGGCTTTACATATCTGCTGGGAGGATCTTGCGGAGATCCGTTCGGTTTGTGTAACGAAGGGGCACAGAAAAAAGGGTATAGGGAGGACGATCGTGGATGCCTGTATCGATGAGGCGATCACATACGATATAAAGAAGCTTTTTCTCCTCACATACCAGATTGAATTTTTTGAGAAGTGTGGTTTTTCTACGGTGGATAAAAGGGAGTTGCCCCAGAAGATATGGTCCGATTGCATTAAATGCCCCAAATTTCCGGCGTGTGACGAGATCGCCATGGTAAGAGAGTTAAGATGACATAAATAAAAGAGGTAGATATGGATATAGGCAGGATAGAGAAAAAGGCAGGGCTTATATTTGACTCATACGAGGTATTTTATAAAAAGACAAGGGTGAAAAAGTTCGAAACAAGGGAAGGGGAACTCTCTTCGGCAGAGATAAAGGAGGAGGAAGGCATAGCCTTCCGGGCAATAAAGGATAACAGGATGACCTTTTCATATACCCTTGACACATCCGATTATGGAATGGAAACCCTTGTGGATAACGCAGCCTCCCTTTTGCCCTATATGGAGAGAGATGAGACCTTCTATTTTTCGGAAAAATGGCCTCAATATCCTGATATCAGGCAGTACGATGAGGCAGGTTTGAGGGAGGATGACAAGAAAAAGATAGATATGATTGCGGATATGGAGAAGGAGATACTCTCCTATGACAGGAGGATCGTGGCTACGAGAAACTGTGAGCTCAACGAAGCCGAGGTATTTATAAAAATTTTTAATTCAAAAGGGCTTTTTGCAGAGGGGAGAAAGACGGTCTATACCGTATCTGCCCTTGCCGTAGCGAAGGAGAGGGATGAGGTGTCGTGGTATGACTGGATATGGTCCAATAGCCTCTCCACAATGGATACGGAAAGATTGGGACGGATGATCGGGGAAAAGACCATCACCTTTTTATCGAGCAGGCAGATAGAGACAGGTGTCTATCAAGGCATCCTTACCCCCCGTACATCCTGCGAGATACTGGAACTTCTATCGGGGAGTTTCCTCGGTGAGAACCTATACAAAGACAAGACGAAGCTAAAGGGGAGGCAGGGGCAACCATGCTTCTCATCCTGTGTAAACATAGTAGATTCGGGCATAAAGGGGATAGGGGCCTTTCCTTTTGATGGAGAAGGTACCCCTTCAAAGGAGAATGGGGTAGTAAGAGATGGGGTTTTCACCGGTTTTTTATACGACAGTTACTACGGTAAAAAACTGGGTGTAGCGACAACAGGTAATTCCGTAAGAGGGGGAGTGAAGGAGCCCCCCCGCTGTGGTATAAGGGGCCTCTACATAAAAGAGACAGAAGAGGATGTATTAGGGGCGATTAAAGAGGGCCTCATAATAGAGGATCTCATGGGGACCCATATGGCAAACCCTGTCACCGGCGATTTTTCTCTCGGTGCCGCGGGCTATATCGTTAAAAATGGCGACAAAAGACCGTTTAAAGGGGTGATTTTCTCCGGGAATATATTCGATTTGATGAAAAATGTAAAAAAGGTGGGTTCAGATTTTATTTTTTTGGGGGGTTGTGGTTCCCCATCACTTTTGGTTGAGGGTTTAAAGATAAGCGGGGTTTAATATCCCTTTGACCTCGAGGGAAGGGTAAGGGCTATTAAAAAGGCACACAGGGGTAGAACGGTTAAACTTACGATAGTATACGTTATACCGTAGATATCCCCTATCTTTCCAAGGATGGGGGCTGTAATCCCCCCTACCGTTATCGCAAGACCTAACGTTACCCCTGAGGCAAAACCAACCCTGTTCGGAAGATACCGCTGTCCCATCACTATGGAAGGGCTGAAAGACCCCGAGAGGGAGATGCCAAGGGGTACAAGGAGAAGGAGAAAGGCCCATATACTTTGAACGAATATAATGGTAGGGAGCATAAACGTAAGGGTGATGAGGCTTAAAAGTATCGTCCTCTTATAACCTATCTTATCACCGAGTTTACCCCCTATAAGGGTGCCCGTGACACCGGATGCAAGCAATATCGTCAAGGCAACCCCTCCTGTTGTCTTTGATTGTTTAAGGGCATTAATAAGATACAACGGGAGAAAGGTATTTAGCCCGTAAAAAGTTATTGAACGGAATGAGATAGCGGCGGTTAATCGGACAAAGGGCCACCACTTATCCTTTCCTCCCCCTTTTGTTGTCTTACTCTTTTTATCCCCTGTTTTTTGATAGACCGGTAGCTGGTGTCTCGTGTAAAAGAAGAGTAGAGCCATAATGGTTACGGGGATTAAGAAGAAGAGGGTACCCTGCAAATCCCATAAAAAAAGGAAAAAAGTGGTGAGGATAGGCCCTATGGCAAAACCGAGCTGCCCCCCTATACCGAAGATACTCATGGCTGTGGCCTTTTTATCCCCGGCTATTATGTTTGTGAGACGGGCGGCCTCGGGATGAAAAGCGGCGATACCTATGCCACTCAATGCGGTCACAAAAAAGACTGACCAATAGTCAGGGGCTACCCCGATGAAGGCGATCCCTGCCCCGGAGATAAATACACCAAGGGGGATGAGCCAGGATTTTGAGAATCTGTCCGCAAGGTAGCCGAATAAAGGTTGAACAAGGGAGGAAGAGATATTGAGGGCAAAGACAATCCCTGCCGCATAGGCGTAAGAGAGGTTGAGTTTTGCGATGAGAAAGGGGAGCAAAACCGGTATGGCCCCCTGGTTTATGTCTGTTATTAGGTGCCCCATAGAGATAAGGGCGATGTAACCTTTTTTCAAAACTGTTCTCCTTTTTTCATGATATGGAGCTTGAATGATACTACAATATCAGTCTCTTGTCGAGGGCCCTGTACTGGATCGCCTCTGCAAGGTGTTCTTCCTCTATCGTCTCCTTTGCCTCGAGATCTGCTATTGTCCTTGCTACTTTTAAGATCCTGTGGTATGCCCTGGGGGAAAGGCCGAACCTCTCAACGGCTTTCTCGAGGAGTAACCTTCCCGAATCGTTGATAACACAGTATTTTTTTATCATCCTCGGGGTCATATGGCCGTTAAAATGTATGCTCTTTCCTTTAAAACGCATCTCCTGTATCTCCCTTGCCCCCATTACCCTTGCCCTTATCCTCTCCGAAGGCTCCTCCTCCTTTTCCCCTGATAATTCCCCTACCGTTATGGGAGGCACCTCGAGGTGTATATCAATCCTGTCAAAGAGGGGCCCGGAGATACGGGACCTATATTTTCTTATCTGGGAGGTATTACAGAGGCATGATTTCCTGTAATCCCCGAAATAGCCGCAGGGACATGGATTCATGGCGGCAACAAGCATAAACCGGGCAGGAAATGAGATGGAGTGTGCTGCCCTTGAGATGGTGACGAAGCCATCTTCTATGGGCTGCCTCAAAAGATCAAGGACGTTCCTTTTGAATTCGGGAAGTTCATCGAGGAAAAGGACACCGTTATGGGCAAGGCTTACCTCCCCTGGTTTGGGTATATGTCCACCCCCTATCAATCCCGCATCGGATATACTATGGTGAGGGGCCCTGAAAGGCCTGTTCTTGATTATGAATCTATCCGAGTCAAGAAGCCCTGCTATACTGTGTATCCTCGTTGTTTCGATTATCTCCTCGTAACTTAAAGGGGGCAGTATGGAGGGCAATCTTCTTGCAAGCATGGTTTTCCCCGACCCAGGGGGACCTATCATCAGTAGATTGTGGCCTCCGCTTGCGGATATTTCGAGGGCCCTCTTTGCCTGGCTTTGACCTTTTATATCTGCAAAATCGAGGTCCTCTCCGGAAGGGGGTAAGACCTCCATCCCCTCTGTTTTTACAAACTCCTGCAGTTCTCCTTCCCCCCTTAAAAAATGGACGAGATCTAGGAGGTGCTTTGATCCCAGTACCTTTATATGTTTTACGAGGGTTGCCTCATTTCCGTTTTCGTAAGGTACTACTATGCTTCGAAAGCCCTCTTTATGGGCGAGCATGGCCATAGGGAGGATGCCTTTTATGCCCTTTATCTTTCCGTCGAGGGATAGTTCCCCTGTGAAGAGATAATCTCTCAACGTTTCCTGTTTCAGGATACCCATAGAAGTGAGAAGCCCCAGGGCGATAGGGAGATCAAAGGAAGAGCCCTCCTTTCTCACATCGGCAGGGGCGAGGTTTACGGTAATCCTGTCGTTTGGAAAATCAAAGCCTGCATTTCTGATAGCGGATCTCACCCTTTCCTTGCTCTCTTTTATGGATGCCTCCGGAAGGCCAACGATATTGAAGGCAGGAAGACCGAAGGATATATCTACCTCAACATCCACCTTTATACCATCTATACCCGATACGGTAGCGGTAAAGATTTTTGAAATCACAACCCCCTCCCCATGAGCTTATTAGATAAAGGCTCATACCAGTGAGTCTGTAATTATGGGCAGTATCGAAGAGGCATTACCCTTTAAAAAATAATCGGTAATGGAGGAAGTAAAAGGCGTCTCCTCTATGTTTATCTCAACTATCTTTGCCCCTTTAGACTTTGCGATATAGGGTATATTGGCAGCAGGGTAGACGACCCCGGATGTGCCTATGATGAGCATCACCTTACATCTCTCCGCCTCAACGTTTGCCCTAAGCATCGCCTCCATCGGTATGCCTTCCCCGAAGAAGACAACATCGGGTTTGAGGGGGGTAAAACAGTTTTCGCATGATGGGTAAGGGAGTATCTCAACAAACTCCCGGGTTAAGGGGTATCTTTTTGAACAGTTGAGGCAGACGAGCCATCTGTGGTTACCGTGGTATTCTATCACGTTTTTATTTCCCGCTACCCTGTGGAGTCCGTCCACATTCTGGGTAATCACGGCCTTCAGGTACCCAAGCTCTTCAAGTTTGCCCAGCGCGAGATGTGCAGGACTCGGAGCAGAATCGAATATCACGTTTGACATCTCCCTTAGCATGACCCAGACCTTTTCGGGGTTTCTGTTGAAGGCACTGATATGGGCGTACTCCATGGGATCGTATCTTTCCCAGAGCCCCTGACCACCTCTGAAGGCGGGGATTCCACTGTCTACGGAGATACCTGCCCCTGTGAAGGCAACGACATAACCCCTCTCCTTTATTATATTAGCGATTTTTAAGTAATCTTCAGAGACCATCTCTATCCCCTTTTATCGATAATCTATGTGACCTTCCATCCCTTGTTCAGGTCTTTAAAGGCCGGTACAATACCGAATCCATCCGCCTTTTTGACCGCCCTTTTTACCGCCTCGGCAATCACGAATTCTGCGAGGACCCCAACCTGATTTACATCTGCCTCGAAATCCCCCATCGATACACTGAAGATCAGATCCCCGTCGAAAGTGGTATGGACTGGACTTATCGTTTTAATGAGACCACCCTGGGCTATCTGGGCTATCTTTGTGATCTCTTTTTTGTTGAACTTCCCATTTGTTGCAACAACCCCGAGGGTGGTATTTACAAGGCCAAACTCCTTTTTGACGATACCCTCCTTAAGGGAAGCCAAAGTGTTTGCGAAGGTCATGCTCTCCCTTGACACCCTTGCCCCGGCGATAATCTTTCCTGTGATATTGTCTATGATGTCACCGAAGGCATTAACCACGACAAGGGCACCGACAATGAGGCCATTGGGCAGGATTATACTGCTTGTGCCTACACCACCTTTCATTGCCCGGGATAGGTCGAAGAGTTTGCCCACCGTTGCCCCTGTCCCTGCCCCAACACTCCCTTCCTGAACAACTTGTCCGGCCTCCAGACAGGCCTTATACCCCATTTCGGCACTCGGTCTCGCATGGGGGTCACCGAAGAAAAGGTCGAATATGACCGCGGTTGGAACGATTGGTATCTTTGCGATACCCACATCAAAGCCTATACCCCTCTCTTCGAGAAAGTTCATAACACCCCCTGCTGCATCGAGACCGAAGGAGCTCCCTCCGCAGAGAAGGATTGCGTGGATATTCTCTACTATATGGCTTATATTGAGGGCATCTACCTGTCTTGTCCCGGAGGCACTACCCCTTATATCGAGGCCGCATACGGCACCCTTCTCAAAGAGGAGAACGGTACATCCGGTGTAACCTTTTAAATCTGTCGCATGGCCTACCTTTACTCCGTCGAGATCCGTAATTGCATTCAACATGATGGATATCCTGAGAATAGAACCTAAATCTTCTTTATAAAGGCATCCAGTTTTTCGTTTAATTCCTTATTTTGCCTCTTCATATCCTCTTTGAGTCTGTTGAGTTTGGAGGTAACCTCAGGATATTTTATAGAGAGGATCTGACATGCGAGAATAGCTGCGTTTCTGAAGGCACCGACCGCAACCGTTGCTACAGGCACCCCTTTAGGCATCTGGACGATGGAGAGTAGGGCATCCAGTCCATCCAGAATCCCACCCTTAGTAGGAACGCCTATAACAGGGAGAGTCGTATGGGCCGCAATGACTCCGGGGAGATGGGCTGCCATCCCCGCGACGGCTATGATCACCTCTATACCCCTTTCCCTTGCGTTCTTTGCATATTCTGTAGTCTTCTCCGGGTTTCTATGGGCGGATGATACATCCAGTATAAAAGGGACTTCCATCTCCTTTAAGAGTTTAACGCCGTCCTCAACAACAGGTAAATCGCTTTCACTTCCAAGAACTATCAAAATTTTAGGTGACTCCAAAAAAACCTCCTTACTATTAAAATTATATTGTTAAATTTTTTTTGATTAATCTTAACGCAATTAAAAAAATTTTGCCATATTTTTGGAGATTATTTGATATAATCTCCAAGGTATGGATACAGGTAGTGCAGAAAAATTTATCGGAGAATCACAGTTATTCAAGGGGCTTCGGGGGGATCAGATCAGGGAGATCGTAAAGATATCATCCCTCTCTCTGTTTAAAAAGGGAGAGATAGTCTTTTCCGAAGGGGAAGAGGCAGGGGGTTTCTATCTACTTAAGTCGGGCCACATCAAGATTTATAAAATTTCCTTTGAAGGGAAGGAGCAGATACTCCACCTGATCACACCGGGTGAACCCTTTGGAGAGGCTCCAGTGTTCGCCGGGGAGAAATTTCCCGCAAACGCAGAGGCCCTGATCGATTCAGAGGCTTTCTTCTTCTCGAGACAGGCTTTTATAGAGCTTGTGACCAGGGATCCAACGATAGCCTTAAATATGCTTGCCCTTCTGTCGAGGAGGCTAAGGCAGTTTGCCCAGCTTGTGGAGAACCTCTCTCTGAAAGAGGTGCCCCAGAGGCTTGCCACCTATTTTCTTTCCCTGTCCGAGAATAAAGGGCATAAAGAGAGTCTGGAGCTCAATATATCTAAGGGACAACTGGCGAGTATTCTCGGGACGATACCGGAGACCCTATCAAGGGTTTTGAGTAAAATGGTGAACCATTATCTTATAAGGGTACAGGGTCGTACCATAATCATCATGGACAGAAAAGGTCTCGAGGCATTAGCCTCAGGGGAGACAGTGCTTTAGTTTTTATATTCTTCTTGAAAATAGGTTCTAAACATATCGAGGATAGATATAAAAAGGGCGACCACAAGGGGTCCCATTATAAAACCTATAAAGCCGAAGAGCTTAATCCCCCCGATTATGCTGAAAAATATGAGGATTATGGGCATTTTCATCTTCCCTTTAATAAAGAGGGGTCTTAATATGTTATCCGCCATACTGATACCAAAGATACCGACTATGGTTAGAATAAGCGATTTTATATACAGGCCCTTTATGAGGAGGTATAGTGCGATCGGCCCCCACACCACGAAAGTTCCGAATAGGGGGATGAAGGAGGATAGAAAAATCGCAAGTCCCCATAGTACAGGGGAAGAGACATTCATAATCGAGAGGGTGATACCCCCTATGAACCCCTGCACCGCAGCAACGGTGATACCTCCATAGATCGTAGAGGTGATGATATCCTTTGCCTGTGAAGCAAGACGTCTTTTTTCCCCCTCTGAAAAAGGAAAATAGACCCCCAGCTTTTCGATATAGTGGGGTCCATTTGTTAAAATAAAAAAGACGGTGATCACCATGAATACAAAATCGAGGGCCGCAGAGAGGAAGTTGCTGAGCCCGCTTTTTACGATACCCATCGATTCTTTTCCAAGCTTTGTCAGGGTGTCTGCTACCCCTTTATAAAATTCTGCCTCCGATATCTTAAAGAGGGTCAATAACTTTGAGTTGATAACTTTAATCGATGGGTGATTAAGAATCTCTTCTATCGTGTCGATTCGCTCTGATTTTAAGCCCTCTATGAAAGAGTTTACCTCTACCGTTAAAAGGTAGGTCAAATAAGAGAGAGGGCCGAATATCAAAAAGAGGATGAAACATATGGTGATGGTAGAGGACAGGGTCTTCCACTTGACGTACCGCAGTATATAAAGGTATAGTGGGTAAAAGACTATAGAGATTACCGTTGCCCATGCGAGAGCGGACAAAAAGGGCGAAATAATCCTATAGGTCAGATACCCAAATACCGCAACAAGGGATAAGAGGATCAGCGTGTAAAGGCTTTTCTTATTTACGGAGTGCCTCCCTTCTCCTTTTCATATGCCTCTTTCCCTGCTTCAATCGCGGAAGCTACGATTGATTTTTCCTTCTCCAGTATCTCCTTGCCTTTTTCGATCGTGGTTGTAGCTATACCTTTCACCTGCTCAACGTAATGTTCCATCTTTTTCTTTGCATCTTCCGCTATCTCTTTGATCTGTTTTCTCGTTTCCTCCCCAGATTTGGGGGCAACGAGTAGGGCGATCCCTGCCCCTATGATACCACCGATAAAAAACGAAAGTATAATACAACCGGGGCTATGACCTTTTTCTTCTTCTGCCATGATTACCTCCTTTTCTATTTTCTATTTTTTTCTATGCCTTAAGAATCCTGTTAACAACACCGCGGAACCGGCCTTTATAGCCGCCCTTAAACCTGAGAAACGGGAGGATGAGGCAGTTACCACACTGTTTAAGACCCTGCTTATATCCCTTATATTGTGCCCCGTTTCCCTCACAGAAGAGGATAGCACCTTTATATCGTCGGTAATGGTCGTTACATTCTCCGTAAGACCCCTAATGCTTCTTAAGCTTTTTTTTACCTCTTCCAGGGTCTCTTCCAGGGATGCTTCTGTTGTCTGTAAAAAATCGCAGGCCTTTCTCGAAGTCTTTTTGACCTCCAGGAGCACGTGTATAAACACACAGGCAACCACAACAATGGAGAGTGTAATGATACCAAAAAATATATTACCCATAAAAGGCCCCTTTCTGATCGAGGTTTATATAAATTATAAACATTGAATCCCGTTTTGTTAAGGGAAAATCACATTTTTCATGATTTTTTATGCAATATGAGGGAACCTCCTGCCCCAATAAAAGATACGAGGGCCGAGAGGAGAAAAGCATTCGTGAACGTCCCTGTTCCATCCTTTATCAATCCTGCAATAGCAGGGCCTAAGGCCTGTCCGATACCGAAGAAGAGTGTTATAAAACCCAACCCAGCCGGGGCAAGCCTGCCTCCGACGGCATCTCCTGCTGCGGCTGCCATTATCGTTGGAATGGAGAATGCGGTGATGCCAAAGACCATAGAGGATATGTAAAAGCCTGTACTCTCTCTCCATAATGCGAATATTATGTAAGATAAAGCAAGTACAATAAAGGCAAACATAGAGCCATACCTTCTCCCCAGGACATCGGATATCCCTCCCCAGACTACACCACAGAATATACTAAAAAAACCGAGAAGGGCGAATATGCGACCCGCAAGGTCAGGGGGGTATCCTATTTCCTTTGTGAGGTAAGCAACAAAAAATGTAAGATAGATGATGTATGAAAACCCATAGGTGAAATAGACGCCTCCCAGTTTCCATATCTCAGGCTCCCCTATAATATCCTTCCATGCGGAGAATAGGGTGACCCTCGCCCCCCCTTTCTCTTTTTCTTCACCGCCGTACATGGTTGTCCCTTTCTCTTTTGGGGTATTGCGGATGAGGCTTACGCAAACGAAGGAGAGTATAAAGACTGTGATACCCATAAAAAACCAGGCGTATCTCCAGCCCCTCTCTCCAAAGGAAGAGATGATAGGGGGCAGTATAATCCCCGATGCAAAGAGTCCTGTCCCTATCCCTCCGGAGACTATTCCGGTGGCAAGCCCCCTTTTCTTTGCGACAAACCAGGCGGCCGGTAGGGCCATTATGGGGACGTAACTACTCCCGTTACCCATGCCTGTTAAAAGCCTCATGAGAAAGGCGAAGGTGAAAGAGCCCGCAAGGCCCGTTAAAAAAAGGGTGATCCCTATCAAAAGAAGGGAAAGAAAGACCACCTTTCTTACCCCGAATTTTGCCGCAAGAAACCCCCCAATGATTGCGAGGGAGAGATAACCTATAAAATTACCTGTACCGATTAAACCGAGCTGGGTATAGCTGAGTTTAAGGCCGTCCTTCATGTAGGGAAGGATCACCGAATAGGACATCCTTCCAAAACCATGGGCGAGGACGGTAACGAGAGAACCTGTTAGTGCAATGATCCATGCGTAATGTATTCTTTTCATCCCTAACCCCTCCTTAACACAATTCTTAAACTTCATGAGAAAAGTGTCAACTGTTTTTTGTGAGGGGTAGGGGACGGATTATACCGAGACTACCTCCTTGATCTCCGGTATCTCTTGTTTTAGTTGTTTTTCCACCCCCATTTTTAAGGTCATGAGACTCATGGGACAGCTTCCACAGGCACCCTGTAGCTTTACCTTTACCACTCCATCTACTACATCGACGAGCTTTATATCCCCTCCATCCCTCTGTAAAAATGGCCTTATCTTTTCAATGGCCGCTTCTACCTTATCCTTCATGGGTCCTCCTTTTTTTACTCTATCTCCACCTTTATCTCCTTTGGTATCACCCTGGGAGATTTTGGAACGGTTATCTTAAGGACACCGTCTTTATAGGTGGCCTTAGCCATATCACCGACTACATCCGTCGGTAACTGTATGATTCTCTGGAATGAACCATACACCCTCTCCGCCCTGTAACAGGTTTCATCCTTGGACTCTTCCTCTTTCAATCTTTCCCCTTTGATTATGATCTTTTCATCTACTATGGAGATGCTCACATCCTTTGGGTTTATTCCAGGAATATCGATGGTAACGATCACATCCTTCTTTGTCTCATAGATATCGAGAGGGGGAAACCATCCACCCTCTGAGAGGGATTGGAAGCCGGATTTTCCAAAAAAGTCCTCAAACAGTTTGTCCATCTCTTCCTTTAAAGTCGGAAACTTTAGATCCCACAGACCCCTCCACGGCGTTAAAGTCATAAGATCACCTCCTTAAATCAACCGTTGTTTTTTATATCCCCTTCTTGAATCGCCCTTTTCCAGAAACTGACTATACCGAGGGGACGAAAGAAAAGCTGAACCATCTCCCATCCTTCATCGCCCATCCTGTTGAAGAGCCTTGATAGATTTTCAAGTTGCTCGGACCCAACATCGTGGACCTCGCATTCCCCATCAGGTCTACAGGCGTATACTATATTCTTTTCCGAATCGACGATGATATTCTCTTGAGCCAGATCTTCCATAGAAAAGATTTTAACGGAGTATTCGTATTTCATAATCCTACCTCGTGACCGTTTTTATCATTTTTTCATTATATAATAATGCATTCGAGGCGCATTTTAAAGTATTATTATGATGGTGGTTGTTATGGAATATACGCCCCTTTACGTAAAGACCGCATCTGAAGGCAAGCTGGAAGAAAAAATCCAGATTCTTAAATCGATGCTATTATCGTGTACCCTCTGTCCAAGAAGATGCAGGGTAAACAGGGTTGAAGGGAAAAAGGGGTATTGTAATGCCCCATACGAATTATATATCTCCTCTGCCTTCCCCCATTTCGGGGAAGAGTCCCCCCTTGTAGGGAAAAACGGTTCGGGAACGATTTTTTTGACCCATTGTAACCTAAGATGCTCCTTCTGTCAGAACTATGAGATAAGTATATACGGCGAAGGCACCGAATGCTCAACGGAGAGGCTGGCGGAGGTCATGTTGAAACTGCAGGAAAGGGGGTGTCACAATATAAACCTTGTAACACCGACCCACTATGTACCACAGATATTGATGGCCCTCTCTTTTGCCGTAGAAAGGGGTCTTACTATCCCCCTCGTGTATAACTGTGGAGGATATGAGTCCATAGATGTGATAAAGATACTTGAGGGTATTATAGATATTTATATGCCCGATGTGAAGTTTCTCGATGGGTCCCTAAGTGAGAGATACTGTAATGCGAGAGATTACCCCGAGGTCGTAAAGGTTGTCTTAAAAGAGATGCAACAACAGGTGGGGGATCTCGTGGTTGATGAGAAAGGGATTGGAAAGAGAGGACTACTCATCAGGCATCTTGTGATGCCAGGGGGTGGAGATGACTCAAAAAGGGTTCTCGATTTTATAAAAGAGAACATATCTGAAAATGCCTTTGTGAACATCATGGCCCAGTACCATCCCTGCTATAAATCCTTCGATATTCCCCCTTTGAACAGAAGGGTTTCGGAAAGAGAATTTTTGGATGTCTTATTTTACGCACAAAAGATAAATCTTATCAGGGCCTATCATCACTGAGCCCTTTTCTCAGCGTTTCGTTCGCCTTCAAAACCTCTCTCGCATCCTTTCCTGTAATCTCCCAGCTATAACCCCCCTTCGCATCCTTTTTAAGCTTGATCCTTATATCTGCCTTCAGGCTTTTTCGAGCCTCTTCCAGCTCTTTTGAGTACCTTACCTCGAAGGGTTGTTCCTCGCCGATTTTCTGTTTTGCAGGTATCTCTGTCCCCTTGCCGCATGAAAAAAGTGTTATGAGCATGAAAAAAACTGCTAAAAACCTCATTATTTCATGATATAATCAGGGACTCTTAATTTTCAATATATTTTTTTGGAGTGTAATATGGATATCTTTGTCGAAAGGGAAGGAAAAGGGGAAAAGGTAGTCTTTATCCATGGGGCAGGGGGTAACGGAAGGTCCTGGTTTTTCCAGAAGGAATACTTGAAGGATGCCTTTGAGACAGTGGTGATAGACCTCCCGGGCCATGGGATGGATGGAGACGGTGCGGGGATGGATTCCATCGATGGTTACAGGGACTATCTCTATCGGCTCGTCAAAACCCTGGGGATAGAGGGATGCTTTCTTGTTGGCCACTCTATGGGAGGGGCGATCGCCATGTCCTTTGCCCTTCAATACCCCGAGATCTTAAAAGGGCTCATCCTGATCACCACAGGGGCGAAACTCAGGGTGTTCCCTGAAATCCTGGAAGGTTTGAAGAAGGATAAAGAAAAGGCTGTACGGATGATCATGGATTATGCCTTTTGGCACAAATCGCCGGAGAGGCTTAAGGAAAATGGGGTGAAAGAGATGATGAAGTGCAGGGCAGAGGTGATCCTCGGGGATTTTCTTGCCTGCGAAGGATTCGATGTAATGGATAGGGTTTACGGTATCAGGGTGCCTACCCTCATAATTGCAGGAAAATACGACCTTCTAACCCCGCCAAAATTTTCCGAATATCTCCACAGTCAGATAAAAGGTTCCCGTCTGGAGATCGTAGAGGATGCCGGGCACATGGTGACCCTTGAAAGACCTGAGGTGATAAACCCTTTGATAAAGGGGTGGATTCAAGAAATTATAAGAAAATGAGATTAGAACAAAACTGACTTAATATGGATTATCACAGATTTAATGTAAGTCATGAAAAATTAAGAGCTATTGAGAAGAAGATGGAGGAACTGGGGGTCAAAGAGTCTGATTTGATCGAGAGGTTTGTCCATTCTGGGGGGCACGGGGGGCAGAATGTCAACAAGAGATACACCTGTGTCTATTTAAAGCATATCCCAACAGGCATAGAGGTAAAGTGTCAGAAGGAGCGTTCCCAGGCCCTGAACCGTTTTTTTGCGAGAAGGATACTTCTTGAAAAGATAGAAGACCTAATCAGGGGAAGGGAAGGGGAACTGCAGCAGAGGATTGAGAAGATAAGGAGGCAGAAAAGGAAAAGGTCGAAGAGGGCAAAGGAGAAGATGCTGGAGGAGAAGAAAAGGGAATCTATAAAAAAGAAAAGGAGAACATGGCCCATCTCCCTTGATGATTATTAACGATAGGCCCCCCTCTAATTTTCTTTCATTTTGCCTATTTTTCATCTATAATATAAGGAACAATATGTTCATATTAATACCTTCCCTTTTATCTTCAGAAACTCTCTTTAAGAGACGTTGGTTATAGTTGAACCCGATTTCGAGATTCAAAGGAGACGGTATTATAAAAAAAGGAGGAAAGAAATATGATACTTGCAAAGATGAACGATACCGTAAAGGTACATTACACAGGTATGTTAAAGGATGGTACCGTCTTCGACTCCTCTCTGGACAGGGAACCCCTCGAATTTACGATAGGGGAAGGGATGGTAATACCTGGTTTTGAAAAAGGGGTAATCGGAATGCATGTAGGGGAGACAAAGGATATATCGATGACCCCGGATGAAGCATACGGTGAGTACAGGGAAGACATGATCATCTCCGTAGACAGAGATAATATACCCCCCCATATCAAACCCGAGCCGGGGATGATACTCCAGATACATGCCCCCCATGGCGGTGTAACCTTTGTTAGGGTCCTCGATATGGATGAACAGGTGGTAAGGCTCGATGCGAACCATCCCCTTGCAGGAAAGGACCTTCTATTTAAGGTAGAGCTTGTAGAAATCCTGTAAGGCATTTACATAAAAAACAAAAAAGGCAACATCAAAATATTTAACTTTTTTTTAAGTTTTTTTTCTTAATGCCGATAATACCCCCAGATGGATAGAGAAAAAATAAATTTTTCTGGGGGTCCCTATGTTTTTAAAAAAGTTAAACTTAAATAACCTCACTATCAGTAGCAGGCTCTGTATTGGGCTCGGGATCATCATCCTCTTCATGGTGGTTCTCGTTGCAACGGGGATATGGAGCTTAACGACCATCAACAAAAAGCTCGACCAGATACTGAAGATAAACAACACGAAGATTGAACTTGCCCACAACATCGAAAAGTCTGTAAACACCATCGACAAAAGCATCTTAACCGCAATCCTTGTGAACGACGAGAATGTGACAAAGGAAGAGAAGAAGAAGATAGAGGATGCAAGGGCAGTTTTTCAATCTTCCATTGAGAAACTTGAAAAACTGGAGAAATCGGCAAAGGGTAAGGACCTTATCGCATCTATAAAAGAGAACTTTACCATCGCCCAGACGGCAAACGATAAGGCCTTCGAGCTTATAGCATCGGGTAATATGAACAACGCGGGGAACGTGATAACAGGCACCGTTCAGATATCCTCCATTCTGACAAAACAGTGTTCCGATATGGTGAAATACCAGGAAGAGAATACAGCCCAGGGGGCAAAAGAGGTCAATTCAACGTATGTAAGGGCCTTTTATCTACTCCTTGGGATCGGCGGAATTGTCGTTGCCTTCGCGATCTTCCAGGCAATTTTCCTGACGAGGAGCATAACAAAGCCTTTGAACGAGGGTGTTTCCGTTGCGAACAGGATAGCGGATGGGGATCTGACCATTCAGATTGATGTCGATATGAAGGATGAGACAGGACAGCTTTTAAATGCCATGAAACATATGGTTGCAAAGCTGAAGAATATCATAAGTGAAGTTATGGTGGCGGCAACGGATATGTCATCTTCGAGCAAGAGGTTGAGCGAGAGTTCCGAACTCATGCTAAAGGGTGCGGCAGAACAGGCAAGCAGGGCAGCCCAGGTGGCAACCGCCTCTGAAGAGATGTCCCAGACGATCCTCGATATCGCAAAGAATACATCAAGTATAGAGTCATCGGCAACGGATACGGTAAAACTCGCTAAAGAAGGGGAGGTTGTCGTAGATAGGTCCGTCGAGAAGGTAAAGGCCATAGCCAAAACGATAGGGGAGTCGGCGGAACTGATAAAGTCCCTTGGGGCCCGCTCAACACAGATAGGGGAGATTATAAATGTGATAGACGATATAGCGGATCAGACAAACCTTCTCGCCTTGAATGCAGCGATTGAAGCGGCAAGGGCAGGAGAGGTAGGAAGAGGTTTTGCCGTTGTTGCAGATGAGGTAAAGAAACTCGCAGAAAGGGCAGGAAACTCAACGGCAGAAATAGGTAATATGATAAAAGCGATCCAGAATGAGGTTCACAGGGTTGTCATGTCTATGGAGAGCATAACAAAAGAGGTGTCGATGGGGGTTGACCTTTCTAACCAGGCAGGGGATGTATTGAGGAACATCGTTGCAAGTGTTGACCAGCTCCACGGGATGGTACAGCAGATTGCATCTGCAACAGAAGAGATGGCGGCCACATCAGAAGAGATAAATAGAGACATAGAGACGATAGCCTCTGTCTCGAAAGACACATCCGGGAGCTCTGAGCATGTTGCAAAGGCTTCTCAAGAGCTTGCCGACCTCTCTGTCAATCTTGAAAAGGTTGTAGGAGGTTTCCGTATTTAAAATAGCCCAGTAAATCATAGGGGTTATACCCCCTATAGTAATGGGCAATGAAACATATTGAAATAAAGGGTTTTTTTAGAGGATAAAAAAACGGGTATGGATTATAAGATGGGGTAGTCGGTAGGGCTACCCCTTTGTTTATACTGGTTTTTTTAAATGCCCACATCATAAGGGAAGCGCTAAATTATCAATAATATCATATAGATAAAAAGAGAAAATGACAAATATTGAACAAGTTTTCAACAAAAATTGTGGAAAAATGCGAATTGGTTAAAATCCTGGTATATTCGAGAACTTAACAGCCCCTCCTACGGTTATGCCACACTTTTTTGTCTTTCCCCCTTTGATCTCAAGGACGTATTTTGAAGGTTTAACCGATGGGATTGGTCTTTCATCGAGGGGTTTTGCGTTTTTTTCTATATGGACGACCTTGAGATGGGCATCAATAAAGATCATATCGAGGGGTATATAGGTGTTCTTCATCCAGAAGGACCTCAATTCTTCCCCTTCGAAGATAAAGAGCATACCGCAACTATCACATAAGGATCTCCTGAACATAAGGCCTCTTGCGTGTTCTTCAGGGGTTGTGGCAAGTTCAACAATAAAACTGCAACGTTTGTTTCCATTTCTGTCTAAAAATGAGACGACCCTCTCTTCGCTGTGAACATTCTCTGTGCCTGCGAAAAGAACGAGGAAGAAAAAGAGGGCCTTTATATAGAAGGGGCATTTAACCATCGGAGAGTCTCTTCTTCTTTTTCGTTTCGTGCCTTTGTTTTAGAAACTCTATTATCCCGGGCATGATGGAGATGATGATGATGGCGAGGATCACGAGGCTAAAGTTTTTCTTTATTATGGGGAGGTTCCCAAAAAAATAGCCCGAGAAGACGCATATGGCGATCCATACAATACCCCCTATGACGTTATAGCTTATAAACTTCCAGTAGCTCATACTCCCTATCCCTGCAACAAAGGGGGCGAATGTCCTTATGATCGGTACAAACCTCGCTATTATGATCGTCTTTCCCCCGTACTTTTCGTAGAATTCATGGGTACGGTTTAGATATTCCCGGTTTAAAAAACGGACATCCTCACCGCTGAATATCTTTGGTCCCAATTTGGCGCCAATCCAGTAATTGACCGTATCCCCGGCAATGGCGGCAACGGAGAGGAGGACAAACAGAAGAAAGACATCCAGTGCCCCGATCGCCGCAAAGGTACCGGCGGCAAAAAGAAGGGAATCACCAGGTAGGATAGGGGTTACGACAAGTCCTGTTTCACAGAATATGATGAGAAAAAGTATGAGATACGTCCATGTGCCGTAATCTTTTATGATGCTTCCGAGATGGACATCTATATGGATGACAAAATCAATTATATATCCGATCCACTCCATTTCAACCTCTTTTCTGTTAAATAGCCTGTATACTACAGGATATTCTCTTTTGAGTCAAATTTTTCCTTCAAACTATGAGATTTTTTACCGATGGAAAGGCGGATCTTAAGTAATTTAGGCCATTTCAGGGGGGTTTTTATTCTCTTTATCGCAGAGATTACAGAAGAGAGGTCGCTCTTGCCGATCTTTTTTCCTCCATATATCTCCTCACAGAAAGTATGGACGATAAGGGCGATCTCATGCCTTAACTCCGGAAAGTAACGTTCTACCTTAAGGGCAATATCAAAAGGTGTATCTCCCGGATGGATCCTGATCCCCGCCTTTCCAACAAAAGAGAGAAGACCCCGATACACATCGGATAACGTCTTATAACCCCTGCAAAGGGACATAAATCTATCGATGATACCTTCAAGGACATCCCTGAGAAGAAACATTATCCCAAAAAATGATGATTTTTTGACCATAACCCTCTTTTTTTCTTCAGTTTTTGAAAAGAGCCACCACATTAATAGGTATATAAAAAAGGTGGCCATAATGAAAAAGAGCAAAAAGAAGAGCACCTTGATGCCCCAAAATAGAATCGTCTCTATCCATTGAAGCCAAGGATTCTCAGAATGGTATGGTGGGAGGGATTTTTGAGTCTTATCTGAATGGACCTCTGGGTCAGATCTTATCTTACTTTTACCGAACATGAAAAGGAGAAAATATTTGAATACGGGGAAAATAAGCCTTGCCCCAAAGGTTGCCCCCTCAGCGGTATATGAGGCAGCATCCTTCATGAGGGGGAGGAATATGGAGGTGAAGGTTATAGATATGAGTAGAACCGTTGAGACAAAAGCCATCATAATAGCAATACCCCTGTATCCTGAAATGTAATCCTTCTGTTCTACATGATCTTCTTCCCTTGCGATACCTATTGCAGGAAGACTTAATAAGAAAAAGGGGAATACCATAAGGGATGAGACTTCATCATCCCCCTTTATGCCCCCTTTAGTTTCAAGGACGAGCTTTGTTAAATAAATACAGAAAAAGGCTGTAATACCTATATCAAAACGGGCGCATATACTGTAATAATCGAGCTTTCTCCTTGAGAAGGCGACCCCTGAGAACCAGTATAGAGAGACCCATATCACGATAAAGATAAGGTGTAACCATTTATCCATCCTTTTCTCGAGAAAGAAAATGGAAAAAAGTCCGGTAAATCCAAGAATAGGTTCTAAAGGATAGAGGGTATTATGGAGGGTCAAAAGGGTAGAGAAAGAAAAGGATAAAAGATGAAGAATCAGGATGTAGATAACCCTTAACCCCCTATTACGGGTAATCGAGGTGATAAAAGAGGCAAAAAAGAATATGGCGACCCCCCATAGAATGCCAAAGGGTTTCAAAGAGACAACCTTTGCGAAGAAGGCTCCCATAGCGTATAGCCAGCATATCTCCATCCCTGCAGAGAGAAGATAGAAGGTTGCCCTATTCCCCTTCATCGGTTGGCCTCACGTCGGAGGGAAAGGATGTCCCTTAAGGTGAGGACGTAGAGTTTTGATGAACTATCCCTTGAAAACCTTTTCAGCATCTCTGAATTATCATTCTCTTCCATCGTGAAAAGGATGAATGTAGCCCTTCCCATCGAATATCCCCATTTTTCCAGCAACTCCTGAAAGGGGATTCCCCGTTTCATCTTAAGTCTTGCCAGCGCCTCAAGTATAGCCGATATCTGGTTGAAACCCCTTGAGATGGGCACATAAGATGGATAATTTTCTATCTCACCATTTGTCATGAGTCCTGTGGGTAAGCCCCTACGTTCAAAGAGGACGGCCATTGAGGCCACGACCTCCAGTGTAGAATCAAAGACATCTCCATCGTTTACCTCGGAGAATTTATCTACATCAACGATTATGAGCAGCTTCTCATGCGTTGTCGAATCGAATATCTTTTCTTGGAGATGGTTCTTTTTTGCACTTGCCTTCCAGTGGATAAACCGGGCAGGTCTCTCCTGTTGATAATCCCTGGTACCGAGTATATAAACAGGATCTTTAACGGGGTTACTCTCCCCGGGTATTCCGAAGAATTCCTTACCTTTTGCGGGGAATAGTATAAGAGGTATAATTCTCGGGTATGCAACGATCTCAACCCCATCCTTTATGCTTTTTTCACGCTGAAAAAAGGACAGAAGGTCTCCTGTTGATGACTTAATAGGTCCCAATTTGTATATACCCCTTTTTTCGAGGGGGAAAGACCATGTGAAACGGCATTCTTGATACCACAGGAGGCTGCTGTTACCTTTATTCGAGATTTCCGAGTTACTTCCTTCCTTTCTTAAGGGAATCACTATCTCGATAGATACAGGCATTGCCTTTCTGTTTAAGACCAAAAGATCAACGGAGATACCCTCTCCGGCAAAGACCCTCGTTCTATGAGGGTGTATTTCGTAGTTTACGTTGTAGTCGCTTAAATGGGCCCATGTTTTTAACCCCGATATGGAAGCGAAGAGCATAACGGAGAGAATGATGATATCCCTCTGGCTGTTTAAGAGGCCTATCACAAGGATAAGACCCACTATTCCAAGCATCATAGGAACGGTAAAAAGACTCGATACGCGCCTCGGGACTATGGTATCCATTTTTTTAGCCGTTATGTCGGCAGGGCAGGAACCGGAGTGTCTTCCAGTATCTCCTCTATTATCTGACCCTGTGTCTTATTTTTAAGCCTTTCCTCATCTTTGAGGAGCAATCGATGGGCCAAAACAGGTATGGCCAATCTCTTTATATCGTCGGGAAGGACATAGTCGCGTTCTCTTAATAAGGCATAGGCCTGTCCTGCCCGCATAAGACCCAATGAACCCCTCGGACTTACCCCGAGTCTGAGGGTGTCTTTTGAGCGTGTAGCCGCCACGATGGATGTGATATATTCCATTACAGGGCGTGAGACGAGAATCGTTCTCCTTATCCACTGGAGGTTGACTATATCTTCCGGAGTTGCGGTAGGGGTGAGTTCTTTTAATGGATCTTTATTCTGAAACCTCTCGAGGATTGTGATCTCTTCGTTCTTATCGGGGTACCCAAGATTTATCCTCATGAGAAACCTGTCGAGCTGGGCTTCGGGCAGGGGGAATGTGCCTTCCAGTTCTATGGGATTCTGGGTGGCAATAACGAAGAAGGGATGGGGTAGGGGATAGGTCTTTCCATCCACCGTTACCTGCCTCTCCTCCATACTCTCAAGGAGGCTCGACTGGGTTCTCGGTATGGTACGGTTTATCTCATCGGCGAGAAGGACATTCGTCATAACAGGCCCTGGCTGAAAGATGAACCTCCCCGAGTGTTGGTTGTATATATTAAACCCTGTAATATCCGAGGGCAATAGATCAGGGGTGAACTGTACCCTTTTAAATGTTGCCCCTATGCTTCGGGCAAGGGATTTTGCGAGCAGGGTCTTGCCAAGACCGGGGATATCCTCTATCAGCACATGGCCTTCAGCGATTAAGCCTGTCAGGAGAAGCTCAATAGAACTCTCCTTTCCTACGATAACCCCTGAAATATTATCGATGATCCTTTTGCATATCTCATATACCATGGCTTGCACCGAATACCGAACAGTTGGAAAACATATATACCTTTATTTTGTCAAGAGAAAATTCCCAGTTTCCCCAATCCTTATTTTATTCCTACCTTATTCCTATGCGCGATAAAAAAATATGGAAAAATCAAAAAAATTGATATAACGTTTAGGGAAGTACTGCCATATTGGGGCTTTTGGCGTAAAATAATAGACTGATTAAATCATAATTGGAGGTATGGAAATGAGAAACGAGCAGGATCCGGCACGGGCTTCCAATAGAACCCGTGAGGAAATTCGCACAAGGGGTGCGATCTTCAACATCAACGAAGGTATCGATATCGAAAGTGGTAAAA
>JAOAGQ010000033.1 GCA_026415675.1 Syntrophorhabdaceae bacterium
TTGGCTACAGGAGGAGTTAAAATTTGTTGATTTACAAAAATAAATTCTTTAAAATAATCCATCATGCGGGCATAGCTCAGTAGGTAGAGTGCAAGCTTCCCAAGCTTGATGCCGCGGGTTCGATCCCCGTTGCCCGCTCCATTTTATTATCTGACATCCCTTAAACGAATTGTCTAAAGTTTTTTTAAGAAATAATTGTTTTTTTCTAAAAGTTGATAAATATCACTTTACAAAATCTAAAATGGGTCTATAATTAGACCATCGTTGAGATAAATAAGGAGGAAGTTATGTTTAAAAAAGCGTTCGTCGCTATAACGTTTTTATTAATAACTTTTTTATTGATATCTACAATTTATGCCCAGACATCACCTAATGTTATAAGGAACGGAAATTTTGAAAATGGCCTAAACGAATGGGTATTAAATCCCCTCCTTACAGCCACAGACTCATGGCCCGTAGTAACTGTAGGGGATAATAAAAAAATAGACCTCCATCCTGATAATCCGAGCAATTTCAAGGGGGTCATAATATACCAGAACCTCGATGTGACAGGGATTGCGGGAAAGACCTTTGGCATATCGATGAAACTGACAAATGCTTACAGCATTAGCACAGGAAAGACGGTGGCGGTATATCTTATATATGTGGATAACCAGGGTAACCTCCAGAGACAAAAGGTCATAAACCCTGAAAATAATACCATTACAGGGGACACCCCTATCCAGGCTCAGTACACATTCCCGAATGGTGCCCAGAGGCTTGTAAAGATTGAGATAGTGAAAGAGGAAAATGGAAGATTTTACGTAGACGATGTAGCCTTAACCGCAGATGGGGTCACTGTAAATCCCGTCCCTGTTGTTACGTCCCTGTCCCAGGCAAGCGGTAATTACGGTAGCCAGATTACAATAAACGGAACCAATTTCGGCCAAATTCAGGGGTCTGTCTTTATAGGGGGCTCCTCATCCGGTGTGAATATAGCGAGCTGGTCCGATACGTCCATAGTAATTACCGTACAGGATCCCGTTACAAGTGGAAGGGTCTTGGTTGAAAAGAATAATAAAGTCCAGAGCAACATTGATAATTTCTTCAATGTTACTTCCCCCAATTACACTTTAGCTTCCATAGGCGATATAGAGAAGACCGTCATTAAAGGAGAAAAGACGGTTTTCGTGGTAAGAATAGACTTCAATAACGGTTTTACAACACAGAACGAGATTCTGTTCACGACAGATAATCAGGCTATAAACGGTAACGGTGTTTCCAGATTCGCCCCTGTACCCTTAAAGAGCCCAGGTGGTGTAGTTCTGATGATAGATACGACAGGCCTTGCCCCCGGTACATATAAAGGCAACATACAGGCGAATCTATCGGGCTACGGGACCCGCTCAGCCCCCTTTACCTTAAATGTAATCACTGTGGCGGAGATAAAGTTCTTTGAGTCTGTATACAACCAGCAGACGCAATCATATACAAATACACAAATCACACAGAAGAACATCAATAAACAGGGGGCAATCTCAGGGATCTACGCAAGTGCCCTCGACGGAGATGGAAAGGTAATAAATAACGCCCCCATCTCATACTCATCCAGTAACCCAACTATAATAGGTGTATACCCCACAGGGTTTATGGACACATACTATTTCTACGCCCTTGAAAACGGTACCGGTAACATCGTTGCCCAGACCCCTGATGGACAGACCGCTTCCCTTCCCGTAAATGTAAGCATACCCGATTCCCCCAGGGTAAACCAGTTAAGTATAAATCCCAATCCGATAACGAACAAATACACGGACCCCATCAATTTTTTGGCGGTTGGGACACACCCTATAGGATATGGTTACAGTTCGTCAATGATTTATATGGAGATAATAGATGATACAAGGGATTGGAGCAGTGATAAAACACAGGTGGCAGGCACATTCAAGGTGAACCAATCAAAATCGGATTTGGGTTCATACCTCTTCTCCGCATATACCTGTAGCTATGAAGGTAATTATTGCATGCATACGGCCGATTACGCCATACCCTTCACCATCATTAACGACCCAACATACAGTGCGATAAAGGGGAGGACATTCTCTATTGACCCTAATCTCATGTATTACCAGAGCGAACATGCGACCATTGAGTTATATCAGGGGGCAACGAAGGTCATGTCCAAAGAGGTCATGACCATGCACTCAGAGGGTAAATTTGGTTTCGGTGGAATAACCCCCGGTACTTATAAAATTAGGGTAGTACCCCCTACGGGATCCGATGCCTTCAAACCCCAGTGGTACCCGAACGCCGAGGACCCCGCGAATGCAAAGGAAGTAACTTTTACCGCAGGTCAAACAGTGGAAGACATCTTCTTCTTCTTAAAGGCAAAGCCCCAGGAGGTGAAGTATAATATCTCTGGTAGGGTGACAAGATTTACAGGTACCACGCAGACAGGTGTACAGAATGTGACGTTGATGATAGAAGGGGGGACAAGCGCAACGACCGATGCAAACGGTAACTACACATTTACAGGTTTGAGTAACGGCACATATACGGTTACCCCATCCGCAACGGGTAACTATTTTATCCCTTCCTCAAGGACCGTCACCATAAACAACGGGAATGTGACTAATGTGAATTTTGTAAGCACAAACTACACGATAGAAGGTCAGGTAAAAGATTTATCAAAGAATGAAGGTATCCAGGGGGTAACGGTATACGTAAAAAATCCGGGGGATAATACTGTTGTAAATCAATCGACCACAAGCGCAAACGGCATGTTCAAGGTCCCTGTCCCATCAGAAGGGGAATATATCCTCTCTGCCACAAAAGAGGGGTATGATGATTATTTCCAGATGGACCCGCCCTATACCATAGATCAAAATACCCCGATGATACAAAACGTGGCAATTGGTATGTTTCCTGCCGCCGTTCCACCTTCCGATGCCGTCTCACTGGTTAAGGGGTGGAACTTCATCTCCTTCCCGAAAGATCCACCTCAGGGAAACATGGCAACAGCCCTCTCCACCACTCAGGCAAAAGTTAGGGTGATTTGGGGATTTGACAATGGGACAAAGCAGTGGCTCAAATGGAGGCCTTCCGATAATACATCCACTTTGACATCACTTGCGAGCAAAAAAGGCTACTGGATCTACATGAATGAAAGTGGGACCATCGATATGTCATCCTGGACCGCCCCTGCCAATACAACGGTTCAACTCTTTGAGGATTGGAACTTGATAGGTTATCAGGGCACTGACGGCACAGATGTTACAACAGCTTTAAACCCCATATCAGGTAAGTGGACCATTGTGTGGGGATGGGATGCCGGCATATGGTCTGCGAAACATATAAGCCAAGACCTCCGTCCTACAATCCCCCTCCTTGAAAAATTCTACCAGAAAAAGGCATACTGGATAAAACTGAATAAAGGCGAAAACGTAAACTGGACGCAGCCTTAATAGATGCGGTAAAAAGACCATCCAAAGGGCTATCCCTAAAAAGGATAGCCCCTTTTTTTGAGATAAAAAATATTTAAAAAGTAATCGAAAGGTTCTAAAATTATATGAAAAATTTCTTCCTTTACATAACTTGATAAGGAAAGAGAAGAGTAAAATGGACATTTTGGCCTCAGGGGAGCTTACGGGGATAATCGAGGTTTTAAAAAGAATGGCGATGTTTGAGATGAATATAGCCGAACTCTACTCTGTATGCGCAGGCACCCATGGTTTTGATGGGGAGTTCTGGCTTGATATCTGGCATGATGAGATTGCCCATGCCCAGTACATAAACCGTACAATAGAACTGATCTCCAAAAAACCCGATAATTTTGAAAAAGGGAGGCCCTTTAATGTTTTTGCGTTGGAAACCGTTATAAAGGACATAAGAGAAAAAATACAGATGACAAAAAATGGAGGGCTTTCAGAAGAGAAACTCCTTTATATTGCAAAGGACTATGAGAATAGCTACCTCGAAGATAGGTATGTAGAGATTGTAAAAACAGAAAACATAGAATTCAAAACTCTTATGAGAAGGATTGCGGACGAGACGAGAAGGCACAAGGAAAAGCTCCTGAGAAAGATAGGGGAGAAGGAAAAAAAGGCCCTTTGAAATGACCATGAAAACACCCATTCCTAAAACGGACGATATCATAGAGGCGTACAGTCGTTTTTTTCCTGAGAATTTTATAAAACTGATCGGCAAAGAGCATATATTGGATGTTAAGCTCGGGGATCACATAGAGAAGACGATGACGATACTCTTCTCTGACATAAGGGATTTTACATCTTTGTCCGAAGGAATGACCCCTAAAGAGAGCTTTGCCTTTATCAACTCCTACCTGGAAAAGATGGAGCCGGCCATAGCAAATACAGGAGGTATCATAGATAAGTATATCGGAGATGCGGTTATGGTGCTTTTTCCGAATAACGCCGATTCAGCCTTAAGGTGCGCAGTCGAAATGTTGAGTTCTCTGAAATCTTTTAATAGTGAATGGCAGAAATCAGGCCACAGGCCCATAAACATCGGCATCGGTCTAAACACAGGTCTTATGATGCTCGGCATCATAGGGGGAAGATACCATATGGAAAGCACTGTTATAAGCGACGCCGTAAACCTCGCATCCCGAATCGAATCTATGACAAAGGAATATAAAACGCCTGTTTTGATGAGTGAGCATACATACTATAGCCTCATAGATCAGGAAGGGTTTCATATCAGATTCATCGACAGGGTTAAGGTCAAAGGTAAAGAACAGTGCCAATCCGTCTATGAGGTCTTTGATGGTGATCCCCCTTCTTTGAAGGAAGCAAAAACAAAAACAAAGAATATTTTTGAAGAGGCCCTTGCCAATTATCATTTAAAAAAGATACCCGAGGCGATGGAGCTGCTTGATCACTGTGTGAGTATAGCCCCCGATGACTCCGTAGCAAGGATATATCTAAACCGTTGCCAGCGCTTTATAGATACCGGGATCCACGAGAGTAGCGGAGAAGTGGGTCTTGTACTGCACTGGGATGGCTCCCTTGCCATAGGTGATCCTTTGATAGATGGACAACATAAAAGCCTCTTTGACCATGCAGGCGCCTTCGTCGAAGCAGTGGCTAGGGCGAATGATTATTCGGAGCTTACTGATATTGTGAAATTTCTAAATGATTACATAGACGAACATTTTACAACGGAAGAGCAACTCATGGGAGATTCTGGTTACCCTTTTCTTGATTATCAAATAGAGCAACACAGGCAATTCTCAAAAAGTTTCAGACTCTTTCAGGAAGAGATAAAAAAGGACCTTGATAGACACAGGATTTTTCTTCTTTTTCGGGCACAGATTTTGATTATAGACTGGCTTGTAAACCATACATCGAAAATCGACAAACACCTCGGCGTTTATCTAAGACATCGCAATCATTGATGAAAAGATAAATAACCACCTTATATTTTTGTCAATCTGCAGAGGATGGTCCTACATCCCGAACCTCCGACAACAGGATCGAAATTGTTTCCCAGTGTGGTGATCACATTGGCGTTTACATCCCATAGCCTTTTCTCCTGTTCCTTTTCTTCGGGTAAGTACCAGTGTCCCTCAACGCAGACAACGTTTTTATGGAGTCCTTCCACAACCGTTATCCTTCTCCTTATCCTGTCTTTTCTCCCCGGTGTCTCTATATAGACCCAATCCCCTTCCTTCACCCCTAATAACTGCGCGGCCTCTCTGTTTATCTCACAGAGGGGGTCGGGATGGAGCTTTCTGAAGGCCGGTATTTGAAGGCCGAGGCCGTGGTAATGGGGAAAATACCTCGCCCCTGTTATCATTATGAAAGGGTAATCCAAAAAAACATCTTCCGTACTATAAGGACTTAAAAGGGGTTCTCTATATTCGGGTATGGGGTCGTAACCGTATTTTTCAAGGGTCGTTGAGGAGAGTTCGATTTTTGTTGTCGGTGTGTTAAATCCAGGTTTTCGATCTTCCCTTAAAAGCCCTTTTTCGTACTTTTTCTCAACGTTTTCGTTAAGGATATAGCCCCCCTCTGTAAATTGATCGAATGTGATGTTCTGTGGTTTTAGCCTGTAATCGAGATACCCTTTATACGTAGAGAAGGGGAGTCTATCTGCCATGTTCATGGATTTTAATATGTCGATAAGTATCTCCCCTTCTTCTTTTGCCTCTCCTGAAGGCTTGAAGACCCTTTTTCTTGCCGCAATAAAGTTCATCCCTGAATACTCCGCTATGCCGTTTGATTCGAGAAACCATGTAATGGGTAACACGTAATCGGCAAATTCGGCACTCGGCGTCATAAATAGCTCAAAGACCACGAAGAGGTCGAGGTTTAAAAAGGCCTCAACGGCCCTTTTACTATCCTCAAGGGCTGTTACAGGGTTACAATCGGTAAGAAGGGCCTTTAACGGGTATGGTTTCCCCGTCAGCATGGTGTTAATTACATCGGCAGGGTTCCCCGAAGGAAGGATCGCCCCGACGATTGAAGTGGGACCTGAAAGGAGGGGAAAGGTGTCGGCGCTTATCTGTTTTTCTAAATATGCACCGGTAAGATCCATCTTTCCTGTCTTCGGGGGTATCTTTATGAAGTTCCCCCCTTTCCTGTCAACGTTACCTGTTATCGCAAGGATGATCCCCAGGGATCTCATGGTATTTATAGAATTGCCTCCCATAGCGAGCCCTATGAATGTGAATATGGCGGTAGGTCTATTTTTTGCGATCAACCTTGCCCCTTCTATGACCTTCTCTTTCGGGACCCATGTGATCTTTTCAACCTTCTCGGGGGTGTAATCCTCTACGTGTTTCACAAGCCTTTCGAATCCATAGGTCCATCTTGTTACAAATTCTTCATCGTACAAGCGCTCTTTGATGATCACGTTTATCATACCGAGGGCAAGGGCACAATCTGTTCCCGGTCTTACCCTCATCCATATATCCCCTTCCCTGGCCGGTTTTATGGGTCTTGGGTCTATTACTATGAGTTTAGCCCCTCTACTTAAGGCCTCATCTATGATTTTGGCCTTTGCAGGGTTTGTCTCGGGCATATTTATACCCCATAGCACAACCGTATTTGTCTCTTTCGCCTCCTCTGATGTTAGATTAGGATAGGTTATGAGGTGGCCAAAGGTAAGGGTGTCGGCGATTAGCTGAGGGGTAAAACAGACATGGTGGTCATGCCTAAAGAAGTTTGGCGTTTCGATGGTCTTTGCAAAGGCCTGCCAGATTGTAATATCTTTTGGAGGCAGGGATTGTACACAGACAGATTCACCCCCGTACTTATCTATTACCTCCTTGAGCTTAGATGATATACCCTCGATCGCTTCATCCCATGAGATACTCTCCCATTTTCCCGAGCCTCTCTCCCCGATTCTTTTCAAGGGGTATAAAAGTCTGTTTGGGAGGTTTCCTATCTCCAATGCGTGGAGCCCCTTCTTACACAGAAACCCCCTCGATAAGGGATGATTGGGATCCCCTTTTATCTTTATCCCTTCTTCTGTCCTAAATAATATCATACCGCAGGAATTAAGGCACAGTTTGCATATTGTTCTGATCTCATTTGAGTCTTCTTGAGCCCATTGACCGTTCTTCATAAGACCCCCTTTTATCGAAAAGAGTATTATCCAGAGTATATTCCAATCAAAACAGGTGTCAAGTTTTTCTGTAAATGAAGTAGAATCATTACAAATTCTATAGATGAAAAAAAGACTTGCAAAGCTATATACGGTAAAGTAAATCTATCGATGTTTAAGAAGAAGTTCAATGCATGATAAGACCAAACAGAACAAGAAGGGAGGAGTTAACGTGAAGATAATCAACCTTTTGCAGTCAGCGATGACAAAGATGGACATGGAGGGGGCAAAGGATACATACAAACAGATACCGATATCGAGGGCAGAGGGAACCCCAAATTTTTCCTTCAGGGTATTTACCATTAAACCAGGGGGTCACACACCTTATCATACCCATCCTTTTGAGCACATAAACTATGTGATAGAAGGGGAGGGGGTGGTTGTCGGGGAGGACGGGAAAGAGCACCTGGTCTTAAAAGGAGATTTTATCCTCGTTATGCCCGGGGAGAAACACCAGTATAGAAATAGGGCAGAAGATAAGGATTTTGTGATCATTTGTGCGGTTCCGAAAGAGTATGAATAAATAGTCTTTAGTATAAAAGATCGCCTTAAGATGAGGGGGTTGTATTCTCGTGGGGGATCAGTATCTTGAACGTACTCCCCTCGCCGAGCTTACTCTCAACGTGAATCTTTCCCTTGTGGGCATCGACCAACCTCTTTACAAGAGAAAGTCCAAGCCCTGTCCCTTCCCCCTTCTTTTTGGTTGTAAAGAATGGATCGAATAGCCTCTCCATGTCTTCCGGTTTTATCCCTGTCCCTTTATCTGTAACGGATACATAGACGTAGCCTTCCTCCTCCCCTGTCTTGATCTTAATGGCACCCCCCTTTGGCATCGCCTGGGCTGCATTCATCATAATATTGACGAGGGCCTGCTGTATATGTATTTTATCGGCCAATATGGGTGGTAGATTCTCTCCCTTGTCGAGGATGACCTCTATATTTTTGAATCTCGTAAGATAGTGTTCCATAAAGAGTACCGTATCGTCGACCACCTCGTTTATGTTTATCGGCACTTTTTCTGGTTCGTCCATCCTTGAGAATTCGAGGAGCTTAACAAGTACGTTTGAGAGCCTCCCCGATTCACTGTCTATCAACCTCGCATACTTTTTTATCTTTTCTATGTCCTCCGTCTTCACTATCCGTTTTGCAAAGCCCTGGATGGATATCAGGGGGTTTTTTATCTCATGGGCGATCGAGCCTGCAAGCTCACCCATTACGGAGAGTTTGTTTGCCCTTATCAACTCGTTTGCGAAGTCTCTAATCCTCTCATCCTTTTTTCTTATCTCCTTTAGTTTTTCGTTGAGTACGCCATATACATCGTTGAGTTCCGAGATGTTTGCTTCCAACAGTCTATTTCGGGCCATAGAGAGGCTTTTGGCATCTTCCAGTTCCAGTTCCAGTTCATGTATCTTTTTTAGGAGGGGATCTTTTTCCTCTTTCATGGTCTTCAGTATAAGAATATCTCAAATTCGCAGTAGTTATAGCCCACCGACCAGCTTTTCGTCTGCGTTGATTTGGCCTTTTTGCTGTAGATGGTTTCCATAAGGCCTGCTATGATACCGCTCTCCATATCGCAGAACATCTCCCCTGTGTATGTAAAGCCCGCACATGTGATACATTCGAATAGCCTTACCACTATATGGTCTTCGTCAATAAACTGGAACTCGGGGATACCGATCTTAAGTGTCTTGATCTTTTCTGTGGCATCGGATAAATCCTTTGCCCCGAGCATGTTTCCCACCCTTTTCCCCATCATATAGAGGGTAGCCCCCGAGGTATCACCGAGGATGTTTCTCATCCCTATGATCCTCAAGATACGGAAAAGGGTAAGGGGTATCTCATCCCCGAGCTTTGGTCTTACAATATGCCCTATATCTTCTAAAGAGTATTCCTTCATAAAACCCCCTTCATCAATCAAGCCAAGAATCGATAATTACCCTGCTTCTCCTTTATGGTCTCAACCATCGCCTTGTGTATCAAACTGTTCGATGCTATTATCTCATCCCTATACAGATTAAAGCCTTCTCCACCGAAATCCGTCACCATCCCTCCGGCCTCAGAGACCATCAATACCCCTGCCGCCATGTCCCAGGGGTTAAGGCTTAACTCCCAGAAACCGTCAAACCTCCCTGCTGCAACGTAACTAAGATTCAGAGCCGCTGAGCCATCCCTCCTTATTGCCTGCGCCTTTAAGAGAAACTTCAAAAAATGGTCTATATTGTTCCGTCTGTTTGTTCTTATATCGTAGGGAAAACCTGTGGCGAGCAGGGATGATGTAAGGTTATCGACCTTTGAAACCCTTATCTTTTCACCGTTTAGGTATGCCCCTTTGCCTTTAACCGCATAGAAAAGCTCGTTGAAGATGGGGTTATAGACAACCCCATGGGTGATCTCCCCTTTCTGTTCATACCCCAAAGAGGTACAGAAAAAAGGGTATCCGTGGGCGTAATTTGTGGTTCCATCGAGGGGGTCTATGATCCATCTGTTCTTATTGTTGCTAACAAAACTATTGTCCTTTTCTTCACTTATAACAGATTCTTCAGGGAAATTATCATGAATTAAGGCTATCAGTTTTTCTTGACAGGCAATATCCACTTCGGTAACGATATTTATCTCCCCCTTATACTCAATATTGAAGGTCTTTTGAAAGTATCTCCGCTGTATCTTCCCCGATTCGATAGCGCACGTAATGGCAAATTTTAAAATCTCGTCCATGACCTTATGACCTTATGCCCCGATATTTTTTAATGTCGTCCATTCTGATATCTCCTTTTGCCTTCCATTATCGCATCCTTCAGGACCTTAACGGATGGAACTTTTGTGAGTCTCCCTGACTCATCGATAAACATCCTTCAGGAAAAACCCTTTATTTCTTGGGGTTGCAATTCAACACCGTTTATGTATACTGAAGGCGAACCTTTTATACCCATACGAGATGCCTCTGCCTCATCTATCCTGAATATAGCGATTTTTGCGTCTATGTTGTCTTCCTTTAATGCGGCCTCTATATTTTTCTTCAATTCCTCCTCTGAAGGGCAGGTAAGGGAAAGATAGCAGTCAATGCTTAATGTCATGTAAGAATACCCCTTAAATGTTTTTTTAATACTTCGACAGGCTTCATTTCGTACCCCTCTCTATTTTTTTCGACTGTTCCTTCTTTATCTTTTCAAGACCCCCTATAATCTCCTGGCTACCGGTATAACGCTCTGTTTTGCCTTCGTTTTCGATTATACAGGTTGGTGTAGAGTTTACCTTGTCTGTCTTTAGATAGGTATTCAATAAATCAAACGTGGGTTTTACATCAAAGGGCTTAAATTTGATACCTTTGTTTTTCAGGTATTCCTCGAGTTTTTGCTGTTCCCCTATCTTTTCAAGGGATGCCCCTATCAAAGCATGTCTCGCAAAAAAAGCGGTCTCGATATCTTTTTTTTCATTCAATATGTATAGAAAATATCGGGCATAGAGAGGGGAGGTTTTGTATATAGGGGTATCGACGAAGGTGATGGTGATTATATTCTTTTTTATCAGATCCAAAATCAAAGGTTCTGCCTTCGGTTCCATAGCCCTGCAGGGAGGGCAGAAATAGTCTGTATAGAGCCTCACTTTGACCTGGCCTGTACCAAAGGATGGTACAAGGGTATCGGATGCGTATAGGGGAGTTGCGGTCCCTTTAAAGAATATGGCAAAAAGGATGAGGCTGATTGTCCCACTTAATATGGAGAGTCCCACAAAGGTTCTCTTTATATTCAAAAAAAACATCACCATAAGCAAACCTCCAAAGGTCAAACAGTAAACACAATAGGTGTTATACCATATCTGAAAACCTATGAGATAGAATTCTATCCCGACCCCTGCCGATAGGGAGAGAACGAGAAGCCTCTCCTTCTTCATAAGGGCGAGGGGGATTAAAAAAGACATGTAGCCAACGCCGATATACTCAAGGGGTATCCCGAAGAGTTCCCCTCTTAAAGAGGAACATCCCCCCTCGCATAAACTGTAGTATACCTCGACACCTATGGCGAGAAGGGCGATGATTGCCGTGATAAGATCCCGTCGATTTTGTAAAAAAGAGTATAGAGACATTTAAATGATCTCCTTGACCAACAAGATATAACCCCTTTCTCCTCTTACCCAAAGGGATATGCCTTTGGAATCATCTAAATTATACCATGTAAAGCTAATTTAGATTGAAAAGAATTTCACGATTCGTCCTGTATCCTTTTATCTTTAACCCTTCAGCCCTTTTAAAAAAATTTTCGATGATCCCCCTCTCGTGCCTTTCCTCTATATAAACCATCCGCCCATGGTCAAAACAGATAAACCTTTTTTCTCTAAAAAGTACATCGATGATATGTCTCACGTGGATATTTTCAGAGAGGAGTTCTGGAAGCTCTACAAGCCTCTTAAGAGAGGGTTCCCTATCGATATATCTTTTGACGAAATTGATAAACCTTACGAGCTTCATAAGTGTAAACGTTATATCTCTGGGGAAAAGGGGGTTCACCTCGAGCATGATGCTTGAGCGGTATGAACGAAAGGGTAGATTTTCTGTATGGGGCCTGTAATGTTCAAAGATCCTGCTGTTTGGGGCGAGGTAGAAGATGCTAGGTCCCAGAAGAGACCTCTTGCCCATAAGGAATAGCATTGTATTTATCACATCTTCGGGGCTCTGACCGGGAAGTCCTATAATAAAGTGCGTCTCTAAAAGAAAGGGGGAGTCTTCTATAAACGGTAATAATTTGATATAGTTAGAAGAGACACCTCTTTTCTGGGAAGAGAGAACGGTTGGGGTAATATCCACAAGGGAGAAATTGAGCCTTTTAAAGCCCGCCTTTAACATGTGCCCCAATATCTCTTCATCAAGGGTCTCTGAATATACACCGTTCATCGCATATAGCTCCATATCCCTTCCATAAAACATCTCAAGGACCTGTCTGAAAAACGTCCTGTCATATGTGAGCATATCATCTTCAAGGTCTATGATGTCGATACCCATCTCCTCGCAGATATCTATCTCATCCATAATCGTTTGGAGCCTTCTCTTTCTATATGGCACAGAAGGCCTTCCACAGAAGGAGCATCGGTTTGGACAGCCCCTCGTGGTCAACATAAACGTATAGGGTCTACCGTGCATCTTATAGGCGTTTTTATCCACAAGCTCCCTTGCAGGTATCGTGTCTATGTCATGTTCGTAGTTTATATCGCCTATATGGAATCCCCCCTCTTCCCTTCGAAAACATAGTCCAGGTATATGAAGGAGGGTCTCTTTCCCTTTCTTTTTGAGGGCTTCTATCAACAGAAAAAGCGGTGTCTCCCCCTCCCCCCTTATCACGAAATCCACATGGGGGTTTCTTAATGTCTCTTCTGCATAAAATGTAGGGTGGATACCACCGACTATTGTTACGATATTTTTATCTATTCCCTTTGCGATCTCGAGTATCTGTAATGCCCCTTCCGAGTATGGGGTAAAAAGGGAGGAGACGGCCAATACATCGGGTTTGTGCTTAAAAATGGTCTCTTGAATGACTTTATCTTCCTTTCCAAATCTGTAGTAATTGGTGAAAAGGGAGAAGGGGGTGTAGGTATCCCCTCTATAGTAATCCTTGAGCTCGGCAAAGGGGTGATCCTTTATGATGTTAGGCTTTTTTACATTCCTTAAATCTTCTATAACCACATGGCAAATGTCTTTCAGTTTTGCTGCGAGGTATAGTATGCCTAAGGGATAGGCCCTTATTTTTGTGTCATAAAAATCCTCTATGGGAGGCTGTACCAGCAGGACTTTCATCAACCTCCGCCTACGGCAGGGAAAAGGGATATCGTATCCCCGTCGCTGGGGGTTGACTCTGGAAACATATGGCGTCCATTTACGAATATCAAGACGACCTCCTCTTTTGGCAATCCAAGGGAAGAGATGACATCCGAGAGGGTAGTGCCTTCGGGAAAGGTAAAGGATTTCTCATCAAACCTTCCCTTTTTCAGCGAGGCAAAGAGTTTTACCGTGACGTTTATCGTTCCCATTTTACATCAAAGGTGAAAAATAAAAGCTCATCTTCTTCTTCCTTCAAGATATCCAACAACACCTCGAAATCCACAGACTTTCCGTCAACGGTAATCGTAGCATCTCTTGGCAAAAACTGACAGGACTTAGTTGAGATGAGGCCCGAGAGGTCCCGGGCCTTTATGTATATCCCTGATTTTAAAAAGAGGGGGCCTAAATCTTCTGTCAGGAGGTTGAAGAGTTTAATCGAACAGATACCCTTTCTTTTTTGGAGAAACTTTTCTTCTTTTCCATAGCTTATGCCATCCCGCATGACTTTTAACGGACCGCCCCTCTTGAGTATAGCCCCTGCGAGCCCCGGCATTGCGGAGGAGAGGGCGAGGGTGGAACCCTCTTCTATAACAGCTTTTCCAATATCGTCAACACACTTTCCATCGAGGAATATGGTACTTATCTTCTCTGCCAAGTATGTTTCATCGATGCCGATAGAATCAACGAGAAATTCTTTTATGCTTGTCCCTATGGGACACTCCACATAGAAACCACCCTGCAGCATCAGAAAAAAGGATTTTTCCAATTTTCCATCCCCTTCTAAATGGATATGCCTCATAGGGAAACCCGTCTCAATTCAGAACCTACCAGTTGAAGACACTGTCCAACTCCTCATCGGGTACGTCGAAGACAACGTTATGGGGAGGTACCGCTTCATACTTGAAGAATTCGGGAAGTCGGTCCATCTCTTTTGTAAATCCTGCCCTTATGTTAAAATCCCTCTCTGTTTTTAAAACCTTTTTCCCGAGGGCGACCACATCATCGGATGTCAAGGATATACCGTGGAATGCGTTTATCATATCGAGGAGGGATTGATAAGTCTCAGGCTGGTCTAAAAGGGCAAAGGCGATAAAGAGACACATGCCTGTAGAATCTATAGCGGCTGTAGCGATCTGGAGGTTTCTCGATAGTTCGATCTGCCCCACAGGTTTTAAAGGATCCACAAAACCCCCAACCTTTAGGATATTAGATGCGGTGGCGTACCCTGCGGTATGGTCTGCCCCCATTGTGCTTGTGGCGTATGTGACCCCCAGCCCTTTTACCGCCCTCGGATCATAGGCAGGTATACCCTGGCCTTTGACGACAGGCACCCTTTCAACGCCGAAAACCTTACCTGTAACAGCGGCGCCACTTCCTATGATTCGGCCAAGGGGAGTTCCCTTTTTTATTTCCTGTAAGAGGTTTATCGCACCATCGGCATCCCCGAATTTCAGTAAGCCTGCCTCCATTGCCACTCCTATGGTAACGCCCATCTCGATGGTATCGAGGCCTATATCGTCATCGAGGAAGTCCATATATGCGATCTTGTCAAGGTCATCGATACCACAGTCTGCCCCGTGGGCCCATACCGTTTCGTACTCCGGTTGTTTCGTTAAGTAATGGCCATCTTTGTCATTGTATATGCCGGAGCAACGGATCACACAGCCCCTGTGGCAGCCGTGGGTGGCGAGTCCTCCTCTCTCTGTCTCCAGGGCAGCCTCCGTCTCACCGCTTATCTTCGATGTGCCGGGGAATCTTCCCACCTTGAAGTTGTACGTCGGATACCCCCCTGCTTCATTTAAAATATTGGCAAGGACATTTGTACCGTAAGCAGGAAGGGCCTGTCCTGTGACCCCGTGCTTTCTTAAACCCTCAACAAAAGCGGTATTCGCCTTCCTGAACTTCTCCGGATCCTTTGGTTGCCTCATTGCCATCCCTGTGTCATCGAGGACGATGACCTTCACCTGCTTTGAGCCCATCACCGCCCCTACCCCTCCCCTGCCTGCGTGTCTCGTCGGTCTCAATTCCATATCGGTACAGGCGATGGATGCACCGCTTAATTTCATCTCCCCTGCCTGTCCTATGGAGATGCAGGCTATTTTGTCCCCGAATTGGGCCCTCATTTTTTCAACAACACCATAGTTACCAAGACCTTTCAGGGTATTATCCACCTCTATCTTTACCCCTTCTTTGTTGATGAAGACCCTGTAGATATCATCCCCTTTTGGCTTTCCCTCAAGCACTATCGCGGCGTATCCAAGGCGGGCAAGCACCTGGGATGGTTGTCCCCCTGCATTTGACTCCTTGATACCCCCTGTTAAAGGACTTTTACACCCTATCGAGATCCTCCCCGACATAGCGGCAGCAGAGCCACTTAATAGCCCCGGGGCGATCACGAGCTTGTTCTCTTTGCCTAAGGGGTGACAGGTAGGAGGTACCTCACTCGCTACTATCGTCGATGTCAGGGCCCTCCCCCCGAGGCCACTATAATCTCCCAGGGGTGTTTCGTATGCCTTAGGACCACCTTCTGCCCCCAAATCTATCCTCAGTATCTTATCCATAAAAACACCTCCTTGATTGTGATGGGTTTCATTAGAATTTTACACCATGAGGAGACAAATGCAATAAAAGTTTTAATGGTGGGTAAAGATTTATGTTGCTTCAAAAAAATCATCAAATATGGGATAATCGGTTAATAAAGCTCAAGGGGGTGTATTATGTCGGATAATCTTAATTTGATCATTATCGATGATGACCCTGATATCTGCGAGCTCCTCTTAAGTATCATAAAAAGGTTTTACGTCTGGGGTGATGTTATCTCCTTTTCCAATACAAAAGATGCCCTTACTTTCTGCAAAAAGATGGAGGCCGGGGTTGCCATATTTGTCATTGATGTCTTTATTAAAAATGAAACGGCCTTTGAGTTTCTCGATAAGATAGCCGCTAAATTTCCCATGTGTTATGAGGACACGGTGATTATCACAGGAAATGCCAGCGATGATGTGGTAAATATGTGTATCGCCTCTGACATAAACTATCTCATAGAAAAGCCGATAAAGCCCTATACCCTCCAGCTCACAATAAGGGCGATAGTCGGAAAATACATAAAATTTGCGAAGAGATTACTCTCAAATCCAGTCCTTGCCGAGAGCATTGCAGGCCTTTGAGGTAAAGGCTATATATGGTCCTGGTTTTTTACATGGATAAAAAGGGATTTCAAATAACCCCCCTCTGTATAGGCCACTCCCTGGGGGTGGTCTATCCCGTGGGTATAGGCTTCTAAAATATTTAGGAGTCTATGTGTTTTTGCCCCGGCCTCTACAAGGATGAAACGGAACTCATCCATACCGAGATGGGCAGAGCAGGAACAGGTAACGAGTATACCGTCATCCTTGATGGTTTTCAAGGCCATCTCGTTTATCCTCTTATACCCGATAACCCCTTCCCTCTTCTTTTTCCTGTCCTTTATGAAGGCAGGAGGGTCGAGGACGATGGCGTCGAACAGGACCTCTTCGTTCATCAGGTAGTCTTTTACATCGGCACAGACAAAGATGCATCTTTTTAGGTCAAAACCGTTAATCGCTACGTTTTCTCTGGCAAGCTCAAGGGCTGCACTCGATGTATCGACACTTACAACGGATTTTGCCCCTCCTGCAAGGGCATAGACGGAGAATCCCCCTGTATAGGAGAAGCAGTTGAGGACATCCTTCTCTTTTGCGTATTTGATAAAGGATACCCTCTTATCCCTCTGATCCAGAAAAAAACCTGTCTTCTGTCCATGCTTTATGTCTACAAGAAATTTAAGGCCGTGTTCTTTAATCTCCACCGTATCGGGTACACTACCGTATAGAAGGCCTGTTAGCTCCTCTTCGGCCATATCGGTCCTAAGGGGTATGTCTGAGCGTTCATAGATACCCTTTGGTGTTAAAAGTTTTTCTATGGCGGATACGATATGTTCCTTCCACCGATAGATACCCCTTGTATGGAACTGGACGACGATATACGGGCCGTATTTATCGACGATGAGGCCGGGAAGCCAATCGTTCTCCCCGTTTACAACCCTGTACGCATCTGTTTTTTCACTCTCTACATACCTTCTTCTTATATCAAGGGCATCTCTCAATCTTTTAATGAAGAACCCCTCATCTACCTCCTCTTTATCCCGATACCCCCAGATCCTAACCGCTATCTGGGAATAACCGTTGAAATAACCGCTCGCCAGAAAATCACCATTCATGGTAATAAGTCTTATAGGTTCCCCTTGTTTAATCCCCTCCGGTATGTTTGTTAAGGCGTGGGAGAAGACCCACGGGTGGTGTCCTAAGATGGGGCCTATTTTCTCTTTTTTTACCATCAAAGACAACATGTTTTAAGGTTTATATATCACGTTTTCTTGAGAAAATGGTATTATAAACGTATGAACAACAACCCGCCATTTGATCTTAATGTGATCCAGTCGATCCTTGACGTACTGCCAATGGGCATATACATCATAGATAAAAAGAGAAGACTGAAATGGGTGAATGAAAGGGTGGCCCACAGGAATAAAATGGACGGCGATGGAGGTTCTATTGGAAAAAGATGTTATACGGAGATTTTTAAAAGAAAGAGGCCCTGCAACGATTGCCCTGCAGTAAAGACCTTCAGAACAGGGAAGACGGAGAGGGTCGAGAAGAAGAACGAGTATAAAGGGGAGATGAGGTCTTACCTCGTAACGACAACGCCCCTTCAAGGTGTTGGACCTGGAAAGGAGATGCTCGTCATAGAGACGGTACAGGATATCACATATCAGAAAAAGGCAGAGGAAGAGTTGAGGCGTTTAAACGATTTCAATGCCGCAATAATCGAGAACGCCCCTGTCGCCATATTTACCATAGACAAAAACGGTGAGTTTACAAGTGTTAATCCAGCCCTTGCAGAACTATCAGGACTGGGGGCCGAGGCAGAGGAGAAACTTCTGGGGTTCAACTGGCTAAAAAACCCGTACACCGTCAGGTGTGGTCTTGCAGAATTTATAAAGAAGGGATTAAAAGGCAAACCCTTTGAATTACAGGATTTTCCCTTTACAACATATAGAGGTGATAAAGGACAGTACCTCCATTTCAGGGGTGTCCCCCTTAAGGGAAAAGACAGAAAGGTTGAAGGTCTCCTCTGCATCATTGAGGATACAACGGAAAAGGTGAGGGCCCAGATCAAATCCATCCAGGATGCGAAGACCGCGGTTATCGGGAGACTTATGACCGGGGTTGCCCATGAACTCAACAATCCCCTTGCCACAATAGCGGCAAACTCTGAACTCGCATGTGAGCTTGTGGAATCGATAAGCAGCAAAGAGGGTGCAGATAAGGGGGATATAGAGGAATTGTACAGTTATCTAAATGTCATACAGGAACAGGCGTTTAGGTGTAAAAATATCATCAGGGACATGATAGATATTACAAAGAAAAAAGGCTTTGAAATCCAGGAGATAGACCTAAACGGTTGTCTCGAAGAGGTCTTGAACGAAATAAAATTCGAAAAAATGGATATCACCCTATCAAAGGAGATCGAGGAAGATTTACCTCCAATCATGGGGGATTTGAATGCCATGAAGCAGAGCTTGAGGAACATAATACAGAACGGTGTGGATGCGGTGGCCGATAGAGAGGGGGGTGCAATAAAAGTCAGGGCCTTTACCGATGGCAGGGATGTAAAGATAGAGATAGAGGACAACGGTGTTGGTATCCACGATGGCCTGATAGACAGGATATTCGAGCCCTTTTTCTCAACGAAGGAAAAGGGGAAAGGGGTGGGTCTCGGACTCACCTTAAGCCATGAATTCATAAGCAGGATGGGGGGCTCAATCGAGGTGAAGAGCAAGCTCGGTATAGGGAGCATCTTTACGATCATACTTCCATCATCAGATAAGGGAGGTAGAGGGTTAAATGATAAAGATTCTTATCGTTGATGATGAGCATCAGCTTGTTGAGGCATTCAACAGGAAGTTATCGAAAGAGGGTATGGATGTCTCCATAGCGATGACAGGGAAAGATGCGATGCACTCGATCAAGAAAGAGTCCTATGACATAGGTCTCTTTGATATTAAACTCCCCGACATAGATGGGGTTGAGCTGTTAAGAAGGATGAAGCAGCTCCAGCCTACCGCTGAGGTGATTATGCTTACCGGGAATGCATCGGTCGATACGGCCATCCAGTCTATGAAGCTCGGTGCATACGATTACCTGACAAAACCGTGCAAACTCGCGGAACTCCATGCGGTGATATTGAAGGCCTATGAAAAAAAGCGGTTAAAGGAAAAGAATATTCTCCTTGAGGAGCAGTTACAGAGGGTCGAAGTCCACGACAGACTTGTGGGTACAGGGGATAAGATCAGGGAGGTTAAAAATTTCATATCCCTTGTAAGCAACTCCAAGGCCCCTGTTCTTATTCTGGGGGAGACAGGAACGGGAAAGGAACTCGTATCGAGGGCGATCCATGCCAGTTCTCCCCGTTCTCAGAACCCCTTTGTTGCGATAAATTCGAGTTGTCTCCAGGATACGATCCTTGAGAGTGAACTCTTCGGGTATAAAAAGGGCGCCTTTACCGGGGCGCAGACAGACAAGGTTGGACTTCTCCAGATTGCCGATGGCGGTACGTTTTTCGTCGATGAGGTGGCGGATATGAGCCCGGCGATACAGGCGAAGCTCCTCAGGGTTCTTGAAACATCCACTTTCAGAAGACTCGGGGATACAAGGGAGATAGAGGTGGATGTCCGTTTTGTGTTTGCCACGAATAAAAATCTTGAAGAGGAGATGGAGAAAAACAGGTTCAGAAAAGACCTCTTTTACCGTTTGAATACTTTTACCATAACCCTCCCCCCCCTCAAAGAAAGGGTAGAGGACATCCCCGCTTTGGCAGAATATTTTATGGAAAAACATTCGAGGGGAGGAAAAAGAAAGACGATAAGCAACGAGGCGATGAGGATACTCACCTCTTATCACTGGCCGGGAAATGTAAGGGAACTCTCAAACGTCCTTGAAAGGGCGGTCTTGATATCCGGGGAGAGACAGGAGATCATAGCGGATGATTTACCAAAAAATATGATTGCCGTCCCCCAAACGATGGCCTTTAGAGACGAAGGAACCATCGATAGGGGTGATCTCAGCTTAAAAAGCATGGAAAGACACCATATATCAAAGGTATTGGAGCTTGTTAATGGTAACAAAAGTAAGGCGGCGAGACTCCTCGGGATAAGCAGGAAAAAGCTCTATCAAAAACTGGGAGAACTGTAAATTAGATTGGCACGGCAATTGCTTAACTCTGATGCGAAGTAAACTTAAAATTACCGGAGGAGTGATATGGATCTGACGGACGAACAAAAGGATATCGTTAAGGCGGCAAGGGAGTTTGCCGAGGCAGAATTTAGAGACAGGGCAAAGGAATTCGATGAAAAAGAGGAGTTCGACCTCTCCATAGCGAAGAAGGCCTGCGAGTATGGTTTTGTAGGTACGTTCATCAAAGAGGAATACGGCGGGGCAGGCCTTGGTTTTCTTGAACATTCACTCATCACAGAGCAATTCTGGCGGGTGGATCCTGGTTGCGGACAGGCGATCTGCTCCTATAGTTTCGGTGCTGAGATGGTACAGGCCTTTGGAACGGAGGAGCAGAAGAGGAAGTATCTACCCCCTATCCCTAAAGGGGAGAAGATGATCGCCTTTGCGATAACGGAGCCTGATGCGGGAAGCGATGTAACGATGGTGAAGACAAAGGCGGAAAGGGTCGGGGATCGATACATCATAAACGGTTCGAAGATGTTTATAACGAACGGATGCCTCGCCGATTACATGCTTGTCTTTGCATTAACCCATCCCCAGGAACAGGATGTCCATAAGAGACACAGTATCATCATGGTCGATACGAAAACCCCCGGTTACGAGGCGAACAAGATACACGGAAAGATGGGTATCAGGGCTTCCAATACGGCAGAGGTGAGTTTTAACAATGTAGAAGTCCCTGTGGAAAATTTAATCGGACAGGAGCAGAGGGGTTTTTATCAGTTGATGGACTTTTTTAATAAGACGAGGAACCATGTTGCTGCCCAGGGTGTTGGTGTTGCCCAGGGGGCACTGGAACTCGCCATATCCCATGTGAAGAAGAGAAAGGCCTTCGGGGGTACCCTCTCGAGGCTTCAGGGTGTTCAGTTTAAGATCGCAGAGATGGCAACGAGGATAGAGGCGGCAAGAAGTCTATACTGGCGTTCCGCATGGTTATTAGATCATGGTAAGGTGGAACCTTCGTTGATCTCGATGGCAAAATGGTTTGCCGGGGAGACCGCGGTGTATGTGACAAACGAGGCCCTACAACTCCACGGTGGGTATGGTTACATCGCAGAATACGATATACAGAGGTTTTACAGGGATGCGAAGATCGTCGAGATCTATGAAGGGTCAAAGGAGGTGGAGAAGGCGGTTATCGCCTCAGAACTATTGAAAAAGGTCTTTTAAAAGAGACGAATTCAAAGGGCGTGTCCATATTGCACAGGTTGTATCAAATGTATACAGTCTCTTGAGATTATTAAGGAGGGAAGGGGGTGGTTATATCGTTCACATCCGACGAGTAAACAATTGTGCCCGTTTTTTGTCCGTTCGATTTTTTCGGCATCAAAATTGCTTATGATTGAAGGCAACAAATATTAAACAGATAGGGGGTTTTTATGGTACCAAGATTTCTTGTAATCTCTCTTGTTTCAATCTCGATGATCTTTTCAAGTCTATTTGCCGGTTCCGTTTATGGGGATGAGAAGGTGATCACCATCAAGGTCACAAACTGGTTTCCCGTGAGCCATCTCCAGAATATTCTCCTTCAGGAATGGGGTAAAGACCTTGAGAAGAGGACAGGGGGAAAGGTAAAGGTGAATTATTTTGCAGGGGGAACCCTTGCCCCTGCCGCACAGACGTACGATGCGGTTGTAAAGGGCATAGCGGATGTGGGAAACCATGTGCTTGGATACACAATGGGGAGATTTCCCTTCTCCCAGGTTCTCGACCTTCCCATAGGGACGCCCCCCGGGGAGGCGGCCACAAAGATTTCAAATGAGATGTACAACAAGTTCAAACCGAAGGAATTCGACGATGTGAAGGTACTGTGGTTTCATGCCCAGCCAGGGGGATACCTCCATACAAGGGCAAAGCCCGTTGCAAAACTTGAAGATGTAAAGGGGTTAAAACTGAGATGTTATGGATCAAACGCAAAATTTGTAGGTCTGATCGGGGCTGCCCCTGTTGCCATGCCCATGCCTGAAGTCTATGATGCCCTATCGAAAGGGGTTGTGGATGGTCTTTTGTCGAGTTATGAGGCCCTAGAAGGTTTCAGGACAGGGGAGCACATTCGATACTCAACAGAGAATATAACAACCGCCTATTCCGCAACCTTTATAGTCGCCATGAACAAGAAAAAATTTGCATCCCTTCCGAAGGATATACAGGATACAATTGATAAGATGAGTGGAGAGTATATCAACAGATATGCAAAAATGTGGGCGGATATAGACATATCGGGAAAGAACTGGCTGATAAAGAGGGGGGTTAAGATCATCTCCTTGAGTGCCGATGAAGAGGCGAGATGGTATGAGAAGGGGGCAAAACCCCTTGCCGATGAATACATAAAGGAGATGAAGGCCAAGGGTATGCCCGGAGAAGAAGCGGTGAAATTTCTCCTCGATTCCTTTAAGCAGTACAGAAAATAGCCTCTCCCATCAATGAAGCGAAAAAGGGTACACCTCTGTGTACCCTTTAGTATCTTTTTAAGGAGGCTTAATAATGCTCTCTTTTATAAACTTTGTAAAAAGATTGAGTAGAATAACGAACTTTTTGGGGGGTGTCATACTCGGGCTAATGATGTTGCTCACCGTCATAGACGTGATCTTAAGATACTTAGGAAGACCCATCACAGGGACCTTCGAATTGATGTCCTTTGCAGGGGCCCTTGTGGCAGGATTTGCCATAGCCCAGACCTCCCTCGATGGAGCCCATGTTAATGTCGATATCCTCACCCAGAGGTTGAGCAGATGGAAAAAGGCGATAATCACCGTCTTTACAAAACTCATAGGGATTGGGATATTTACTCTCATATCATGGTCTCTCCTTTTAAAAGGGAACGACTTATATAAGACAGGAGAGGTCTCCCTTACCTTACATGTCCCCTATTACCCCGTGGCTTACGGTCTTTCCTTCTGCGGGTTTGTCGAGGCCCTTGTCTTGTTAACGGATGTTTTTAAGACCGTTTTTTATGAGGTGGAACATGAATGAGACCATAATAGGCATTGTTGCCCTTTTCGTCCTTTTGTCTCTGTTTATGATGGGAATAGAGCTTGCCATTGCAATGGTGGCGGTAGGTTTTGTAGGTTTTATGGTGTTAAACGATTTTGAGACGGCTTTGAGCCTCCTTGCGAATGATTTTCTCGATTCCCTTGCCTCTTATGGACTGACCGCCATACCCCTTTTTGTGCTCATGGGACAGATAGCGTTTAATGCAGGTATTGCAAAAAGGCTATACGATACGACCCATAAGTTTTTGGGTCATATTCCTGGAGGTCTTGCGGTTGCAACCGTGGCCGGGGCAACGGTTTTCAAGGCGATATGCGGCTCCGTCGTCGCCACTTCCGCCACCTTTGCCAGCGTTGCCATTCCCGAGATGGACAGGTTCGGGTATAGCAAAAAACTATCAACAGGGATTGTTGCCACGGTAGGTACGCTCGGGGTCTTACTCCCTCCGAGTGTCACCCTCATAGTCTTCGGTATTATTACCCAGCAGTCCATAGGGAGACTCTTTATGGCCGGTATCTTTCCGGGGCTCATCATGTCCTTCTTTTTTATCCTCATCATTTTCGGCTGGTGTAAGGTAAACCCTTCATTAGGTCCGAGGAGCGAGAAATACCCATGGGCCGAGAGGTGGAAATCATTACCGGATGTGATCTGGCCGATCGTGATCTTTCTGATCCTCATAGGGGGCTTGATGTACGGCTTTTTTACGCCCACAGAGGCAGGGGGTATCGGTGCCTTTGCGGTACTCATATTCTGCATCCTAAAAAGGGATATAAAGTTCATGGGTTTTTGGCAGTCCATAAAGGAGTCTCTCAGGACCTCCTGTATGGTCCTCCTCCTCATCGCATCGTCTGCGGTTCTCGGCCATTTTATCGCTGTGACAAATATGCCCCAGGCAGCTGCAGAATGGATAGTGACCCTTCCCCTGCACAGATCCATCATAATGGTTATAATCTTTCTCATCTACCTCCTTGGAGGCTCTTTCATAGATGACCTTGCCTTTATGATACTGGCTACCCCTATATTCTTCCCGATAATCACAAAACTCGGGTATGACCCCCTCTGGGCAGGGATCATGGTTGCATGTACCGTATGTATCGGTTCGGTGATACCCCCCGTTGCGATCTGTGTCTTTGTCGTTAAAAACATCACAAAGACGCCGATGAATATTATTTACAACGGAGTTTACCCCTTTCTTGCCTCTATGATACTCTGCATGGTTCTCCTCTTTATCTTCCCTGAGCTGGCAACATATCTACCGAAAGTACTTATGAAATAATCGGTTTAAAAAAAGAACGGAGGTTACTGGCGATGGAAAAATTCCCCTGGTGGACGGAAGAACAGAAAAGGTTTGCCGATGAGATAAACTCCTTTGTGAAAAGGATGCTCCCCCGAGACATAGAGTCGAGGTGGACCAGGGAATTCCCCTGGGATATGTTTGAAGAGATAGGGAAGAAGGGTTATACAGGAGTTGGAATTCCAAAAGAATACGGGGGATTGGGCCTTGGGGCAACAGGGGCGTGCATAGCCGCCGAGGCCTTTGGGAGGATGCCGGGGCCCGGGAGGGTCTTTGTCGGGAATATGCTCGGCGGTCTAAGACAGGTGATTGAATACGGAAACGAGGAGCAAAAAAGAAGGATTTTACCCCGCATAGCTGAGGGGGAACTCGGGGCGATTGTGATAACAGAACCTTTTGCAGGCACCGATGCAGCGGCCATCGAGACTACCGCGAGAAAGGAAGGGGACGTTTATATCTTAAACGGAAAGAAAAGGTTCATCGTCTCCGCGGGGATAGCGAAAAGGCATATGGTTTATGCAAAGACGAGCGATAACCCCGAAGACATAAAAAACTACAGGCACTTAACGGCCTTTATTGTGGAGAGGGGAACCCCTGGACTCACGGTCGAGAAGATAAACGAGATCATAGGGTTTAAAAATATCCAGAACGGTGTTTTAAACTTCCATAATGTTCAGGTCCCCGTTACAGACCGCATTGGAAGGGAAGGGGAGGGCTGGAGGGTGATGACCGCAGGTCTTAACTTCGAGAGGACACTGATCTCTGCGAGTGTTACGGGCTGGATAGGGGAGCTTCTAAGGAATGTCGTGCCCTACGCACAGAGAAGGGTACAGTTTGGAAGACCTACATCCGATATCCCTGCAAATCAATCTAAAATTGCGGATCTGATCATAAAGACGAAGATATCCCGTCTCTTCACATATTATACCGCCTATCTCTGGGATTGCGGGGTGGATATAGCCGTTGAATCGAATATAGCAAAGGTCTTTAGCTGCGAATCGGTGATGGAGGCGAGCATCAAGGCGATACAGGTGATGGGAGGGGACGGTGTTACACCCTTCTACCCCATCGAGGAGATCATGAATGTGGCAAAGGTGGAAGAGATTGCAGGGGGGACGATGGAGGCTTGCAGGCTCGTGATATTCCGCTCGGCCCTCCGTCAGATGGCAGAGGATTTGAAGATGGCAAGAAGGATAGTCCATCCCGAACTGGGGATACCTGTGCCGATCATGGATACCCAGGAAAAGAGGAAAGATATCGACGAGGAGGGTCTCCTTAAGGTATTGGCCGAGGATTATCGGGTGAATCCCGGTCTTTTTATGAGCAGGGATGATTTAAAGGAGATATACGATGTAGAGGATTCAAGACTCGATGAAACCCTTACATCCCTTGAGAAGAAAGGGTTTGTAAGGCTCTACAGGTCAAAGAGAGGGATTGAACTTGCAAAGGCAACCTACGATGGTCTAAACAGGGCATACCCCCTTGAGTATTACAGGTGGTTTCCGTCCTGGGTAAAGGAAGACAAAAAGAGGATTTTTTAACTATTTGACAGGTTTATTGTTTTTTTGTCCACAGCATATTTTCGTAGGGCTAAATAGAAATAAAAACATTTTATCTACGGAGGGATAAATGGTTGTTGGAGATATGATTACAAGGAATGCACGAAAATTCCCCCAGAAGATAGGGGTAGTTTCGGACGCAGGAAGGTTCACCTTTGACTCAATAAACGAAAGGGTAAACGCCCTTGCCAATACCCTTGTCCGTTGGGGTATGAAAAAGGGTGACCGTATCGGGGTTCTTTTGCGCAATTCCCATCAATTTATAGAGATATACTTCGCCTCTGCAAAGGCAGGGGGAATCTTCTGCCCCTACAACAACCATTTCAGCAGAAGGGAGCTTAAGGACATCATCGAATACTCGAAGCCCCGTTATCTTTTTTTGGGTAAGGATTTTTGTGGCATCATTGACGGGATCAAAGGGGATATCGACTCCGTTGAAAGGTATATATGCCTTGAAGAGCCCCCCTTTTCCTATATGGAAACCTATGAGAGGTTAATCGAGGAGGGGGAGAAAAAAGAGCCGGAGGTAGAGATCCTCGATGACGATGTGGTGAGTATGTTTTTTACTGCAGGTACAACGGGCAAGCCTAAAGGGGCGTTACGGACCCACAGACACCTCATCTCGAATGCAGTAGCCGGGGTGATAGAACTGAGGGTCGAATACGATGAGAATGTTTTGATCACCTTCCCCATGTACCATGTGGCATGTGAGGACAACATAGTGAGACATTCTTTTATGCCGAATACGATCCACATAAGGAAAGAAGGAGGGTTTGACCCCGAAAACACCCTCGAATATATATCAAAGGAAAGGATTACAAGGTGTCAGTTTGTTCCAACGATGATCCACAGCCTGCTCCAAGTTCCCAACCTCGAACGTTTTGATTTAAGTACCTTAAAACTCATCCTGTACGCCGCTGCCCCCATGCCTGTTGAACTTTTAAAACAGGCGGTAAAGGTGTTCCCCTGTGGTTTTGCCCAGCTTTACGGTCAGACGGAAAGCGGTCCTCTAACCACGGTTCTAAAGCCCGAGGACCATACCATAGATTCTGAGAGAAAGATAGAAAGACTTGCCTCATCGGGAAGGCCTGTTATAAATTATGAGGTAAGGATTGTCGATGAGGAGGGGAAGGACCTCCCTGTAGGTGAGGTGGGAGAGATCATCTTGAGAAGCGAGGCGATGATGAAGGGTTACTGGCAGATGCCCGAAGAGACTGAGAAGAAGTTGAAAAACGGTTGGCTTTATACAGGAGATTTAGGAAGACTCGATGAGGAGGGTTATCTCTATATAGTGGAGAGAAAGAACGACATGATCATCTCCGGAGGGGTAAACATATACCCCAGAGAGATAGAGGAGATAATATACAGACACCCCGCTGTTTCTGAAGTCTCTGTTGTGGGTGTCCCCGATGAACATTGGGGAGAGGTGGTAAAGGCTATTGTAGTATTGAAAAAGGGTGTGGATATTACCCCCGATGAGATTATCCGTTTCTGCGGTGAACATATGGCAGGCTACAAAAAACCGAAATCCGTCGAGTTCTGGAAGGAGCTGCCAAAAAGCCCCCAGGGCAAGATATTAAAGAAAGAGATAAGAAGGATACTGGCGGAGAGAACATAAGTTACGTAATGTATAGGTGGTAGTTTGGATAAAGACGAATGGGGCGATAATCGACAGGTCAGATTTTTAAGGCAGGTCTTTTCCCAGATAGAAGAGGCCCAGAGGACCCTACTTCAGAACCTCGGCATATCTCTTTTTGATGAGAGGTTAAGAAGGATACGGGAGGGTACATTGAGGCTTTTCGAAAAGGCATGGGGTTTGTCCGTAAAGAGGTGTATCCCTATCGGGGAAAGGGATATCGTAGATTTGTATCTATCTTCCTTCGTTTATATTTTGGGGAGATACGGTATCTATGTGCCCCCCAATACCCTTTCCCCTGATGAAAAAATAAAAAGCCTTATCCAGGAGGCCCTTAAATGATACGTTTGAGGCTCTTCGGCAGATGCCGCATATACCATGACCCTGTAAGTCCTGTTCTCAAAGCCCCGGCGCAGATAGGGTGGACGGCGTGGTTCAGGACGATTGACCTTGTAACACCCCAACCTTTGAAGGGGGAGGAGTTGCTTCGGCGTACAAAGGGCTGGTGGACGGTAGACCCATCGGATGTATCGGAAATCGTTAAAAAATATGGCAAACTCGTGGTGGGGGAGAATGGAGAGTTGATGGTAGAATTCAAAAGCAGCGAGGACGTTGAGGCTTTGTCTTCTGCATTAAAAGAGGCGTTTGGAGATAAGGTGCAACTCGCCCCTTAAGAATCTGTTTATTCCGTTAAAATCCTGTTTAATATCCCGGATATCACCGTTTTATAAAAAACTATTTAAGTAATTCAAAGATTTTCCGATAAAATTAGTAACAAAAGCTGTGGATGAGATGGCCTCCACAGAAGGCAGTATGCCAGAAAAACAAACAAGGAGGTTTTTATGAAAAAGGTAGTTTTGTTATCCGTTATCTGTTTTATCTTTGTGTTCTTTGGGAGGGATGTGCTCTATGCAGCAGGTACCCCTGCTGAGGCAGAGGCGATGGTGAAAAAGGCAATAGCGTTCTACAAGGCAAATGGTAAGGATAAGGCCTTCTCTGAGATCAGTAATCCCCAGGGACAGTTTGTAAAGGATGACCTTTATATCTTTGTATACGACATGAACGGAAAGTGTATGGCCCATGGGTTTAACAAGGCCATGATCGGCAAGGATTTAAAAGAGATGAAAGACCCGGATGGAGTTTATTTTGTCAAGGAGAGGATTGAACTTGCGAAGACAAAAGGGAAAGGATGGCAGGATTATAAGTTCACAAACCCCGGAACCAAAAAGATCGAGAAGAAGACCGCCTATATAGAGAAGGTGGACGATTATATCTTCGGTTGCGGTGCGTACAAACAGTGACAATAAATAATCGTTTACGGGGGGAAGGAGTGAAAGGAGACAAGGACAATGAAAAGATACATCACAAATTTAAAGATGAGAAAGAAGCTCCTTCTGTCACCTGTATGCGCCATCGTCTTTTTCATGATCTTCGGAGGGGTCTCCTATATAGCCCTATCCAGCCAACAGACCGCCATTGGTATATTTGCCGATAGGTTCTCTTCGTACAGGACGAGCACAGGTTTCATACAGAACATAGCGAATGTCCACGGGAACCTGTATAAGGTGATATCATGGACAAATGCAGGTTATGACCCTGAAAAAGTAAAAAAACTTGGGGAGGAGCAGATAAAGACCTTAAACGAGACGGTAGAGGGCATCACAAGGATTGCGAACAAAAAGGGTTTGAGCCAGGAAGAGAAAGGGATATACCAGAGACTCATCGAACAGGTAAATGACTATAAAAAACCTGCCCAGGAGACCATCGAGGCGGTACTTGTGGATATGAGTTTTGCAACGATGCTTATGGGAACCGCAGACGATAAGTTTCAAGCCCTGGAAAAGACATTAAATGACTTGAACCGCCTTGAGGAGAAACTCGCAGAGGAGAAGTATAAATCATCTGTCAATAACTACAAAAGGGTATTGATGGTTTTTATTGTAGTCTTTGCATCTGCGGTGGGGTTATCCCTTTTGATCAGCCTGTCCATGACAAAGACGATATTGGGTCCCATAAGAAAAACGATCGATGTTATAAAGCATATTGCAGAGGGGGACCTCACGCAGAGGGTAGATGTTTCATCGAAAGACGAGATAGGGGAGATGGCAGGCCATTTTAACAGTTTTGTAGACAAGCTCCATGAGACCTTTAACAAAGTGGCGGAAGGGAGTAACATGGTGGCCGATGCGGCCAATACGGTGAGCGTTTCGATGGAGCAGGTAAATTCCAGGATAAACGACGTTGCCTCCCAGGTTAACTCTATTGCCACCGCCGGGGAAGAGATGTCTACCACCTCTAACGAGATTGCGAAGAATTGCATGAAAGCGGCACAGAGTGCGGAGGAGACAAACAACACCGCATCAAACGGGGCAGAGGTCATAGCGGAGACGGTAAGCGCCATCGAGCGTATCAACGCAAAGGTAAAGGACGTTTCCCAGAATATAGAGCAACTGGGAATGAAGTCAGAAAAGATAGGGGAAATAGTAGAACTGATAAACGACATAGCGGATCAGACGAATCTCCTTGCCTTAAACGCTGCCATTGAGGCGGCCCGAGCAGGAGAACACGGAAGGGGATTTGCCGTTGTAGCGGATGAGGTGAGGAAACTTGCGGAGAGAACGACGACCGCGACCAAAGAGATCGCGGAAACCGTAGCAGAGATACAATCGGAAACGAAAAAAGCGGTTATCTCCATGAAAGAAGGGGTAAAGGAATCCCAAAAAGGGGTGGAGGGAGCCCACAGATCGAGCGTTTCCCTCAAGGAAATTCTTACCCAGATAAATGCTGTAAACAGTGAGGTAAACCAGATAGCGGTAGCTTCCGAGCAACAGACGGCAACGACAAATGAGATGGCAGATAATATACAGAGGATATCGGAGGTGATGTCCGAGATGGCTGCCGTAATCAATAAAAACTCAGACTCTGCGGATAATCTTCTAACCCTCTCAAAAGAGTTAAAAAAACTGGTCAATCAGTTCAAAGTATAGAAGGGGTTAACCCCCCTTCTATACCGAAATATGGGGTCAATCGGTGGATTGTCCAATCTTACCGGTTCTTCTTTTTTAGAAGGCGTCTATTCCCCGATCAACGGCAGTACCTTATCGATACGGAAGTAAACGAGATATTTTGTATCGGCCCCTTCCTTGGAAGTATTGTATCTCTTTTTTCTCCTCAATGTTTCAATTAAGGGGCTATCCTTTTCCTCTTTTATCTTTGTCAGGTATAGACGTCTCCCCGTATACTTGTCCCCATCCTCTTTGAATAGATATGCAGCATGGGGATTTTTTTCGAGATTTTTATGGGTAAGTCTATCCGCCATGATGAAGGCGATGATGTTCTCCTCTATAACATGGGGTCTTGAATAGATCGCCACATCTACTATGCCATTCTCATCTGCCGTTGCAAGGACCCCTACGCCATCTTTTTCGTCAAAATATTCTTTTAATTCCATAGATTCCCCCAAAAAAGTTGATTGCTCAATTATAGCAAAGTTTTAAAAAGAATGATAGTATACGGAGATTATGGAGATAGATAAAAGAAGGGTGAGGGTTTTGGGGCATGGCCTACCCCGGGAGGGCCCTGTTGCGTACTGGATGAGCAGAGACCAGCGAATAGAGGATAACTGGGCCCTTCTTTTTGCCCAGTCTATCGCCTATGAGAGAAGGCAACCCCTATGCGTTATCTTCTGCCTTGTTCATAAGTTTTTAAATGGAACGTTACGCCCGTATGACTTTATGGTAAAAGGTCTCGAAGAGGTGGAAGGAGGTCTTAAAAAGAAAAATATACCCTTTTTCCTCTTAAAAGGTTTACCCGAAAAGGAGATACCCTATTTTCTCGAGACCCAAAACATAGGGGTCCTCGTCACAGATTTTGACCCATTAAAGATAAAGAGGGAATGGAAGAGGGGTATTGCCCGGAATATAGACATACCGTTTTTTGAGGTAGATACCCACAATATCGTTCCCTGCTGGATAGCCTCCGATAAACAGGAATTCGGCGCCTATACCATAAGGCCTAAGATCCATCGCCTGTTAAAAGAGTTTCTCACGGAGTTCCCGCCCCTTCTCAAACATAATTTTTCATGGAAGAAAAATCTACCGCGCATCGATTGGAACTTTTTGTTTGAGGACCTATCGCTTGACAGATCTGTATCTCCGGTTAAGTGGATAAAGCCTGGGGAAAAAGAGGCAAGAATCACACTAAAGGGTTTTATAAAAGAGAGATTGTCCCAATACAATAAAGAGAAAAATGACCCTAACAGCAACGTCCAATCGAACCTTTCTCCCTATATGCATTTTGGCCAGATCTCATCCCAGAGGATCGCCCTTGAAGTGATAAATGCGGAGGCTGAAAAAGATTCAAAAGAGGCCTTTCTTGAAGAACTCATAGTAAGAAAAGAGTTATCGGATAACTACTGTTTTTATAACGATGATTATGACAATTTTGAAGGGTTACCCCCCTGGGCAAAAAAGACCTTGAACGACCACAGAAAAGATAGAAGACCATATTCTTACACCCTTTATGAATTCGAAGAGGGAAAAACCCATGATCCCCTGTGGAATGCGGCTCAACTCGAAATGGTTACAACGGGAAAGATGCACGGTTACATGCGTATGTACTGGGCAAAAAAGATTCTCGAATGGACCAGATCCCCTGAAGAGGCCCTTGAAATATCCATATATCTAAATGATAGATACAGCCTCGACGGTAGAGACCCCAACGGCTATACGGGGATTGCCTGGAGCATAGGAGGGGTTCATGATAGGCCGTGGGCCGAAAGGCCGATTTTCGGTAAAATCCGTTATATGAGTTATAACGGCTGTAAGAAAAAGTTTGACGTGATGAAATATATAAAAAACCGATAAAATATGCTTTAAAAATTTAAAAAAATCGATATAAAATATTCTGTTTTAAAGGTCTATACGCATTGTGGGGTAGTATTTATGAGAGAGGTTCATACGGATGAGATCGCAGAGAAGATAGAAATGATGTTTATAGAGGCGAACATTGAACTGCCGGAAGATGTATACGGACTTTTGAAGACGCAGGCAGAGAGGGAGGTTTCCCCTGTTGGAAGAGAGGTATTGGGGGCACTGATAGAAAATGCCGATTTTGCAAAGAGGGAGGGGATACCTATCTGTCAGGATACAGGACTTGCGGCGGTATTTATAGAAATAGGCCAAGATGTACACATAGTCGGGGGGTCCTTAACGGAGGCAATAAATGAAGGGGTGAGGAGGGGTTACACAAAAGGTTTTCTGAGGAAGTCGTGTTGTGACCCCTTGACAAGGAAGAACACAGGGGATAATACCCCTGCTATCATACACACGAAGATAGTAACGGGGGATAGAGTAAAGCTCACCGTATTTCCCAAGGGGGGAGGGAGTGAAAATTATGGAGAGGTGAGGATGCTTTTACCTTCTCAAGGCTGGGCAGGTATAAAGGCCTTTGTCCTCGAGATGGTAAAAAAGGGGGGACCCAATCCCTGTCCGCCTATCTTTGTTGGGGTCGGGATAGGGGGAAACCTTGAGACATCGGCCACAATGGCAAAGGAGGCCTTGCTCCTCCCAGCAGGAAAAAGAAACGGGGACCCTGTAATTGCCGCTTACGAGCTTGAACTGCTCGAAGAGATAAACAGGACAGGTATAGGCCCCCAGGGGTATGGGGGTTATGTGACCTGTCTTGATGTACACATCAAGACCATGCCATGCCATATCGCTTCCCTCCCTGTGGCGGTTAACATTCAATGTCATGCCCACAGGAAAAGGGATATGGTATTGTAAGGCAGAAGGTGATTCTGAGATGGAGATAAAACATATAAAAACACCCCTGTCGGAAGAGGTGATAGAAGGCCTAAAATCAGGGGATAAGGTGTTACTCACAGGTCATATATATACCGCAAGGGATACCGCCCATAAAAGGTTCATGGAGGCATTGAAGGATGGGAAGGATTTACCCTTCGATATAAGAAACCAGGTCATATATTACTGTGGCCCATCGCCTGCTCCATCAGGACGGGTGGCAGGTTCCTGTGGTCCCACAACGAGTACAAGGATGGATCTTTTTGCCCCTGAACTCATAAAAAGGGGTTTAAAGGGTATGATAGGAAAGGGCAGGAGGTCTGAAAAGGTAAAAGAGGCGATAAGGGAATACAAGGCCGTCTATTTTGGGGCGATAGGGGGGGCAGGGGCTTTGATCTCCCGGTGTGTTATCTCTATGAGGGCGATGGCGTATGAGGATTTAGGTCCTGAATCGATTTTTAGACTCGAGGTAAAAGAGATGCCCCTTTTTGTTATAAACGATATTTTCGGCCATGATTTATATGATGATGGTATGTTAAAATACAAAAGATGAGATTACCATAATTTTTTTGACTTTTTAGGGTAAATATTTTAAAAACAAAATAAAATGAGGTGAGAATGCACGAAATACGTATCGGAATCGTAGGTATTGGCAACTGTGCCAGTTCTCTTATCCAGGGGATAAGTTACTATTCAAAGAAGAGTGAAGATGTAATAGGCCTCATGCATTATGACATAGGGGGGTATAAACCTGGTGACATAAATGTTGTCGCCGCCTTTGATATAGACAGAAGAAAAGTGGGGAAGCCGTTAAAGGAGGCTATATTTGCAAAACCAAACTGTACGAAAACTATAGACCCCGATATAGATGACAAAGGGCTCATAGTCTCTATGGGCCATGTACTCGATGGTGTATCCCCCCATATGAAGGATTATCCCGAAGACAGGAGGTTTATAGTAGCAGAGGAGGAGCCGGAGGATGTTGTAAAAATACTGAAAGAGAGGGGTGTGGAAATACTGGTGAATTATCTCCCCGTAGGTTCTGAGGCTGCTGCGAGGTTCTACGCAGAGTGTTGTCTTGAGAGTGGGGTAAGTTTAATAAACTGCATACCTGTTTTTATCGCCTCTGACATAGAATGGGCCGAAAGATTCAAAAAGAAAGGGATACCCATCATAGGGGATGATGTAAAATCCCAGATCGGGGCAACGATAATCCACAGAACCCTCGCCCGACTCTTTTCTGATAGGGGGGTAAAGGTTGATAGGACTTACCAGTTGAATACAGGGGGCAACACGGACTTTCTCAACATGTTAAACAGGGACAGACTGGTCTCAAAGAAGATCTCGAAGACAGAGGCCGTACAGTCCGCCCTTGATTTACCCCTTGAACCGGAATCTATCCATATAGGGCCATCCGATTATGTGCCGTGGCAGAAGGATAACAAGGTGTGTTTTATGAGGATAGAGGGCAGGATCTTTGGAGACATTCCTGTCAATCTGGAATTGAGACTTTCTGTGGAGGACTCACCAAACAGTGCGGGATGTATTATCGATGCCATAAGGTGTTGCAGGCTTGCAAGGGACAGGGGTGTGGCAGGAGTCCTTGAATCGATCTCGGCGTATACGATGAAACACCCGATCAAACAGTATCCCGACAACATCGCCCAGTTGATGGTTGAGGATTTTATAAAAGGAAAAAGGGAGAGATAGATAGTTTTTGATAAGCGAAAAGATAGGACATTCCCTTGACCCCTTTATACTTGAGATATACCGTTTTTTCTTCCGGGATAAGAGGATTAACCCTAATGTAATTACCGTACTGGGTGTCTTGCTGGGTTTTCTATCGGCCCTTGCCATCTCTCTCGGGTATCTGAAAGCGGGAGGGATTATCATAATTCTTTCCGGTTTTTTTGATATGATGGATGGGGTGATAGCGAGGACTTCAAACAGGGTTACCCCCTTCGGCGGTTTTTTGGATTCTGTGCTCGACAGGTATTCTGATCTCACCATCATGTTGGGGGTATTCATCTATTATATGTCCATACAGCATATCTTTTACGGTATACTCGTTTTTATTGCGGCTATGGGGATTGCGATCATCCCCTATGCGAGGGCAAGGGCCGAGGCCGCATCGTTTGGTTGCAAGATAGGTTTACTCGAAAGGCCGGAAAGGTTGATCATACTCATCGCGGGGCTATTATTCAATCTTCTCGGTTATGCTATTATTGTGCTTGCCGTATTGAGTCATGTAACCGTTATCCAGAGGATTTTTTTCGTGATGAGGACAGCCCGGAAGGCAGAGGAGGTTTAAATTGCCTCCGTTAAACAGAAGGACAGAGAAAAAAGGTGAAGGCTAATCTTATCCTTGAATTTACCGATGGAAGAAGAGAAGAGGGGGCGTTGATCGGCAATTTCATGCCCGAACAGAACGTGATAAAGGCGATTCTGATGAGGACAGGCATGAGCCATACCTTTTTCCTTAACACGCTATGTGCGATATTGATGCAACCCCCTAAGGATTTTAAAGTACCCACAAAAGACTTAACCCACGAGATCATCACTACGGTTACGGGGAAGAGGTATAACGCTGCGGTAATTGATGAAAAAAAATACCAGACCGGATTTTATGCGATCTCTGCCGAGATGGATAACCCTTTTCGCCTCCTGTTTTTCCCCTCCGGGGGTGTTAAACTAAGGGAAAAAGAGAGCCCAATAGGCACCCTCCTGAAAGACAAAGGTTTTGTCACAGATTTTGAAATAGAGAAGGTCCTAAAAGAGCAGCAGGATTTAAGGGAGAAGAAACTCGGGGAGATTATTGCCAAAAAAGAGGATGTGCCCCAAGAAGCGATAGAAAAGGTGATAGAGAGTGCATACAAAGGGGGAAAGGTAACCCCGAGGATGAAGGTGGGAGACATCCTCGTCGAAGCAGGTCTTGTGACAAAAGAACAGGTTGAGGATGCGATCAGTCATCAACAGGAAGGCAAGAAAAAGAAGATAGGGACACTCCTCATAGAGAAAGGCCTTATCACGGAGAAGCAACTATTGAATGTCCTGGCGGTTAAATTCCTCCTCCGTTTTGTGGATCTTGATCAGGTAACGCCTAAGAAAAAGGCCCTCGAGGCCCTTCCTGTTGATGTGATAAAGAGTCTAAAAGTGCTCCCTATAGACGATGACGGGAAAAAGCTCGTTGTTGCCACCTCTGAGCCAACGGATTACACGATCCCCGACACCCTCCGTTTTTATACAAAAAGAAAAGTAGAACTCGTCGTTGCAACTTCAAAGCAGATCTCCGAGGCGATAAAAAAGTATTTTCCCGAGAAGGAAGAGGAGCTAAAGGTTGAGGATTTCATAAGCGGTCTCACGGAAAAGCTCGTAATCGAGGAGGAGCCAGAAGAGCCCGAGGTATCTGAGACAGATTCCCAAATCGTATCCCTTGTTAACAAGATTATGCTCGATGCCTATAATAAAGGGGCTTCAGATATCCATTTTGAGCCAGGCTACAGAGATGCACCCTTTCAGGTGAGATACAGGATAGATGGTGTATGCAGCAAGACCCATGAGATACCGAAGATGTATAAGAGGGCTATCATATCGAGGATAAAGATTATGGCAAACCTCGATATTTCCGAGCGCAGAAAGCCCCAGAGCGGAAAGATTGTGATGTGGCATCAGGGTCGTCAGATAGAATTCAGGGTAGAGATCACACCGACCATAGGGGCCAATGAGGATGCGGTACTTCGGATTTTAAATACCGGAGAGCCCCTGCCCTTAGAATCTATGGGGTTTTCCGACTTTAACCTGGAGATTTTAAAAAACATGCTCAAAGAGCCCTTTGGCATGATTCTATGCGTAGGTCCCACAGGTTCGGGGAAGACAACGACCCTCCACTCCATTCTAAAGGCCTTAAACACCCCTGATGTTAAGATATGGACCGTTGAAGACCCCGTGGAGATCACCCAGAAGGGGTTGAGGCAGGTGCAGGTTTTACCAAAGATAGGCTTGACCTTTCAGGAGGTTCTTCGCTCATTTTTAAGGGCAGACCCTGACATCATCATGGTCGGCGAGATGAGAGACGTAGAGACGGCAAAGACGGTGATAGAGGCCTCCCTGACAGGTCATCTCGTTTTGAGCACATTACATACGAACAATGCCCCCGAGACCATAAACAGGTTGATAGAGATGGGTATGGACCCCTTCAATTTTGCAGATGCCCTCCTTGGAATCATTGCCCAGCGTTTGATCCGTCGTCTCTGCGAAAAATGTAAGGAGCCGTACCATCCTAAAAAAGAGGAGTATGAGCACCTCGTCAACCTTTACGGTTCAAGATGGTTTTACATGCACGATGGAGTCCAGTACTCCGATAAATTGACATTTATGAGGAGGAAGGGCTGTGGGGCATGTAACAATACCGGTTATAAGGGGAGGTTAGCGGTACACGAACTCCTTTTTAACTCGGAAAACATAAAGCACCTTATAACCCAGAAGGCATCTTCAGAGCAGATAAGGGTTGCCGCCCTTGCCGTTGGGATGAGGACTCTTATAATGGACGGTATCCAAAAGATTTTTCTCGGACTGACGGATATGGACGAGGTGCTCCAGGCGTGCCGGTACGAGAAGAACAACATAAGCGAGATAAACTATTCAATGTCCGTCGGTTAACCGGAAGATCCTTTGATTTTCTCCTATCTCATCGAGAAATGTTTTAAGCTCCCTTTTATAGACGGGGTGTACGAGGGTAGGGTCTATCTCAATACAGGGGACTAACGCAAATTTTCTCCTGTGGAGTTCGGGATGGGGGATAATTAGAGAAGGGGTATGTATCACAGCATCTCCGAAGAGGAGTATATCAAGGTCGATTGTCCTAGGCCCATCCTTTATAACCCTTATCCTTCCCATCTCCCTCTCTATACCGTTTAAGAAAGAGAGTAGACTAAAGGGGGTATCATTCCAGGAGATTTTTATCGCACAGTTTATAAAGTCCTCCTGTTCTATCTTTGAGACAGGGGAGGTACGATAAAGGGAAGAGCAGGATAGAATCTCCGCCCTTTTATCCTTCTTTATCTTTTCAATGGAGGCAAGACAGTTTGCTACGCCATCGCCAATGTTAGAGCCAATCCCTATGAAAGCAATGTTGCCCTTCACAATTTACTTTTTCAGGATGCTTTTTCGTTCTTCTTTTCCTCGACGATCGTGGTCTCTATGGAATCCTCATCCTTTGTAGCCTTTCTAAAACTCTTGATGCCCTTCCCAATGGCGCCCCCTATCTCGGGGAGTTTTCCAGCACCAAAGATGATAAAGATGATGACGAGGATTATTATGAGTTCCGGCAGTCCCAATCCAAACATGATTAAAAATATCATTTCGATTGAGGGATAGTCAAATACTTTTTCACAGCATACGTGAAGTCTGTTGACAAAAAGGATGGATAAAGTTACATTCAAAACGGGCAAGGCTAAAAACAAAAACGGGGAATCAAGCATGGAAGATAGAAAAAGGAAGATATACGAAGAGAGGGAGAGGCGTATAAGGGATACGATAGAACTGAGGAGGCCGGACAGGTTACCCGTTGTTTTGAGGTTCGGTTTCTTCCCCGCCCGCTATGCGGGGATTACGATGGAAGAGTTTATATACGACCCGGAGAAGATGTGGGATGCGGTTTGGAAGACTATCAGAGATTTTCCGTGCGATATGGTGCAGGATCCCTATTTCAGACTGATTGGCCCCTTAATGGATATACTCGATACAACTCAAATAAAATGGCCCGGTCGCCATCTTAAGCCCGACATATCGTATCAGTTTGTTGAAGGGGAATATATGCTCCCGGAAGAATACCCCGAATTCCTATCGGACCCTTCGGATTTTATCATAAGGAAATACTGGCCGAGGATTTTCAATGCATTAAAGGGGTTAAATAAACTATCCCCCCTCCACGGGATGACCGGTTATGCCTCAGGGGTGGTAGGCTTTCTCTCAAGCCTTATGGACCCCGATGTTTTGGAGGGTTTGGCGGTACTTAAGAAGGCAGGAGAAGAGGCATTAAAGGTGGTATCATACAGGAAGAAGTTTATAGAGGAGGCGAAAAGGGAGGGTTTTCCCCTGGATGCGATTGCGATTACGAATGCCCCTTTCGATAAGCTCGGTGATTATTTCAGGGGGACAAAAGGTATTATGCTCGATATGTATAGAAGGCCGGATCTATTAATTATGGCATGCGAGAGGTTATTGCCCTTTATGATAGAAAGGGGTGTGGAAGGGGCGAAGAAATCGGGGAATCCCTTTGTCTTTATACCCCTCCATAAGGGTGCGGGAAATTATATGTCCTTAAAACAATTTTTAAAATTTTACTGGCCCACCCTCCATAGGTTGATGCTCGCCTTAATAGATGAAGGCCTCATACCCTGTCCCTTTTTTGAGGGGGATTACAATTCGAGGCTGGAAATAATAAAGGAGATACCAAAAGGAAAGGCGTGCTATGCCTTTGAAGTCGTCGATATGAAACTCGCAAAGAAGATACTCGGAGGTACGGTCTGTTTAAGGGGTAACATACCTGCCTCCCTTCTCGCCACAGGGACCCCCGAGGCGGTGAGAGATTATTGCATGAGACTTATAGACCTCTTCGGTGATGAAGGTGGGCTTATCATCGATACCGGAGGGGGTCTTGACGATGCAAAAATTGAAAACGTAAGGGCTATTTTTGAGGCGGTAGGCATTTCATAATATTTTATGAGAGGTGTAGAGGGATGAAGGTACTTGTGACAGGAGGTTGTGGTTTTATCGCATCCCATGTTGTGGATGTTTACGTTGAGAACGGTTTTGATGTTGTCATAGTGGATGACCTATCCACAGGAAAAAGGGAGAATAGGAATGAGAAGGCGAGGCTTTATGTCGTTGATATCTGCAGCGAAGATATGGAGGCTGTTTTTCATGAAGAAAGACCTGTTATCGTAAACCACCATGCCGCACAGATTTCTGTTCCGTTTTCAGTACAGAACCCCTTATTCGATGCGGAGGTTAACATCAAAGGCACGATAAGGTTGCTTGAGCTTTCAAAGAAGTACGGGGTGAAAAAGTTTATATTCTCCTCAACAGGGGGTGCGATATACGGAGATGCCGATATTGTCCCCACAGGGGAGGACTACATACCGGAGCCTGCATCGCCCTATGCGATCTCGAAGTTTGCCTGTGAAAAGTATATAAAGATGTACCACAACCAGTATAGCATAGGGTATACGATACTGAGGTACAGTAATGTGTATGGACCGAGGCAGATACCCCACGGGGAGGCAGGGGTTGTATCGATATTCATAGAGAAGCTCCTCTCAAGAGAACATCCTGTGCTCAACTATTTCCCCGAGGAGCCCCGGGGGATGATTAGGGACTACTGTTATGTGAAGGATGTGGCATACGCCAATATTTTGGCAACGAGAGATGGTATTTCAGGTCTTTACAACATAGGGACAGGTATAGGCACCCATACCTTAGACCTCTATAGATGCATATACACTAAACTTATTGAAAAAGGGATACCCTTGCCGGATGTATTCTACGAACCTCAGCGGGCAGTTGCCCGACCAGGGGATATAAGGGTGAGTACCCTTAAGATAGACAGGGCAGTAAAAGAACTCGGGTGGCGGCCGCGACTCAATATTGAGGAAGGCATAGGGGAGACCATAGAGTGGTATCTGAACAGATGAAACTTCTAATCCTCGGAAGTGGCACCGCAACCCCATCCATAAGGAGGCTCTCCTCTTCGTATCTTCTAACGACGGAGAGGCACAATATACTCATAGATATAGGTCCATCGGTTGTGAGAAGGCTTATCGAGTTTGGTTACAGTATAAACGGGATAGACGTGATCATCCTAACCCATTTTCATATTGACCATACGGCGGACCTCTCCACCTTTCTTTTCGCAAGCAACTACGGTGATACAGAACGGTCAGAGCCCCTGACGATACTCGGAGGAGACGGGATCTACAAGTTTTACAGGGCATTAAGAAATCTGTATCCATGGGTTAAACCGATTAATTACGAATTAAACTTAATCAACATTCTTAAAAGTGACATCCAACTATTTGGAATTAAAATAAAAGCCATGAGAATGAACCACAACAGGGAGAGCATAGGGATAAGCGTAGAGGGGAAGAAGAAGGTCGTCTTTTCGGGGGATACGGATTATTCAAAGAACCTCATTAAGCTCTCCCGGGATGCAGAACTCTTGATCGTTGAATGCTCTTTTCCGGAGAGGAAATTAAAAGGCCACATGAACCTTCAGCTTGTAAACAGGATTACCCAGGAGGCAAAACCGAAAAGGGTGATACTGACACATCTATATCCCCAGTGGGATGAGTTCAAGGGCATTATTCCGAGGCCATACCTCCTCGCAGAGGATGGTATGGAGATCGAGTTATGAAAGAGAAGTATACGTTAGTTGCCACAGCCTCTTTTGGTCTTGAGTCCGTTGTGGCAGGAGAATTGAAGGGGCTCGGTTACAAGGACCTCATCGTTGAGAACGGAAGGGTGATATTCAAGGGTAACGAAGAGGATATAGTCAGGTGTAACCTGTGGCTTAGGGTAGCCGACAGGGTTCTTATCAAGGTCTCCGAATTCGATGGGGTAGACTTCGACCAGCTGTTCCAGGGCACCTATGACGTTCCGTGGGAGGAGATGATCCCCATTAACGGGAAGATACACGTCACAGGGAGATCCGTAAAATCAAAACTCGCAAGTGTCAGGGATTGCCAGTCTATCGTTAAGAAGGCTATTGTTCAGGCGATGAAAAGACGATACAGAAAAGACTGGTTTGAAGAGACAGGCCCCCTCTACAGGATTGAGATCTCCCTTCTTGCAGATAGGGCGACGCTCCTTCTCGATACAACAGGGGAGGGTTTACACAAAAGGGGATACAGAAAGGATACAGGAGAGGCACCCCTCAAAGAGACTCTGGCGGCAGGTATCATCCTTTTGAGCCGATGGTCAATCGATGTGCCCCTCTCAGACCCTATGTGCGGGTCGGGAACCATACCGATTGAGGCCGCCTTGCTCGGAAGAAGAATGGCCCCGGGGAGAAACAGGTCTTTTGTGTCTGAAGGGTGGCCTATTATACCGAAAGGACTGTGGGATGAGATGAGGTTTGAGGCAGCTCAGAAGGTGATAAGGGACAATTTTACAATAATCGCCTCCGATAACAACCCATCTGCCCTGAGGAAGGCGAAGGAGAATGCGTTACGGGCAGGGGTCGCAGATGTGATAGAGTTTAAGAAGATGGATCTGGCGGAGTTCGAACCAAAAGAGGATGGATCCTTTATTATCACGAACCCTCCCTATGGGATAAGAATGGGGATGGGACAGGAGGTTGAGAGTGTATATAGAGTACTCGGTAGATTATACCGAAGGTTTCCGACATGCTCTATGTTTATACTCTCTGCCCACCCTGCCTTTCAGAGGGTATTCGGCATCAGGGCGGATAGAAACAGAAAGTTATATAACGGAGATGTGAGGTGTTATCTCTATGAGTATCGAGGAGCTAAAAAGACAAAGCCCCCTAAATCTTTATAAGGGTATAGGCCTTCTCACCGAGACCCAGTTTTTCAGCATAATCGAGTTGTATCCGCCAGTCTATCGCTGGGTATAGTGCCTTCCATTTGTCCATCCCGTCTTTTAAGTCTTTTTTGATCGCCGTACCTGGTAAGGCCTGTTCATTGTTTACAAGGTCACAGGATGCGGCGTCTATGGAGACAGGGTCGAAAGAGGCGAGTATCCCGATGTCCCTTACGATCGGGGCATCGCTATTTGGATAACAGTCGCAGGCAGGACTTATCTGTATGAGAAAGTTTAGAAAAAAACTTTTCTTTTCCTTTCCGGATAAGGCACCGGCGGCATGCTCAACCATCTTCTTCTGAAATACGTCCTGAGACTCGCACCACTGGACCTCCATTGCCTCGAATTGACATATAAGGATACATTCACCACACCCTATGCATTTCTCCTCATTTATCGAGGCCTTTTTCTGGGAGACGGTGATGGCCCCGGAAGGGCAGAAATGGGTACATTGCCTGCACCCTGTGCATTTCTCCGTATTTACCTTGGGGGCTATTCCGCTGTGCTGGATTAACTTCCCTTCCCTTGTGGCGCAACCCATACCGAGGTTTTTTAATGTACCCCCGAAGCCGGAGAGTTCATGGGCCTTAAAATGGGTAACCCCTACTATACCGTCTGCGTCTATGATCCCTTTTGCGATGCTCACTTCTTTGAGGACCTCCCCTTTTACAGGTACTTTCCTTCCTTCTTTCCCCTTTAAACCGTCGGCGATAAAAATGGGGCACGATGTGCAGGAAAAACCAAACCCGTTTTCAATGGCCGTCACATAGTGGCTAATCCCATCACTTCTCGAGCCCTTATAAAGTGTATTCGTGTCCGTAAGAAATGGTTTTGCCCCTGTCTTTTTTACACAATCCGCTATCGTCCTTAAAAAAATGGGTCTCAAATAAGAGGTGTTACCCTTTTCACCGAAATGTACTTTGATGGCTATCAGTTCGTCTTTTTTAAATCGTTTATCTATTTTTAGCCTGTTTATCAGATCCTCTATCTTATTTAGCAGATTCCTTTTTGGTGTTGTCCTCATATCCGTATAGTAGACCTTTGACATATGGCTCCTCTCTATTTCTATTTAACTTATAGGAAAATTATGTTAGAAGTATTTAAAAATTGTCAACACAAAAAAATTGGTCCAATTTTTGAAGGAGGAGTTTTTCATGTTAAATCTTTCGGAAAAGCACGGCATGATAAGGATGATCGCAGAGAAGATCGCAAAGGAGAAAGTGGCCCCGAGGGCAAAAGAGATAGATGCCACAGGAGCGTTCCCGTGGGATCTGGTAGAAATATATAAGAAACACGGTTTTCTCTATCTCATGCTTCCGGAGAGATACGGCGGTCTCGACGGAGACATCACCTCCCTCTGTCTTGTTATAGAGGAGCTTGCAAAAGTATCGGGGGCATCCTCTCTCATTCCCCTTGCACACAACGTTGGTCTTATGCCCATAATGGTTGCAGGAAACGATGAACAGAAGGACTATATCTATAGCAAGATCGCCGAGCCGGATAGACTTTACCTCGTTGCCTTTGCATTGACAGAGCCCGATGCAGGTTCAGATGCATCCCACATGAGGACGAGGGTGGTAAAAGAAGGGGAATACTATTACCTAAACGGTAAGAAGTCGATGATCACAAACGGGGCGAATGCCCAGATATACACCGTTTTTGCAACATCCAATCCCAAGCTGAGGACAAAAGGTATTTCCGCATTTTACGTGGAGAGAGACTACCCCGGGGTGATTATCGGAAAGAGCGAGGATAAGATGGGTATGATAGGCTCGGACATCACAGAGCTTATCTTTGATAATGTAAGACTCACAAAAGAAAACCTCCTCGGGCAGGAAGGGGATGGCTGGGATATAGCGATGTCAACGCTCAACCTGTCGAGGCCTGCCGTAGGGGCACAGGCGGTGGGGATCGCCCAGGGTGCCCTTGACTTTTCCGTGGAATATGCATGGAAAAGGGTGCAGTTCGGTCAGAAGCTCGCAGATTTTGAGGGGATTCAATTTATGATCGCCGATATGGCAACCCAGATAGAGGCCGCAAGGGCCCTCGTCTATGATGCTGCCCACCTCCTCGATATGAAGGTATACGAAAGGGACAAGATGAGCGCCATCGGCGTCGATAAGATGTCGGCCATGGCAAAGGTATATTCCGCAGATACCGCTATGAAGGTCACAACGGATGCCGTTCAGATCCTCGGCGGGTATGGCTATACAAAGGAGTATCCCGTTGAGAGGATGATGAGAGATGCAAAGGCAACGCAGATATACGAAGGCACAAACCAGATCCAGAGGATAGTGATTGCCCGGGATATATTCAGAAAATTTATGCCTTAAAAATCTTTTTTAATACATCTTCTCTTCGTATTCTACAGGTATGGGATGATGCTTGGACTCAACGGATAGGTTGTACTGGACCTCCATCTTCTCTATAAACTCGAATATGGGGATCGCCGGCATTGTTGTAAGCTGGACAGTGCCCCTTGCCCCGAGTTCGATCGATACCCTTGCGATGGTCTCATTGTTTGGGGCCTCAAGGATGTTTATAAAATCGTATTCCCCCATCACCGCATACTGGGCCAAGACTTTTGCGCCCATCATCTCGATCTCTTTATCTACCTCTTTTATCCTTTCGGGATTTTTCTTAATCGTTCTCCTACCTTCGTCTGTCAGTTTGCTGAACATGATGTATATAGGCATTTTTTGACCCCCTAATATTTTTTATCAAAGTATAGTCTAAGTAAGGGGTTTGTCAATAAAATTCTCTTTTCGTTTTTTCCCTTAATCTCAATAGGACGTTATCCATATATTACCCCCCCTCCCACCACGATATCACCTTTGTAGATAACAACGGACTGTCCTGGTGTTACAGCATAAACAGGATTGTCGAATATCACCTCCATCTTATCCCCTGAAATGTAGATACGGCAACCCTCCTCTGTCTGTCTGAACCTTACTTTTCCGGAGAGTTCTCCTGATAGATGGCCTTCGTCATTATAGAGCATGTTTACACTATGGGCGAGAACATGTCTTGTTTTCAAAAGTTCCTTTGGGCCTACAACTAAAGTATTTTCTTCAGGGATCAGTTGAAGGACATACAAAGCCTCTCTGTAGGGTGTACCCAACCCCTTTCTCTGCCCTACGGTGTAATAGTGGAGTCCATTATGGTAACCGAGGATATGGCCCTCTACGTGCCGTATGGGCCCTTTAGACTCTCCGATCTTATGCCTTAGAAAACCTCTTATATCCCCATCAGGGATAAAACAGACATCCTGGCTTTCCTTTGAATCTCCCATGCCCCATCTCTGTGTGACAGGATGGTTTCTGATAGATTTTTTCCTCCACCTACCGAGAGGGAAGAGAATATGCCCTAAATATTCCTTCTCTATAGGGTATAGAAAGTACGACTGGTCTTTTTCCCTATCCACACCTTTTTTGAGGACAAAACCTCTCTGATCCTCCTCGATTGCCGCATAATGACCGGTAGCTACCATATCCGCCCCTATGGACAGGGCCTTTTTAAGGAAGGCGTTAAATTTGATAAACCTGTTACACAGGACGCAGGGGTTTGGGGTCCTACCGTTTTTATACTCATTGATGAAATGATCGACGACATAGGCCTGAAATTCATCCCTTAAGTTCATCACATAGTGGGGGATGGATAGTTCATGGGCGATCTTTTTTGCCCTTAAAATCATATCGGCAGAGCAACACGCCCTTGGGTTTTTAATATTTTTTATCTCCTTCGGGAGCAGTTGAAAGGTAACGGCGACAACATTATAACCGCTCTCTTTTAAGAGATAGGCAGAAAAGGAGCTATCGATGCCCCCGCTTACTGCGATAAATACCGTTTTCATAGTTGAGATAATATATCATATATGAGAAAGGGAAGATTGAATTTTTAAAGATTTTGTAGTATTATCGAAGAGGAGGAAAAAATTATGGATAAAAAATGGAAGATTTCTCTGAGCCTTTTTCTCGTTTCCGTTTTTTTGCTCGGTTTTCTCATAGGGGCCTCTGCCCAGGGGAAGAAGGTATATTCAAAGATCGGGGACAGCAAAGAGATATACGAATATCTGAAGACCTTTTCCGATGCCATAGACCTTATTAAAAGAAGCTACGTTGACGAGGTGAAAGACAGAGATATCATCTATTCCGCCATAAAGGGTGTACTCGAATCGTTAGACCCCCATTCCACCTTTCTCACCCCGGATATGTACAAGGACATGCAGACAGAGACAAAGGGTGAATTCGGGGGCATAGGCATAGAGATCACGATAAAAGACGGATTCCCAACAGTAATCACCGCTATAGAAGATACCCCGGCCTATAAGGCAGGTTTAAAGTCAAACGACCATATCATAAAAATAGATGGCAAGCCCGCAAGAAACATGAGCCTTATGGATGTGGTGAAGATGATAAGGGGGCAGAAGGGTAAGCCCGTCACCCTTACGATCATGAGGGAGGGGTTTACAGTACCGAAAGACTTTACCGTGGTAAGGGATGTGATAACGGTAAAGAGCGTAAAATATAGGATGATAGACAACGGCTACGGGTATATTAGAATTGCCCAGTTTCAGGAGAGGACCGCAAAGGACCTTGACAATGCGATAAAAGACCTCGAGAAGATGAACAAGGAAAAACCTTTGAAGGGCATACTCCTCGATTTGAGAAATAATCCCGGGGGTTTGCTGGAACAGGCGGTAGATGTCTCCGATAAATTTCTAAGCGAAGGTTTAATCGTCTACATAGAGGGCAGACAAAAAGAGGAATCGAAGATGAACTTTTATGCGAGCAAAAAGAACGATTATACAGGACCTCTTGTCGTCCTCGTAAACGAGGGAAGCGCCAGTGCATCGGAGATCGTGGCGGGGGCCATGCAGGATTACAAAAGGGCGATCATCGTTGGGGCGAAGACATTTGGGAAGGGTTCTGTTCAAACGATATACCCGTTGAGTGATGGCTCCGCTGTGAGATTGACCACGGCAAAGTATTACACCCCGAAGGGAAGGTCGATCCAGGCGGAAGGTATAGTCCCTGATATTCTAATCGATAACAACTACGTGAGATCCACAAAAGAAAAGATGGTTCCCTTAAAGGAAAAGGATCTGGAGAGACACCTCGAGGTTGATAAAAATTCAACCCCAAAAACAGAGGGTAGCCCCCAGGGTCTCATAAACGAGGACGATTTCCAGCTTGTCATGGCGCTACAGATTCTAAAGAGCTGGGATGCCTTAAGGGGTAAATAAAAAAGCCTATACAAGCATATTTAACGGGAATTCATAGTATACGGCCCCACCAGGACAGGCGATCCTGCAACACCCGCAGTGCCAGCATTCGTCGTAGTAAGTGGGTTCCGGCCCTTTTTTTGTCATCGTAAGGACAAGACCAGGGCAGTTTTCTACACAGCACCCACATAAAGTACAGTGACCGCAGTGCATACAGCGGCTCGCCTCTGTTTTCGCCTCATCGAGGTCAAGGCCCTTTTCCATCTCCTGGAAGGCCGTTACCATCCCATCGACGGGGATTTTTATTGTCTTTACCCGCCCTTTCTTTTCAAAGAAATCCGCATTCATGATTTCATGGTACTCTACTACATGGGGGACAATCTGTCCTTCCATCGCTTTCCGAACGATATGGCCTTCACCGTTTATTATGATCTTTTCTCTTCCATCAAAACCCTTCCCCCTTAAATAGGAGTCTATGGCCACTGCGGCATGTCTACCACTCCCTATGGCATGGGCGACGGTAGAAGGCCCCGACACCACATCCCCTGCGGCAAAGAGTCCGGTCTTTGAGGTCATATAAGTATCGGGATGGACATATAGGGTTCCCTTCGGGGTTCCCTTAAGATTAAACCCATCGCCGAGGAAATCGAGGTCAGGTTGAACACCTATTGCGGATATGACTCTATCGGCTACAATAATCTCGATCTCGCCCTCCTCGGTCACCGCTGATAGCGTACCTTTTTCATCAAAATTAAAGGAAGACACCTTCCGATGTTTAACAAGGAATCTTCCGTCCCCGTTTCTCGATACCTCTGTAACCAGCCTCGAGTGTTTTATATCGATATTTTCAAGTCGGGCCTGTTCGATGTCCTCTTTGGGGGCACACATATTATCGGGCCCCTCAACGCAGAGAATCTTTATATCGGAGGCGCCGAGTCTTTTTACAGTAAAGGCGCAATCAAAGGCAACCCCGCCCCCTCCTATGATCACAACTTTTTCCCCTATGTATGTTCTGTTACCGAGATTTACCTGTCTTAAAAATTCTGTGCCTGGGATCGCCGATTCGGCCCCGGGGAAGTCGGGTCTTTTTGCCTTCCATGCCCCTGTTGCCATCAGGCATGCATCGTATTCGGCCATGATTTTAGAAAAATCGATATCCCTTCCCACCTTTGTATTGGACACGATGGAGACACCGAGTTCGAGGATCTGACCTATTTCTCTATCGACGACATCTTTGGGAAGTCTAAAATCAGGGACGAGTAAACGGGGGATCCCCCCTGGCATAGGGGCCGCATCGAATACGGTTACCTCATGGCCGAACAGGGCCGAAAAATAGGCACAGGTCAGTCCTGAAGGTCCTGCCCCTATGATCGCAAGCCTTTTCCCTGTTGGACCCTCCTTTTTGGGCTTTCCAAGAAAAGCGGGGTCTGCCTTTTCTGAGACGCACCTCTCGAGGGCTTTAATGGAGATCACCTCATCGTGGTTCCCCCTGTTACATGAATCCTCACAGGGGTGGGCGCATATGCGTCCTGTGATGGAAGGAAAGGGGTTCCTCGACCTTATATAAGACAGGGCATCTTCGATCATGCCTTCTTTTACCAGTCCATGGGACTTCTGTATGGGGTTGCCTGCAGGGCAGGCGACCTCACACGGTGAGGTCCTCTCTTGCTTTTCATATCTTTCAGGATATATGGTCCTTTCTTCGAGTTCTCTACTGAATTTAGGGGGCATGGTCTCTCTCCTTTTATAACCAGGCGATCTTTATTTCCCCATCCTCCTGCCAGAGGGCGACCTTTTTTGCGTATTCGGGGTTCAGTTCGGGGTAGTCGCTTCTTCTGTATATCGCCCTTCCTGTCTCTTTCCGCTCCAATGTTGCCATTGTTGCGAGCTGACAGGCCTTAAGGAGGTGTATGGCTTCATTGGTTCTCAGTAGTTCACGGAAATCCTTTGCGTATAATCTATCCGTATAGCCCTCTATGAATGTTAATCTCTCGAGGGCGCACATTATCCCCTTCTCATTTCTGACGAAGCCCATATAATAGTTCATCACCTGCCTTATTGCCTGTTCAAACCTTCTGTAATCGATGCCGTCCTCTTTCTCCTTCATAGGCTCAAAGGCCCTGTTTAGTCCTCTATCCACCTCGTCCATGTCTAAATCGGGCAAGGTATTTATCTTCGACAGGGAATTCCCTGCCTCGACGGCGGCGATATAGCCACTGCACATGGAGCCCGAGAATGAATAAAAGACACAGCCGTTATAAAGGCCGCATACGGTGGATTCGAAATTCTCCTCCGTTAGGATCATCCCTCCGAGCTCTATCTCCGATAGTTCCACTTCCATAGGATATCGGGCAAAATCGATACCCCTCTGTTCAGCATAATCGAGGAATGTGGCCTTATCTCCGGGCATTAGCACGTACTGGAGGTGGTGGAGTTCGTCCTTATCGCAGTGTCTCATATCCATATAGAAAGGCGGTCCCTTCCCCTCTGTAAGCTCTCTGTGTGTGCCCATGATCTGGAAACGCCTGGGCCCGTTCTCCATCATGGGGTGGTATTTCCCCATGAAACGTTCGCCAAGGGCATTTAGTTCGTGGGCCCCAACGGCATTTATACCGTTCATCCCTGCCGAGCCAAAACTCTTAGGGAGGAGGGTTGCCTGTTGACCTATGTCCATGTTTATGATCTTCGCCCCTACCTCATAGGCAAGCACATACTGACTCCCCGTGTTGTAGGGGCTATGCCATGTGTTGTAGGGGTTCCCCGTTGAATTGGTTGTGGCACGGTTTGCGCTATTGCCGAGGGCGAGGATCGTTGCCTTTGCCTTAAATACGTATGGGGTGCCATCGAGTACATGAAAACCTACCGCTCCAACAACCCTGCCGTCCTTTTTAATCAGCCTTGTGATGAACACATGGTCTATCACCTGAACACCCATCTGCCTTATCTTTTTGGCAAGGCGCATCTTTATCACCTGACCGTTCTCTATGTTGATAAACCATGCCCCTGGCTGGCCAAAACCCACGGTCCTCAAGAGGGAACCATCGGGATTTTTTGCAAATTTAACGCCTATCTCCTTTAATACCTCGAGCATTAAAGGCATGGCCTCAGCCCACCTCAAGAGCATGGATTCCGTATAGCCGCTTAAAGGCCCTTTAAAGAAGTTTACAAGGGCATAGGGGGTATCCGTTTCATCCCCCTCATTTAATACGGCCATGAAATGGTCGTTTCCCCCTCCCAGGGCTCCGGAGCTTTCAAGTTTACCTTTGTCCACCATCACAACTGAGGCGTTCTTTTCCCTCGCGCCTATCGCTGCCCCGCATCCCGCTGCCCCTGAACCGAGGATCAGTATGTCGCTTTCGATAATTTTCATTTCAGGATAATGGTTTGATTTCATCGCCAACCTCCTCATGTCGGCCCCGGAGGCCTTGTCTATTTATAAAAAACTTAACTTGTGTTTGCAATATTTTTTTAAGTCGAGCATACCCCGGAGGGTCTATTTTTGTATGGAAATCCAAGTATTTTTTTGATATGATTCTACGACTTCGGTCCCATCGTCTAGTGGCCTAGGACGCTGGCCTCTCACGCCGGAAACGCGAGTTCGAACCTCGCTGGGACCATAAATTAGATCACCTTTTTCTGCTACGGATAAAGAAATCGGCATTTAAGAATTCTTTCATGGCATTTAACGCCTTACCCCTGTGACTTATCCTGTTTTTCGTCTCCATTTCGAGTTCCGCTAAGTATTTACCCAGTTGGGGGATGTAAAAGATGGGGTCGTAGCCAAAACCGAGATCCCCTTTTGCCTCAAAACCTATGAATCCCTTAATCTGACCGTAGAATATGTATACCCATCCCTTATCGGGCATATAAAGGGCGATGTATGCCTTAAATACCGCTCCTCTTTTTTCCCAGGGCACACCATTTAACTCCTGCAGAACCCTTTCTATCCTGTCTTTATCGTCTATCCCGTATCGTGCGGAGAGAACGCCAGGTTTTCCCCCTAAGGCTTCTATTTCGAGGCCCGAATCATCCGCCAATGTGGCCATATTAAACCTATCCCCTACCTTTCTCGCCTTTTTCATGGCGTTTTCAAAGTATAGGGGGCTATCCTCTTCCACCACAACTTTTTCATCAAAGTCTCCGAGGGAGTAATATCTATCAAAAGTGTCACCGAGGGTGCTCACTATCTCCTTATATTTACCTTCGTTTCCTGTTGATATGATGAGTTCTCTCATGTCAGAAAGAGGGGAAGAATGACCCGAGAATCATCCTTTGATGCCTTGTGATGTCCGCTATACCCTTACACGCATAGGAAAACATGGTATCGAGTTGTTCTTTTGTAAAGGGTATTTTTTCTGCTGTGCCCTGTACCTCTATTAGAAGTCCCTTTCCTGTCATCACAAAATTCATATCCACCTCAGCCCTTGAATCCTCACTGTACGATAGATCGAGGAGGATTTCCCCGTCCACGATACCGACACTTACCGCGGCCACAGAATCCTTCAGGGGGATTTTTTCAATCATACCCCTTTTTTTCATTGCCCAAAGGGCCTCCACAAGGGCAACATAGCCTCCGGTGATACTCGCGGTTCTCGTTCCGCCATCCGCCTGTATCACATCGCAGTCTATCCATATCGTCCTCTCTCCGATTATATCGAGGTTTAATATGGCCCTCAATGCCCTTCCTATTAACCTCTGGATCTCATGGGTTCTCCCACCGACCCTGCCGGCGGTGGCCTCCCTTACCGTCCTTGTTTGGGTTGCCCTGGGGAGCATGGAATATTCTGCCGTCAACCACCCCTTTCCCGTATTTTTCAGGAAGGGAGGGACCTTTTCCTCAACGGAAACTCCACAGATGACCTTTGTCTCCCCCATCTCCACAAGGACAGACCCTTCGGGATATTTTAAAAAATTTTTTGTAATTTTCAGGTCCCGGATTTTATCGTTTGCCCGTCTATCATCCCTCATGATGCATCATCCCTCCTGAAGAAATTTTTTAAACAGCCGTCCATCTTTTCATAAATATCGTTTATCCTTTCTCTTGTGGTTTCAAAAGAGAGAAATACCCCGGGCATGTCTATTCCGAGTAAGGGGAATAGAGGTATCTCTTTTGAACTTTTCCCCAGAAACGAGGCGATACATCCCGCGAGTCTCTTCGAACTTTCAATGTGCTTTCCCGGTATCTCCTCGATCGTTAGTAACCTTCCTGTTACAGGTTTTGCACTTCCATATGCCACAAGAAGTCTTTCCCTTTCTCCGATCCGAACGTCCATGGCGAGAAAAAGTCCTGCCTTTGACCTGTTGATTCTATTTGCGTTTTCAATCTGTTTTTCAAGGGTTTTTGCCTTCTTGTAGAGGTTGACCCCATATCCTTTCCTCTGAAGATACGTCCTTACCTTTACCATCTCCTCTGTCTCATCATCGGACATAAAGGAGATTGCGATCGTATCCTCCCCGTATATAACAGACGATGGGAGGAGTATGAAAAACAGAAGGAGAGATAGGGTAATTGCCTTTATGGAGAGGCCTCTTTTTTTACTTTTTTCCATGGGTTGACTACTGGTCTCCAAGGAGATACCTCTCGAGACTGACCGCTGCCGTTGCCCCATCGCCTACAGCGGTCGATATCTGTCTCAATGTCTTTACCCTCACATCCCCGGCGGCATAGATACCCTTTGTCTTTGTGGAGAGGGCGTTATCCGTATATATAAAACCCCCTCCATCCCTGTCTACAAGGTCTCCGAGGAATGCGGTATTGGGTTTTATCCCTATGTAGACAAAGACTCCATCGACCCTTAAAGGAAGTATCTCCTTTGTCTTTGTGTCCTCAAGGACGATGGATTCTATCTGTTCCTTACCCTTTATCTCTATGGGTCTTTTGTTCCATAGAAACTCTATCTTCTTCTCCCTGAATGCCCTTTCCTGTAATATCTTCTGTGCCCTGAGGGAGTCCCTTCTATGGATGATATAGACCTTTTTCACAAGATGGGCGAGGGATAGGGCCTCGACTATAGCAGAATCACCGCCTCCGATCACCGCCACCTCAAGTCCTCTGAAAAAGGCCCCATCGCATGTGGCGCAGTAAGATATGCCCCTCCCTAAAAATTCGTTCTCCCCGGGGATACCCATCTTTGCCGGTTCACAACCGGAGGCAACGATTATGCCTTTGGTATAGTAAGAGCCGTCTACGGTCTTAACTGTAAACCCCTTCTCCCCCTTTTCCACCCCTTGAACCTCGGAAAATTCTTTTATTGAAAGGCCTAATGCCCTTGCCTGCCCTGAAAAGAGGTCCATCAATGCCCTACCGGATATCCCCTCTGGAAAACCTGGATAGTTTTCTATATGTTCTGTATTTACAGGAGCGCCTCCTGGAAGCATCTTTTCGAGGAGCAACGTATTTACCCCTGCCCGGAGGAGATATATACCTGCTGTTAAACCTGCAGGACCACCCCCTATTATGATTGCATCGTAGGATTCTTCCATTATGCCTCCGGTTTATTCCATCGTTGGTTTTACAATATGTACTTCATTGTAAGGGATTCGATGTTAATATGCAATGCTTTTTAACGCATTAATTCACTTGAATTTTCGTGTATTAGTTGAAAAAATATTACTCAAGGTGCTAAAGGTGTATAAAATCCTCTTTTTTACAATCCTTCTTCTTATCCCGGAGTCTGTCCTGGCCCAGGTAATAGGACCTGTGAGAGAAGGGGAGGAGAGGTTTGTCGCATATTTTGATGTACCATCGGTGAAAAGAGGGACCCTTACGACGAGTCAGGATGGCAGAAGTATCGCATGGGTTGAACGGTTGGAGGGGAAAGAGTTCGTGGTATTGGACGGGGTACCACAGAAAAGGTACGATGAAATATTGTTGGTCAAGGGGGGTCTCTTCTTCGGCAGTGAGGGCAACAGGATCACCTTCTATGGAAGACAGGGAAGGGAATGGTTTTTAATCTTGGGGAATGTGGAAGTGAAACTCTTCGATGTTACACCCGATACCTCAAACCCCGGGACATCGAAGGACCCACTAAAAGAAGATAAAAAATTTTTAGACGATACAAAGACAGAGAATTCAAGTAGCAAAGAGAAAGGTTATTTAGAGATGGGGTCGCAAGTTTTGAGCCATGACAAGAAACGTATGGCCTTTGGTGTTAAAACAGAGGGGGGTTGGTCTATGGTTGTAGATGGAAAGGAAGGAAGGTTCTATGACAGGGTTGGTACCCCCTCTTTCAGTCCTGATGGAAAGAGGGTTGCCTATATAGCAACCCTCAAAGGGAAACAGTCCGTTATAGTCGATGGAATAGAAGGGGACTGGTACGATGCTATCTATCCCAGGGCATGGCAGGAAGGTACGGATGGGGCAGGGATAGGTTTTTTAAATTCCGGCACCTTTTATTATTTTGCAGTGGATGGACAGAGGATATTTTTTATCACAGAATCCATCTATTAAACATGGGAGACCGAGGTTCTATGGGACGGTTGTACTTAAGTGGAAGGGTTTTTAGCGAGAGGAATAAGGGGTGGGTGAGTTTTGAGAGTAACCCGAGGTTTGATAGAACAAAAGAGGATATATACAAGAGGTGTGTGCCCTGCATCTCCCATCTATACGAACAGTTAAAAGATGGCAAAAGGGAAGTTGATTTGGGGTATGCCTTCGACTGTTGGAAGGTCGTTGTGGTCGTAGATAATATGGATGCCTGTGTGGATCTCCTCTCAGAATACGAGAGGCTCTTCCTCAAGGATAGGTGGGTAAAAGGGAGGTTCGGCTCAGGAGATAGCACGAAGAAGACGAAGGTGGTTGTCTTCAATGCAGAGGATGAATCGGAAAAGGATAGACTGATAGATGAACTGAACATATGCATAAAAAACACCGGTCTAAATGGGACCGTAACCTCCCATAAGGCCTGTGCTGAACTCTACCATGAGCTTTTTGGGGACTGGGGAGAATGGAAGAGGAGGGTAATGGTTAAGGATCCCTCTACAGTACCCTCCATGTTGGAGAAAATAAGGGAGATACTCTACTGGAAATCGCGAAAAAAGGAATAGAAAGATGGTGAGTCTATGAGAAGGATATTTTCCACAGAGGAGATTGTAACAGGTGTAAAAAGGGGGGATAAACGTTTTGCCTCGATCCTTATGACCATGGTAGAAGATGGGGTAGAGGAGGGAAGGGTATGCATAAAGGCTTTGGCGCCTTTTTCTCAGACCCCCCATACCATAGGGGTCACAGGATGGCCCGGGGCAGGAAAGAGTACAATTATAAGCAAAATCGCCCGAAAATACCTCGATATGGGGAGAAAGATAGGGATCATAGCGATTGACCCTACGAGCCCAATCTCTGGCGGGAGCTTTCTCGGCGATAGGGAGAGGATGAGGGAGATAGATGGCAATGAGGGGGTCTTTATAAGGTCCATGGCAACGAGGGGCCATTCAGGAGGGATAGCCCGGGCTACAGATGCCTTTATAAAGATAATGGGGGCAATGGGAAAGGATACCATCATTGTTGAGACAGTGGGGGTGGGACAGGATCAGGTCTCTATCAGGCATCTCGCCGATACCCTCTTGATGGTGGTAATGCCCGGGATGGGAGACTACCTCCAGGCCTTAAAGGCAGGGATTCTGGAGCTGGGGGACATCTTTGTGGTGAATAAGGCCGACCGTCCCGGTGCCGAGGAGATGGTCATGGATCTTGAGATGTTGTTTAGTATGGCCTGTAGGGAGGATGGGTGGAGACCCCGTATAGTAAAGACCGTGGCAACGGAGAGGAAAGGGGTGGAAGAGCTCATCGTCGTGATAGATGAGCATAGGGAGTTTTTAACGAAAAACGGCCTTTTGCCGTTGAAGAAGATGGAACATATAAAGATTGAGATAAAAGAGGCCTTAAAAGGCAGGTTGTTGGATATCATCGATAAGAGGATGGATCTTAAAGGGAGGCTTGATGCCTATGCAAAAGAAATAGGCGATGGCAAACAGGATATGGAGGGCGTCATAGATGATATTTTAAAAGGGGCCGGTTTTGATTCACCGAACAGAAAGGGCTGATAAAAGATACCTTTGAAGGGGGAAGTATATAGATGAGAGAAGAGATAGAGAGGATCACCAATTACAGATCCCAATCAGGGATAGAGTACAAAGAGTACTATGACAGTTCGGACTGGAAGGGGAGTCTATCCCCTCCAGGGGAATACCCTTATACAAGGGGTATCCATAGGGATATGTACAGGGGGAGGCTCTGGACGAGAAGGCAGCAGAGCGGCTTTGGAACCCCCAAGGAGAGTAACAGGAGGATAAAATATCTCTTGAGCATAGGTCAGACAGGGATCAATATGGATGTGGATGTGGCTACAAAGACAGGCCTCGATGCGGATTATCCCCTTGCCCAGGGGGATGTAGGTCTCCAGGGTACTTCCATGAGCACCTATGAGGATATGAAGGAACTCTACGATGGTATCCCCATAGATAAGGTGAGTTCGACCTTGATCATCCAGCCCCCTTATTCGGTTGTAACCATGGCACAGTATCTTCTGATGGCAGAGGAGAGGGGTATCCCGTGGGACAGACTCACAGGGACCATCATGAATTGTGCGATAACCCAGTATGTGGGGCCTACACTACAATCGAATATGACGTTCTTCCCTTTTGACCTCTCCATAAAAATAGGCTATGACCTTATGGAGTATCTTATCGAGCAGGTTCCGAGGTGGAATATTATCAACATAAATGCTTACAACATGAGGGAGACCGGGATAGATGCAGTTCAGGAGGCCGCCTTTTCCATGTCCCTTGCAGCGGATTATATAAAAGGCTTATTAGAAAGGGGTTATGATGTGGATAGATTTGCCCCCAGGATCGCCTTCTTTTCCTGTGCCCACATGGACTTATTTGAAGAGGTGGCAAAATTGAGGGCGATGAGAAGGGTATGGGCGAGGATGCTTAAAGAGAGATTCAAGGCGAAAAATAGTAAAAGTTTGACCTGGAGGACCGCAGTTCAGACGGCAGCCTTACCCTTAACCGCCAGGGAGCCCTTAAACAATATCGTAAGGGCGACGATAGAGACCCTTGCCGCGGTTTTAGGAGGGGTTCAATCCATCCACACAACAGGATACGACGAGGCCTATTCTCTGCCCACCGAGGAGAGTCACAGGCTTTCCGTCAGGACCCAGCAGATTATAGCCTATGAGTCAAAGGTGGCAAATAGTGCAGACCCCCTCGGCGGATCCTATCTCGTTGAAAGCCTAACCGATGAGATAGAGGAGAAAATCTGGGAATTGATGAAGGTGATAGAGGAGAAAGGGGGTTTTATAAACTGTTACAAAGAGGGATGGGTGGAAGATAAGATAAACGAGGCGAGGTATAGGTATGCGGAGGCTATAGAGAATAATGATATTACTGTAGTTGGGGTAAATAGATTTGAAGGGGGGGATGAAGAGGCAACGATCAACATATTCAGACACGAAGAGGACATGCAGAGGAAGAGGATCGAGTATGTGAAAGAGTATAAGAGAAAGAGAAATCAGGAACCGGTGAAGAGAGCGCTGGAAAATGTATATCGGTTGACAAGGAAGGGAGCGGATATGAATATGGTGGGGCCTATCATGGAGGCCGTCAGGGCCGGGGCCACGATGCAGGAGATCTGCGATGCCATGCGGAGGGCCTGCAATTTTCAAATACCAAAATAGAACTGGAGATGCTTTATGGTGGAAAGGAGAAAAAAGATAGTCCTTGCAAAGCTCGGTCTCGACGGGCACGACAACGGTATAAGGATTATAGCGAAATGGTTGATGGATGAAGGGTATGAGGTGATCTATGCAGGCCTTTACAATAAACCGGAGAGGGTTATAGATATTGCCGTTGAAGAGAGTGCCGACGCTATAGGGATGAGCTTTCAAGGTGGGGGGCATCTATACTATGCAAAAAGGATTATCGATTTGATGAAAAAGCGGAATATAGAAGGTATCAAGGTGATAGTGGGTGGGGTGATACCCCCTTTTGATGTGGAGGAGCTAAAGAGGACAGGTGTCCATGAGGTTTTTACCCCAGGGGCAAGGAAACAGGTGATACTTGAACGTATCGCATCCCTTTTGTCTTAATTCTCCGGTTTACCTTTCTTAAAGGTTGTGCAATAATAATTTAAAAAAATAAGAGGATGATAGAATGCTTCACTTTTTTTTAAAAATCGATGGGGAAAGGGAGTTTTGTTTTAATGTAGAGGCAAAAGAGGCCTTAACCGAAGAGGAACTGTCAACCTTAAGGCAGATACTCGCTGAGGGCTTCATAGAGGAGAGTATATCTGATGGGCCCTTCATAAGGGATGGTAGAAGCGTGGTCGAACTGGGCCCAAGGATGAACTTTGCCACTGCCTACTCTACAAACCTGGTGGCAATCTGTGAAACGTGCGGCCTAAACAAAATCACCAGGGTTGAGAGGTCGAGGAGGTATAGGATTCCCCCTGGAGTAGAGGTGGAACATTTTATCCGAGAACACCACGATAGGATGACCGAGTGTCTGTATGAAAAACCCCTCGAGACCTTTGAAACGGGGATTATCCCTGAGCCTGTCTATGAGATACCCCTCATAGAGAAAGGCCCTGACGCCTTCCTTGAGATACCAGGTCTTGCGATGGATGAATGGGATAGAAAGCTCTATTATGAATATTTTGTGAAAGAGGAGGGGAGGAACCCCACCATAGTGGAGATAAGGGACTTAGACAATGCGAACAGTGAACATTCGAGGCATGGTTATTTCAAAGGAAAACAGATAATAAACGGTATCCCCATGCCGGAGACGCTCATGGAGATCGTAAAATCGACACTTCTCGCCAATCCATCTAACAGCATTATCGCCTTCAAGGATAATTCAAGCGGTATTAAGGGCTACGAGATATGGACGATCATCCCTGAGAGGCCGGGGATGGCATCACCTTTCAAGAAGGAGAAGCTTTACTACCACATCATTTTTACCGCAGAGACCCATAACTTTCCTACAGGGATTGCCCCTTTCCCTGGGGCGGAGACAGGAACGGGGGGAAGGATAAGGGACATCCAGGCAACAGGAAGGGGTGGACTTGTCATAGCCGGTACCGCGGGGTATTGCACAGGGAACCTCCTGATACCCGGATATGACCTACCCTGGGAGGATAGATACCTCCCCTATCCATCGAACCTGGCGAGTTCCCTCGAGGTTGAGATAAAGGCGAGTGATGGTGCAAGCGATTACGGAAACAAATTTGGAGAGCCTGTGATCCTCGGTTTTACAAGGTCCTTTGATTTGAGGCTCCCCCCCGGGGAGAGATGGGGCTGGATAAAGAAGGTGATGTTTACAGGGGGCATAGGTCAGATAGATGACCGTCATATAGAGAAAGAGGAAGCGAAAAAAGGGATGCTCATTGTGCAGGTCGGGGGTCCTGCCTATGGCATAGGGGTAGGGGGTGGTTCGGCCTCAAGCAAGCTCCAGGGAGAGAACGAAGAGGAACTCGATTTCAACGCTGTCCAGAGGGGGGATGCGGAGATGGAGCAGAAGTTGAACCGGGTGATAAGGGCCTGTATTGAGATGGGGGATAAAAACCCCATTTTGAGTATCCATGACCAGGGTGCAGGGGGTCCTGCAAATGTGTTGAAGGAGCTCGTTGAAAAGGCAGGGGGGAGGATAGAGATAAGACGTATCGCCCTCGGAGACCCAACCCTCTCGGTGCTTAAAATATGGATTGCCGAATACCAGGAGAGATGCGGATTTCTCATATCCCCGGAGAGGATAGAGGAATTTAAAGATATCTGCAGGAGGGAGAAGGTAAACTGTGAGGTGTTAGGGGAAGTAACAGGGGATGGCCGTTTTGTGGTACACGATGAGATAGACGGTTCAACCCCTGTAAACCTAAACCTCTCAAGGGTGCTGGGAAACATGCCCCAGAAGACATTCGTCGACGAGAGGATCGATGTAAAAAGGGTACCTTTCATACCCCCTCCGGATGTTTCCTTTGAAGATGCCTTAAAAAGGGTATTAAAAAATCTCGCCGCAGGCTCGAAGAGGTTTCTCACAAATAAGGTGGATAGAAGCGTAACAGGTCTTATCGCAAGGCAGCAGTGCTGTGGCCCCCTGCAACTCACAGTGGGAGACCTGGCGGTTGTTGCCCAGAGCCATTTCGGTCTAACAGGGGCTGCTACATCGATCGGGGAGCAACCCATAAAGATGATTGTAGACCCCAAAGCAGGGGCGAGGATGGCAGTAGGGGAGGCCATAACGAATATCATCTGGGCAAAGGTCACATCCCTGACTGACATAAAATGTTCTGCAAACTGGATGTGGGCCCCTAAACTGCCAGGGGAAGGGGCGGCCTTATATGATGCGGCCTGTGCCATGAGGGAAATCATGGTCGCCCTCGGTATCGCCGTAGACGGGGGGAAGGATAGCCTTTCAATGGCCACGAAGGTAGGGGATGAGATTGTGAAATCCCCGAGGGAACTGGTGATATCCGCATACGCTACAATGGAAGACATAACAAAGGTTGTAACCCCTGATATAAAGCATCCGGGGAGAAGCTCGATCCTCTATATCGATATAAGCAGGGGGAAGGGTAGACTCGGAGGTTCTGTCCTCGCCCAGGTATACGGTCAGATCGGAGATGTATCCCCTGACGTGGATCACCCGGAAACGTTAAAAAAAGTATTTTTTGTTATCCAGGAGCTGATCTCTGAGGACTTGATCCTTGCAGGCCACGATGTAAGCGATGGAGGCCTCGTAACCTCCCTTCTCGAGATGGCATTCTCGGGAAACTGTGGATTGGAGATAGATATGGAAGGGGAGTTGGGTCTTATGGAGAGGTTTTTTTCAGAAGAACTGGGACTCGTTATCGAGTGCGATACGGATAAACTCGCTTTAGTCGAGGGGAGACTCAATTCTTACAGTGCTCCCTATAGGATCATAGGCATAACAAGAAAGGAGAAGCGTATAAGCATAAGATATAACGGCAATAGAGTCCTCGACCACGATATGTGTGCCCTAAGGGATCTATGGGAGGAGACCTCGTACAGAATAGAGCGCCTCCAGATGAACCCTCTATGCGCCGAAGAGGAGAAGAGGAACATATACGACCGTAAAGGGCCTGTATATAAGGTGACCTTTGAGCCTGAGCCTACACCCTTCAATATACTGGAAAGGGAGGACAGGCCGGAGGTTGCCATTCTAAGGGAAGAGGGGAGTAACGGGGACAGGGAGATGACATCCGCCTTCTACCAGGCTGGTTTTAAACCCTGGGATATAACGATGACAGATTTAATAAGGGGTCGTATCAGCCTCGAGCGCTTCAGGGGGCTTGTGGCGGTTGGAGGATTCTCCTATGCCGATGTCCCTGAGAGTGCAAAGGGTTGGGCTGCCCCCATAAGGTTCTACGATAGATTGAAAGAGATGTTCGATGAGTTTTACAGACGTCCTGACACATTCTCCCTCGGGGTCTGTAACGGATGCCAGCTCTTTGCCCTGATCGGATGGGTACCATGGCCTGGTATACCCGATGAGAAACAGCCCCGTTTTGTGAAAAATATCTCCGGAAGGTTTGAATCGAGGTGGACTACCGTTAAGATCCTTGAAAGCCCTGCCATTATGTTAAAGGGGATGGAAGGATCCATACTCGGTGTCTGGGTTGCCCACGGTGAGGGGAGGCTATATTTTCCCGATGAATCGATTATGGATGAGGTGTTGAGGAAAAAACTGGCCCCTCTATTCTACACGGACGATGAGGGCAGACTCGATGAGAAGGTATCCCGGATGTATCCATTTAACCCCAATGGCTCCCCCTACGGTATGACCGCCCTTTGTACGGAAGATGGTCGCCACCTCGCCATGATGCCCCACCCTGAGAGGGCCTTCCTGAAATGGCAGTGGCCATGGATGCCGGAGGATTTAAGGCTTAGCCTTAAGGCATCGCCGTGGATAAGGATGTTCCAGAACGCAAGGGAATGGTGCGAAAGGACAGGTTAGGTATTAAAACAGGTGCCTTGTCCAGAGAAAGAACTGTCCTTTCGGGAAGGGCACATTGAGAAACCTGTCGAAGACGAGGTAGACAAAGGCCCAGACAACAAACGTAAGGGCCAACGATAGGACCCATTTTTCCCTTTCACCCAGTTTTAGCTGGATGAATGTGCAAAGGGGGGCCCCTAAATTAAATCCAAAGAGCCATATACCGAGAAACCACCCGAAAGTCCAGGCAAATACCCCGGCGGTTCTCCGATTGACCACATCTTGGGGTAGTTTTGCCTCGAATTCATGTTCCCCTCCAGGGACCTCCTCCACTACTTTTTTGCCCTTTCCTGTTAAATCGAGAATAAACTGTATAATGGCAAAGATAAGGACAGGTATACCGATGACCATAGGGAAGAAACGGGCGGTGAAGGTAAATTTTCTGCTATACCATAATGCCCAGGCAAAGACGATGATGATGAAGAGACTAAACGCTGCTGACCAGGTAAAACGGATACCAAGGGCCTTTTTATCCGTTCTATCCCCCTGTTCTTTTTCTGTAACCCCCTCTTTTTCTTCTGTTTTACCCTTTCGCCTGCTCCTTAAGATAGGGATTAGAACCCCTGCGAAGGTAAGGGCCATGATCACAATAACGGCAGGTCTTAAAAGCCATGATGCCCCGTAACTATCAACGGCGAGAAAGAGCCTTGTTTCGGCGAGGTTACCGAGGACAAGACCTAAAATGAACGGTGGCCGAGGCCATCCAAGACGCTCCATAACCCAGCCCAAGACCCCGAAAAAGAGCATCAGGATTATATCGGGGAATGCGTTCTTCTCCGCAAATGTGCCGAGATAGACGAGAAGAAGTATAATCGGGATAATCACACTCCCCCTTACGTATGTGACCTTGACGAGTTGATTTAGAAAGAGAAGGCATATACCGACGGTTATGATATTTGAGATAACGATGATCCACACAAAGGAGAAGGTGAGGGAGAGATGACCCCCCTTTGTATCGGGGATCAGCATGTCAGGCCCCGGTACAAGTCCCTGTATAAGGAAGGCACCGATTAGTATCGCCATGAGCACGCTTGCAGGTATACCGAAGGCGACCGTTGTGATGAGGCTTCCCCCCATAGAAGAGTTGTTCGATGCCCCAGGGCCCAAGACCCCCTCCACTGCCCCTTTTCCAAAACGGCTTTTATCCTTTGCGCTCTGCTGGGCCTGGGCGTATGCAAGCCACTGGGAGACGGCAGGGCCAAGTCCGGGGATGATGGCACAGAATGTGCCGATGGCACTGCACTTTATGACAAGCCAGATGTGCCTGAAGGTATCCTTAACCCCCTCTATGACACCTCCTATTTTCTTCACCTTTTCTTTGGCGATGCTTGATCTGTGGATACCGAGGTCTATGATCTCCGGGATGGCAAAGAAACCCATCGTAATCGGCACCAATCCAACACCATCCCAGAGGAAGACCTGACCAAAGGTAAAGCGCTGTATCCCGGTCTGGGGATCCATACCTACCGTTGAAAGGAAAAGGCCGATCCCCGCCCCGAGGAGGGCTTTAAGCATGGCACCACCGCTTAAAGATGCGATAAAGGTAAGGCCGAGAACGGCAAGCATAAAGAGTTCAGGGGAACTGAAGGTCAGAACAAGGGGTCTAACGATTGGTACAAAGAGGGCAAGGACAAAGGCACCGAAGATGGCACCCACAAGGGAACTCATAAGGACTGCCCCTAAAGCCCTGCCTGCCTCACCCTTTTTTGCCATAGGGTGACCGTCGAGTATGGTTGCCGCAGCCGTTGGTTCCCCTGGCACACCGAAGAGTATGGAGGTGATATCCCCTGTGGTGCCGAGAACGGAGGCCATGCCGAGGAGTATGGCAAAGGCCTCAACGGCATTCATCTTCACTATAAAGGGCAACATGAGGGCGATCGTCGCAGGACCGCCAAGGCCGGGGAGAATACCGACGATAAAGCCTATGGCGATCCCAACGAGCATAAGCATGAATGTGGAGAAGGTAAATATCTGGGTTAAACCGGAGATGAATGCGTTTAATAACTCGACCAAAACCCCTCCTTCTTACTCTACCTTCGAGATGTTTTGTAAATCATTGCTTGTATATAACGTCCTTTAGCTTATCGAGTATGGGTTTGGGGGTCTTGAATGCGTTCATGACCGCCCTCTCCAGTTCATCCCCTGTGACTGCATCCACAGGGAGCCTCGATTTCTCGCATTCCGCTAAAAATTCCTTATCCTTCATTGTCTTTTCAAAGGCCGCCTTTAAGATCTCGAGTCTGTCTTTCGGTATATTGGGTCCTATCACAAAAGGCCGGGCGAATATATTGTTCAGATGGACACCAACTTCGATGAGCTTTTTCCCTTCCTCTGTCTTTGCGAGTATCATGTCTGTTGGGACTTTAGGGAGATCCTTCATGGGTTTTTCAACGGCCTGCAAGAGGACAAAGGCCTCTCCTGTCTCAAAGCGTTTAGGCCAGGCGGCTTTCATGGCATCCCAGGATATCACGCTCCCTGCGAGTTCCCCTGCCTCAGCTGCCAGACGCACCTGGGCACCACCCTTATAGGGAGTCACAAGCTGAACGGGCATATTGGATACGGCCTTCCATATCCTTATGATGGAATCGGGGGCATAGGCGCCGATACCTGTGCCACCGAGTTTGACCGGGGTTTTCGAGGCCATGAGCTGCTCTATGGATCTTAAACCGCTCGCCTTTGTTACCCAGAGGACCGCATTCTCTTTTGCAATACAACCGAGATATCCGAACTTCCTCGCATCGAACTCAATGCCGGGTTGCTCCAATGCCTGGGCGAAGAGAAAACCCCCGTTAAAATGGGCAAAGGTGAGGCCATCGGGCTCTACCGCCTTATAGAGCTGGTTTGCACAGATTAGGCCCCCTGCCCCTGTCACATTTTCAACGATGATGGTCGGTTTTCCCGGTATGTATTTTGGCATATGCCTTGCGAGAATCCTTGCGTGGAGATCAAAACCGCCTCCTGCAGAGACACCCACCATAATACGCATCGTCTTTCCTTCAAAGAAAGGGGGAGAACCGTAGGTGATAAGGGGTAGTATAAGGAAGGTAAGGGTGAAAAGCATTGTAAAGATGTTTTTTTTCATGGTAACACCTCCAAATTGATTTTTCTATCTTTAATGTTCTGTGAAATTTATAAGCTCCCTCCTTTCCCCGTTTAAGAATCTTTTTAGATTCTCGGTAATTATGGGCATCACCTGGTGTCTATAGATATCGCTTACCCCACCTACATGGGGGGTGATGATGATGTTTTTTGCCCCCCACAACGGGTGGTCTTCAGGCAGGGGTTCTATTGGAAGGGCATCGAGGGCAGCTCCTGCGATTGTCTCCCCGTTTAAGGCCTCAAGGAGGGCTATATCGTCCACCATCTCTCCCCTTGCTATATTGATGAGAAATGCGTCTTTTTTCATCGCATTCAAGATATCCCTGTTTATGATTTTTATGGTCTCAGGGGTAGAAGGGGCACAGAGAATGAGATAATCGACTTCACCGGCAACTTTTTTTAAATCTTCGGGGCCAAAGAATAGGTCAACCCATTCCACATCGGTTTTTACGATATCTATACCGTAGACGGTCATATCAAAGGCCTTGCATTTCCTCGCAATTTCCCTTCCTATGACACCGACACCGAGGATGCCTACCTTTTTGTCCTTGAGGAGTCTTGAATCCCATCTCTCCCATACCCTTTTTTCTTGGTTTTTAACCATCTTCGGGAAATTCCTGTTCAATGCAAGCATCAATAGAATCGCCATCTCCGACATCTGAGGGCCGTGTATGCCCCGACAGGTTGTTATGATCGTCTCTTTTTTCAACGAAGGTCTCCCCAGAAGGTAATTGACCCCAGAGGTGATTACCTGGATCCATTTTAGCCGTTCACACTCTTTTAAAATATGGTCGGAGACCCGGAAAATCGTGATGAGTATATCCACGTTTTTTGCGTGTTCGAGGATCCCCTCTTCGGTAGTCACATGATGAAATGTTATATCAGGAAATATCCGTTCAAGGTCTTTTCTGTAATCTAAAGCATCGGGCATGGCAAGAAGGATGTACATGGTCTTACCTCTTAAATCACTATGATTTCCTTTGGTGTCTTATGGAGACATGGTCCTGCCCCATCTTCGGTGATTAAATAGTTATCGCAGAGGGTTGTCCAGACTCTACTGTTTTTAAAGACAGGATGAACCGCTATATTCATATGGGCCTTTATTTCCATAGTTTCATCGTATCTTATCGCAGGCCTCTCCACGAGCTCATAGCCCTCGCCGTGGGCGTATAGTCTCCCCTCAGGCTCTGAGCCATGTTTTTGAAGAAATGCGTTATTTGTATCCCATATCTCTTTTGGATTGGCCCCTGGTTTGAGCATACTGAGTGTTAATTTCTGTGCCTCAACGGCAATGGCAAAGGCCTCTTTTACCTCCTCTTTTGGTTCACCCAACGAAATAACCCTTGCTATCTCTGTATAATAACCTCCAGGGCCATTTCCTTCAAGGAGCACGGTTATAAGGTCACCCTCCCTTATGGTTCTGTTCATGTAATGGCGACCCATAAACCCCATCGGCTTATCCCCGGGGTGATAGGAACTAATAAGCACCTGGAGACGGGTACTCCCGAGTTTTGTCGATATGTAGTCTGCCTCGGCGTGTATATCGAGGTCTCTCATGCCGGGCTTTATCCTCTCCTTAACGTATTGTAAGGCCTGATCCTGCAAGGCGGCCGTTTTTTTAATAAATTCAATCTCTTCAGGACTTTTTATCGCCTTCATGTGGTCGATTGCATCTGTAACATCGACGAATGTTGCCCCCGGGAGGTGTTTTATCAGATACTCGTAGAACGGGACGTGGATCGATGACATGCCGACAAAACCTATCCTTGCGTTTTTCTTCTCACCCAATACCCGAACCGCGAGTTCTGCATCAAGGGTGTTTGTGTAGTGAAAAGAGGGATAGTAGGGGGCACCAAGTCTCTCCTTTATACCTGTAGATGCCCATTCAGGGGGTCTACCCTGGCCTGGTGGGGCACTCGATATTGTGGTCATCTCATCGTCTATGGGGAATATGACGGTAAAGGGATAACTGTGGCGAGGGGCAATGGCACTGAACCATCTCACATAACCGCCAAAAAACTCCTCGTCCTGCCGCATGACGAGAAAATCTATTTTTCTGTCCGCCATCATCTCTCGGGCAAGTTTCCATCTTCTCTCTAGTTCCTGATTGGAAACAGAAGGGACAAGTCTTTCTCTTGGGTCTTCCACAGTTACCTCCTGAAATAAAATACAAATATACAGTATTTTTTTTCGGTGATTGTCAAGAGTTTTCAATTCGGGATAAAAGATATAAAATCAATTTAAATAGAAAGGAGATAGGTAGTAAGATTTGTTTTTCTCGGAAGGGATAACTTTTTTCTGATACCTTTTCTATGGGACTCTACGGTGCTCGGGGCAACCCCCAGGATCATCGCTATCTCTTTGGTTGTCTTTCCCGACCTTGTCAGGGTGGCGACCTTAAGTTCTGCTGGGGTTAGGTTGTGGTTCTGAGCAAAACGGATGTGGGGAAAGGCAATATCCTTTAAGTTTGAATCTATTACATGGACAAGGTTTTTCTCAAGGGGTTCGAGGTGGCAGTTCTTCAATTTTTCTATATAAGGGAGGACGAGTTGCTCTATATTGGAGACAATCCTCTGTTCAAGCTCTTTTTTTTCCTTTTCCATCTGCTGTAATAAAACCTTGAGGGCAGTGTTGAGCTCCGATAATTTAATCGCATTCTGTTCCAACTCATCCCTGCTCTTCGTTAATTCCTTGAAGAGTTGGGCATGGGCTATTGCCCCTGCGATCTGTGAGCCAATAAGGCCGGCAAAGCGTAAGTCCCTCTCACCAAAGGCCTTCTCCTTCATCGCCCTTATATGGAGAAAGCCTATCGTTTTGCCCTGGTACACAAAGGGTGATATGAGAACCGTATTTACCCCCATAGGAAAGGACTTTTTTACTACAGAATACCCGTCCCATCCTTTACCTTTCTCTAAAATCAAACCTTTCGCCGTTTTCAGGATACCTTCTATGCCGGAGTTTGATATGGGTAGAACCTCTCCCTTTTTACGAACGATGAGACCTGCCGTATAGGTTATGGTCTGTGTATCTTCCTCTTCGTTTATAAGAACGATACTTATCCCATCAAAATCTATCAGTTTTTTTGCCTCCTGGGCAAACTGTTCATATACCTCTTCTATGTTTAGGGTTGAGCTTATGATCTGACCTATCCTGGCAATGATTGAATGTTCAAAGGATATATTTATAGAGCTTTTTTGTTCTTCCCTATCCTTTTTCATCCTCTTTTGAGAAGTACTATACACCTCTTTCTATGTCAAGAGAAATTGGCGGAATTTAAAACGAAAAAAACATTTGACATGGCCTCTTGTAATATGGTTTTCAAGTGGTGAATTGGTATTATTAAAACCACCTTTGATCAAGAGCCGGCCGTTATACTGTCATTATAGATGGTGACAGTTAAGTTATATCCTTATAAGGAGGGGTTCTCTATGAAAAAGCTTAGATTTACCTTTGCCTGTTCTCCGTATGATAGGATGTATCCATTGATGACAGGTATCGTGGTGCCGGAGGGTATGGATTTCAATTTTATCCCCCTTGAGGTGGAGGAGACCTTCTGGCGCCAGTTACGCCATCAGGAGTTTGACGGTTCGGAGATGTCCATGTCATCATACACGATGGCGCGCTCGAGGGGTGATGACAGGTTTATAGCGATCCCTGTTTTTACATCGAGGTTTTTTCGCCACTCCTGTGTATATATAAACGTCCATAAAGGTATTGAGAAACCCGAAGACCTAAAAGGCAAAGTCGTCGGTGTCCCCGAATACCAGATGACCGCTGCATTATGGTTAAGAGGGATATTCCAGCACGAATACGGGGTTCACCCGAGGGAGATCCACTGGAGAAGCGGGGGAGAGGAGGTCCCTGGAAGGGAGGAGAAGATAAAATTAAACCTCCCCCCTGACATAGATTATCAGCCTATTCCAAAGGACAAGACCCTATCCAATATGCTCGATGCAGGGGAGATAGATGCCCTTTTTACCGCGAGAACACCTTCCTGTTTTGCAAAAGGCTCTCCTAATGTAAAGAGGCTATTCGAGAACTATGTGGAAGTGGAGAAGGAGTACTATAGAAGGACAAAGATATTCCCGATCATGCACACAATTACGATAAAAAGAAAGGTATATGAAGAGAACCCGTGGGTTGCCATGTCCCTTTATAAGGCACTGTCGGCAGCGAAAGAGATCACTTTAAAGCAACTCCATTTAACATCTGCCCTCCATGCCATGCTCCCCTGGCTCGTATCCCATGTTGAGGAGACAAAGAAGGTTTTAGGGGACGACTGGTGGCCCTATGGTATTGAGAAGAACAGAGAGACTATAGAGGCGATATGTAAGTATTCGTATGAACAGGGTTTATCGGCCCGTTTGATGACCATAGAGGAGCTTTTTGCCCCTGAAACTTTCGATGAATTTAAAATATGAAAAATATTTTTTTTAAGATATGCTTGACAAAAATCGAAAAATGAGTATACTTATACTGCTTCGACGTTGGATGTATTGACGTCGTCGTTTTTTTTAGGTTTAACGGTTCTTTGAAAATAAGATAGTAGGTCCACGTTCAATTCGAACAAAATTTAGGTTTGTTTTGAGAGTTTGATCCTGGCTCAGAACGAACGCTGGCGGCGTGCCTAACACATGCAAGTCGAGCGCGAAAGTCCCTTCGGGGGCGAGTAGAGCGGCAGACGGGTGAGTAATACATAGGTAATCTGCCCTCAAGACCGGGATAACACTGCGAAAGTGGTGCTAATACCGGATAAGACCCCATAACAGAAGTTATGTGGTAAAAGGTGGCTTGAATTTATTCTGGCTATCACTTGAGGATGAGCCTGTGGCCTATCAGCTAGTTGGCGGGGTAATGGCCCACCAAGGCTATGACGGGTAGCTGGTCTGAGAGGACGACCAGCCACACTGGGACTGAGACACGGCCCAGACTCCTACGGGAGGCAGCAGTGGGGAATATTGGGCAATGGGCGAAAGCCTGACCCAGCGACGCCGCGTGGGTG
>JAOAGQ010000040.1 GCA_026415675.1 Syntrophorhabdaceae bacterium
AAGGCTTCCTATCAATATATAGCTTGCTTTTTGAGCGATATATTGTAAAATTGAAGTATCAAGACCTTATTGGTTGGCCATTCTTAAAAGATATACATAGGGGGTTAAATATGGCATCACATAAATGGCGTTTTTTCAGGGTAGGAGGTTTTGACCAGGTTGCAATTGATACGGGGGAAGATATCTTACATTTAGGAGAGTTAGACCAGAAATTATGGGCAGTTCTCAGCTGTCCTGTAAAAGACCTCGAGTTTGACAAAAAAACCCTTGAATACCTCGATACAGATAAGGATGGTCATATAAGGGTGCCGGAGGTATTGGAGGCGGTAACATGGACAGGGTCACTAATTAAAAAACCCGATGTTCTCGTTAATGAATCAGAAGGTATACCCTTAGATGCCATAAACGATAGTACAGAAGAGGGTAAGATCATTTTCAATTCAGCCCGTCAGATTCTACAGAACCTCGGAAAAGAAAGGGAAGGGATCATAACTGTCGAAGATACAGGCAATGAGGACAGGATATTCTCTCAGACCCGTTTCAACGGGGATGGTATCATACCTGCTCTATCTACCGATGATGAGGACATAAAGGCAGTGATAAACGATATTATCCTTTGCCTTGGGGCAGAAACAGATAGAAGTGGAAACCCCGGTATCTCAAAAGAAATGTTAGAGAAATTTGTATATGATGCAAAGCTATACAGCGAGTGGCATGAAGAGCTATTCAAAGATCCCTCTATACTTGTCCTCGGTGGGGCTACAGAAGACGCTTATACGGTCCTTTTAAGGGTGCGTGACAAGATTGACGATTTTTTTATACGTTGTAACCTTGCAAAATTCGATAGGCGCTCCTCGGAACTACTAAACCCCTCTATGGAGGATTATCAGAGAATTGCCCCTTGTGACCTTTCCTCTTCGAAAGAGGCTTACGCTTCTTTCCCTATAGCGATCGTTGAGCCCGGAAAGCCATTACCCCTTATAGAGGGTCTAAATCCGGCATGGGTAGAACCTATAAAAAAATTTAGAGATAGTGTCGTCACACCGATTTTAGGGGAGAAAGAAAGCATAACGATCGATGAATGGGATAAAATAAAGGCATTTTTTATTCCATACGAGACATGGATCAATAAAAAACCGGAAACATCTATCGAAAAACTCGGTATTGAGAGGGTCAAAGAGGTACTTAGGGGTAATTACGGAATGGCTATAGAGGAACTGATCCAAAAGGATAGGTCCTTCGAGACCCAGGCTAATGCCATCGCCTCTGTGGATAAACTCGTTCGTTACTGTAAGTATCTCCATACATTCATAAATAATTTTGTTGCCTTCCGTGACTTCTATAGCCTTAAAAAGAAGGCGATATTCCAGGCTGGTACCTTATATCTCGACGGACGGAGTTGTGAGCTCTGCATAAAGGTAGATGATATAGCGAGTCACGCAACCCTTTCGAATTTGAGTAATGTCTATCTTGTCTACTGTAATTGCGTCCGAAGAGGGGGCACCGATAAAATGACGATTGTGGCTGCCTTTACGGCAGGGGATTCGGACCAGCTTATGGTGGGCAGAAACGGCGTCTTCTACGACAGAGGGGGACAGGACTGGGATGCAACGGTGGTGAGGATCCTCGAGCATCCGATAAGTATCAGGCAGGCCTTCTGGTCCCCTTACAAACAGGCAAGCAAAATGATAAGCGAACAGTTGATGAAGATTGCCGCAGCCCGTTCAAAGGCTTCATCGGAGAGGCTTGCTGTTCAGGCAATGCAGGCAGGGACCCAGGCGGCGACGGGAAAACCAAAGGAGGCAGAAAAGGCCTTCGATGCGGGAAAATTTGCAGGCATATTTGCCGCCATAGGCCTTGCAATTGGTTTTATCGGCTCTGCGATCACCTCCATTTTGACAGGATTACTTAGACTCGCATGGTGGCAGTTGCCCCTTTTGTTCATCTTTATAATTTTAGCGATTTCTGGCCCATCCATGTTCATAGCATGGATTAAACTGAGGAGACGGAACCTCGGCCCCATACTCGATGCAAACGGCTGGGCGGTAAATACGAGGGCAAAGATAAATATAAAATTCGGGACTTCCTTAACGGGAATTGCAAAAATACCGGAGGGCTCAGAAAGGCTCCTTAAGGATCCGTATGCCGATAAGAAAACACCTTGGGGGCTATATTTGCTTATAGCCCTTATCATCATAGCAGTTTTGATACTATGGAAGGTAGGTGTTCTTTCTAAACTTTTTTAAGGGACATAAATCCATCGGTTAGAGAGTGGACACTAAAAAAACCGTCTAACCTGGCATCAATCATACTTCTATGCGTAGTGAAGTTCCAAGTGTCTTTTCCACTCAGCAAGGCCTACGGGTTTTATATAAGAGAAGGCCTCTCCTGCTTTCATCTTTGGATTTTGATACCTTATCCCAAAGTAATGGCACATTATTTTAAATAATTCGGTGTTATCGATATGCGGTGGAATTTTTATGGATAAAGGTTTAACCGAATAAAGAATGACTATTTGGTCTTCTGCTGTATGGTTAGTGCTTGTAAAACCAATGTTTCCCCTTCTTACAACCTCCGGTGTCTTTGGCCTGTCACCGTCTCCTTCATAGACGCTTTTCAGGAGTATTCTACCCATGGTTGCCTCGGGCTCATAGACAAAATCATTTATGATATATTTTTTGGGCTCTGTAAATTGTTTATAGATCTCTTCCGCCTCTTCAAATGTGATCGATTGTTGGGTATACCCCTCAAAAATCTCCTTTAATGCTTTCACATCTTTTCCTTTAAATTGATTGATCATGTATTCAAAGGATGCCTTATTGTCATATTTAAACAGGGCCTTTGTGGCATCATTATACTCAGGCCCTGTTCCATTTATCCCATAACCGCCATTACCATGGTCTGAAGCCACAATTAAAAGTACCTGTGGATTATATTTAATAAACTCTATTATGACTGCCAACGTGTTATCCATTTCATAACTGTCCATCATGGCACCATAGGCGTCATTGGCATGGTTGGCATGATCAATCCTCCCTGCCTCTACCTGTAGAATAAAACCCTTTGGGTTTCTCGACAGTCTGTCAAGAGCAACAGAGGTCATCTCAGGTAAAGTTGGCTGAAGACTGCCGAGTCTCTTATCATTGATTCTATCTACAAAATAGCTGAGATGGGAAGAATTAAACACCCCTAACAGAGGGGTATTGTCTGATTTGGTCCTAAGCAGTTCCTCTCTATTCTTCGATACTTCGTATCCTTTGTTTCTAAATTTGTTATAAAGGTCTTGCTTGTCCTTTCTCTTTTCTCCATCAAAAAATCTATCTCCTCCCCCTAAGGCCACCATCAATCCCGAATTTAATAGCTCCCCAGCAATGTCCTCTTCAGCATCCCTATTTACATTGTGACTATACCATGCCGCAGGGGTGGCGTGGGTTAATCGCGTTGTAGTTACTACCCCACAGGCAATACCCTTTTCTCTTGCAAGTTCAAATATTGTTGTTAATCTTCTTCCATCTGGTAGGGATGAGAGCATTCTGTTCGCAGTTTTAGAACCCGTTGCCCAGGCAACAGATGCTGGCGCCGAGTCTGTAACCACCGAACTCAAAGATGAGGTATTCTGCAACAAGATGCGGGTCCTTAAACCCCCGAGCAACTCATATATATGACTCTTCTCTTTGAATCTTTTCAGCTTAAATTCATGCGTTGCCTTCATAACGCCTAAAGGCCAGCCATCACCGACAAGAAAGATAATGCCCTTTGCTTTTCTTTGGGGAGAGGAAAATAATTTTGCCATAGCTTCTTCAGCAGGGGCAACCAAGGCCAAGAAACTCGCCATAGAAACCTTTAAAAAGTCTCTCCTTTCCATAACATTATCCTCCTATAGTTTTTCTTATATTACCAATGAATTGTTAAACAAAAATTAATGACCCGTTAATTTTTCATTAATTTTAATAAATCTTTGGAATAGTCAGGCCGAGACGGTACAATAATTTTCGACCCTGCCTTAAGTGTTTTTTCTGCAAAATATGAAGAGGTGAAGGATTATGAATCAACAAAACATGGGGAAAAAAGCTTACAGGATTCTATGGTAGATTAGGTTCAATCAGGACTTAAATAACAGAAACCCTGATGAAAGTCTACTATGAAATATTACCTTAAGATTTAGGATGCAATATGAGGGGTCAACCACTGAAAAAATGGAGGGGGTTGTCTAAAAAGACTTGACTAGCTTTTAACAAAATAACGCATATACTGGCGGAGAGAGAGGGATTTGAACCCTCGGTACGCGTTTTAGCACGTACACACGATTTCCAGTCGTGCTCCTTCGGCCTCTCGGACATCTCTCCCTTTCATCTGATTTATACCATACCTCCTGTATCCTTACAAGGCAATTCCCTAAGCGCTCCTTCTCTCCCTGAAATAGAGGTTTATCAGGATCGTGTTCTCCCTTTCGGGACCTGTTGATATTATATCTATTTTTGTCTGTAAAAGCTCTTCCAATCTTCTCAAGTAATTCTTCGCATTCACAGGAAGTTCCTCAAATGACTTTATACCCCTTATTGAAGACCTCCACCCCTCCATTTCTTCGTAAACAGGGACGCATTCCCTGTACTCCTCGATACCCATCGGCGGTTCGTCTATGATTCTTCCTCTCATCCTATATTTTGTACATACCATTATCTTCTCAAAGCCGTCCAATACGTCGAGCTTCATGATTGCAAGACCGTTAACACCGTTTAATCTTATCGCCCTTTTTGCTATTACCGCATCGAACCAACCGCATCTCCTCGGTCTTCCCGTGGTTGCCCCAAATTCGCCCCCTATTTCTCTTATCCTCTTACCTGTATCATCGAATAGCTCTGTCGGGAAAGGCCCCTCCCCTACCCGGGTTGTGTATGCCTTACATACCCCGAGTATATAATTTATCGAGGAAGGGGGAACCCCTGCCCCGGAGGCGATATTACCGGAGACGGTATTAGACGAGGTTACATAGGGGTAGGTGCCGTGGTCTATATCGAGGTATGTACCCTGGGCCCCCTCAAAGAGTATGTCCATATCCTTCTCTATACATCTATGGAGGAAGGCGGATGTATCTTTTGCGTATCTCTTTAAAAACTTTCGATAAACATCATAGGCCTTTATGATTTCCCTTATCTTAAAAGGTTCCTCCTTATAATACCTCTTTATCAAAAAGTTTTTTAACTCGAGGTTCTCCTTCACCCTTTCTTTAAACACTTTCTTATCGAGGAGATCCACCACCCTTATCCCCATCCTGCCCATCTTATCCTCGTAGGCCGGGCCAATCCCCCTTCCTGTGGTGCCTATCTTCTTTGAGCCCTTCGATTCCTTCAGAACATCCAGTTTTTTATGGTAGGGCATGATAAGGTGGGCAAGACCGCTCACCATCAGTCTCCGGTCATCCTTTAAAAAACCAAGGGACTTAAGTTCCTCTATCTCTCTTTTGAGCACCTCCGGGTCTAAAACCACACCGTTTCCTATGATACAATATTTTTTTTCGTGGAGGGCCCCGGAGGGCACAAGGTGGAGTATCACCTTTTTCCCCTCTGCCACAATGGTATGACCAGCGTTTGCACCCCCTTGGAATCTCACAACGACATCGGCATACCTGCTCAGCATGTCGATGATCTTTCCCTTTCCCTCATCCCCCCACTGAATACCCACTACTCCCAAACCTGGCATATAAATCCTCTCTATGTTTTTTTACAACCCTATTTTTAATATACCTGCCTTATAAAATCAAGGGTTATCTGCCCTGCCTTTTATGGGTTCCCCGCCGATTTTATTGTTTCTCTATTCCCCCTGTATAGATACCTCCCCTGCCCTCCCCTCAACAAAACCATAAACAATATTGCCCCCCTTAATAGAATCGCCCTTTTTTAGTTCTTCTGCTATATCGATCAGTCTTAAGAACCTGTATTTTCTCGCTATTGCTTCTTCTATGAACATTACCAAAAGGCCTGCCCATTTTTTCCCTTCAAGTTCCGCATGGATGGTAATGATGTTGAGGCCATCGGTCAGGGAATTAAGCAACTTCCGGCACAGGGAAGCATTATCAAAACCTGCAAGACCCACTATTTCATCGAGGGTCGGAAGGGTGGTGGGTATCTCCAGTATGGAAAAGGGCCTTCCCCCGAGGATAGGGTAAAAAGGGGATACACCCCTTGTATTACTCGTATAGACAAGACCCCTCTCTTCAAAAAATTCAAGGGCATGTCCGTTTATCATCCATCCCGGGGCGGCAAAGGAGAGGGGTTTCTCTCCCAGTAGTGATTCATATATATCAAAGGCTTTTATTAATTCCTCCCTCGTCCTCTTTTTTCCCATAAATTTAATATGGTCATGCCAATACACATGGTTTAGACCGTGGATGCCTATCTCATGGCCCCTCTCTTTAATATCCCTTATGATATGATCATTCTTCATCGCAATCTTAGGACCCGGAAGTAATGTGCCATAGAGGAGGGTCTTTATCCCATAGGTACCTATTACACCGACCCTCCCTGCCTTTTTTAAAAACCCTTTTCTTGTAAAGACCCTTTTCCCCGTCCAGCCCGTATCGTCCCTGCCCATCGGTATGAAAAAACTCCCCTTTACCCTATGGGTTTCTAAAACTTGAAGGAGTCTCGGTACACCTTCCCTCATGCCTTTATAGGTGTCTACGTCCACCTTGATCCCTATTATCTTTTCCATCTTCTCCTTCCTGTGATCAAACACTATTTGATTTAAGTCAATGTGAGCCTCCTTAATCGATTGTATATTAACACCATATGGAATACATAAAAAATAAAAAAAGAAAAGGAGGTTTTTATGTTCTGCAATCAGTGTGAACAGGCGGCAAAGGGTATAGGCTGTGAAAAGGTGGGTGTATGCGGTAAAGATGGGGAGGTATCTGCCCTTCAAGACCTGCTCATATACTCTCTTTTCGAACTATCCTCGTATGCTTATGAGGGAAAAAAAGCAGGGATAGAGGATAAGGAGATAGACCATTTTGTCCTTGAGGCGTTATTTTCAACATTAACCAATGTGAATTTTGATCCTGAGAGGTTTATAGCCTACATAAACCGCTCTTATGCACTAAAGGAAAGACTTAAAGATAAGGTAAAGGGGATTAGCCCCATAAATGAATTTAAGCCTGCCCCAACCCTCGAGGGACTTATAAAACAGGGGGAATCGGTAGGGCTCAAATCTTATCCTGCCCAGAACGAAGATATCCTCTCTTTAAAACATATTCTCCTTTTCGGCGTAAAGGGTGTTGCCGCATACGCATACCATGCAAAAGTCCTCGGTAAGGAAGACAATAGCATCTATACTTTCATATATGAGGCCCTCTCTGCCATCCCGAAGGCGGACATCGGTTTGAATGAGATGTTATCCCTTGTCCTTAAATGTGGAGAGATCAACTTAAAAACAATGGAGATCCTTGACGAAGCGAATACAGGCACATACGGCCATCCTGTCCCCACAAAGGTTCCTTTAGGTGCAAAAAAGGGGAAGGGGATCCTCGTATCGGGCCATGACTTGAAGGATCTCGAAGAACTCCTAAAACAGACGGAAAATAAAGGCATATACGTGTATACCCACGGAGAGATGCTCCCTGCCCACGGCTATCCTGCACTAAAAAAATACCCCCATTTCTACGGCCACTATGGTACGGCCTGGCAGAACCAGCATAAAGAATTTGCCCAGTTCCCAGGGGCGATCCTTATGACCACAAACTGCCTCCAGAGACCCCTTGACTCGTACAAAGAACAGATATTCACAACAGGCACCGTGGGATGGCCTGGGGTAAAGCACATCGCCGGGTATGATTTCTCCCCTGTCATCGAAAAGGCCCTTGCCCTGCCCGGTTTTCCCGAGGATACAAACGGAAGATCCGTAATGGTAGGTTTTGCAAGAAATACGGTCATGGGGGTTGCCGGAACTGTAATCGAGGCGGTAAAAAACAAAAACATCAGACACTTCTTTCTTGTTGCAGGCTGTGACGGGGCCAAGCCTGGAAGAAACTACTACACGGAATTCGTCGAAAAGGTACCAAAGGACTCGATCGTTTTAACCCTCGCATGCGGTAAGTTCCGCTTCTTCGACAAAGACTTAGGAGACATAGGGGGTATACCGAGACTCCTCGATATTGGACAGTGTAATGACGCATACTCTGCGATACAGATAGCCGTTGCCCTCTCAAAGGCGTTCAATGTTGGGGTGAATGAGCTACCCCTTTCTTTAATCCTCTCATGGTATGAGCAGAAAGCCGTTTCCATACTCTTAACCCTGCTTTATCTCGGTATAAAGAATATAAGACTCGGTCCATCACTGCCTGCTTTTGTGACTCCAAATGTACTCGATGTCCTTGTTAAAAACTTTGATATAAAACCCATTTCAACCCCTGATGAGGATTTGAAAGCGATTCTTGGATAAAAACATACTACATCCGTCGCCGGCCGGTACCCAACCCCATCCCCACCCATTACCCTTACGGCCGGCGACGGATTAAAAAGGAGTGAAAGATGAAAGTAAAAAGGAAGATCATAGAGATCGATGAACAAAAATGTAACGGATGTGGTCTATGCGCCTCTGCCTGTGCAGAAGGGGCGATCAATATAATAAACGGTAAGGCAAAACTGATTTCGGAGAGCTACTGTGATGGTCTTGCCGCATGTCTCGGGGAATGTCCTGAGGGGGCTTTACGAATAGTAGAAAAAGAGGCTGAACCCTTCGATATGGATGCGGTGGAAAGGCATTTAAAGGTTAAATCGGAAAAAGGGGATCGAAAGCCCGAACTCACAGATGTCCTTCCCTGCGGTTGTCCCTCAACCCATATCCAGATATTTTCTTCTCCCTCCGGAGAGGCAAATATACCTTCCCATTTTGAGGGTGGCGCTAAATCCGAACTCACCCACTGGCCCATACAGATAAGACTCGTTCCCCCAAACGCACCTTTTTTGAAAAATAGCCATCTCCTCGTGGTCGCCGATTGTACCCCTGTAGCATACCCCAATCTCCATAACGATTTCCTAAAGGGTAAGGTTTTACTCATGGGATGCCCCAAGTTTGACGATGTTGAAGAATATGTGGAGAAGTTCAGGGCGATATTCTCTCGGGGAGATATAAAAGGGGTTACGGTTTTGATAATGGAGGTGCCCTGCTGTTCAAAGCTCCCCAATATAGTACGCTCCGGTATGGTAAAGGCAGGGGTAGAGATACCGGTTGAGCTTGTTACAATCGGGGTTAAAGGTGATATTAAAAAAAGGGAGACGATATAAAAGAAAACCCCGCAAGGATGGGAATGCGGGGTTTTTATGATAAATTGATTTTTAAAGCCTTACTTTTTTGTGCCCTTTGAAGGTACCTTACCGGCTATCTTCTTCACCTCGGCCCCATCTTTCGTGTACCGGACAGAGACCGTATCGCCAATAGATATGTCTTCTGTCTTTGTATAGCCTATAAATTTGGCATCTTTCACATCAAATGTCACATCCCCCCTTTCTCCTGGGGTACCTATGTTACTCGTTACCGTTAGGGTCTTTGTTTTGTCATTTACGCTGTAAACCTTTCCAACAAAGACTCCTTTCGGTTTTGCCGGGGCTTTTGGTTTCTCCGGGGTCGCTTTCTGCTCTGCCTTTGCCTCCGGTTTATCCGTCTTTACCGGAGCCTTCTCGGGGGCTGAAGGGGCCTTTTTCTCTTCAGGCTTGCCTTCCGGTTTACCCTGGGTAAACCCGTTTGAAACAAGAACAATACCGATCAAAAGCATAAGTATTACAACTGATACCTTCTTCATAACCCTGTACCTCCTTGTCCATGCAGTTTTGTATACTATTTTTCTAATTCCTGATGAAAGATAAGTCAAGTTTATATTTCACTATTCCTTAAAAAAAATATGCTCCGGCAACATCTTGAGATGGGCATTTTCTAATTCCGATAAAACCTCCCTCAACGAATTCGCCACATTCATCAAAGAATCTCCGAGGGCCTTAAAAGAAACGGAGAGCTCCTTCAGATTCGATTTTGCAGATCTCGTATGCTCTTCTATCCTCCTCTCCCGCTCTTTAAACTCTTCTATGATCTCTTTAAATTTTACCATCTCTTCCTCTGTAAGCCTCTTTGCCTTTATGAGATCATCAACGGTTTTAATGCTATCCACACTCTCCCCTTTTCGATTTAGATTAATTGGAACTTTTCTAATTATCTTCCAATTAAACAGAATTTTCAAGTAATTATTTGGCATAGGAAACGAGTATCTGTTGACATATATGAATCCATCTTATAAACTCATCTATGCTTTAAAAAAGGAGATGCCATGAAGAGAGAGAGATTAAACCCTTCCTTTTGGTCATTTATAGTCTTTATCGTTATGTTAACCTCCGTTATTACCGGCTGCCAGACCTATGAGAGACAGGTGATACCAGGAAAACTCCCCTCTACATACCCGAATACCGTGGAGGTTTCAGGGGCTACGATTGCGGCAAAGGTCTTTGAAGACAGGGAAGAGGCGGAAAAAGCCTTTGGTTTTGATATAAGGGGGGCGGGTATCTTGCCTTTGCAGTTGATATTCGATAACAAGGGTACATCGACCCTCGAGGTTGCCCCGGAGGGTACATTCCTTATAGATAAAGATGGGAATGTCTGGCCCATCCTCGATTCGAGCCTTGCCTATGAGAGGATATCCAAAAAGACAGAACTCGGCCAGATAGCCCCTGAAGCGGCAAAGGGTGGTCTCCTCGCAGGTATCGCAGGGGCCATGATAGGGGCCGCGGTGGGCATCGTCTCAGGGACAAACGTGGGAGAGGCAGCGGCAAAAGGGGCCGCTGTAGGGGCCGCGGCAGGGGCAACCATAGGCGGCATTAAAGGCTATATGGATAGAGGCGTACCGGATAAAATAAGAGAAGACCTGAGAAACAAAAACCTTGAAAACAAACCTATTTCTCCGAATCAGATCGCCTTTGGGATCCTCTTCTTCCCCGGGGAATCTTCCGCGGCAAAAGAACTAAGGCTCAGGATTAAGGAAAGGGAAAAAAACTCCTTTCAAATTGTAAATATAAACTTTTAAAAATAACAGGGAGGTGGGTATGGAAATATTTTTATCCATGCGGGATATATTCAATTTTGCCATTAGAATAGAGGAGGACGGGGAGGCCTTCTATAGAGAGGCGGCTAAAGCGGCGAAGGATCTCAACGTAAAGGGGATTTTTGTACAACTCGCCTCAGAGGAGATAAAACACAGGGAAAAATTTGAAAGTATGCGTTCCAAGATAGGGGAGGATAGACCCCACGAAACATACGATGGTGAATACTTTGCCTATCTGAAAGACCATATCGATGGAAAGGTGATATTCACAGGGGAGGGGAAGGATAAACTCCGTACCGTTTTGGATAGCCCCTTAAAAGCCCTTGAGTTTGCCATTGAAAGGGAGATTGACTCTATTACATACTACCAGGAGATGAGGTCATTCCTCCAAGAGAAGTACCACAAAGAGATAGAGGAGATCATAAAAGAAGAGAGGAACCACTTTTTAAAGCTATCGGATGTCAAAAAACGTTTTCAAGAGGCATAAATAGCGATTAACTTAAGGAGATAAACCATGTGGAAAGATCTCATCCCATATTTTAACAGACAACCGAGGATTGGCAGCTTCAGTACCTCGAGCAGGGATGGTAAGGTGGACGTGGCGATCCTCGGATCCCCTCAGATGATAGATGAGAAGACCGTTCTCCTCGCACTAAGGGACAACCGTACCCTCGCAAATCTTCAGGAAAACCCATACGCTGTATTTGCGATCATGGAACCGGGGAAATCAGCCCCTGAATGGAAGGGGGTCAGGGTATATATGAAGATGGTGGAATGTGCAACAGAGGGAGAAAAACTGGAGAATATGAAGGCCCAGGTTGCAAAAAGGGTGGGAGATGAAGTGGCAAAACTCATAAAGGCAGCCGTTACCCTTGAGATATACGAGGTACGCCCCATAGTAGACATAGGACAGGGCTGGGAGAAATCGATATAAAAGGGCCTTTTCTTGTATTAATAAACCCCCCGATCTCTAAGCCTTCAGAGCCTCCAGCAGGTCTTGCGAGACTCTCGGGGGCCCTCTCTTCATATAATATTGAGCATGACATAGTGGATGCCTCTGTGGAAGGTATCCACTATCTCTTAAATAAACCTTTAAAGGCAACGGATAAATGGACCTCAAAGGCATTTAGGGGGCTTAAAAATGCCCTTCAAAGGATAAAGGACCCATCGACATACCTCAATATAGACACATACAGAAGGGCTGTTAAGGATATAAACAGGGTCGTAGAAAAATCTGTTGAATCGGACCGTATTAAGGTATCTCTGGGGGACTATACCGATAAGAGATTATCCCCCCTTTCGATTAATGACCTTTTATATGCGGCCCGGCACTTTCAGGAGAACCCTTTTTATCCATATTTCTCAAAAAGGTTATCCGGATTTCTCCAACATAACGGAAAACTCCTCTTTGGCTTTTCAATAAACTACTTAAGTCAGGTTTTAACTGCCTTTGCGATGATGGGTTTTTTGAAAAACGTAAATCCCACCGTTGAAATCATCGCAGGGGGTGGACTTATCACTTCCTGGATGAAAAGGTATAAAGGGTTACGTTGTTTCCAGGGTGTGATTGACCATATGGTCCCAGGGCCAGGGGAGATCCCCCTTTTAAACATGGTGGGGGTGAAACCGGAGAGGGCGTTTTATACCCCCTCTTTCAACAATTTCCCCTGGGATTCCTATCTCTCCCCCGGTTATGTAGTCCCCTATAATACCTCCACAGGTTGCTACTGGAGGAGATGCCGTTTCTGTCCTGAAGTAGCGGAAAGGACAGGGTATCAACAAATAACCAAAGATGAGGTGCGGGAAGACCTGTCGAAACTAAGAGGGGAGATCAACCCTGCCCTCTTCCATATAACGGATAATGCGATAAGCCCTAACATGCTCTTATCTTTAACAAAGAACCGCATCGATACACCGTGGTACGGTTTTGTCAGGCCGACAAAGGAACTAACAGATACTGCCTTTCTTGAAGCCCTCAAAAGGTCGGGGTGTGTAATGTTGAAGCTCGGCATAGAATCGGGAAGCCAGGATGTCCTCGATATGATGAACAAGGGTTGTGATATAAAGACCATCTCGTATGTCCTCAAGGCCTTACATAACGCAGGGATAGGCACATATGTGTATCTCCTCTTCGGAACCCCCTGGGAGACAGAAGATAAGGCCCGGGAAACGCTTGACTTCGTGGTCGAACATGAACGATTTATAGACTTCTTAAACCTCGCCATATTCAACCTCCCTGTGAATAGTGGAGAGGCTGAAGGGATTTATACAGACGATTTCTACGAGGGGGACCTGACCCTTTACAAGGACTTCAAACATCCAAAAGGCTGGGGGAGAAAAGAGGTAAGGTCTTTTCTTGATAATGTGTTCAAAAAGGAGCCTTCCATAAGGGGTATACTTAAAAGACATCCCTTCTTCTTCTCCTCAAATCACGCCCCTTTTTTCGTCATCCATTCCCGGAAAGGAAACGTTTTGTAAAAAGAGGGGGCCCCGAAAGGCAAATTAAAATTGACAATTTCTCTACACAAAATGTATTATAAAAGGAATTTTTAAATGGAAGCGACATAAAGGGTATTAAGACCGTAAACTCCTTAAATCATGAGGATAATATGAAAGACAGTGCTTTTTTAAAGGAAATGGAGGAGGCATCAAAAGAACAGATCTCGTCGTGCTATCAGTGTTACAGGTGCACTATAGGCTGTCCTGTAGTTTCCCGTATGGACCTTAAACCCCATATGGTGATACGGTATATCATCCTCGGGGAGAGGGAGAAGGTGCTATCCTCGAAAACCATCTGGACGTGCCTTCAGTGCATTACCTGCAGTGTGAGATGCCCAAACGACATAGATATTGCCCATGTTTTTGATACGGCAAGGAAGCTATCCATAAAAGAAGAGATGGCATCAAACAGGGATACGTGGCTTTTTGACTCCCTTTTTCTTGAGAGCGTTAAAAAACACGGGAGACTAAACGAGATAGAGGCGATCTTAAAATATAAACTCGCAAAAAAAGACCTTTTCAGCGATACGAAGATGGGTATGGACATGTTTTTGAAGGGGAGAATAGGGATCATGCCCCACAACATAAAAGATAGAAAGGGGATGGGGCGGATCTTTGAAAACTTAAAGGAAGGGACGGGAAGGGATCGATGATACTCACATATTATCCTGGTTGCTCTCTTAAGACCTCAAGTAAATTCTATGACGCCTCCATAAAAAGGGTCTTCTCTTCCTATGGGGTTCAAATGGATGAACTCGATGACTGGTCCTGTTGCGGTGCCTCTGCAGCCCATACTATAGACGATAAATTGGCCCACGCCCTCGTTGCAAGAAATCTAAGTATTGCAGAAAAAAAGGGTAATCCCCTCTTTGCACCGTGCTCCGCATGTTACAACAGGGCAAAGACCACAAACGAGACACTAAGGATAGATAGATCTTTGAGAGAAGAGATAAACGGGGTGATATCACCCCTTAACTGTCTGGGGACGGTAGAGGTATTAAACATCATAGAAATCTTTAAAGATTTCATAGGACTTGAGAGGCTCACCGAGAAGTTAAGGTATGATCTATCATCCCTCAAGGTCGTTCCCTATTACGGATGCGTATTAACGAGAATCACAAAGTTTATGCCCTTCGATGACAGGGAAGATCCGAAAAGCATGGATATGGTTTTATGGATCTCGGGGGTGGAAACTATAAAGTGGCCTTACAAGATGGAATGTTGCGGGGCAAGCAAGACTTTGACGGATAAAGACCTCACATTCGAGCTCTCGAGCAGGATCATGGATATGGCATTTACCCTCGGGGCAGATGCGATTGTCACCCCCTGTCCTTTATGCCAGTTGAACCTCGATATCCTTCCTTCCCTCGGAAAAAAGGAGAGGGTTCTCCCCATCCTCTTCCTCTCTGAGGTCTTTGAGCTGGCGATATTTGGAAACCTCTCCGGTACCTCATCCCACATGATACCTGTCGATGGGGTAACAGGCAAGATTGGCAAGAAGCATAGCCCATGAGTTCTCAATATCAATAATGGGGGAGAATATGGAGTTCAAAGAAAAGCTCGACTACATCAAAAGATTTGACCCGGAAGGGGCCGCAAGACTCGAAAGGTTGTTGAACAAAGAAGGGGCGTTAAAAGAGGGGAATATCTATGGAGAGAGGTTCACAGACAGACAGGTCTCCCTTGTCTTTAAACCCTTGATCGAAGCCGCTTACAGCAGGGCAAGGATCCTTGAGGCTTTATCCCCTGGGGCAAATACCATCTACGGGATCTCGGGGAGTATCCATATGGCCCCTGATGAGGTCTTCAACCATATGAAGGAACTGATGAGAAAAAATATGGTGGAGGTAGAAGGACACGAAGGAAGGGATGCGGTCTTCAGAAGGAGGGTTTAGGCGATGATAGGTGTTATACCTGTGACTCTTAAAAACACAAACACGATGGTGTGAAAAAATGGAAAAGGTAGGAAAGGTACTTATCATAGGCGGTGGAATAGGTGGCATGGAGGCATCTTTAAACCTCGTTGGGGCAGGGTTCAAGGTGTATCTTGCCGATGAGATGCCAAATATAGGCGGAAAGATGGCCCAGCTCGACAAAACGTTCCCCACGAATGACTGTTCAATGTGTATCATGGCCCCAAAACTCGTTGAGGTAGGCCGTAACCCCAATGTTGAACTTCTAATGAACTCAGAGGTGATAGATATAGAGGGGGAACCGGGCAACTTCACCGTCACCTTGAAGAAGAGACCCCGACGGGTTATACCGGAAAAATGTACATCCTGTGGACTCTGCGCCCCGAACTGTCCCCTTGAGGTATCAAGCGATTATAATGCCTCTCTGTCAAAGAGGAGTGCAGCTTATATAAATTTTCCCCAGGCGATTCCATCAACTTATATGATAGACAGACGGATCGCCCCCTGTATAAATGAATGTCCTGTAAACCTAAACGTCAGGGATTACGTAGGCCTCATTGCCGAAGGGAGGTTCATCGAGGCCCTGGACCTTATAAGGGAGAGACTATATTTCCCAGGTATCATAGGCCGTATCTGTGCCCACCCCTGTGAGACGGTCTGTCTAAGGGGGAGGAAGGTGGACCAACCCATAGCGATATGTGCCCTGAAAAGGTTCGTTGCCGACTATGAAAAGGACATACGCCCAATACCCATCCCGGAGGTAGGGGAGAAGAAAGATAAAAGGGTTTCTATCATAGGGGGTGGCCCTGCAGGTCTTGCCTGCGCCATTGAACTTAAAAAGGCAGGCTATAACGTAACCATATACGAGGCCCATGACAAGTTAGGGGGTATGCTCTACCTGGGGATCCCCGCCTATCGTCTGCCGAAGGAGGAACTGGAAAGAGAGGTCTCGATCGTCCATAAGATGGGCATAGATGTGAAGTATAATACAAGGGTAGGCAAAGACATACCCATAGAAGATATAAGAAGGGCCTCCGACGCCCTCTTTATCTCTCCCGGGGCCCATGGGGCAAGAGGTCTTGGCATAGAGAACGAGAATGTCGATGGGGTGATGGGAGGGATTGAGTTTCTAAGAAGGGTGAATAAGGGTGAATCGGTAAATATAGGAAAGACCGTCTTCGTTATCGGCGGTGGAAATGTGGCCGTTGATGTTGCGTTAACGGCAAAGAGAACAGGCGCCGATGAGGTACATATGTTCTGCCTCGAGAGATGGGAGGAGATGCCTGCCCATAAATGGGAGGTGGACCAGGCCCTGGAAGAAGGGGTGAAGATCCATACCTCCTGGGGACCAAAACGTATAGAGGCAAAAGAGAACAGGATAGATGCTATAGAATTCAAGAGGTGTACCAGGGTATTTGATGAGAAGGGTAGGTTCAGCCCCCAGTACGATGAAACAACTACCGTCTCATACAAAACAGATACGGTCATCCTCGCCATAGGTCAGGCGATAGATACAGGGTTTTTAAAAGGTTTAGAGGGGCTTGAGATCTTAAGGGATGGGAGGATAAAGACCGACCCTGTGACCCTTGAGACGACAGTTCCGGGCATCTTTGCAGGGGGAGATGCGGTAACAGGACCCAAAATGGCCATAGATGCCATAGCCCAGGGGAAAGAGGCAGCAGAATCGATCATCCGTTTCCTCGAAGGAAGAGACCTAAAAGAAGGGAGAAGGGCAAAGGAGGATAAGCTCGTCGATGATATTCCCCCTTTTATCGAGAAAAGGCCAAGGGTTTCCATTCCTGAGATCCCGCTTAATGAGAGAAAGGGATTTAAAGAGGTCTACCTCACCTTAAGCCCTGATGATGCAAAGAGGGAGGCGGAGAGGTGTTTGAACTGCAGGAGATGCCTCGGTTGCAAGATCTGCGAGGAGTTCTGTAAGCCCGAGGCTATAGACTATCAACTAGGGCCCGAGGAAATTACCGTAAATGTGGGGAGCATCATCATTGCAGGGGGGTTTGACCCCTTCGATGCCACAAAGAAACCTGAGCTTGGCTACGGTATATACAAAAATGTGGTGACGAGCATAGAATTTGAGAGGATCCTCTCAGCCACAGGCCCTACAGGAAGTGCCGTGATGAGACCCTCCGATGGGAGGATACCAAAGAAAATAGCATTCTTACAGTGTGTGGGTTCGAGGGATAAGGTAAACGAATACTGCTCCTCCGTCTGCTGCATGTATGCAACAAAAGAGGCCGTTATAGCAAAAGAGCATCAGCACGATATAGAACCCACTATCTTTTACATGGACGTAAGGGCCTTTGGTAAGGGTTTTGACCAGTATTACGAGAGGGCAAAGAACGAGCACGGGGTCAGGTATGTGAAATCCCTCATATCGATGATCAGGGAAGACCCAATCACAAAGGATGTGGAGGTCGTCTATTTCGATGAGGCAGGGGAGGTTAAGACGGAGAGGTTCGATATGGCAGTCCTTTCTGTAGGCATGAGGCCCTCTGAAAACCTCTCAAAACTCGCAAAGGTCTTGAACATAGAGTTAAACGAATACGGTTTCGTAAAGACGAAACCGGAAAATCCCCTTGCCACTTCCCGGGAGGGGATATACGTGAGCGGTGCCTGTGAATCGCCGAAAGACATCCCTGAAACGGTCATACAGGCCACAGGCGCAGCATGTGAGGCGGCCTCAATCATCGCGGAGGCCCGGGGGAAAGACCTCGTTGTACCCCCACTCCCTGAGGAAAAAGAGGTAGGTTCTGAGGAAACACCGAGGATAGGGGTCTTTATATGCCACTGCGGGGTAAATATTGGAAGCGTTGTTAACGTCCCTGCGGTGAAGGAGTATGCGAGGACACTCCCCAATGTGGTCTTTGCCGATGAAAATCTCTTTACCTGCTCCCAGGATACCCAGGAGAAGATGAAGCATGTAATCAATGAATATGCCTTAAATAGGGTGGTTGTAGCCTCCTGTTCCCCCCGGACCCATGAGATATTATTCCGAACCACGATAAGGGAGGCAGGCCTAAATAAATATCTATTTGAGATGGCCAATATCAGGGATCAGTGCTCATGGGTGCACATGAGAGATAAGGAGAATGCCACCGAGAAGGCAAAGACACTCGTGAAGATGGCGGTTACAAATGCAAATTATATAAGGCCATTAAAAGAGGTGGCGATAAATGTAGACAAAAGGGCCCTGGTTATAGGGGGAGGCCTCGCAGGTATGACCTCTGCGTTAAAGTTTGCAGAGCAGAACTTTGAGGTTTTTCTTGTCGAAAGGGAGAAAGAACTCGGGGGGAATCTAAGATACATACGATCCACCCTTGACGGTCTCCTCGTCCCATCACTCCTTCAGAACTTAAAAGAGAAGGTAACAAGCCATCCATTGATACATGTCCTCACAGATACTTCTGTCGTTGACCATTCGGGTTTTAAGGGAAATTTTGAGACCACACTTTTAAACAAGACGACAAAGGAGCATAAGAGGCTAAAGCACGGCATAATTGTTATTGCCACCGGTGGGGAGGAGTTCAAACCTTACGGTCTATACGGATACGGGAAAGACAGTCGTGTGATGACCCAGCTCGAGCTTGAAGAAAGGCTATCGAAAGGGGAAATCCCAAAGACCCAACGGGTTGTGATGATACAGTGCGCAGGCTCAAGAAACGATGAGAGACCTTACTGCAGCAGGGTATGCTGCTTGACTGCCATAAAGAACGGATTGAAGATAAAAGAGGCAAGCCCGGAGACGGATGTTGTGATCCTCTTCAGGGACATGATGACATACGGTTTCCTCGAAAAATATTACCTGATGGCGAGAAGGGCAGGGATAAGGTTTGTGAGGTACCTAAAGGATACACCCCCTAATCTCGCCTCAATGAACGGCAGGATTAGAATCGTATGTTACGATCCGTCGATCATGGAGGAACTGTTTATAGAAACGGACCTCCTCGTCTTAAGCGCGCCAATTGTGGCAAGGGAAAACGAAGAGCTCGGTAATCTCCTAAAGGTGCCGAGAACCCAGGAAGGCTTTTTCCTCGAGGCCCATATGAAATTGAGACCTGTGGAGTTTGCCTCCGATGGTATCTACCTCTGCGGTCTTGCCCATGCCCCCAAAAATATCATGGAGACGATCACCCAGGCAGAGGCAGCCGTTGCCAAGGCCTGTACGGTCCTTTCAAAAGATACGATCATGGTGGGGGGCGTTATTGCCGTTGTGGAACCCGAGAAGTGCGCCGCCTGCCTGACCTGTGTCAGGGCATGCTCTTATAGTATACCTGTTGTTAACGAAAAAGGAGAGGCTGAGATAGATATAAGTAAATGCAAGGGGTGTGGCACATGCGTTGCCGAATGCCCGGCAAAGGCTATAGACCTCATGCACTTCAGGGATATTCAGATCATAGAAAAGGCATGTTCAGGTTTGGTAGAAGAAGGAGGGAATGATGTCGTTTGAACCTGATATCATTGCATTTTGTTGTGAGCACTGAGCGTATACCGCTGCGGACCTGGCAGGTTCCATGAGGCTCAACTATCCGACAAATGTAAAGATCATTAAAGTGCCCTGTACAGGGAGGGTTGATGTGATCCATGTGTTGAAGGCTTTTGAACACGGGGCAGATGGGGTATTTCTTGCAGGCTGCCTCGAAGGGGAATGCCACTTTTTAAAGGGAAACCTGAGGGCAAAAAAAAGGGTTGCCCATATCAAAACCCTTCTCGATGAATGCGGTATCGGGGGGGAGAGGGTGGCCATGTATAACCTCTCCTCTGCCCAGGGTCAGAGGTTTGCAGAGATAGCGAGGGAGATGACGGAGAAAGTAAGGCAGCTTGGACCCAATCCGATAAAGATAGAAAAGGGGAGCAACAACTGATGGGTCTACAATACTCATTACATAATATGGAAAATACCAAGGGGTGAGAAGATGATAATCGCCAACAGGAAACCTTTCGAAGAAATCGTTGATATGTTAAAACCATATAAGAGGATACTCCTTCTGGGGTGCAACGAATGTGTAACGGTCTGTGCGGTAGGGGGGGCAAAGGAGGTTGCGGTACTCTCCTCTGAACTTGCCATGTACAGGGCAAAAGAAGGCCAACCCATAGATATAAAGGAGCACGTCCTCGAGAGAAACTGTGACCCCGAATACGTTGAAGCTCTCATTCAGGTGATAGGGGACAGGGAGGTAATTCTCTCCATGGCCTGCGGCTGCGGTATCCAGTTTGTCGGTGAGAGGTATCGGAACATCCCCGTTTTGCCTGGTGTAAATACCACCTTCTACGGCGTCACCGAAGAGCATGGAGTATGGACCGAAAGGTGTCAGGGTTGCGGGAACTGCATACTCGACAAGACGATGGGCATATGCCCTGTCTCCCGTTGCGCAAAAAGCCTCTTCAACGGTCCCTGCGGGGGTTCTCAGGGAGGAAACTGTGAGGTGAATAAGGATACACCCTGTGCCTGGCAGTTGATAGTCGACAGGTATAAAGAAAGAAATATGCTTCACAGATATCTGGAATTACAACCAATCAAAGACTGGTCCACCAGCAGAGACGGTGGTCCAAGAAAAAGAGTTAGGGAGGATCTTAAAATATGAGTGCAAGTAATTTAGAGCGTGTTTTAAAAAGTGGTAATTTTGCCGTAACATCCGAATGCGGTCCCCCGAGGGGTGCCGATAGCGGGGTAATAAAGAGAAAGGGAGAGTTCCTTAAAGGGTATGTGGATGCGTGCAATATCACGGATAATCAGACGAGTGTGGTGAGACTCTCAAGCCTTGCTTCCTGTTTCATCCTAAAAGGGATGGGGTTCGACCCCGTGCTCCAGATGGTGTGCAGGGATAGAAACAGGATAGCCATGCAGAGCGATATCCTCGGTGCTGCGGCCCTGGGTATCAACAATATCCTCTGCCTCTCCGGAGACCATCAGAAGTTCGGAGACCATCCTACCGCTAAAAATGTATACGACATCGACTCCATACAGCTCATTGCAACGGTAAAAAGGATGAGGGATGAGGGTAAATTTTTAAGCGGGGAAGAGATAAAGGGAAGACCCGATATGTTCATAGGCTGTGCGGAGAACCCCTTTGCAGACCCCTTTGAGATAAGGGCCATGAGGCTTGCGAAAAAGGCAGCGGCCGGGGCCCAGTTTGTCCAGACCCAGTGCATCTTCAATGTTGAGCGGTTCGAAAAATGGATGGAGATGGTAAGGGACTTAGGACTCCACGAAAGGATGTACATCCTCGCCGGGATCACGCCATTCAAATCTATAGGCATGGCCCGGTACATGAAGACATCGGTGCCTGGTATGGATGTACCCGATGAGTTGATCGAGCGGTTGAAGGGGGTTCCAAAGGAAAAGGTCGCGGAAGAGGGGATCAAGATAGCGATTGAGACCATAGAGAGGGTACGGCAGATAAAGGGTGTTGCCGGGGTACACATAATGGCCATCGAATGGGAGGAGAAGGTGCCCGAGATAGTAAAGGGGGCAGGTCTTTACCCCAGACCGTAAAGGGAAATCCCTCTGGTGGTAAAATAAAGAAGAGTTCGACTTAAAAACCATTGTTGACTATTTTATCTATAATCTTTGCGCTTATAGGGATTTTTCTTTGCCATCTATTGGGTCCTGACGTTGCCCTTGCCGTTCGTCCCTTTGTTACCGATGATGCCCGGGTTGTAGGGGAGCATATGGGACAGTTGGAAACATCCTTGAGATACGATAGGGATACCTTCTCAAACCTGAACCTCTTTGCGTTAGGGCCTACAGAAAAATCGGAGATCACCCTCGGCTGGGTCGATGGTTTCCCCCTCTACAGGGAATCCAACAGGGGTTTTTCCATAACAGGCCCTTTGATGCAATTCAAATATCTCTTCTGGGAGCCAAAAAAGAACGCCTATCCCGGACTTGCCGTCGCCTTTGGGGCTTCCCCTCCCTGGGGAAAGGGTGATTTCAAACCCGATAAATGGTCTGAGTTTATCTATGCTGCAATGACAGAATCTCTATTCGACAACGAACGTATCCTCATCCACGGGAATATCGGCATATCTAAAAGCAACCCCTTAACCGTTGGAACATGGGGTCTTGGAACTCAGATCCGTATCAAAGGTGGCTTCAACGCAGTATTAGAGGTCTTCTTCAACGATCCATACGCAGGGAAGACGGGCGGGGCTTACCAGACAGGCTTCCGCCATATCTTCAGCGACAGTGTCCAGTTTGATATGACGATCGGTTCAGGTTTTTTCGGGAGTGAGCGGATCCCTTTCTTCTTCGGCACGGGGCTGAGGATAGTAAGCGATAGACTATGGTAAAATTCTCCTTATAAGAAATTGAATAATAACTTGATTCCCCTCCGTTGAAAAATTATAATTGAAATGTATAACCATCATCTTTTCAAGGAGGTAATTATGGAAAAGCAAGAGCCAAAGGGTTGGAATCCTTACGTTGCAGGTGCTTTGACAGGCTTACTCCTTGTATTCTCAGTGTGGTTCACAGGCAAATATGTAGGGGCATCCACAACGTTTGTCCGTTCTGCAGGATATATTGAGAAGATATTCGATGCGGAGAGGGTAAAAAATCTTGAGTATTTTAAAAAGGAAGTCCCTAAAATCGACTGGCAGTTCCTCTTTGTGATAGGCATATTTTTTGGTTCTCTCATCTCATCTACCACATCTAAGTCTTTTAAATTTCAGGGTGTGCCCACCATGTGGGAGGAGAGGTTTGGCCCGAGCAAGGCCAAAAGGGCTATTGTAGCCTTTATCGGAGGGGCCATAGCGATGTTCGGGGCCCGTCTTGCCGATGGCTGACCGAGCGGTCACGGGCTGAGCGGTTCGCTCCAGCTTGCGGTAAGTGGGTATGTCTCTTTGATCTGCTTTTTCTTAGGCGGGGTTATTGTCGCCCGTATGCTATATGGGGGAGGTAAAAAATGAACGAACTCTTATACGGTTTTATAACAGGTATCATCTTCGGTTTTCTCCTCCAGAAAGGGAGGGTGATAAGGTACGATAAACAGATGGGGGCTTTGCGTTTAAAAGACATGACCATCGTGAAGTTCATGTTTACGAGCATCCTCGTGGCGATGGTAGGTGTATATATTCTGAAGGATTTGGGTATCGCAAAACTTTCATTAAAGACCACCGTCCTGGGCGGTAACATCATAGGGGGGCTTATCTTCGGTATTGGGTGGGGGCTTCTCGGTTACTGTCCGGGGACACAGCTCGGGGCCTTAGGTGAGGGGAGATGGGATGCCCTCTGGGGTATCTGTGGTATGCTTGCAGGGGCTATGATATTTGCAGAGGCATATCCCTTTTTAAAGAAAACGGTTCTCACCTGGGGGGATTACGGAAAGATCACGATCCCCCAGATTCTGGGGATAAACCACTGGATCATCATCATACTCTTTCTCATAGGCGGTATAGGCCTATTCTTCTGGTTTGAAAAGAACAGGTTATGAGGTGAAAGATGGACAAAAAGGAAAGGCTCGTTGTGATAGGGGGTGTGGCAGCGGGGATGAGCGCTGCAAGTAGCTTTAAGAGATTAAAACCGGATGAAGAGGCCATCGTCTTGGAGAAAGGGGATTTCATCTCATACGGGGCCTGTAGCCTCCCCTATTTTATCTCTGACGAGATAAAGGATTTTCACGACCTCATCTCCCTTACCCCGGAGATCGCCACCGAAGAGAGGGGGATAAAGGTACTCTTAAGGCATGAGGCGGTAAGGATTGATACGGAAAAGAGGATCGTCCATGTAAGGAATACCATTGAAGATAAAGAGCTTTCCATCCCGTACGATAAGCTCGTGCTGGCAACAGGGGCCCAACCGATAAAACCACCCCTACCTGGCATCGAGCTTTACGGCATATTCACCTTGAGGACCGTAAACGACGGCATAAACATAAAGAATACCATCGATAAGGGGGTTCCCCAAAATAGACCTATGAACGCTGTCATAGTGGGGGGTGGATACATCGGGATGGAGATGTGTGAATCTTTGAGGAAGAGGGGGCTCAACGTAACGGTAATCGAGAAGACGGACAGGGTCTTGGGTACCATGGATTTGAGTATCACAGGCATTGTGGAGGAGAAGATCATAGGCGAAGGGGTGAGACTCCTCAAAGGTACCTCCGTTGAAGGCTTCAAAGGAAGAGACGGTCATGTTACAGAGGTGGTAACCGATAAAGGGGGGGTTGAGGCGGATATCGTCCTCCTTGTGATAGGGGCAAGACCTAATGTGAATATCGCAAAAGAGGCCGGGATCACCCTCGGGGCAGGAGGGGCCATCATGGTCGATGAGTATATGAGAACGAGTATAGAAGACATCTATGCCGCCGGAGACTGCGCTGAGGCCCTCCACCTTGTAACAGGGAAAAAGGTCTATATCCCCCTTGGAACTACGGCAAACAAGCAGGGAAGGGTAGCAGGGGAGAATGCGGCAGGCATGCATACCCGCTTTGACGGGATAGTAGGGACTGCCGTCACAAAAATCTTTGACCTTGAGGTGGCAAGGACAGGGCTCTCCCCCGTTGAGGCTGAAAGGGAGGGACTCTCCTTCTTTGTCTCCACTATCAAAGGGAGGTCGAGAAGCAGTGCCTGTCCAAAAGGTAAACCCATAACGGTCACATATATCGTTGAGAAAGATACGGGGAGGTTGCTCGGGGCGCAGATGGCAGGGGAAGAGGGTGTGGCCCACAGGATAGATACCCTTGCCGCATGTCTCTACGGCAAAATGACCGTTCATGATGTGGCAAGGCTTGACCTGGGATACGCCCCGCCTTTTGCAACGGTATGGGACCCCATACTCATAGGGGCAAATGTGGCTTTGAAGAGGTTAAAGGGGGCATAAGATTCGCAAAATAGTTCACCTTTGCCTTTAGGTTAATAAGATAGGGTGCTTCAGGCTGTTTTACCCCATCGTAGGGGTCGTACTCTTCTTTTTTTATCCTCGCCACTACATGCTCTATATTCCCCGATTCTTCTTCAAGAAGCTGGCACACCTTTTCTTTAAACTTGATCGATACCCTCTTCGACCTTTCGAGAAAATTGCGTACCTCCTCTTTTCCCACAAAGACGACCCTGTGACCCTGGCAGAGGACATCTGCCTCAAGGGAGATAAGTCTCTCAAGGCTCTCCATATATGCATCGTGGTCTGCGAGGAATTCACAGATGATATTGCCCCCGCCTGTGATCGTCCCCGAGGCCTCAGCGGCAATAAGTACGCCTGTCTCAGGGATAAAAAAGCTCATATGGTCCCTTGTATGACCCGGTGTTGAGAGTACCCTAACCCTTAAACCCCCTCCAAGTTCTATAACATCGTTGTCTTTTATCTCCATATCTACATGAAAAGGGGTAAAATCGACATCTATCAGACAGGATGGGTCCACATCTGGAAGGTTTTTCACGTATTTCACTACCTCTCTATTTAACCTCTTTATAAGCATACGGGCATTTGTACGGCTTATCAGCTCTTTTGCCTTTCCCGAGGCAAGGATTTTCATGGATGGAAAGGCCTTCTTCAGGTATGAAACGCCCCCACAATGGTCCCAGTGGACATGGGTCAAAAATAAGAATTCCGGCACCTTTGAGGGGAGAACAGAACCTATTTCGTCGAGATAAATCCTTCCCGCACAGGCTATACCCCCGTCGAATATGGCAGGTAAAGGCGCATCCATGATGTGCACAGGGTAAGCACAGGGGCGGGAGACATAGAAATTATCTTTCACATAACCATATGTGGTGAAGAGCATACCGTTAACCCCATCGAATTGGAAAATTTATAACATTTATTCATGCCGTGTAAAGAGGGAACTATCCTTTTGAACAGGTTACATACCTATAACATTTTCTGATAAATCATAAGTAAAATTTAATTGACTTATTTCGTGACTGTATACAATGATAAACTATAAAATCAATAGTGTTTAATTAAAATTTTGATGCTCCATTTAAGCAAAAGGAGGTGATATTTTTTGATTTAATATTTTCATTAAAAAAGGGGGTTATTATGGCTGAAATAAAGAAGTTTCCTTATGCAAAGGAAGTAAAATTGCCACCGGAACTGGAAGGGTGGGAGGAGATGTACCCCCATCACCGTCTCTTTACAGAGGAGATGGAGGAGTGGGATAACGGACATTTCTGGTTTCAAGACAAGATACATGCCCCTGAACCTATGTATCCCCTCGATGACATATTTCAGGAAGCATGGCAGATAGCCCTCTCCCAGTACACCACAAGGGTCTTCTGTATCCCCCCTGCCCAGGGTATCGCCCAGAGGATGCTCGGATGCTACATGTACATCACCCCTGTTGAACCGCCCCCACAGGAGATCATAGGAGAAAAGGCGGAACTATTCGGAAAAAGGGTCTTCTATGTCTTTGAGAACTACGATAACCTCTGGGCAAAATGGCTGGAGAAGTTCCAGGCCCTGGGGAGGGAGATGGCAGCGGTCAAAATCCCTAAGGAGCTACCGAAGTTTGTGCCTGACGAAGATGTATTCCCCTACCCTAAGGGGACGACAGAGGCCTATGAGATCATAGAATCCTTCAACACCATCATCAGTCAGATCTTTAAGGCATGGCAGTACCATTTCGAGTATCTAAACCTCGCCTACCTCGCCTATCTGATGTTCGTGGATACGGCACGAAAACTCTTCCCTGGGATAAAAGAGAGTACCATAGGGAAGATGGTAGCCGGAGCAGAGGTCTCCATGTTCAGGCCCGAAGAGGAGTTGTGCAGATTGAGTAGGCTTGCCGTAGCCCAGCCTCCGGTCAACGAGATCTTAAAAAAAGAGATCCCCGCAGAGGAGAAGATAAGGGAGTTAAAATCTACAGAAGCGGGGAGGGTATGGCTCGAGGAGATGGAGAGGATTAAGGACCCGTGGTTTTATGTATCCTGCGGGAGCGGCTGGTACCACTACGAGGGGAGCTGGATAAACAAGATGGACATCCCCTTCAGTTATATGAAGAGCTATGTGGAAAGGCTCGAAAAGGGAGAGAAGATAGAGAGGTCGTTGACCGCGATCTCTGAAGAGAGGGACAGGATAGTAGATGAGTACAGGGAACTCATAAAGTCAGAAGATGACAAAAAATCCTTTGATGATGCTTATAAGGTTGTGAGAACTATATACAGATACGCGGAAGACCATCTGTTCTGGGTAGAGCACTGGCTCCACACCATATGGTTTGAAAAAATAAGGGAATTCGGGGAGGTGCTGACAAAGTATGGCCTCCTTAAGCAATCGGACGATATCTTTCTCTTCAATAGATTTGAAGTCCCTATGCTCCTCGAAGACCTCGCCACATCGTGGGCCTTAGGGGTCAATGCCCCCCACAGAGGTACATACTGGATGAAAATCGCTGAAAAAAGGGAGAAGATACTTGAGGCGGCGAAGAAGTGGATCCCTGTGCCTGCCCTTGGTGTACCTCCGGAAGAGGTCTCGGAGCCTTTTACCGTTATGCTCTGGGGGATCACAACAGAGAAGGTAGCGGAATGGATAAAGGGAACGGCGGTTGAAACGAAAGATATTACAGAGATAAAGGGATTTGCCTCCTCAACCGGGATAACCGAAGGACCGGCAAGGGTACTTAAACTCCTCGAAGATGTGGTACAACTACAACCGGGGGAGATTATGGTGGCCCCGTGCACCAACCCGTCATGGGCCCCTGTGTTTACAAAGATAAAGGCCGCGGTTACCGATATCGGAGGCTTAACATCCCATGCCGCAATCGTATCAAGGGAATACGGTCTTCCTGCGGTGACAGGGACCGGTATCGCCACATCGGTCATAAAGACCGGGGATATCATAAGGGTAGACGGTAGCACAGGCACGGTGACAATAATAAAGAGGGCATAAAACATAAAAAGGGCATGGAGGGGGTTGCCCCTCCATGTCTTAAAATCCATGGGGGATTATTTATGGGTGAAAAATGGATTTACTGGCTTCATGAACTGGGCCAGGAGGATAACAACATCGTCGGTAAAAAATGTGCGAACTTAGGGGAATTGACAAAGGCAGGCTTTAGGGTTCCTCCGGGTTTCGCATTGTCCGTTGAGGCGTATAAAAGGTTTATGGATAAGACAGGTGTGGCAGAACGTCTTCAAGGGTATCTTAAGGATTTCACTGCAGATCCCGACAATATGGCCCATGCGATGAGATTCGAAGAGGCATCAAGGGAATTAAGGGCCATCGCCGAATCTGTAAGTATGCCCCCTGACATGGAAGAGACCGTTAAAACTTACTATGAGGCCCTGTGTAAAAATGCAGGTTGCAAGGAACTCTATGTGGCTACCCGTTCTGCCGGGCCTGTAAGCCATCCTGGCCAGTATGAGACGTACCTCAATGTATGTGGGGAAGAGGATGTGGTGAAGAACATTATAAAGGTATGGTCGAGCACACTGAATACCCGATCTTTAATCGCCAGGGCAAGGCTCGGGCTATCCCTCTACTATGACCCCATAGGGGTTGCCGTACTGACCATGGTGGATGCAAAGGCTGCGGGGGTGATCTTCACCTTAAATCCTGTAAACGGCGATACATCGAAAGTGGCGATAGAGGGGAGCTTTGGTTATGGGGAGGCGGTCGTCTCGGGGAATGTAACCCCCGATAGATATCTCGTCGATAAGGTCACCCTTGAGATAGAGGAGAAGGTGATCTCCGATAAGGGGAGCGAGTATGTGTTAAACCCCGATACAAGGGAGATGGAATACAGGGAACTACCCCCTGAAAAGAGAAAGGCCCCCTGTCTTGAAGACAGAGAGGTTATAGAACTCACAAAGATAGCAAAAAAGGTGGAGGCCCATTTCCGTTGTCCCCAGGATATAGAGTACTCCATCTCCAGAACCATCCCGTTTCCCGAGGGTATCTTTCTTGTCCAGGCAAGACCTGAGAGTGTATGGGGCAAGAAGAAGAAGGAATCGGTACTGGGAAAGAAGACAGGTTTTCAACTTTTGTTGGAAAGGGCTACAACGCCTGTTAAGGTCAGGCTTTAAAATAAGGTTGGTGAGATCTAGAAGTGGCTCAATCCAACTCTATATCCAGGGTTACCACATCCCCATCCTTCAGGTTTAGGCTATCTTTTATGTGTACAGGGGCAACAACCTCAAGCTGAGAGGCGTCGTAGACCTCAACAAGGGGAAGGACGATACCGCAGTCGTATTTTCCGTCGATCCTTCCCCTGAAGATGAGGGCATCGCAAAAACCTGCTTCTTTGGGGATGAGTCTATTCTTCCCTTTCTCTTTTAGGAGCGTCTGGATCTGATCACTATCGAGTCTTATGTTCAAGGTACCGGGAAAGGGATGGAAGTTAAGTTTCTCGTATAGCTCTCTTTCCACCCAGTCTATGGTGAGGAACTTCTTCGATTCCCCTATCCCGCTTACGATCCTCCCTTTGATTCTCACTCTTTACTCACCTTTACTATCCTTATACTCTCCTCCTCTCCCCATCTTTTGAAAAGGGAAGAGTCAATGCCAAAGAGGTCCAGGGCCTTCCCCAGGGTCTGGTTGATCAAATCTTCTATGGTCTTGGGTTTGTGATAAAAGGCAGGGACAGGGGGCATAACTATAGCCCCCATCCTTGTGACCTTCAACATCAATTCGAGGTGACCCTCATGGAGGGGGGTCTCCCTTACAAGGAGGAGGAGCCTTCTCCTCTCCTTGAGGGTTACATCGGCCGCCCTTACAAGGAGGTTCTGGTTAAAGGAATTGGCTATGGCGGATAGAGACTTAATAGAACAGGGGATCACCATCATCCCATCGGTTCTGTAAGAACCGCTTGCAATGGCAGAACCTATATCGTCTATATCATAGACTTTAGAGGCGAGAGACTCAAGATCCTCCTTTGTGTATTCCGTTTCGATATAGAGGTTTTTAAGCCCCGAATTACTGATAACAAGATGTGTCTCTATCCCTATACTCTTCAGCACCTTAAGCATCTTAACTCCGTATATTACCCCCGTTGCCCCTGAGATGCCAAGAATTATCCTTCTATTCACCTTTCTCACCTATCCCTCCTCTTTTATTGAGCTTAGAACCTTTCTAATCCTCTCTTCGTCACCCTTTATCACTACCGCCCTGCCTTCGAGAGATTTGCCATAAGAGGTAGCGTTTATCCCTACCTTTGCAACACCTGTGCCTCTTCTCGCCTCCGGGTCTATTACCTGTCCTGAAAGTCCCGGGATGATCAGGATGTCCTCATCGGCATGGCATCTTGTGATCACCGCCCATTCCACATCGTTAAGGTCATGCCCATCCACATCCTCATCCACCACAACCACCTTCTTTATCATGGGGAACGAGAGCAGAAAGACGATGAGGCTTTTTATCTTATCTCTCCCTACCGGTCTTATTTTTGCCACAACGGAGGAGCCGAAGGTCTTTTTGACAAAATTAATCTCCATCAAAAAAGGAAACAGCCTCTTTGCCCTCTCTTCCATATGGGCGCCGCTTACAAAGTCAAGGTACATATCCCCTTCAATGCTCGCAGGGAGAAGGACATGGTAGAGGGGGTTTTGTTGAAATGAAATCCTCCTGACCCTCAAGGTGGGGGTCTTCTCAACATTCATATAGTAACCGCTTATCTCCCCCAGGGGTCCGTCCTTTCTCAAATCGTGGTAATCGAGGAACCCCTCAAGGATGATCTCAGACCCGAAGGGGACATCTATAAGGGAATCAAAGGATTCCATCACCTCCACCGCTTCTCCCTTTATACCCCCTGTCACCTCCAGTTTGTCGACGTCATGGGGCACCTTGAGGGCCATGGATATAAACATTATGGGATCGACCCCTATCACAACGGAGAGGGGCATATCTTTCCCTGAAGACCTATACTTCTCCATAATATCCGTTAAGGGGGGGTTTACGAGGGATACACCGAGCCTATTATTACCCCTGTACTCCATCCTGTGAATCCCTCTCCCTACAATGCTTGTCTCGGGGTCTACCGCTGAGACGATGGATGTTGTGATATAAGGGGCTGAATCCTCCACATAGTGCTTGAGGATGGGGAGAAAGTCCATGATTTCATCGTCATCCTTTATCTCTATCGTGGAGTAGCCCTTTCTCTCAACCTTCACCTTCTTTTCAACCCTTTCCACCCCTTTTAAAAAGGCATCATAGGGGTTCTCAGCCCCATCGAATAGAAGGGAAAACGCCCTCTCCTCGGGGACGAGGTTGGCAACCACCCTGCAATCGTATCCATCGACATCCTCGAATAGGAGCACCCTTTTCTTCTGGGAAAGCCTCTCTATGATCTCAGGCATATCCTCCCTAAAGACCCTATCTTTTATGGGCAAAACCCACCCTTTCTGATCCATAAGTGACAGGTACTCTCTTAAAGACCTGACCATGTTATAACCCTTCGGGGAATATGTTTATCTCTTCCAGGATCTTCATAGAGCAGGGCTTCTCTATGAGTTGTCCCCGGCCGAGCCTAATCCATAATCTCTCGGGATACTTATTCTCATCCTTCGAGACTACGAATTTTGCATATTTACCCCTGTACTTACTCTTGCCCGGGGTTAAATCCCTTATTACACCGATAATCTCTTCGTCCTCAGCCAAGTCTTTGAAATCTTTCGATATAAATGTATCGTATACTGCCATAAATACCTCCTTATCCCCTAATCTTTAAAACCGTATCTTTTCCAGTTTGAAAGCACCTTCTCCTGTATGTCCTTCGGGTATACATTATCAAAGGATACCTTAATAGGTACCATGGATGTGGGCCATTCGGGTGGGAAGAGACAGTCGAATACCACCTTCGGTGCCCTTCCATAGAGCCTCTCTTCAGGACTTGCAAAGGGGTTCAAGGGAGTACCGACACCGTGTTCCTCGATCCTTATCCCCCTCGACGGATGGCATTTTGTACACAGGGCATGGATTATCTCGTCTTTATTGTAGATGTCTGTCTTGTCATCGACGACCATGACCATATGGAACCATGGACCCAACTTGCTTCCAAAGACGAGTTGACCGATCTGGGTTGCGATATTTGCATATATGGGTTTTACCCCAACCACAACAAAGTGGTGTGTCGATTCGGGCAACATGAAGACCCCTGTCACGGGGATTCCCTGGTCTTTCAACATCCTCTCCATCTCAAGCCCCAGGGAGAAGGACCTCAAAAGCTGCCCCTCATCGGTAGGTACCCCCATATTCGAGATGGCCATTATGGGGTCTTTTCTCATGGTTATCGCCGTTACCCTGTATACCGTCCTCTTGTCCCGAGGGCTCGTCCTGTAACCTGTATACTCCCCGAACGGGGCCTCCTCGAGGGTGACATTCGGAAGGACAACCCCTTCTATGATGATCTCCGCATGGGCAGGGACATAGAGGTCGCAGGTCTCACACTTTACAAGCTCCACAGGTTCACCCATGAGCATCCCTGTAAATTCTGCCTCTGATATAGGTGATGGCGCGCAACTCGCAATGGCGGATAGGGGATCGGGGTTTATTACCGTGGCAAAAGGCATGGGGATGTTCCTCGGGACATATTTGTTGTAGAACATCTTTCCCATATCGGAGAAGGCAAGGACAGGGCCTACCATCGTCTTTTCATCGTAGACCATCTGCCTGTACATCCCCCAGTTCACAAAGTCCGTATCGTAATCCTTTGCCACAACAAAATGCCATGTCCCTATGTATCTCCCCCCGTCGCCGTCATGGACCATCGGTGCGGGAAGGTCGAAGAGGTTCACCTTATCCCCTGTGATCACCACCTCTTTGCAGGGGGCATCCTTTTTATCCAATATCTTCGGCTTTATGGGCTCTCCCATCGTCCTTTTCAGGTACTCCTTAGAGATATCGGGGATAGAGGTTTCAGGGTCAAGGCCGAAGGAGACGGCAAGCCTCCTGTATGTTGCGATTGGCGCCCCAAATGCGGTAAAGCCTGGATAGTCTTTTATCTTTTTGAAAAAAACCGCTGGGGCCTTTTTCTCGCATACCCTTCTAACAATCGCCCCCATCTCAAGGTCCCAATCGACCTCATCTGTAATCTCTATAAGATCCCCTGTCCTTTTTAATGCCTCTATGTAAGTCCTGTTGTCCTTGTAATATTTATACGCCATATTTCCTCCGGTTCATATTATCTTTTCAATAAAGCTTTCCCATTTACCCTGGGCTTTGAGTATAAATTCAGCAAGTTCCCTGACCACACCTTTGCCTCCCCCGGCAGATGTCACATAATCGGCAATCTGTCTTGCCTCCACTGAGCCATCCGAGGGGGCAACGGAAAAACCTACCCTCTTCATGATGCCTAAGTCTATCATCTCATCTCCCACATAACAGAAGTCGCCATCGGTTAAACCTGACTCCTTCTCAAATTCATCGAGCTTGGACATCTTTGCCGATGTACCCCAGAGTTTATCGAGGGGCACCCCGTATATCTTTGCCACCTGTTCGTCGGTCCTCGTGATCTTGCTCGTTAAAAAGCTGACACCGATCCCTGACTCCATAAGGGCCTTGCAACCGAGGCTATCGTGGAGGGAAAAACATTCTGATTTTGTCCCATCCTGAGCATAGTAAAGCACACAGTCTGTCAAGACCCCGTGGATATCGAGTATGACAAACTTCACCTTTTTTGCCTTTTCTGCCGCTTCTTCTCTTCCCATATCTTACCTCCTTATTTGTATCCCATCTTTGTTACCTTATCGACCCATACATCCCATTTACCCATCGCCCTTAAAATGAACTCCGCCACCTCCCTTATCGCCCCCCTACCTCCAGGGGCCGCTGTTATGTAGTGGGCTATCTCTTTCACCTCATCTATGGCATCTGAGGTGGCAACGGCAAAGCCCACCATCTTCATCGCACCAATATCTGTTATTTCACAGCCTATAAAACCGATTTCACTATCGGTGATTCCCATCTCCGCCTTCAACTCTTTCAGTTTTTCTATCTTACTCTTCGTCGGGTAGTAAAATTTATCGAGCTTTAACTCCTTTGCCCTGAATAGCCCCTCCCCATCGATAGAGGTCGTATCGATAAAGGCAACCCTTATTTCATTCGCAGAAAGGGAGAGGTCTCCAAAACCGTCCATGTGCCAGAAAGTGTACTGCCTCCTCCCTTCCACATCACAGAGTACGGTGTTAGGGGTCAGAACCCCGTGCACATCATGGGCAAAGAGTTTAATATTTCTTGCCCTCTCCTTTGCCTTCTCCATATCCTTTTCGAATGCCATCTTTTCCTCCTCATATATGGTTTATTAATCGATACCAAATTCCTTCCACCTTGCCTTTATCCTCGTCAATACGTCCTCTGAGAGCTTAATCTCCGTTGGTTTCACCTTCCATTCGAAGGGTATGGTTGCATCGAGGATGATCCTCGATGTGATGAACTTGTTCTCATCAGGTCCGATCGATGGGTCAAGGGGTGTAGACCTCCCCCTGTTTATTATCTGTGTACCCCTTGCCGGGTTGTACCGGGTACCAAGGGCCCACCAGACCCTTGGAAGGTCATCCGCCTCTATATCGTCATCCACTATAATCACCGCCTTAACACCGTATGTACCGGTGTTGCTCGCGATGACCGCTGCCCCCACCTGGTCTGCATGCCCGGGGTACATCTGCTGGACCGATACGACCACGATAAAACGGCCTGATGCCTCAGGCAATGTGTAGACCGATTTTATCCCGGGGATTTCCATCTTCGTTAAATCTGTCCAGAGGCTTGCATTCCGGGTAAAGGCGTATAGCATGTGCTGGTCCCCAACAGGTCTACCTACACTCGTCTCCCAGAGGATGGGGTTATTCCTGTAATATACCCTCTTCACCTCAAGGGCAGGTTTTGGTATGGGTTTTATGAGTTCTTCTGTGTAATAGCCTGTGTATTCTCCAAAAGGTCCCTCGTTTTTCAGCTGCTGGGGATCTATCTCCCCTTCAAGGACGATCTCTGCCGCAGCAGGGATGGGAAGGCCTGTGAGCTGGGCCTTGACGATTTCCACGGGCTCACCCCTCAAAGAACTGACCACATCATAACCACTTTTTGCCTTTACCACCGTTGCCGCACTGGCAAAGATATGGAGGGGGTCACCTCCGATTATGGCGCAGGCAGGCATCTTTTTCCCCGCCTTCCCGTACTTCTTCAGTATCCTGTCCGCGGTCTTTCCCTTCAATATCTGGACCCCAACGGTCTTTTCATCAAGGATACCCATCCTGTATGTGCCGAGGTTTATCCTTCCCGTTTCAGGATCCTGAATGACCATAAAGACTGCGGTTCCGAAATAGCGCCCTCCATCGAGTTCATAGAACTTAGGGGAAGGGAAGGCAAATGTATCCACCTTATCCCCATCGACTATGTTCTCAAAGATGGGACCATCCTCCACCTCCTTTGCAGGTATCACCTCCTTTACCGCAAGGTTCACCCATTCCCGTGTCAACTGAACCATAGTAAGCTCGGGGCTCTTCCCCAGTATCATCGCCAGCCTCTGGGTTGTACCAAAGGCACCGGTCAATACAGGGCTTTTATAACCCTTTACATTCTCAAATAGTAGGGCAGGACCGCTCTTCTCCTCCACAAGCCTCGCTATATGGGAAAGCTCGAGATTCCAGTCCACTTCCACCTTTATACGTTTTAATTGCCCCTCCTTCTCGCATAGTGATATAAATTCCCGTAAATCCATTTTCCCCTCCTTTTTCAGTTCCTTCAGAAAAAAACCTACTGGAACGATATTCTTTTTAATTTATGCTTCAATTTTAAGCTATACCGTTGACATGTCAATATATTTCTTTTTATATTTTATAAGAAAAAGTTATGTATTCCTGTTCGATAAGTTCCCCGTTGTCCTTTACGGGGCCCTCAAGTAGGAGGGCTCAAATAGGCGGCAAGGATGCTTAAACCTTACAAAGCCATTATTTCCAATCCTTAATGTTAAAGGGAAATACAAAATGGAGACAGGTTGCCCCTTTGAGGATTAAGGGGTTTAAGTTTTAAAGGAGAAGGTTCTTTTAAAAGGGGTTTTTATGGGACAACACACCTTACCCCCTCTCCCTCCAGGGCAGGCCTAAAACACCCGTTGTCAGAGATGCAACCCGAATCTTCCCTGTCCCCGGAGGCCCACCTTTTTATCAATCCCGGTTCCCTGATCAGAGGCCTGCTCAGAGAGACGTAGTCTGATATGCCCTCTGATATAAGCCTCTCTGCCCAGTCAAAGGAGCGGATACCACCGACAAGCATAAGGGGTACACTTATCCTCGATTTATATCTCTTTGCCTCCTCAAGGTAATAAGGGGTATTCCCTGATTTATCCTTTGTCCTTTTCCTTGCAGGGAAGAATTCCCCGTATACACCTGCCACATGGTTTCCCCCACTTAACTCAATCGCATCGGTGGACGCTTCTTCCAGCATGGATGCCACCTCCAGCATATCCTCTACCGTATAGCCCCCCTCAAGATAGTCCTGGGAGTTTAGTTTTACAAGGATAGGGAAGCCCTCCCCCACCTCTTTCCTTATGGCCCTTACTACATCGATCAGTATCTTTGCCCTTCCTTTCACATCCCTGCCGTATTCATCCTCCCTCCTGTTGAAATAAGGGGATAAAAACTGACTTAAAAGGTATCCGTGGGCAGCGTGTATCTGAACCGCATCTGCCCCTGCTGCCTTTGCCCTGCCGGCTGCCTCTTTGAATTTTGTGACCACATCCACTATCTCCGCCACCTCCATAGCCCTGCACTGGACTTCCCCTCTCCCCTCCATCGTAGAAGGCCCAAGACGTACCGAATCCGCCGACTTCAGGGCATACCTTCCTCCGTGGGATATCTGTACCCCTATCTTCCCCCCGGCATCATGGACCCTCTCAATCATCCCTTTAAGGGACATCATATGCCTGTCAGAATATAGGCCTAACTGGTTCGGTGCGGCAATGCCCTCGGGAACTATATACGCATGGCCCGTTATGATAAGCCCAACACCGCCCTTTGCGAGGTTCACCATAAAATCCGTTAACCTTTCCGTTACATACCCATCAACCGTTGCAAGACCCTCCCATGTCGCAGACCTTACAAACCTGTTCTGTAAAATCATCCCGTTTATCTTTGTCACATCGAATAACCCACCCACTTAAACCTCCTCATATTATTTTTTGTACCAAGCCTTTTTCATGTTTCATATAATAGATGAGAAGCAATATCAACCTTTAATTTAAACTGGAAAATCACGGGCTATTGTGTGTATGATATAATGCAAAACAGTCAAGTCTTGGTGGGGAGTCAATTGATAGGGGAATATAAAAAGATGAGCTATATCCATAACCATGAGAGATATTAAGGGTAGGTGATGATAAGACACGTACCAAAGAAGAAGATACTCCTCATGGCGGGGGATATTCTTCTTATCTGCCTCGCCTACTATCTATCCCCCCTTGTACGCTACGGTGTCTTTGTTACGGAACCAATCAACGTTCTTACCGAGGCATTACCGTTAACAGTCATATACACCCTTTCCTACTATATTTCAGACCTCTATGGCTTCGACAATCCCTTCACCACCATGCGATATCTCCAGAGGTTCATGATCTCCTCCTTGATTGCGACCCTCGTTGCCCTGTTCTACTTTTTCTTTTTCCAGAGGTCTGATTTAAGCAGGGGGCTTTTTGTGCTCAGTGTAATGATGGTGATAACCTTTACATATATGTGGAGACTCTCCTTTGAGATGATGTTCAAAAGATATATGGCCCAGAAAAAGGGCGTCCTCATCATAGGGACGGGCAGAAAGGGGATGGAGATTTACGAGATGATAAAAGAGGATCCCTCAAACAGGGTCATTGGTTTCATCGATGTTGAAGGCCATAGGAAGTCGAGTTGTTCCCCTGAGGTCCTCGGAGATTTCTTAATGCTCGAGACGATCGTGGATACCTATCCTGTGGAGAGAATCATAATAGCAACGGATGACTTACAGAACAGAGAACTCTTAAATGCCGTCATAAAGTGCAAGATGAACGGCATCTCCGTTTATGACATACCGTCTTTCTGCGAAGAACTCCTCGGAAAGATACAGATTGAGCATCTAACCGACCTATGGTTTCTCAATATGCCCATGTATGGGGTAAAAAAGGGCATATATAACAGAAGGGTTAAAAGGGTGCTCAATATCATCCTCTCCATCACTATCCTCACCCTCTTTTCTCCTTTTTTCTTGATGGCCGTAATCGCCATCAAGCTCGATTCAAAAGGGCCTGTCTTTTTCATCCAGAAAAGGGTAGGTCTCAACGGAAGACCCTTTAACATGGTGAAATTCAGGACGATGTTTACAGGTATGGAGAACGACCGCCGTTTCGCAGGACAGAAGAATGACCCGAGAATAACTAAAGTAGGGAAAATATTGAGGAAATCAAGGATAGATGAACTGCCCCAGTTATGGAACGTGTTAAAGGGGGAGATGAACATCGTGGGGCCGAGGGCCCTCATGCTCGAGGAGGTGGAGACGTTTGAAAAGAAGGTGCCCTATTTCTCTTTACGTCACTCGGTAAAACCAGGGGTAACAGGATGGGCACAGGTGAATTATCCCCACGGTGTCACCGTGGAAGATGCCCTTGAAAAACTTAAATATGACCTCTTCTATATAAAAAACGTCTCATTTTTCCTTGATTTACACATCCTGCTGAGAACGGTAAGGGTTATGCTCCGCATGACCGGGGCTAAATAGGGACTCTTCCCCCTTTTTCCCCTTCTTCTCTTCATACATCATTCTATCCGCTTCCTCCATCAGTTCATCAAGCCTTTTTGGTTTATCCGGTCCAAAATGGGAATAACCTACGCTTAAGGATAGATTATAAGGCCCGTTTCTTTCTGAGTTATACTTTTTCACCTTTTCCTTTATTCTCCTATAGAGCTTATCCGCGGACGTCATACGGGTATCTACGGCAAGGACAACAAACTCATCCCCGCCAACACGGGCAACGATATCCGATTCCCTGAAGGTCTCCCTTAAAATCTGGGCCGTGGCGATGAGGGCCTCATCCCCTGCCTTATGCCCCAAGGTATCGTTTATCCATTTCATGCCATCTAAATCTATAAAAAAGAGGAGCATCTTGTTCCTCGCCCTCTCCGCTATCTTCAACTGCCTTTCGGAGAGGGTTATAAACCCCCGTCTATTGTAAAGACCTGTCAGCTCATCCGTAATGGACATCGCCTTTAATGCCTCTTCGAGTCTCTTCTTCTCCGTGATATCCTCTCCCGAACTCAATGTACCTGTTATTTGTCCCGATTCATCCCTTAATAACGTATTATTCCAAGAGATAATCCTCATCTCCCCCGATCGGGTCTTAACTCTATTCTCAAATTGTCTATACCCCTCTATCCTTCCCTCCATTATACTTATGAATACACCCTTTATCTTCTCCCCATCCTCCTCGGGAAGGCAGACCTCAAACCAGTTTTTACCGATCAACTCCTCATTGTTGTACCCGAGTATCTCACACCCCTTCCTGTTTATCAGGGATATATTGCCATTTCTGTCAAGGACAAGAAGCATAACCCCTGCTATATCGAGGTAATGCTGGGCCAAATCCCTTTCCTTTTTTACCATCTGTTCTGCCCTTCTCGCTGCCTCTGCCTCCTTTTTTAAAAGTATCTCCCCTACGATCCTCTCTGTGACATCCTCTATCATGGTGACCGTCCCCACCACATCCCATCCTGACACAAGGGGGGCAATCTGCACGGTCTGTTGCATGTTTGTGAAATAACAGGAATAATCTTTCTTCGGAGGCATTGGTAAAAGAAACTTGTGTAACCTCTGGGCGAGAAGGATTGCCTCTCCGTGTAAGGCCTGATAATAATATCTATCCGCCTTTTTCTCCCTAATCGCAGGGAAGACATCTAAGACCCTCTTCCCTAAAACCTTTTCCGATGGTATGCCACTTCTCTCTTCAAGCCACCTATTCCAGAGGATGACCTTAAGATTCTCATCCGTTACAAAAACACCCCTGCTTAAAAATACCTCTATCCAGTTTGAAAGGGCCTCTTTGTATATGATATCCATGAAAATGTCACCCCAGCTTCTCAATCGCCTCTAAAAGCCTATCAAGGGAGCCCACACCGAGCACGATCACGAGATAGCCCCCTATTTCGCTGTTCTTTATTTTAAACTCTGTTGCTATCAAAAGGGCATATCTCAACTCTTCCTTCCCTATGACAAGGGTATTTAGCATATCGTTCAATTCGCTCAAGTGAAATTTCGGTACGGAGAATGTGATATGAACCTGGAGCATGTTTCCGAATGTACCGAGACATGCGTTGAGCAATTTATTACCTACCTCTATCAAAACCTCTTTGGTGGATACATCGATAGCATCTATATCTTCATCGGTAAGGAGACCTGTAAGGGCCGCTGCCCCTTTATAATCAAGGATAAGCAGGGCATCCCCCGATAGACGTCCTGTAAAAATCTGATGCACCGTGGCGATCTCATCCTTTACCATACCCTCAAGGGTGGGGGTAAGTTCACCGATACTATATATACTGACCTGGGGGACATCAATTATTATCCTGTGTCCTGTGAGTTCCGACAGGGATGATGCGGCACGACCAAAGGCGATATTTATCACCTCTCTAAGAGAGTCCCTCTGTCTTTCCGTAAGTATCATCTCAACCCCATTTACCCAATTCCTTCAAGGCACTTATCACCTTTTCTTCTGAAAACGGTTTGTTCACAAATCCTATTGCCCCCTCTTTTATAACCTCTTCCCTTGTTGCCGATTGGATATCCGCCGTGGCAACGATGATACGGGAGTTTTTATCCATCTCCCTTATCTTCTTCAAAACCTCAACACCTTTCAACCCTTCCATCGTCAGGTCGAGAAAGACGATTTCCGGTTTCTCAAGGAAATATTTCTCTATCCCTGTTATACCATCCTCTGCCTCGACAACATCATGACCTGCCCCTGAAAGGATACCCCTTAAAACCCTCCTCGCCAAGGCAGAATCATCGATAACCAGAATCTTCATAACAACCTCCAGTTTTTATAGTACAATACAGCGTTTACCGGATTTGATGCCCCTCTTCGTTTAAATATTCTTTATTATACCTTCTGCCATTTTTTCAAGGGTATATACTTCGTCGCTTAAGCCCGCCTCATATATTGACCTGGGCATGCCGTACACAATACAGGATTCCTCTGCCTCTGTTATGATCTTTCCTCCCTGAGCTTTTATCCATGCAGCGCCCTCTTTACCGTCGGAACCCATTCCTGTCATAACAACACCTAAGACACGGTTTCTGTATATCTCGGCGGCAGAGCGAAACATAACATCTACAGAGGGTTTGTGCAGGGTGTCAAAGGGTCTTAAATCAAGGTGGGCTACCACAATATCATCCATACGTCTTTTAAAAGTCAGATGCCTGCCGGCAGGGGCGATAAGAACGATACCTCTCTCAAGGACATCCCCTTCTTTTGCCTCTTTAACCGTAAGGGATGAAGCCTCGTTCAGTTTATTCGCAAAAGCCTCTGTATAACCCACGGGCATATGGATGACGATTGCGAGGGGTACGGGAAAATCTTTTGGCAACTGGGGTATTAAATATTTGAGCGCCTGGGGGCCCCCGGTTGATATACCTAACACAACTATATCTACGTTTTCTGCGGTTTCCTTTGTTGCGATTGTTTGGGGTAACTCTTTCTTTTCAACATATGGGGCTATATGTTTAATGGGCACCTCTGAGGCGATCTTCACCTTCTCAACGATCTCATCGGCAATCTCGTATATCCTCTCCGTTGCAAGGGCAGTTGGTTTCTGGACAAAATCTACCGCCCCTAAATCGAGGGCCTTCAAAGCAAGTTCACTTGTATCACTGGCAATACTCAATATCACCACAGGGATCGGCCTTTTTTCCATCTGTTTTTTCAAAAAACCAACACCGTCGAGATTGGGCATAATGAGATCAAGGGTCACTACATCAGGGTTCAACCTCTCGACCATTTCAAGGGCTTCCTCACCATCCCTTGCTGCGCCTATTACTTCTATAAAGGGGCTTCTCGATAATATCTGTCTCACCACCTTTCTCACATAGGCAGAATCATCAACTATAAGTACCCGTATGATATCTCCCATAGGCCCTCCTTTTTATTTTAGGGCTATATAACATAAAATTGCAACGCTCATTTAACATAACAGAATGCCCCCCCTATCTCCTTTAACGTAAAATCGCTTGTAACCCTAAGAAGGGACTCCGCAGCACCAACGAAAAGATAGCCGGGGCATAGCATCTTTTCATAAAAAAACTTTACTACCCTCTGGATAACACTCTCGTTAAAATAGATAAAGACATTCCTGCAGAAGATCACGTGGGATGCTGCCAAATCGTAAATCTTATGCGTCTCTAACAGATTTGCCACCCCGAATTTTACCCTCCTCTGTATATCTTCTGAGACCTTAAACATATTCCCCCTTTTTGTGAAGTATTTTTCTTTTAAATTTGAAGGGGTGCTTCTAAAAGACCTTTCCCTGTAAAGCCCTTCCTTTGCCCTCTCTATCGATCTTCTACTCGCATCCGTTGCGTTTATCTCTATCGGCATCTTTTCAAACCAGCCCGCCTCGTTTAATTCTATCGCTATGGTCAAAGGTTCCTCTCCTGTGGCACAGGCGGCACTCCATATCCTTAAAACCTCTTCCTTTTTTTTCTTATAATGCTCGGGCACGATAATATCAACGAGGGCCCTTATCTGGTCTGTCTCCCTCCAGAAATACGTCTCGGGGACAGTGAGGGCATCGAATACCCTCTCCCATTCCCTCTCGTTTTCCCTATCGTATTTCAAGTAATAATAGTAATCGAGAAAGGAATTAAAACCCCTCTCGAGGACAAGGGGTGATAGCTTATCCCCCAATATATCTCTCTTTCCATCCTCATAAAAAATGCCTGTCTTTTCCTTAATAAGCTCCCTCAAAAGGATAAATGCACTATCAGGAAGCCCCAGGGTCTCACTGTAGAATCCCACTCCCCTTCACCCTCATCAATACCTTTCTTGCGGCGTTTCTCACCGTTTCATCACTGTCGTATAATGCAACCTTTGAAAGTTGTTTCTCACCGAACCTGCTCCCGAGATAACCCAGGGCATTTACCGCAGAGAGTCTCACCTCCCCATCCGCATCGTCGAGGGCAGATACAATCGCCTCTGTGGCATCGGGGTGTTTCATCCGGGCAAGGATATCTATGGTAGAACTCCTTACGTGGGGGTTGGGATTATTTAAACCTTCTGCAATCCATTCGATGTATCTCCCCATCAGTTGAGAGAGCTTCGAAATACATAAATTTCTCCTATTTTTAAAGGATGTAAGCTGAAGGAGTGCGGAAATCGCGTCTCTACTTCCGATTTGGCTTAAAGATTCTATTGCCATTTCAGCCACCTCCTCGTTTCCCTCGGAGCTTGCGATCCGCTTCAATATATTGACCGCCTCAACCCCTCCCCGTAAACCCAGGGCACGAATCGTCTCCATCTTTATTAATCTGTCCCTTGAATGGACGGTGGAAAGGAGGAGATTTAATGCTTCGGGGTGCGTGATCTTTCCCAGGGCAACTACGGTTGTCCTTGCGATGTCGATATTTTCGTTTTCTATAAATCTTTTGAGAACCTCTACCGCCTTTTCACTCCCTATCTTTCCTATAGCCTCAATGGCAGAAATACGGACCTGCTCCGCATTATCCTTATCTATCATCTCTACCAATATATCGAGAACTTCGGGGTCTCCCCTCTCCCCTGCTGCCCTTGCCGCAAAGTATCTAACCCATGGGTCAGGGTCGGACAAAGCCTTTTTAAGGTAAATAAACGCCCCCTTCTCCTCTATTTGACCGAGGGCAGATGCAGCCGCCCCACGTACTTTCGGGGTATCTTTCTCTATTGCATAAGCGATGACATCTAGCGCCCTTTTATCTTCGAGAAAAGGGAGACATTGAATGGCGGCGTAGCGGACATTCTCCGCCTCATCCTTGCATCTTTCTAAAAGGAGGTCTATACACTCCTCGTAGCCGAAATAGCCCGCTATCCTTACCGCCGATTCCCTTACTATCGGGTCTTCGTCCTTGAGGGGGGTAAGCATCCTCTTGGACATATCGGGATGGCCTATGGAATTGAGGGCCGATATCACCGCCTGTCTTACGCCTATATCCTTCTCCCCTATGTGTCCTATCAGTGCCTCATAGGCATCCCTGTCCCCTATCTTTGCCAGTGCCCCTGCGGAAAGTATAGCAAGTTCGGGATCATCGTCGAGAACGGATATCAATACTGGTAATGCCCTTCTGTCCCCTATACGGCCTAAGGCAATGATAGCCGATTTCCTTATCTCTCTATCCTCTGAATAGGCCATATCTATAAGAAGGTTCACAACTTTCTGCCCATGTTTGACGATAGAATCTATTATTTCTTTTCTCGCAGAGGTCTTACCCAGTATCCCCGTCAATGCCCTGCCTATCTCTTCCCCCTCAAGCCAACCGAGAATCATAGCGATGATATGGAGTAAATCATCGGGGGCACTATCGAGGAGCCCTATTATCTTCTCCGCTACGGTCTTGCTTATTGACCTTTTTACTGTATCTGCAATTACCTCCCCTTCTCCGTATTGCTCGTTATAACGTTCATAGATGGCAGCAATAGCTTTGAGTATGGAGGAAATATTGGTGTCAGTCCTGTCCATTAATGAAAAAAGATGGGGTATCACATCTTCATTGCCGAGTACACCTATCGCATCAACGGCAGGACCTGCAAACATCTCATCATCGAGGAGGTGTACAAGTCTCGGCACCACCCTCTCATCTCCTATGCTTACAAGGGCATCTATCGCAGGGAAGGTAAGGAAAAAGTCTTTGGTCTCGAGAATTTCGAGCAAAGGCTCCACAGCATCCTCTGCCTTTATCTTTCCCAGGGCCTCTACCGCATGGTATCTCACATTGATATCTTCATCGTTTAAGGCTTTTATAAGATAGGGTACTGCCTTTTTATCCCTTATTTCACCGAGGGAAAGGGCTGCATACTGTCTCAACTCATTGTCCTCGGAAGATAGAAAATCTATTAGTGCCTCCGTTACCTCAAGTTCGCTCATGGTGAGTATCTGGAGTGCACTGTTTAAGATATTGATATTTTTGTGCTCCTCCTTTAGTGCCTTGAGAAGGGACCCTACTGTATTGAAATCCGTTCGACTCCTCAAGGCATCAACTGCCACCTTTCTCACCCGCCAACTCTCATCCTTTAAAACTTCCTTTATGATACTCTTATCCTCAATGGACTCTTCCTGAATGAGATATCTCACGGCAGAAAGTCTTTCTACTTCGTTTTTGCTTTTTAACTTTTCAGAAATCAGCCTTTCCTTCTCCAGCCTTTCCGTCATATCTTCAACGGTGACGATGGTACCCACTATCTCCTCGTTCTCCCTAAGGGGGGCTATGGTCACCCTCTGCTGCATAGTCTCATAAAATACAGAGGGCTTCAAAGGCTTACAGGGAATGAGATGGCGGTGAAATAAAGGGGATAGAACCTCTACAACACCGTTTTCGAGGACATTTTGAAACCTTTTTCTCAGATGCTTCTTATCTAAATCGGGCGCAACGGTATCGAGGGGTTTATCCTTTACCTCCGATTTTTTGATGCCCGTTGCCCCCTCGAGCCATTCATCCCAGGTTTTGATCTTCAGATTTCTATCCGTTGTAAATATCCCTATAGACCCCATACCCATCCTATTACTGATAAACTAACCCATCCTTTCCACAATTATATCAATAGATTTTACTTTTTCAACAAGATTTGAAACGATTTTTACCGCATCAAGGGCGGTCTCCGCATCCTTTTCGACGAGCCTCCTTATCTCCGAGATAAATTCATTGGCTTTACTTACAAGCTCCGATTGCCTTTTGTTTACCCTTGTAATAAGCTTTAACTGTTTTGTAATGTTCTCCGTGGCACTACTTATATCCTTCATGGCCCTTGACTGCTCACTCATCGCCTTCGTTGTCTGGTCCGCCTGCTTTCTCATATTTTCAACGGCAAGGCTAATTTGATTTGCCGCGGTTGCCTGCTCCCCCATTGCCCTGCTGATACCTTCTATTAGTCTTACAAGTCTGAATGCCTCCCGGGATATCTGTTCCCCTGCCGTTGCTTGCTCTGAAAGGGCTTTCGATATGCTGGCCGTCCCCTTTCTCATATTCTCCATCGTCTTTACAATCTGGTTTGCCCCTGTTGCCTGCTCCTTTGTTGCCCTGCTCACCTGGGAAGCATAGTTGCTCGTGTTCTGTGCCGCCTTCATGATGTCCCTTGATGCCTTTGCCTGCTCTGCCATTGCGATTGAGACCTGCTGGGCGATCTTTCGCATCTGGGAGCTTATCTGGACCATACCCTGGATGGTTTTTGTCTGTTCAGAGGTGGCACCGGCAATCTGCTTTGCCTGAGTTGCCGTTACATTCACCTCATTTACAAGGTTTTGGCCTGCCATTAACTGTTCGTTTGTTGCGGTCGAAATCTGATTAACAAGTTGGGCCGTCTCCTCTATGCCGAAGAGTATCTTTTTCAAGCTCTTTCCCGCACCCTCTGCGAGAAGACTACCTTCCTCTGCCACCTTTAAACCCTCGTTTGTAGAAACCACTGCATCCTGGGTTACATCCTGAAATCCCTTTATAATATTTGATATGTCAGATGTGGCCTTGGCGGAACGTTCAGCAAGGTTTCTTATCTCCTCCGCCACAACGGCAAAACCCCTTCCTGCCTCCCCGGCTCTTGCCGCCTCAATGGAAGCGTTAAGGGAAAGGAGGTTCGTCCTCTCGGCAATGAGATTTATTGTATTAACTATACTCCCTATCTCCGAGGAACGCTTCCCCATATCCTTGATAACAGTTGCGGACTCCTTCATCGTTTCTTTAATCTTTAAAAGGGCCTGTAAGGATCTCTCAATGGTTACCCCGCCCTCTTCTGCATCTTTGGCAGCACGTCTTGTTATCTCGTCTGCGGTCTTTGCAAGGTTTGCAACAGAACGGATGGAGCGGTCAAGCTGTGCAGAGGCGGATGCTGAACTTGATGCGGATTCACTTATCTTCTCTGCATTTGATGCTACAGATTGTGTTGACCGGGCGGTCTGCTCTATGGAGGTAGAGATCTGCTCAACAAGGGAGGCGAGGTTCTCCGTTGTGGCAGAGACCTCTTCTATTGAGGCTGCCATCTCGTTGATGGATGATGAGGTCTCCTCCGCCGCTGCGGCAAGGTCATCGGCATTTCCACTTACAGACTGTATGGAACGGGCCATCTGTTCCATTGTGGAGGCGGTTTCATCAATGGATGTTACAAGACCATCGGTTTCATTGCTCACATGTTTTATGGAAGCTGCCATCTCATTCATAGATGAGGTTACTTCGGTGGCGGATGTGGCCATCTCCTGGGCGTTATCGGCAACACTTTTTATGGATGCCGATGTCTCTGTGGTAGAAGATGCGGTCTCGTTAATGGATGCGGTAAGACTCACCATGTTTGCTGTAACCTCCTCTATGGAGGCTGCCATCTCATTGATGGATGATGTATGTTCCTCGATGGAAGTCGCAATCGAATCTATTTGTGTTTCACTCTCTTTTATAACGGATGTAAGCTCATATACGCCTTTTATCACCTCATCGAGGCTACGAACCTGTTTTTCCGCATCTTCTTTTAATTTCTCGTTAATCTTAGAAAGCTCATTCCCAGACCTTTCTATCTCTAACCTGTACTCCTTTAATGGGGATAAGCGGGAGACTCTACTTTTAACGGTATCCTTTTCCTCACCCTTCTTTCTCTTTGCCTTTTCTCTTTCCTTTTGCTCTGCCATGTTATATACCTCCTTCACCTGTTTTCATGTTCAAACAGTTTTTTATTATCAGTGAGTTTTAAAACCTCATCTATGTTTAATATCAAGACAAGCGTGTCCTCTAACGTTGCCACACCCTCGAGATATTTCCCGCTGAGACCGGATATCGCCTCAGGGGGTGGGGTTATCGCATCTTTCGGTATGGAAATGAATTCCCGGGCATTATCCACAATAAGCCCCACCTTACGGCTACCCCTTTGGACAACGATAATCCTCGTTTTTATATCGTATTCCACCTTTTCAAAGCCGAATCTTGCCCTAAGATTGATGGCAGGTATCACCTCACCCCTTAAAAACACGAGACCTTCTACAAAACTCGGGGCGTTCGGAACAGGCGTTATATGTTCCACCATCTCCATCTGCTGAACATCGTTACTTTTTACCGCATATGTGGTCCCCACAAGTTTAAAGAGTATATAGTGTTCTCTCTCTTCAGGCATGTAATACACCTCCTTTCAAGACCTAAAGTTCACCTTTTAACCGCCATATCTATGAGGTCAGAGGCATTCAGAATCAAAACGGGCCTTCCATCCCCCAGTTCCGTTGCACCCCCTATGCCTTTCACGCTTACAAGGGGGTCTGTAACAGGCCTCACCACAATCTCCCTTTTTGTAAGCACTTGCTCTACCATCACCGCCACAGAGTTTAACCCACTGCCTATCACAAGCCCGTATATGATTTGACCGTAACACTCCTCAAGGTTAAAAAGCCTGTTCAGCCTTATCACAGGTAAGGGGGAACCCCTGTATACGAGGAGTTCGTTCTTCTCCATTACCGTTATCTTTTCCTTTTCTATCTCTATCACCTCCCTGACAGAAGGCTGGGGTATGGCGAATAACTGCCCCCCGGAGATGAGTATAAATGCATCTACGATTAAAAGGGTTAACGGCAGGTTTATGATAAAACGTGTGCCTTTATCAAGTTCCGTCTCAAGGGAGATGGAACCCCCGAGTTCTTCCACGGTATTTTTCACAATCGCCATGCCGAACCCCCTGCCACTGGCCATATCCGCCTCTTCCTTTATTGAAAAGCCAGGCAAACAGATGATATTCAGGATCTCCCTCTCCCTGCCCGACAGAATAGATGATAAATCCTCTTTTATTATGCCTTCTGATTTAGCCTTGGAAACAATCCTATCGACATCGATACCTCTGCCGTCGTCTTCTATCTCTATTATTACAGATTCCCCTGCTGTACGGGCGCCGATTTTGATCCTTCCCTCTTTTGTTTTTCCTTTTGCAACCCTCTCGTCCTCTTTTTCTATGCCATGGCTCACCGCATTTCGCACAAGGTGTAATATTGGCTCTATCATCTTCTCAACAACGAGCTTGTCTATCTCTGTTTTTTCCCCTGTAATTTCAAGGTTAATCCTCTTTTTCGTCTCCCTTTCCAGGTCTTTTATCACAAATCTCATCCTCTCAAAGACCTCTCCAATGGGTACCATTCTTATACGCATCACCCCTTCCCGGAGGACCTTTAACTGTCTCCCCATCTGGATGTGTGTCTCTTCGAGAAAATCCATTTCGTCTTCAGGGATATATTTTGAAATCCTTCTTATACTGTCATCGAGTCTTGCCCTTGTGATGACAAGCTCTCCCACCCTCTCCATGAGTTCATCAAGCCTGTTTAAGTCAACCCTTACGATGTTGGTCGATGAAATCATCGTAAATTTATCACGATGGGTTGGCCCCTCCTCTATTCCCTTTTCTTTCTTTTGTCTCTCCTCGGGTATTGCATATCTCTTCCATCTGAGGCCATCATCTCTCCAGACCGCAAAGACAGACTCATCCATATCTGTTGAAACTATAAACTCAAAGGCAACACCCCCATCATCCAGTATCTTCGGTGCCGCATGGAGGATCTCTCCATTGGATGTAAGTCTTTCCCTTATCAACCCTACGTTTATCCCCTTTTCTGCAAGCTGATTCGATGGAAAAAAACTGAACTGCCAGATCTGCCTCCCTTTTTTTATCTCCCCCTCTATAAGGGATAAAACCTCATCCTCAAGCTGGGGCGTCTTTTTTGTGTCTTCTTTCTTTTCCGATAAAACTTCCCTCTCCTTTCCCCTAAGGAGGTTCTGTATCTTCTCGTCGAAATCATCTATGCGGGGGATTTCCCTACCCAATTTTTTCTCTACGAGAACGAACTCAAGGGTCTTTATCCCCTCTATGATTACATCTATCGCATCATGGGAGAGATCGAGCTTTCCGTCTCTTATCGCCTTAAAATAATCCTCTATTGAATGGGAAAGGGCTTCCGCCTCTTCAAAACCCACCATACCCGATAGACCTTTTATCGTATGCAAGCTCCTCAAAAGTTCATCGATCACCTTCTTTTCAGGTTTTTTTGAAGGCTCAAGGAGAATGGCATTTCTTTTTATCGATGTGATATGCTCTTCGCATTCTGAAAAGTAGTCATCGAGGTATTCCGATGATATAAATATCCCTTTCTCTCCTTTAGTCTCCATATCCATTACCCCTTTTCATCGCCCCCTCTTTTCTCCAGTAACTTTTTCGCGTTACCTAAGAGTTCTTCGGGTCTAAAAGGTTTTGTCATATAGATCGTTGCCCCTGCTTTAAATGCTTTATCTCGGGAAGCCTCGTCCCCCTTTGTTGTAAGGACAATAACGGGTATTTTTTTAAATCTTTCGTGTTGCCTTAAAAAACCTAAAACCTCAAGGCCATGGACATCCGGCATATTGAGGTCAAGGGTGAGAAGGTCTATCTTGCCTATCGCAATCTGCTCTATCGCCTCAAGCCCGTTTGCTGCCTCGATAAACTTCACATCTTTAATGGGCATAAGGCACGCCATGATCATCCTTCTCATTGTGGCGGAATCGTCCACTACGAGTATGTTCACCACCCTTCTCTGCTCCTTCTCTTTTTTTCCAGACTCTGCAAAAAAAAGGTCATGGATAACAGGGATCAGGTTTGTGGCAAACTCCGATTTTATGACAAAACCTTCTGCCCCGGATTTTTCGGCAAGATTTTTATATTCAGGATTATCATACAGTGTGAGTATTACAACAAAAGGTGGTTTTTCCATTTCCTTAATCTTTTTTGTCGCCTCAACGCCTGTCATATCAGGTAAGACAAAATCCATTAAAACAAGATCTGGTTTTAATTTTGCTACCAGCTCTATCGACTGCTCGCCGTTTAATGCCTCGCCTATTATCTCAATACGAGACTCCATGGAGAGAAAACCCTTTTCCACCTCGAGAAAATCTGAACTATCGTCCACAATGAGTGTTCTTATCTTTTTAATTTTTGCATCCTCCATAGCATCCATCCTGCTATAACGTAAGTTTTGGATAAATTTTATTCATTGTGGGCATAAAACGAAATAGGGGAAAGGCAGGATTTTTTCAAAAAAAATACACTAAAAAATTTCAGTTTTGAATTTTCGTTCTAAACAGGATCATTTTGAAGATTAGAGGTGAAAATGTTCAAAGAATTTCTCTATAAAAACAATAAGAAGAAGACCCAGGATTGTAATTATTATACTTTTCCAGTTCTCAACAACGAAATAGCACATAAAGATATACCATACAAACTGAAAAGGAGTAAGTAAAATCCATCCAGAACCCATAAATAAATTATAGCATAGAAAAATAGGAACGATTTTGATTGTTCCTGGGGCGTTGCGATTTTTTATCAGCCACAGACAAAGGCAGATGGGTACAGATAAAAACACCTCCGTGTTCTCTGTGGGCTCTGTGAGAGACATTATAAATATCTGCCTTTATCCGATGTTATCTGTGGCCAAAATTATTTTATTTATGATCTTTTATTGGGTAACCAAAAAATCATTCAACCAGTTTAGCCTTGACAGCGTATCTTACAAGGCCTGCTATGTTGTGGATGTCGAGGATGTCCATGATCTGGGTCCTATGGGCATCCACTGTGTTCACGCTGATATTCAACTTCTTTGCAATCTCTTTTGTGGTGTATCCTTCGGCAATGAGCTGGAGTATCTCTCTTTGCCTCGATGTCAATACCTCAAAAACATTTTTCTCTCCCTTATCATCTTTCACCCTGCCTTCTGTTCTTGATATATAATCCGTGACCACCTGTTTAGAAATGGACGGGCTCAGATATATCTCACCTTTTATAACGGACTTTATCGCGAACTCAAGCTCTTCGATCCCCGAATCCTTTAAAAGATACCCCGATACCCCTGCCTTTAACGACTGGTACACGTATTCTTCACTGGCATGCATGGATAGCATGATGATTTTGGTATGGGGGTATTCCTTTTTTATTCTGGAAGCCACCTCGATCCCGTTTAAACCCGGTATCGCTATGTCGAGCAAGACTATGTCGGGCATTGATTTTTCTACTATATTGAGCGCCTCTCTCCCGTCCCCTGTCTCCGCTACCACATTTAAATTTCCTATGGATTCGACGAGGGCCTTTATGCCCTGCCTTACAAGGGTGTGGTCTTCCACGAGGAGTATGTTAACAACTTTACCCATCTACACCCTTTTCACAGGAAATAAGGCCTTTATATGTGTGCCTTTATTCGTTTCAGAGGAAATCTCGAGCTTTCCCCCCGACAGCTCCACCCTCTCCTTCATGGCGATAATACCGAAACTCTTTCCCCTTTTTGCCTCGGCCATCGCATTTTCCACATCAAAACCAGAGCCGTTATCGGAGACAGATATAGAAATATTGTCCCCCTCTCTCTGAAGTGTCACCTCCATCCTATATGGATTCGCATGGCGTATCGCATTGTTTATTGCCTCCTGGATCACCCGGAAACATGCGATCTCCAGTTCACGTTCAAATCTCGAATCCATGTTCACGACTGAGAGCCCGATATCTATCCCCGTGGCAGTTGAGATCCTATCGAGATACCATCTAACGGTAGGAACGAGTCCCAGATCATCGATCAGAGACGGCCTTAAATTTAATGACATATTTCTTACCTGATTCAGAGCTCTGTCAAGGGTTGCAATGGCTTCCATGAGCCTTTTTGTAAACTGTCCCGTGTCTGTGATACGCTGCAAAGACTGGAGGTTTATTTTCACCGCTGTCAAAGCCTGGCCTATCTCATCGTGGAGCTCCCTTGCAATATAACGCCGTTCTGCCTCGAGCTTATTCAAAAGACTCTTTGAGAGGCTTTTTACCTCATCCTTCATCACCATTAATTCATTTTCTATCTGTTTTCGATTCGTTATATCCCAGTCTATACCTGCCCATTTTATGGGTCTACCCGTATCGTCTCTTAAAATCTTTCCCCTGCTGTGTATCCACCTTATGCTTCCGTCTCTATGATATATGCGGTATTCAACCCTGTGGATGTCCCTTTTCCCTTCAAAATGTTCCCTTGCACTTTTATCTACAAGTATTAAATCCTCAGGCACAATCCTTTCCTTCCACGCCTTGATGGAATTTGGGAACTCATGGTCACCGTAACCTATAAAACCTTTCAAAACAGGGGATATATATATCTCGTCGGGAATTATATCGGGATGTTCGGGGTCAAAGAAGAGATACCATAAACCTCCGTTTGAGCCCGATATGGCAAGTTCAAGGGTCTCTTCACTTTCGTTGAGGGATGCTATCACCCTTTTATATTCATCTGTGAGCCTTTCAAGCTCTGTTATCGCCCTTTTAATCTCTCCCTGCATTTATGCCTCTTTTGCCTAATCCAACCTGAACCCTTTTTCTCTAAAAATCTTCACACAGTAATCAACCACCCTTTCATCGAAGAGCAGCCCCCTATTTCTCTCTATCTCATCAAGGGCCGGATCGATACCCAGGGCAGCCCTGTAAGGCCTGTGGGATGCTATCGCCTCCACAACATCGGCAACGGCAATAACCCTCGCCTCGAAGAGTATATCCTCACCTTTTAAACCATCGGGATACCCCGAACCGTCGAGCCTCTCATGGTGCTGTAATACGATCTTCGGTATGGGCTGGATAAAGTCTATGCCTTTCAGTATCTCATAACCTGTCCTCGAATGGGTCTTTATGAGTTGCATTTCGTAGCTATTCAATCTTCCAGGTTTACTTAATATCTCTGCGGGGATAGAGATCTTCCCTATATCATGGAGTATCCCGGCGATATTTATCGCCTCTCTCATGTCCCCATCTATACCCATCTCATCAACAATAGCGAGGGCTATCGTTGTTACCCTTCTCTGGTGTCCTGCGGTATATGGGTCTCTTATCTCTGCAGTATACGACAGGGTATTAACAAGGTCGTTTAGGACTTTCTTCGTCTTTTTGTACTCTTCTTTCAATCTGTTCTCTATCGCCTTCCTCTCCGATATATCGAGAAAGGTAACGATAACGGAGTTTGTCTTTCCGTTTATGATAATAGGGGAGGCGACATATAAGACAGGTATGGGGGTTTCATCTTTTCTCCTGAAAAATTCTTCTTCGCTCTTTATTGCAAGACCGTGTTCAAGTACGGAAAGCACCTTACTGCTCTCAGGTATGATGTTTTTAATATGGATCCCAAAGAGTTCCATACTGCTCCATCCGAGCATTCTTTCAGTTGAGGGGTTTGTGGATGTGATGATCCCTCCCCTGTTGAATACGATGATACCTTCCCCGAGGCTCTCTGTTAAGGCGTTATTGAAATCGAGCTGTTCCCTTAACCAGGTTAATGCCTCCTGTTGATCTTTCCTTGCCTTCTCCTTCAGTACCCGAAGGTGTTTGCTTTTCTTTTCGACCTCTTCCTCGTATTCAATGTTCGTCGTTATATCTTCGATGAGTATCAGCGTCCCTATCATCTCTCTTATCTCATCAAGGACCGGGAGTATCTTTACAAACTGTCTCGTAGGAAGATTCTTTGATATATAGGACATATGAAAAACCGGGGATAACACCCTAGGAAGGCAGTTATCCCTAACATATGTTAACGCCTCAAAAAAGCTATCGGGGATATTGGTTAGGGCCTCTCTTATATCGATGCCCAGCACATCTTCGAGGCCAAGACCCGTTCTATTTGACATCCAGCTGTTCCAGAGACGGATTTTACCGGATGTATCGACAAAAACCACCCCGAAGCCTGAATTTTCAAGTATGAGCGATACAAGCTCTTTACCTATATGAAGCATTTAAAGACTCCAATAGTTTTAATACACCGACCCTCGGTATAAGTAAGATCAAATATGAAGTGATCTCCACATCGCTTATGGTGAGATGGCTTACGAGGACTATCGCATGTTCCGTATCCTTACAGCAAACCATTATAGAGTTTAGAACATCGGCACCCGATTTTTTTAAAAATACATCAGGAATACTTATGGAGAACCTCGTGTTCAACTGGTTGCTCAATATGGATATAGCGGCGTTTAAGACAATGTTACCCACCTCTGCAAGTACCGTCTGCTCAGAAGGGGCAAGTCTGTCCAGTTCTTTATCGGTAGATAAGAGTATCCTGACGAGATTTACCGCATCGTTGTATGGCAGGGCAAATGTTGCAACACCGTTTATAATACCGGAGAACTTCTGTTGTACCGCCACACCTATTTGATTTAGCTTATTCTCGAAATAAACATTTAGGCTCGATGCCTTTATCATCTCAAATTGGGGTACCCTCAGGATGATCCTCCGTTCTATAAGGGAACTAAGGGCATCCGCTGCCCTGCCCATGGCAATATTTATGAGTTCCGTAAAGGCATCTTTATTCATCATGGAAGAAAACATTAAATTAGGCTCCCTTTCGAGCCTTGAGAAGATGTCCTTTATCTCCTCTGTTTTCGCCGTCTTTGCGAGAAATGCGTATGCCCCTGCCTCAAAGGCCTCCCTTTTCGTCTCCTCCTGTACATCCGCGGTAACCGCTATAAGGGGTATATCTCTATCCAGCTCTTTGAGCCTCTTCATAAGGGTTATCCCGTCCATATCCGGCATAAGCATATCCACGGTCACCGCATTGAACGCCCCCTTTTTGAAAAGCTCTATGGCCTCAACCCCTCCCTCTGCCTCAACCACCTCATGGCCTGCACTCTTTAATACCTTTGACAGGCGTTGCCTTGCATAGGCCGAATCATCAACGAGAAGTATCTTCATAATACCCCCTGCTGTTTTTTATCTAACAAGTTAAATAGCAGTGGTTTAGGTTTTTGTCAAGGAAGATTCTCTAAAAAGGCCTGTTATGGATTTGTATTGACAATGTCAGTTTAACATAAGATAATCA
>JAOAGQ010000068.1 GCA_026415675.1 Syntrophorhabdaceae bacterium
CCGAAAGAAATGGGGCAGAACCGGATTTATTCGGTGTATTTGAATCGAATGTAAATATCCTATGTCCCGATGGACAGGAGTTTGTAAGCCCCGAGATAGGGAGTTGGCCCCATTCGGCACTGCTATGCAGGATTAGAAAGTGTTAGGATGGGTTGATTACTGCTTTATAAAATAAATAAATTCGACTTGCAAAAAAGCAAACATCTCATATAATTAACATAAGAGGCAAAAAGTGTCTTTCTTATTTGCCAAAGGATTTTTTCTGAGGTTTTTCTACATCCCTTTGCTCGTTACGTTATTTTTTTTCCTCTACGGAGTAAAAACGATTTCTCCACAGGAAAGGGTCAACAATATTGGGGAGCATTATGCCTTGATAATTACTTCCCAGCCGTTTGTGACCGATTGGTTCACAGCCCTTAATAACTCCTTTGTTAAAAATCTAAATGCAAGCAAGAAAAAACAGTTTAGATTAAGCTATGAATATATAGACAACAGGCATATTTCCGACGACGATTTCATAGAGATTTTCCATAAAATGCTCAAAAAGAAATATTCAAACCTCGACATTGACATAATAATAGGTATAATGCCAACGAGTTGCCAGTTTCTCCTTGAACATGGTGAGAAAATATTCCCGGGGATTCCTGTTGTTTTTGCACTTCCCAGCAGGGCACAGGTGAATAAAATCCTCTCTAAACAAAGGGTAGGTCTAGTGGAAAGCGCATCAGACATCCCTGGTACGATCAAACGGATCAAGACATTACTGCCAGAAACAGAACATCTCGTTGTAATCTCCGGAAGCGGAAACGATGACTTGTTGTATATGGAAGAGGCAAAAAGGGTTATTAAAAACATCAATTGGATGGGTGATGTCTCATATCTCACAGGTATCCCATCGGAGGAACTCGCAGATATACTATCCCATTTACCAGAAAAAACCGCTGTCCTTATGCTACTTTATCTTAAAGACAGAAACGGCAACCCCTCTACAACGGTTGAGGTTATCTCCTCTGTTGCCCCTTATACAAGCGCACCGATCTTTGGTATTTACGATACTATTCTCGGCCATGGTATCGTAGGGGGCAGACTTACAAGTGCAGAATCATACGGGAAGGCTATCGCTACCGCAGTGCTTCAAACAATTGACGACAAGAGTTTGAAAAAGATTGTCCATGTCCATGCAGAGATAAAGGATATATACGATTGGCGTCAGATTGAAAGATGGGGCATACCGGAAAAAAATATTCCTCCCGGAAGCCTTATTCGTTACAGGACTCTCTCATTCTGGGAGGCACACTACGGAAAGTTGATTTTAGCGTCTGTTCTTTTTCTCATCCAGGGAGTACTTATATCAGCACTCTTTATTAATCTTAATAAAGCAAAAAAGGCGGGGATTGAGATCCAAAAAGGGATTGAAGAGAGAGAAAAAGCGGAGGAGGCACTTCGTGACAGCGAGGAGAAGTATAGAAGCATCTTTGAGAACTCTATTATGGGGATTTTCCGAACCACCCCTGAGGGTAGATTCTTAAGTATTAATCCGGCAGGCGCAAAAATTTATGGGTATCAGTCGCCAGAAGAGATGATACGTTCCATAACGGATATGGCCCAACAGATATATGTGAATCCCGATGACAGAAAAAGATTTAAAGAACAGGTAGAGTCTATCGGCTATATAGAGGGTTTTGAATCAGAACACTATAGAAAAGATGGTAGTAAAATTTGGGTGTCCATGAATGCCCGTGCAATCAGGGATATATCGAATCGTACCATTTATTATGAGACAACCTCTCAAGACATTACAAAGCGTAAGAAGGCAGAAGAGGAGCTTGAGAATTATAGATTCCATCTTGAAAGGCTTGTAGAGGAAAGGACAAGGGAGCTTGAAGATGCCAAAAAACGGGCAGAGGAGTCTGACAGACTTAAATCTGCATTCCTTGCCACCATGTCTCATGAATTGAGAACACCTCTGAACTCTATAATAGGTTTTACCGGAATCCTCCTTCAGGGCCTTGTAGGACCTCTGAATGATGAACAGAAAAAACAGCTCGGCATGGTTCGTTCCAGCGCAAATCACCTGCTTTCCCTCATAAACGATGTTCTCGACATATCAAAGATCGAGGCTGGTGAGCTTAAAGTAGCATATGAAGAGTTCGACCTATCTAAATCCATAAGGAAGGTAGAACAGACCGTACGTCCCCTTGCTGAAAAGAAAGGTTTAGATTTGGTGGTAGATATGGCCACGGACGACATAAAAATAAAAAGTGATGTACGAAGGGTCGAGCAGATCCTTTTTAATCTATTGAGCAATGCCATCAAATTTACCGAACAGGGAAGTATTACTATCACATGTTCGGTGGAAGAAAAAAATGTAATAATATCAGTAAAAGATACGGGTATCGGTATACCCGAAGGGGATCTCGATAAGGTTTTTAAACCATTCTACCAGATAGAAAGCGGTCTAACCCGTAAATATGAAGGAACGGGCTTGGGGCTATCCATCTGTAAAAAACTTACCCAGTTACTGGGAGGAGAAATAAGGGTTCAAAGTGTGCACAGAAAGGGTAGTCTGTTTATCATTATCCTGCCGATAGAGCAAGATTTTATCAATGCATAGATGAGACCACAAAAGAGGGAGGTTATATTATGAAAAAAATACTTGTCATTGAAGATAATGAGCAGAACCTATATCTCGTATCTTTTATCCTTGAGAAGCATGGTTATGATGTTATCGTTGCTATGGACGGTCAGGAGGGGATAAACAAGGCTTTCTCTGAAAAGCCTGACCTGATCCTCCTCGATATTCAGCTTCCCGTTATCGACGGACATGCCGTAGCAAGGCAGCTGAGAAAGAACGTAGAACTCGACAACATACCCATAATAGCCGTTACCTCATATGCTATGGCAGGAGACAGGGAAAAGGCAATAGAATCGGGTTGTAACGGATATATAGAAAAACCGATCAACCCAGATACTTTTATGAGGCAGGTGGAGAGCTATCTTCATTAAAATAAGGTCAAGGAGGCTATAATAATGAAAAAAGCGTTGATCGTAGACGACGATAAAGATAATCTCTATTTTCTCGAGGTCTTATTAAAGAGTAAGGGCTTTGAAGTCTATTTGGCGAGCAACGGCGCTCAAGCTCTCGAGATTGCAAAGAGAAACCCTCCCGACATTGTTATAAGTGATATCCTGATGCCTGTTATGGACGGATTTTCACTATGTCGAAAATGGAAAACAGATGTAATGCTGAAGGATATACCTTTTATATTTTATACGGCAACATATACGGACCCAAAGGATGAGAAGTTTGCGTTAAGCCTCGGGGCGGATATATTTATTATCAAACCAAAAGACCCTTTTGAATGGGATGATATACTGAATAGCATAATTTTGGAAAAGCAGAAAGGTTTAAAACCGTTAGGGGAGGAGATGGAGTTTTTCAGACAGTACAATGAAATACTTTTCAAAAAACTCGAAAAGAAGATAATGGACCTTGAGAATGCACATAAAAAACTAACGATTCAAGATGACGCACTACAGAGAAACGAAAAGTTTCTCGAAAGTATCGTTGAGAATATTCCTGATATGATTTTTGTAAAGGAGGTAGAAAACTTAAATTTTGTCATGTTCAACAGGGCAGGGGAAGAGCTTTTGGGCTATAGCAGGGAGGAACTGATAGGAAAAAATGATTATGATTTTTTTCCGAAAGAGCAGGCCGATTTTTTTACTGCAAAAGATAGGGAAGTACTTGCAAGCAAACAACTTGTAGACATCCCCGAAGAGACCATAAAAACAAAAAATCTTGGTGAAAGGATACTCCATACGAAAAAAATACCCATCATTGAGAAAGAAGGTAGATATTGCTTTTTGATGGGTATATCAGAGGATATCACGGAACATAAAAGGGCAGAAGAATCTTTAAGAGAGGCAATGGAAAAGTTAAAAAAGATGTTTTCCAGTATAATAAAGGTAATATCAACGATTATCGAGTTTCGTGACCCATATACCGCAGGACATCAGTCAAGGGTCGGGAAGATTGCCTGTGCTTTGGCAAAGGAAATAGGTTTCCCCGATGACAGGGCAGAGAACATTTACATGGCGGGGAACATCCATGATATAGGAAAGATATCCATTCCAGCCGAGATACTGAGTAAACCGAGTCAGCTGACAAGCATAGAGATGGCCCTTATAAAGACTCATCCACAATCAGGTTATTCAATACTAAAGGATGTAGAGCTACCGTATCCTGTAAAAGATATGATACTCCAGCACCATGAGAGACTCGATGGTTCCGGCTATCCTTACGGATTAAAGGGGGATGATATACTTATTGAGTCAAAGATACTTGCCGTTTCTGACGTGGTAGAGGCTATATCATCACACCGTCCGTACAGACCTGCATGCGGTATAGAGGTGGCCCTTGATGAAATAGAAAAGAATAGGGGTATCCTTTACGATGAGAATGTGGTTGATGGATGTGTCAAGCTTTTTAGAGAAAGAGGCTTCACTTATGATGACTGTCAGGCTTGAAAACCAGATTTTGTGATAAATGCCCTTTTTTAGGTTTGTATAAATACTGTTGAATATTATAATGTCTTGATTTTTAGTAGTTCTGGATGTAAAATCATACGAGTAATAAAGAGATATGAATAAAACATCCTCGGTTAAAGGCTCTAAAGGGGCCTATTTTATAGATGAAGAGCTTATTGCAGACCTCCTGAAAAAGGGAGAAGACGCCGAAAAGGAAGAGGTCCTTGAGATCATTGAGAAGGGAAGGGAAGCAAAAGGTCTAACACCCCTTGAGACCGCTATACTTCTCCAGAAGGCCACAGATGATGAGGCCTCGAATGCCCTTTTTTCTGCTGCAAGAGAGGTAAAGGAGAGGATATACGGTAAGAGGCTTGTCTTTTTCGC
>JAOAGQ010000009.1 GCA_026415675.1 Syntrophorhabdaceae bacterium
TATTGTCTCTACTTTTTCGTCATATTTGGTCCTGTTTGCCTCTTCAACAGAGACGATAAAGCCATTTTTTATTGAGATCAAGTGCCCTTCGAGGATCTCATCTGTGAATACGTTCACGATTCTCCCGTTGACAATCACTACATCCGGTTTTTCAATGCCCTTCGCAACATTGAGTAGAATCTTCATGGTATTAACATCCATATCCTTATCTCTCCTTTCTTTTCTCATGTCTTTTATAATGAAACACAAAAACGGAAAAAAAGAAATTTTTAATTTTCTATTGACAAAAAAAATCGATTGGTTTATATTATGAATATGTTAAATAATTCACATAATGAACGGAAAAATAGGGTTCAAGAGGATAGTTATTCAGAAAAAAATATTAGAAAAGGTAAAAAAATACTTTCATTGTCATCGATAATGTGCTATAATTCACATTATCGTTATAAATTGAGACATTCACCTCCATAAGCTTCTCATAATAACCCCCCTTCCCCCTGGGGTCACCCAGGGGGTTTTTTATTTACAAAGGGTGTGGTATATAGTATGTTTTTTTAAATTATGGATGTATCAATAATAAACAATTTTACCGGTGGGGCCTTGAGCCTACTCTATTCCGCAGGTCCTGTTGCGAAGGGCGTTGTGATCATACTTTTTGTGTTTTCCATAGTGTCCTGGACGATCATATTCTATAAGCTGAAAGAATACAGCAGGGTAGAGGAGGATGGAGAGAGGTTTATAAGGGTGGCCCGGGAGGCAGACTCTTTTAAAAGGCTTATCACATCATACAGGGAAACCCCGAGGAACCCCTTCTATAAGCTCATATATGCATCATACAGAGAAATAACGGCAAGACAGAAGGATAACCCCGGAACAAAGACAGGTCTTATCCCCGCCGTTGAAAATGCCTTAAAGATCACGATTACGGATGAAATGGAGCGCCTTGAAAAAAGGGTCTCCTTTCTCGCAACCACGGCAAATACCGCGCCCTTTATCGGTCTTTTTGGTACAGTGTGGGGGATCATGGATTCTTTCAGGGAGATTGGTCTTAGGGGGACGACAAGTCTTTCCGTTGTTGCCCCTGGTATAAGTGAGGCCTTGATATCTACCGCTATCGGCCTTGCTGCAGCCATCCCTGCCGTCCTTGCCTATAACTATTTCAACGGAAGATTGAAGAGAATTTTGTCGAAAATGGAGAATGCCTCCATGTACATTATAAATCTCATCGAAAAATGAAGGTATCAAAGGAATCGAAGGGACCCCTTGCCGAGATAAATATCATTCCCCTTGTGGATGTGATGCTCGTGCTCCTTATCATTTTTATGATAACCGCCCCTATGATGCAGCATGGTATGAATATCGATATTCCTAAGGTCACTACAAAACCATTACCTTCAAGCGATGAGCCCCAGATACTGAGTATAACAGCCGATAGGCAGTTGATACTGAACGAGAAAAAAATAGAGCTAAAAGACCTAAAAGCAGCGGTTCAGCTTCTTTTTGCGAATAAAGGAAAAAAGGAGATATTTTTAAGGGCCGATAAAAATGTGCCCTATGGCTTTGTTGTAACATGTATGGGAATAATAAGGGATGCAGGTATAGAGAAGGTGAACATAGTGACAAAGCCATTAGATGAATGAAAGAATCTGATAGGGTTACCGACAGGTGGGGACATGAAAGAGGAGACATGGTTTAAATGGATGGTGATATCTACGATACTCCACTTTATCGTTATCACTGCCCTTACCATTCCCTTTAAAAAGTCGACAAAAAGGATAGATTTGAGTTCATCTTACTCTGTTAACCTTGTAGGGAGTTTAGGGGGAACGGGAGAGAAGATAGGGATAACGGAAGGGCGAGGTGTAGAGGGTGTTCCCAGAACAGAACCTGTCCCTGAAAAAAAGGAAGTAAGGGCTACCCCAAAAAAAGGCCCACCTCCAAAGCCTCAAAGGCAAACCCCTGTTCGCAGAGAAAAGGAAGCCCTATCCCTTTCAAAGAAAAAGGTGGCGCAAAAACCTTTGAAAGAAAAAGATGTTCCATCAAAAGATGAGCTGAGCCGTCTTGAGGAAAGGATAAGGGAGATTAAAAAGAGAACGGAGTATTTCGATGTGACAAAGGCAAGATCCCCTGTGGTACAAGGAGGCCAAGGGGGACAGACAGGTTCTCTTAAAGGGGGTAGTTCCGGTGTCGGTTTTGGGGGGGAAGGGGGTTTAAGACCTATCGACCCCAATACCCAGAGGTATATCCTCGGGGTATGGGAGAGGATAAAGGAATCATGGGGTATGCCAGGTATTGCCTCTTATAAGAAGGACTTGGAGACGATCGTAACCATAAAGATAAGAAAAGACGGAAGGATAGTGGATATAAACATGGAGAAACGTTCGGGGAATAAAATCTACGATGAATCTATTTTGAGGGTTTTACGTTCCGTTGACCCTTTACCACCCCTCCCATCGACCGTTGAAACAGATACGATAGAGATAGGTTTTAGATTCTTACCGGGGGAACTCTCATGACCCCTTTGGAGAGTATTGTCCTCGGTGCAATCCAGGGAATAACAGAGTTTCTTCCCATTAGCAGTTCAGCCCATCTGATTATTCTCCCCTGGTTTTTTAAGATAGAACATAATGGTGTGAACCCATTGACCTTTGATGTTATGCTCCATTTCGGTACTCTGATCGCTATTCTCGCCGTATATGGAAAAAGATTTTTTTTCATCATGCTCGATGGGTTGAGAGAGTTAAAACAAAGAAGGATAAAGGAATCTCTCTTTCTCAAAATAGTGGTCGGGACTCTTCCTGCGGTAATCTTAGGACTTTTCTTCAAGGATTTCATAGAGGAATACCTACGAACACCCTATGTGACCGTATTCACCCTGATCGTGGTCTCGATTTTGATGATAATCTCGGAGAGGATATTTGTGTCTGACAGGCCTTTATCCTATATGGTTGCCCTTTTAATAGGTATAGCCCAGGCAATGGCCCTTATCCCGGGGACATCGAGAAGCGGTATCACAATCACCGCGGGGTTACTTTTAGGTTTGAGAAGAAAGGAGGCGGTCGATTTTTCTTTTCTCCTCTCCATACCTATCATCGCCGGGACTGCCCTTTATGAGTCCCGTCATATCGATTATCTGAACACAAAAGGGATAGAACTATACGCATACGGTGTACTATCCTCTTTCCTCTTCGGGATCTTAAGTCTCAAATTTCTTATACAATTTTTAAAGAAGCATTCTTTAGATGTTTTTGCCGTCTACAGAATCGTTCTTGCCCTTATTATCCTGTTTTTTTCCTAAAAAGAGGGCGAGCAAACGACTGAAAACCCCTATGATATGGTTTCTTGTAAGGTAAAGGACGATTATCGCTATCAAGCTGATTATGAGAAGCCATATGAACTGTTTATATTTCTCGTTTCTCACCGCATTACCCTGGAGGGTCAGCATAAGGGTCCCTGGAAGGCGTCCGAAAATGTTGAAGAAGAGAAAATCAACGACCTTGATCCTCGTCAATCCGAGGAGATAACAGAGGGAGTCCTTTGGAAAACCGGGGAGAAGGAAAAGGACGAAGGTGATGTTTAAACCCTTGTGTGTCACAAAATCGTTGAATCTGTCTATGTACTCTTTTTTTACGACCTTTTCTACGAATTTTATCCCAAACGTTCTCGTTATGGTGAATGCCCCGAGAGAACCGAGGGTAAGACCTATCGTTGAGTAGATAAGGCCTATTGTGTTTCCAAAGAGAAGACCCCCTATAAACCCTGTGATCTCCCCAGGTATGGGGGCTAATACCACCTGAAAGGCCTGGACAAAAATGAAGACGACGGAGGATAGTGGGCCAAAGGAGGCGATAAAGGCCTTGAGTCTTTTTGGCTCATAGAAGAAACGATAAAACCTGATTATGTCTCTCCAGATGCCCTCATGGTAGACATAGAACATAAGGGCGATGAGCATAAGGACCAAGAACCAAAGGATGATCCTTAAGATAATGGAGGTTATATTTTTCTTTACGATAGAATTCTTGTTCAAGTCTGTATTGCCACTGTTCTTAAGACTTCATCCACGGTAGTCAATCCCTCCTGCAGTAAAATCAGACAGTAATCTTTAAGGGTTTTCATTCCACTTTTTATCGCCTCTTGACGGATAACGTTTGTCTCCGCCCCTTCCGCAATCAGATGTCTCACCGATTCACCGACCATTAAGACCTCGTATACACCCACCCGTCCTTTGTAACCGGACATATTGCATACCTCACATCCTTTTCCACGGTAGAGCTCCGTATCCTCCGGTATACCCAAATATTTGGCCACCACCCTATCGGGTACATATTTTTCCTTGCAATTCTGACATATCCTTCTTACAAGCCTCTGGGCAATAATCCCGATTATAGATGTGGAGATCAGAAAGGGTTCTATCCCCATCTCGTTTAACCTCATGAATGTGCTCGGGGCATCATTGGCGTGGAGGGTTGTGAAGACGAGATGCCCTGTCAGGGCTGCCTCAACGGCTATCTTTGCCGTCTCCTTGTCCCTTGTCTCCCCTACGAGGATGATATCGGGGTCCTGCCTCAAAAAGGCCCTCAAAACCCTTGCAAAATCGAGACCTATATCGGAGTTTACCTGGACCTGGTTGATCCCTGCTAAGTCATATTCTATGGGGTCTTCTACCGTTGATATATTCACCCCTACTTCGTTTTTTTCTGCAAGGGCGCTGTAGAGGGTGGTGCTTTTACCTGATCCTGTTGGCCCTGTCACGAAGATAATCCCGTACGGTTTCCTTATCATCTCTCTTACAAGTTCAAGGGTTGGAGGATGGGTGATGAGTTTATCAAGACCCATTGCTGTGTTACTTTTATCGAGAATCCTTGTACAGATTTTTTCACCGAATTTTGTAGGTATAGAGGATACCCTGAAATCTACCGTTTTATCCCCAACCTTCATTGTGATTCTGCCATCCTGGGGAAGCCTCCTCTCGGTGATGTCGAGCTTCGAGATGATCTTTATCCTGCTTATAAGGGGTAGTATCACCTTTCGGGGGAGCATCATCTCTTCCCTTAATACACCATCTATCCTGTATCTTACGCGACAGCCCTTTTCCATAGGTTCTATATGGATGTCGCTTGCCCCTTTTTTTAATGCCATACCTATGATATTGTTTGTGAGTCTAACGATCGGTGCCCCCTGGGCCTCACTCTCTATGTCTGCGATGGCTATATCATCATCTCTTGTTTCGTCGAACTCGGCATCTTTCAGTATATCCGATTGCAGGGAGTCCATGCTTTCGAGGATGGAGTCGATACTCAGTTCAGGCTTTTCCTCCATCTTCTTCATGATTTCAGGGTACTGTTTATCCATGAAGGCCTTGAAGTCGTCTTCTGAGACAAGAACCTGCTCTATCGCCACCCCCTTTATAAACTTCCTAACCTCATCTATTGCGAGAAGGTCATTGGGATTGACCATTGCGAGGGTCAAGGTGCTGTTTGAATAGGCCATGGGCAACACCTTGTATCTCGTTACGAGCTGTTTTGGCAGGAGGGCGAGGACCTCACCGTCTATCTTTGTGTTCGCAAGAGATTTCATGCCCATACTCTTCTGGGCATTCATCGCCTCTATCCTCTCCGCCACTATCTTGTTGAGGGAGATGGAAATACCGGGGTGTTCTTTTAGGAGGTTCTCAAAATCCTTTTTTTCGAGAACAAAGACCGAGGTCGGTTGGGTTGCGATTACCGTTGCCGTTCTCGGGTTCCCCGTTAGGAGGGCCATCTCACCGAAACAGGCGCCATCACTTAAAGAGGCGATGGTTAGATCAATCCCTGTTGTCTGTTCCCTCTTTTTTATGTCCACCTTCCCTGTCTTTATAATGAACATCGAGTCGCCAACAGCACCTTCCCTTACGATGGCGGTATTAGGGGGATATACCCTCTCCTTCATCCTCTGGGAGAGTTCCAGGAGTTCCTTTTCGTTCAATGATTTAAAGAGTTCCGTCTTTTTCAAACATCCGATCCTGTCTTCACATCCGTTCATCTCCCAAATCTCCTAACCCTGTGCTGATAGCTCCTTATAGCCCTTAGAAAATCTATCTTTCTGAAGGCAGGCCATAAGGCATCGCAAAAGTAGAATTCACTGTATGCGCTTTGCCAGAGGAGAAAACCGCTCAAACGGATCTCGCCGCTTGTTCTTATAATCAAGTCCGGATCAGGGATACCATTCGTGTATAGATGGCTCGCTATGTCCTCTGTGGTTATGCTTTCTGCGAGCACAGAGATGGACTCTGTCTTTTTGCTCATGATCGCCTTTTTTACCGCTTCCACTATCTCTTCCCTACCACCGTATCCCACCGCTATGTTAAGTACATGATTTTTATGGGATTCTGTTGCTTCTTCGGCCTTTTTTATCGTCTCTTTAAGTGATTGAGGTAGAATATCGATATTTCCTATGGCCTTTATTCTAAACCCGTTTTTTTTAATCACACTGCTCTGGGTAAGTTCCCCTATCTTCTCCTCGATCACCTTAAGCAGGGCTTCGAGCTCCTTTTTCTCCCTATGGATATTCTCTGTAGAAAGGACCCAGATGGTTACAATCTTTACCCCCAGTTCGCTGCACCAGTTTAACACCTCATCCAGTTTTTGAGCCCCAACCTTGTGCCCCATCGTGACGTTGTTAAAACCTTTTTCTATGGCATATCTTCTGTTGCCGTCCAGGATAAGACCTATATGGGTTGGTATATCCTTCTTTTTTACCTCATTAAGTAATAACCTTTCATAGAAATAGTATAAAACCCTTTTTATAGGCATAATAAATTATAATGTATTTTGAGTTGAATTAACAAACAGTTTTATTCCGGGTCAGTTGTGGAAAGAGGGCATCTTCGGTTTTGACACCAAGGCCTTGACCGCATCCTTCAGGCCGTCGAGGGTGAGTTCAAACATGGGAAAAATCTTTGAGATCGTATCCACCGTATAGTGACCCCAGAAGCTTCTGTGGGTAGGGTTAAGCCAGACCGAATGGGGAAAGTGTTCTTTTATCTTTAAAAGCCATTCAAGTCCCGGTTTATCATTGGAATAAAAATAGTCTATACATCCATTCACATCGAAGAGTTCCGAATAGGCCATCCTTGCATCACCGACGATTACCACCTTGTAACCCTTATGGAAATTCGAGAAGAGTTTCTCCGTCGGTACCCTTTTATAATTCGCCATATCTTCAAAGACATCCTGATATATACAGTTATGGAAAAAGTAATACCTGAATTCCTTGAAATGTTCCATCTGGCTCGCCGCAGAAAAGAGTCTCTCGCACAGTTCCGTATACGGAAGCATAGAACCCCCCGTATCCATTAACAGAATGAGCCTCACAGAGTTTTCCCTGGATTTATTGAAGACGAGATCTATCTCCCCTCCCTGCTTTGCCGTTTTATCTATTGTGCCGTCCAGATCAAGCTCCTCTTCGAGACCTTCCCTTTTTAGTTCCCTCAGTTTTTTTAGTGCCATCTTTGTCTGTCTTACATCGAGGATGATATCATTCCTATAATTCCTGAATCTTCTCTCCCCTGCCACCTTTGATGCGGACTGCATCCACGACTCCCCTCCAACCCTTATACCGCCGGGGTGGTAACCGTAGGCACCAAAAGGGGATGTACCCCCTGTACCTATCCATTTACTCCCCCCGTCATGCCTTTCCTTCTGTTCCATAAGCCTTTCCCTGAACTTTTTCATCAACTCCTCGATGTTGTACTCTTTTTTCAGCTCCTCCAATCTTCTATGGAACTCTTGAGCCTCCTCAGGGGTGAGCTTTGGAAGGCGATGGAGGGGGTTTTCAAGCCAGTTAAGCACCTTCTCCAGTTCTGAAGGGTCTGTTTTTATACCCCCGAAATATTCGTTAAAGGCCTCGTCGAACATATCGTAATAGGCCTCACTCTTTACAAGGAAAGCCCTGCCTATATAATAGAGGTGATTGAGGCTCGATTGAAAAAAACCCTTGTACAACGCCTCAATAAAGGATAACCACTCTGTTACCGTTACAGGGACCCCTTTTTTTCTCAAAATATAGTAGAAATCGGTAAACATTTACCCCTCTTTTATCTTCTTCTAAAGCCAAATCCACCCTGGGCACTGCTTAGCCTTACAAAACGACCTGTATCGAGTTCGTTTTTAAGTAATGTTCCGAGGAAGGGGATTTCTGTCGTGATCTTTTCGGGATTTATCCCCCCCAACGCGAGGGCCTTGATCCAGTCGAGGAGTTCACTCGTAGATGGTTTTTTCCTCAAACCATCCACCTCCCTTATCCAGTAAAACTTTTTAATGGCCTCCCTTATAAGTTTTGTTTCTATGTCCGGGTAGTGTACCTTTACTATCCTTTCCATCATCTCTTCATCGGGGAATTCTATATAGTGAAATATACACCGCCTTAAAAAGGCGTCGGGTAACTCTTTTTCTGAATTACTCGTGATGATAACGATAGGTCTATGCTTGGCCCTTATCTCCTCATCGAGTTCCGGTATATGGAAAGACATCTCATCGAGTTCATTTAAAAGGTCATTTGGAAACTCGATATCCGCCTTATCTATCTCGTCTATGAGTAATACCACCTGCTCCGGGGAGGCAAAGGCCTGACCGAGTTTCCCGAGCTTAATATATTGCCTTATATCGGATATATCTTTGTCTTTGAATCTTGCATCGTTTAACCTCTGTACCGTATCGTACACGTAAAGGCCATCTTTTGCCTTGGTGGTGGATTTTATGTTCCATATTATCAATTTTTTTCCCAGGGCCTTTGCTATACTATGGGCAAGGAGGGTCTTCCCCGTTCCAGGTTCACCCTTAATCACAAGGGGTTTCCCGAGGGCAACCGCTACGTTAACTATCTCCATTAAAGGCTTCGATGCTATATAGTCATCGCTTCCCTTATATGAATTTACATTGTAATCCATATTTCCTCCTCTGGATGTGAAAAATTTCATTATATTATAAGACTTTAGCGGAACATTGTCAATCTTTGACTGACATGGGGGTCCTAAAAGAGGATGATGGGATTTATTTTTTCTCTATCCATAACTTCATGTTTTTGAGCATCTCCCAGGAGTTTTCTCTGTCGTCCTTCTGCTCTTTCTTTTTGTCATCGCCCCCGTCTATTGTGTATACGGTCTTTTCTTTATCCCTTTTTACATCAATCTTTTCTTTTTCCTCTGATGAAAAGGATAAAATCGGGAAAAAAAGGAGGGTAAAAGAGATTATGATGAATACTAAAAGATATTTACAAAATCGAGATATCGCCATTTTTATCCACCTTTTGTCTTTTATATATTTATCGCCAGCTAAGAGGATTTTTTAAGGCCTTCTGTTGCCTCTTTGAGAATATTTTCCAGTCTCTCCGTCTCCTTGATGATCGCCTCCATATATTTCCATCCGTTCGATGAGGGGTCCATCGTTTTCTTTAGCCTTTTGACAAACCCCCCCACCACTGTCAGGGGGTTTCTGATCTCATGGGCTAACGCCTGTAATGTAAAAGAGACGTCATCGCTGTCAGATTTGAGCTTGGTCAAGGCTGCAAAAGAGGGGAGTTCTCCGTTTGAGCAGGATGATGTATATCCTGAAATCTCCTGGGATATTCTTAATAAAGCCCTGTTTGCCTTTTCTAAAAGACCTATAATATCCGTATCTTGTTCGACTTTTATGTGAAGGGCTTTGGAGACATCGTCCACCTCGTTCAAGGCTGTGATTATAACCTCGTTTAAGGTCTCTGCCTTTATCCCAAAGGTATCAACGAGGGAAGAGAACACAGAGTCGAGGTTCGATTTTTGATAACATATTAAAGAGGAGAGTCTCTCTGCCATATACAAAACCCTCATCAAGCCCGAGTATGGTTGACCCTCTAAATGTTCTTTGTATCTCTGGGATGCTACAATGGCCTCGGGGAATTTCCAGTACCTCAAGGCATACTCCCCTACATCCCTGTGGTTTATGCCGTATTTTTCCCTCTCATAGGGAAGCAACGCCTCGAAGGGCACATCCCCGATCCGGATTTCCTCATCCTTACCCTTTAAAAAAATATCGTAGAAGATCAAGAGCCCAATCTCGAGTATGAGACCTGTTATAAACGCCTCATCGGGATCGCTTATATTTGTGATCTTTGCAATGGCCCTTCCTGTTATTCCCCTGTACAGGGAAACGTTCCAGAAACGTTCATAGTCCATATTACCAACCCTTCCCATAGGGAACGTCTCTTTTAATGAAAGGGAGAGGGCAAGGATCCTCAACTGATGAAACCCTATCCGCATGATCGCCTGCCTTAACGTACTCACAGGAAAGGAGGGTCGGTAGAAAGGGCTGTTTGCGAGTCTTAACACCCTTGTGGTAAGAGATGGGTCTTTTTCAATCAGGTCTGTTAATTTTTCTATTGAACTCGAATCATCGGAGGCGAGCTCCAGAAGCCTTATTGTAATGGGGGATAATGTTGGCAGGAGGTAACCGGATTTTAATCTTTCAAGGATCACATCTCCACCCATAATCTGCTATTATATTTGAAAAAAATATGTCCTTCAACGAATAAAATTTTTT
>JAOAGQ010000035.1 GCA_026415675.1 Syntrophorhabdaceae bacterium
AGATTAGGAGGCATAGGAGACTGGGACCACCCTTATATCACAATGGATTTTGAGTATCAGGCCACAATAATAGAGGAGATATCGAAATTTTTTGAAAGGGGAGAGGTTTACAGAAAAAAGAAGCCTGTCCTGTGGTGTATAGACTGTAGGACCGCCTTGGCTGAGGCGGAGATAGAGTATGAGACAAAAAGGTCAGACTCGATTTATGTAAAGTTCCCCTTTGTAAAAGAAAGGAAAGGGGTATTCGATGGCTACCCTGAGAAGCCTATATACATGCTCATATGGACGACAACCCCCTGGACGCTCCCCGCAAATCTTGCGATAGCGATAAACCCCCTTTTTACGTATGCTGCCGTCGATACTGGGGATGAGATACTGATAGTCCTCAAAAAACTGGTTAATGAGATCACATCAAAGGCAGGGATCGGAACGTATAAAATCATAGACGATATAGAACCTGAGAGGTTAAAGGGTCTTACATTCAAACATCCCTTCATAGACCGGGAGTCCATAATAGTATATGCAGATTATGTAGCGGATGACACGGGGACCGGTTCGGTCCATATCGCCCCGGGCCATGGGGAAGAGGACTATGAAACGGGTCTTGAATACGGGCTCGATGTTTATACCCCTGTGGACGACAAGGGGCGGTTTTTCAAGGATGTCCCTTTTTTCGGAGGGATGAACGTATTTGAGAGTAACCGCCATGTGATTGGGAAACTAAAGGAGCTCGGTCTTCTTTTGCACAGCGAGGGCATTGAACACTCTTATCCCCACTGCTGGAGGTGTAAAAAACCGGTGATATTCAGGGCAACGGAACAATGGTTTATCTCCCTCGATAAATGTGGCTTGAGGGATAAGGCCTTGGAAGAGATAGACAGGGTTAAATGGATACCCTCATGGGGACATGACAGGATCTATAACATGGTAAAGGCAAGGCCCGATTGGTGCATATCGAGGCAGAGGAGCTGGGGTATACCTATCACCGTTTTTTACTGTGAAGATTGCGGAGAGGTCTTCTCGAGCAAGGAGGTATTCAGGAAGGTTGTTGATGAGGTAAAGGTGTACGGGGCCGACATATGGTTTGAAAAAGGGGCCGAGTATTTTCTCCCCGAAGGGACGAAGTGTGGTAGATGCGGAGGGGATACATTCAGAAAAGAGGAGGATATCCTCGATGTCTGGTTCGACTCCGGGGTGAGCTGGGCCCACGTATGTAAGAAGAGAAAGGGCCTTAAATACCCCGCGGATATGTATCTCGAAGGGAGTGATCAACACAGAGGTTGGTTCCACAGTTCGTTACTTACCTCTGTAGGTAACGAAGGCATGGCCCCTTACAAATCCGTTTTGACCCATGGTTTTGTTGTAGATGGTACAGGAAGAAAGATGTCAAAATCTCTGGGGAATATCATCTCCCCCGAGGAGATTATAGAGAAATACGGGGCGGAGATTTTAAGGCTCTGGGTCACATATGAGGACTATAGGGACGATATAAAGATCTCAAAGGACATCATAAACAGGCTTGTCGAGACCTACAGGAGAATAAGAAACACTTTGCGATTCCTCCATGCGAATATCCATGATGATTTTAACCCCGAAAGGGATAGTGTCCCCTATGAAAAGATGTCTTACCTCGACAGATGGCTCCTATCAAGGTTGAACAGGGTTACAGAGAGGGTATTAAATGCATACAAGGATTACTCCTTTCATGTGATATACCACACCATCCACAATTTCTGTTCCGTTGATTTAAGTGCCCTGTATCTGGATATCGTGAAGGACAGGATATACGTGGAAAAAAGGGATGCCTTAAAGAGAAGGGCCTCCCAGACGGTGATACACGAGACATTGCTCAGTCTTGTTCGCCTTATTGCCCCCATCCTCTCTTCAACCGCAGAGGAGATGTGGTCATACCTTAAGGGCTATGTAAAAGAGGAGAGCGTGCTCTTATCCTCTTTTCCCGAGGTAAAAAGGCATATGATAGATGAAGGGTTAGAGGCAGAGTGGGATGTCCTCTGGGGTATAAGGGAGATGGTGAACAAGAAGATTGAAGAAAAAAGGGTGGAGAAGATAATAGGCCATTCCCTGGATGCAAAGGTTGTGATATATGCCCCGGATAAGGAATACGGGATATTGAACAAACTGGGCAATGAGGTGAAGGACATATTCATAGTATCCCAGATAGAGATCCATAGGGGTGATGCCTTAAGTGCAAACGTGTTGAGGGCAGAAGGGGAAAAATGTGAGAGATGCTGGCAGTATTCTCCGGAGTTGGTAAAAGATGGGGAGTTTAAAAATATCTGCAGAAGATGCGCCGATACGTTATATTCGTTATAGTTCCTGTTCTCTTTTTCCTGGACAGATGGACAAAACACCTTGTAATGGACCACTTACCCTTTGGAAGCCAAATTGAGATTACGCCTTTTTTCAATGTGGTTCACACGAGGAATTACGGTGGGGCCTTCAGCCTCCTCTCCGAACACCCCTGGGCAAAGTTCATATTTACCTTTTTTCCCATCATCATAATGGCTGTTCTGGTATACATGGTATTTAGGCCTAAGACGGATGGAGGAAAGGCCTTATCCCTTATGTGTGTCCTCTCCGGGGCACTGGGAAACCTATACGATAGGGTACATTACGGGTATGTCATAGATTTCCTCGATTTCCACTTCAGAGATTACCACTGGCCTGCATTCAATGTGGCGGATATGGCGATCACCGTTGGTATGTGTCTGTGGATCTTTTTTGAGGTATACCCGACGAAGAAAAAAAGGGTATGAGGGGGCTTGACAATGGACAGGGAGCTTATGGAAGAGGAGAGGAAGATAAGAAGATTGAGGTTTACCGTTGATTTCGCATTAAGGTATATAAAAACGCAGAATATCACATATGAAGAGGCGATGATGATCGTGGAAGGGGTAAAGAAACACGCCCTTAGGTCTTTCCCTGACAAGGAAGAGGCCTTCGAGATCATATATATGCCCCGCTTCAGAAGGGCCTTAAACGAGAAGTTCAAAAGGGCTTAACCACATTTAGGAGGTCTTGATGAGATCCGATAGGATGAAAAAGGGAATTGACAGGGCCCCCCATAGGAGCCTTTTTTATGCAATGGGGTGCCTCAAGGAAGAACTGGAGAAACCTATCATAGGTATCGCAAACTCAGCGAACGAGCTTATACCCGGTCATATCCACCTTGACAGGATATGTCAGGCGGTAAAAGAGGGTATCCGTCTTGCCGGGGGAACCCCCATGGAGTTCTCCACGATAGGCATATGCGATGGTATAGCCATGGGCCATGAAGGGATGAAGTATTCCCTCGGTTCGAGGGAGCTTATATGTGATTCGGTGGAGGTGATGGCAAAGGCTTATCCCTTTGATGGCCTGGTTCTCATACCCAACTGCGACAAGATCATACCGGGTATGATCATGGCCGCCATGAGACTCAATATCCCTGCCATCGTAATAAGCGGTGGACCCATGCTTACAGGGAGGTATAAAGGAAAAACGGTGGACCTTATAACCGTTTTCGAAGGGGTGGGAAAGGTGGGGGGAGGGCTTATGGATGAAAATGAGCTCGGGGTGCTTGAAGAGTGTGCCTGTCCAGGGGCAGGCTCCTGTGCAGGGATGTTTACCGCCAATTCGATGAATTGTCTGTCAGAGGCCTTGGGTATTGCCTTGCCAGGCAACGGAACCATACCTGCCGTATACGGCGAAAGGATCCGTCTCGCCAAGAAGGCAGGAAAGAAGGTGGTCGAACTTGTAAATGGCCAGATAAAACCCAGGGACATAGTAACCCTCGATGCATTCAAGAACGCAATCGCCGTGGATATGGCCTTCGGGGGCTCATCGAATACGGCCCTTCATCTCCCGGCCATTGCCTACGAGGCAGGTATCGACCTTCCCCTCTCGTTGTTCGATGAGATATCGGAGAGGGTACCCCATATCTGCAACATGAGTCCTGCCGGGCCTCACCATCTCGAGGACTTATACCATGCCGGCGGTGTCTTCGGTATCATGAAGGAGTTGTCAAAGAAGAACCTTATAAACAAAAAGTGCCTTACCGTAGACGGTAGGAAGGTGGGGGACATATTGAAGGTGGCCGAGGTAAGGGATATCAGTGTAATTAGACCCTTAAAAGAACCATACCATGAAAAGGGGGGGCTTGCGGTACTTCACGGGAGTTTAGCCCCTGATGGATCAATCGTGAAGAGGATAGGTGTTTTAGAGTCGGTCTGGCACTTCGTTGGAAGGGCCAGGGTCTTTGAGAGGGAGGAGGATGCAGGAAAGGCCATAATGGATGGAAGTATAGTCCCTGGGGATGTTGTGGTCATAAGATATGAAGGGCCTAAAGGGGGTCCTGGAATGAGGGAGATGCTGACCCCCACAAGCATACTCGCCGGAAGGGGGCTCGATACCTCCTGTGCCTTAATCACTGATGGCAGATTTTCCGGTGGCACAAGGGGTCTATGTATAGGCCATATATCCCCTGAGGCGGCAGAAGGGGGACCGATTGCGTTAGTTAAGGACGGGGATATGATAGAGATTGATCTCAATAGAAAGACGATCGATCTTCTCGTAAAAGAGAAAGAGTTGGAGAAGCGGAGAAAGACCTGGAGGCCCCCTGAGCCCAACATAAAGGAGGGCTATATGGCGAGGTATGGGAAACTCGTTACGTCAGCCTCAAAAGGGGCGGTCTTTAAGGATTAAGGGGTGGTAAATGGGTTATATTGACTCCCAGATAAAAACCGGAGAAAGGCTTGCCTATATAACAGGTCTCCACTGGGCGATCCTTTTGGGGCCAGCCATGGTCATGGTGATCGGGGGACTCTCTATCCCGACAAAGGGTCTCTCCGCCTTGATATTGCTCCTTGTAGGTTGTGTATGGGGTATATTTTCCACGGTGAGTATCAAGACCTCTGAGATTGCCATCACAGACAGGAGACTGATCATCAGGGTAGGTTTTCCCTTGAGGAGAACATACGATATCCCCCTTGATGAGATAGATATGGTGGATGTCCATCAGCCTTCCCTGGGTAAGATTTTAAATTTTGGAAAGGTGATCCTCGGTTTTACAGGGAAAGGAAGGGGGGCGTTCCGTATGGTCGCATCACCCCTTGACTTCAGGGCCCATCTTGAGAGAGAGGTCTTTGCCTTTTTAAAGGCCAAAGATTCAAAAGTGGAAAGGGAGGACGGGATTAAAAAGGGATGATGGAAAAGGTAATCGCAGATGAAATCACAAGGATCGTGGGAGAAGAGGATGTAATTGCATCCGTCGAAGGCAGGCGGTGCTATGCTTACGACGGCAGGACAGAAGGGACAATTCCAGATCTTGTCGTCTTCCCATCCTCAGCAAAAGAAGTTTCGGAGATACTCATCCTTGCAAATAAATATCTCTTCCCTGTAATCCCCAGAGGTCAGGGTACAGGTCTCACAGGGGGTTCCATCCCCATCAAAGGTGGGGTTGTCCTTGCCTTTACAAAGATGAACAGGATTTTAGAGATAGATACGAAAAACCTCGTCGCCGTTGTTGAACCGGGGGTAATCACGTATATTTTTCAGGAGGAGGTGGCAAAACTCGGACTCTTTTATCCTCCTGATCCTGCATCTTATAAATATTCGAGCTTAGGGGGTAACGCTGCGGAATGCGCCGGAGGCCCCAATTCCCTAAAATACGGGGTAACGAGAGACTACGTCCTCGGTCTGGAGGTGGTCAAACCTACAGGGGAGATAATAAACACAGGGGTCAAGACGATGAAGGGGGTTGTGGGTTATGATTTAACGAGGCTTTTTGTGGGCAGTGAAGGAACCCTCGGGGTCATTACAAAGCTCATATTAAAACTCATCCCCCTGCCTGAGGCAAAGGCCACAATCCTTGCCCTCTTCAGGGAAGTTGAAGATTCGGCAGAGGCGGTCTCTGCGATTATAGCGGCAAAGATAGTCCCATCGACCATTGAGTTTATGGACAGGGCATCGATCAGGTGTAGTGAACAGGCAAACCCTATGGGAATCCCCGATTATATAGGAGGGCTTCTCCTCATTGAAATTGATGGGGATAGGGAGTCCTTGAAGAGACAGGGGGAGAAGATCAAAAAGATACTTATCGAACACAAGGCGGATGAATGCAGGATCACGGAAGACCCCAACGAGGCGGATAGATTATGGCAGGCGAGGAGGGTCGTGTCTCAGGCCACATACAATCTGAATCCCGTAAAGATAGCAGAAGATGTGGTTGTGCCGAGGTCCAACATACCGGCCCTTATCCGTTTTCTCGAAGAGACGGAGAAGAGGCTCGGAGTACCTATATTGAGTTTTGGCCATGCGGGCGATGGCAATTTTCACGTGAGCATCATGATCAAAGATACCAAGGAGGATAGGGCGTTAGCAGAAGAGGCGGTGGAGGCGATATTTACCGAGACGATCCGTCTTGGCGGTACCCTTTCAGGGGAACACGGAATCGGTACCACAAAGGCACCCTATCTCGGTATGGAGCTATCTCCGGAGACGATAAAGACCATGAAGGACATCAAAAGGCTTTTTGATCCCAACAATATACTCAACCCTGGAAAGATATTCCTCTGACTCTATATTTTAAAATGTGGTATAATTAGAAGCATATGGAATATTTAAGAGAGCCAGCCGTAAGCGGTGTCTTCTATCCGGACAACCCTTCTACGCTGAAAAAGGAGATCAAGGGTTATCTTGAAGAGGCCGAGATAGAGGCCGTGGAAGGAGAAATCTTAGGGGTTATCTCCCCCCATGCAGGCTACATATACTCAGGGCCTGTAGCGGCATACGGGTTTAAGTCGATCATGGGAAGAAGCTATGATACCGTAATCGTGTTAGCCCCGAGCCACAGGTCCTATTTTGAGGGGGTAGCGGTGATCGATAGGGGGGGATATAAAACCCCCTTTGGGGTTGTCCCGATAGACGAGATCATGGCTGAGGGGGTTTTAAGGGAGACCCGAAAGGTCTTTTCGGACCCAAAGGCCCACAGGTGGGAGCATTCGCTGGAGGTCCAGCTTCCGTTTTTACAGACAGTCCTCGAAGGCTTTAAACTTTTACCCTTAATTATGGGGAGTCAGGATGTGTCTTTGTGTGAGAGTCTTGCGGACTCCATCTATAATGTGGTTACCACCACCAAAAAAAAGGTCCTCATCGTGGGCAGTTCTGATCTGTCCCATTACCATCCTTACAACAATGCGACCAGAATCGACAGTATCGCCGTCCGGGATATAGAGGCCTTCGACATAGAACGTTTCAAGAGCGATTTCGCGAAAGACAGGTTTGAGGCATGCGGTTTCGGGCCTATGCTTGTGACCATGCTTTTGTGTAAGAGGCTTGGAGCCCATTCTTCAAAGGTACTCAAATATGCCAACTCAGGGGATACATCAGGAGATAAAGATGGGGTTGTAGGGTACCTATCTGCGATCTTTTTCAAAAAAAGGGAGGACCAAGATAGAACAAAAACCTCTCAATACCTTTCTGAAGAGGAGAAGGCAGAATTAAAGGCCATAGCGAGGGAGGCGATAGAGTCTATCCTCTTTGGCACTTCCATGAAAGGGATAACACCCTCTGAACGGTTGAAGGCGAAGGCAGGGGCATTTGTGACTATCAAGATAAAAGGTGAGTTGAAAGGGTGTATAGGCTATATCCATGAACCCATGCCCCTATATGAAACAGTAAAAAACGCCGCAATCCATGCCGCTTTTCAAGACCCGAGGTTCACCCCTCTTACAAAGGATGAATGGAAGGATGCGGAGATAGAGATATCCGTTTTAACGCCTATGAAGAGGATTAAAGATATAGACGAGATAGAGGTGGGTAAACACGGTCTTTACATAGAGAAGGGGTACCATTCGGGGCTCCTCCTGCCTCAGGTGGCCACAGAATATGGATGGGACGTTATCACTTTTTTAGAACATACGTGTTACAAGGCTGGCCTTGATAAAGATGCCTGGAGATCGAAAGATACGAAGGTATATATCTTTTCCGCCCAGGTTTTTTGAAAAATTATATAAGGAGAGAAGGGGAGGGTGTTTATGATAAACAAGAATATGTCCATAGAAGAGGTGGTGAAAAGACACCCTGAGACCATAAAGATATTCGAAAGGTACGGTCTTGGGTGTGCAGGTTGTCAGGCCGCGCTTTTTGAGAATATAGAGCAGGGAGCGGAAGTGCACGGTATAGATGTAAAATCTCTGATAGATGACCTCAACAGGGCTATAAGAAAGGACTGAAGCTGCCAACCGTGGAAGAAAACCCCGGCCGTCTTTTCTATAAGGAAATATAAAAATAAGGCTATCCCCAGAATAGATGAAGATATATGCGGCGGTACTTGCCTCAGGAATATCGAAAAGGCTCGGGTTTAACAAACTCACCCTGAAGATAGACGGAAAATCCGTTATAAAAAGGGCTGTTGAGCCCTTTTTGATAGAAGAGTTGGAGAGAGTATTTGTAATTGTAAACCCTGAAGGTAAACGGGTAGTAGAGGAGCTCGAGGGTCTCTCGAATGGTTCACCTCCCCTCTCTGTAGTTGTTAACCATGACTTTAAAAAAGGCATGTCCTCTTCCATAATTGCGGTTTTGCCCCATATTATGGACGGGGATGGGCTTCTCATCCACCTCGGGGATAAACCTTTTTTGAAGGGGGAGACCGTTAAATCGATTATAGAGACCTTTTTAAGGGAAGAGGGCATGCTCGTTGTTCCTAAATATATGGGTATCAAGGGACACCCCGTGATGATAAGGGTAAAACCCTATTTCAGCGAATTGGAAGGTCTGAAGGGGGATATGGGTTTGAGAGAAATCATGGATAAACATATGAAAGATATGTTATCTATAGAGGGTGACGAAGGATGTATCCTCGACATAGATACAGTTGAAACTATAGATATGCTGAAGGAAAGGGGTCATAAAATTGAAAAAGGTAAAGGTTGAAGATGCGCTGGGTATGATCCTTGCCCATGACATAACGGAGGTGATCCCGGGGAAGAAGAAGGATGTTGCCTTTAAAAGGGGCAAGAGGATTGAGCCCAACGATATAGAGAGGCTCCTCGACCTCGGAAAGAGACATATATACGCCTTCGATGGAGAGATAAAAGGGGTCCACGAAGATGAGGCAGGGTTGAGGATCGCAAAGGCCATGCTCGATGAAAATATGGAGGTTACACCCCCAAAAGAGGGTAAGGTGAATATAGTAAGCAAGGTGGAAGGCCTTTTCTATGTTGACCTTGAAGGGTTGTACGAGTTAAATCGACTGCCCGATGTGCTTGTAAGTACGGTACAGAATAGACACATTGTGAGGACCGGGGACATCGTGGCGGCGTCGAGGATCACCCCTCTATACATAGAGGAAAAATGGTTGAGAAAGGCGGAGGATATAGGGAGAAAAGGGGTAATCCGTATAGAACCTTTCAGATATTATAAGGTAGGTCTTGTTGTAACGGGGAGTGAGGTTGTAACGGGCAGGATCAAGGACGGCTCCTATATTGTGGAAGAAAAGATAAAGAACTACGGTAATGAGGTGGTCCACAAAGTTTTAGTCGATGATGAGATCGGCCTGATAAGGGATGGGGTCTTAGAATGTATAAAGAAAGGGGCCAATATGGTGATTACAACAGGAGGCCTCTCCGTTGACCCCGATGATGTGACCCTGGAGGGTATAAGGGAGACAGGGGCAGAGATACACTTTTACGGGACACCTGTCTTTCCCGGGGCCATGTTCCTTGTGGCAGAGCTTGAAGGTGTATATATTTTGGGGGCTCCTGCCTGTGTCTATTTTAACAAGAATACGGTCTTTGATCTGATGCTTGTGAGAATAATGGCAGGGGAGAGACCTACAAGGGAGGATGTGGTTAAGATGTCGTACGGCGGTCTCTGCCTTAACTGTCCGGAATGCCATTACCCTGTCTGTTTTTTCGGAAAAGGGATGTGAGATTGGGGGGAAGGGATGTTTTCTGACTTGAAGGTAGTGATTAAAGGGGCAGGGGAGATGGCAACGGGCATTGCCCACAGGCTATACATGGCAGGGATAAAGAAGATAGTGATGACAGAGATTCCTGAACCCTTGACCGTAAGAAGGACCGTAGCCTTTTCCGAGGCGGTATTTGTAAGGGAACATGAGGTGGAAGGGGTAGGGGCATCCCTTGTCTCAGATGTTTCAGAGATATGGAGGGTATGGGAGGAAGGTCGAATCTGTGTAATAATAGACCCAAAGTGGAGGATCATAGGGGAATTAAAACCTTATGTGGTTATAGATGCCATAATGGCAAAACGAAACTTGGGAACAAGTAAAAATGAAGCCCCTGTGGTTATAGGTGTAGGACCCGGTTTTTCTGCCCCCGATATGGTCCACGCAGCGGTTGAGAGTAACAGGGGACACAATTTAGGTAGGGTCTACTACAAAGGGAAGACAGAAGACCATACAGGCATCCCTGGGCCTGTGATGGGCCATACAACTGACAGGGTATTGAGATCCCCGAAAGAAGGGAAGGTCAGGCATGTGAAATCCATAGGGGATCTCGTTAAAAAGGGGGAGATTCTCATGTATGTAGATGAGATACCCGTGTTATCCCCCTTTGACGGGGTCTTGAGGGGACTCATAGGGGAGATCCGGGTTGAAGAGAAGGAGAAGATAGGTGACGTTGACCCAACGGGGATTGTCGACCACTGCTATGCAATTACAGAGAAGGCGAGGGCCATAGGCGGTGGTGTCCTTGAGGCGATCCTGCATTTCATATATTTTTAGATAAAAGGTGGTTTTTATGGAGCTATACGAAACAGTAGCGAACTATTTGAAGGATGGACAGAAAGGTATCCTTGTAACCGTGATTTATAGGGCAGGTTCTTCCCCCCGAGAGGCAGGGGCAAAGATGTTTGTAGGAGAGGATAGAAGGACGTACGGAACCGTCGGGGGAGGCAGGCTTGAGGCACAGGCCTATGAAGAGGCCCTGACGATGATGGATGAAAAAGGGGTAAAAATCCTCCATATACGGATGGATGGAAGGGCCGTGGAAGGGGATGCCATGCTCTGCGGCGGCAATGTGGATATACTCCTTGAGCCTGTCCTTGAAAGGCATATAGAGGTATACAGAAGGGTTGCCTATCTCGGGCGAAGGGGAAGAAAAGGCCTCGTTGTAACAAGGATCAAGGAGGGAGAATATTCAAAGACACTGATCGAGGAGAATCTTGAAACATCAGGAGATGGGTTATCGAAGCAGGATGTGGAAAGGTTTTCCCCCTATGTAAACGAGAAGGGGCCCGTTGAGGTGGACGGATATCTCTTAGAGCCTATAAAAACATTGTCCGTTCTCTATATCTTCGGGGCAGGCCATGTCTCCCAGTTTCTCTCTAAGGTGGCAAAGATGGTCGATTTCCATGTGGTGATAATAGATGACAGGGCAGAATTTGCAAATAGGGAGAGGTTTCCAGAGGCGGATGAACTCGTGGTAGAGGATTTCCACCGTGTCTTTGATACGCTTAAATTCACAGGGGAAGAATTTGTAGCGATCATCACCAGGGGTCATAAATATGATGCCCATGTATTGTTTGAGGTGCTCAAGAGGCCCACACGTTACATAGGGATGATAGGGAGCAAGAGAAAGGTGAGGATAGTGCTTGACCATATGAGGCAATCGGGGTTTTCCGAAGAACAATTGGAGAAGGTACACGCCCCTATAGGGATTGATATTAAGGCGGAGACACCGCAGGAGATCGCTATAAGTATTGTGGCAGAATTGATAAAGGTAAGAGGTGAGTAGTAAATTGGTCGATGATACTGTAGTTGATGTAACGATAGACGTACAGAAGGATGTTATCCCCGAGGTTGAGGATAAGGGTCTACCCATACCCTTTGACCCTTTAAAAAAGTACCTCGCAGAGGTCTCAAAGTACCCTGTCCTGTCAAGGGAGGAAGAATTAGAAATTGCCACAAAGGTATACAAATATAAGGACAGGGAGGCAGCCCAGAAGCTCGTGATTTCAAACCTTAAACTTGTCGTTAAGATCGCCCTCGAATACTATAATACCTACCTTAATATCCTTGATCTGATCCAGGAGGGGAATGTCGGTCTATTGCATGCGGTAAAGAAGTACAATCCCTATAAGGGCACCAAGTTTTCCACGTATGCCTCATTCTGGATCAGGGCGTATATTTTAAAACATATAATGGATTCCTGGAGTCTCGTGAAGATAGGTACCACCCAGAGTCAGAGAAAACTCTTCTACAAGCTAAACAAAGAGAAGCAGAGACTTGAAGCCATAGGGATCTTTCCTGCCCCAAAACTCCTCGCGAGCAACCTCGATGTAAAGGAACAGGATGTGGAAGACATGGAGAAAAGGCTGTCCTATACGGATATCTCTCTCGAGGCGCCGATCCATGACGAAGGGGACGATACGGTGATAGATATGATAAAATCAGGGGGGGATGATGTAGAGGAGATTGTCGCAGAAAAGGAAAAAAGCGATATCCTCTCCCAGAAGGTGGAGGAATTCAAAAAAGGGTTAAATGAAAAAGAGATCTTTATCTTTGAGACAAGGATCATGACGGATGAACCTCTGACACTACAGGAGATAGGGGAGAAGTTTAATATCTCGAGGGAGAGGGTAAGACAGATAGAGAACAGGGTCATCAAAAAATTCAAGGAGAGGTTCAAGGGAGAGCTAAAAAAGCTCGAATTTTAAAAGCTCAATCAGGGGGGAGGATCTGTCCAAACCAGAGACTTATCTCGTTCATATAGGAGGTAAAAAGCAGAAACCCTACAAGGATAAGGAGAACCCCGAGGACCTTTACGGAGTGTTTGACGATGTAACCGAATCTATTTAATAGACCTATAAGCCTGTCGAATACTAAAGCGGATAGCAGAAAGGGAATGGCCATGCCAAGGGCATATAAGGCAAGGAGATATACACCAGTGGCAATATTCTTCGATGAAGAGGCCAGTATGAGTATCGAGGATAGGGCAGGGCCTATGCACGGTGTCCAGCCCAGAGAAAATGTGACCCCCACCAGGAAAGATCCAAAAAGCCCTAAAGGCTTTTCTTTCAGATGGAACGCCTTTTCCCTGTTCAAAAAGGGTATCTTTACCACATTTAAACAGAAAAGCCCCAGGATGATGAGCAGTATACCCCCGATCTTCATGATATATGTCTGATATTCCGACAGCAGGCTTCCGATGAAAGAGGATGATACACCGAGACTCACAAAGACAAAGGAGAAACCGAGGATAAAGAGTAGAGCATGGACAAAGACGATCTTTCTATACCTCGTCGAACCGATTTTATTATAATCTTCAAGGGTTATGCCACTTATGAACACAAGGTATGAAGGTACAAGGGGTAGAACACAGGGGCTGAAAAAGGAGAGGATCCCTGCACCGAAGGCAACAATACCGCTTAATTCCGTCGGGGATGTTATGCCGTTTACCATGACAAAGGGTATGATAGTGGTTTTATAGGGGGTTGTCAAATGAAATGTGCTGCGATCGATATAGGGACAAATACCGTTTTGATGCTCATAGCGGATATCACTTCCGGGATAAGAGAGATACTCGATATCTCTATGATTACAAGGTTGGGGGAGGGTGTAAAAGAAACAGGATACCTAACGAAAGGGGGGATGGAGAGGACCTATAATGCCCTTCGTACATATAAAGGGATAATAGAAGCAAACGGTGTGGATGAGATACTCTGTGTGGGGACGAGTGCGTTGAGGGAGGCTAAGAATTCATCATATTTTATTCATATGGTACAGGAGAAACTCGGTATCCCTGTAAGGGTTATAAGGGAGAGAGAAGAAGCGTTTTATACGTACCTCTCCGTTTTGAACGACGGATTTATAACAGAGGGGGATACTTTCATCGTAGATATTGGAGGAGGAAGTACGGAGATTATAAAGGCCGAAAAAAATAGGTTTGTCGACTTTGTCTCCCTTCCTGTTGGCTCTGTAAAGATTACAGAGATGTTTATCAGGTCAGACCCACCGGAGGGGGGCGAACTGAGGGCGATCTCAGAATTTATAAATCGATTATTAAAAAGTGGAGAGTTTTTAAGCTGGGGCCCGAGGCTTATCGGAACAGGCGGCACCGTTACAAATGTGGCAACGATACACCTTGGCATAAAGGAGTTCGACAAAAGAAGGATACACGGCGAGAAAATACCGCTGACAGGGATCCTCTCCATGATAGAGAAGATGAAGGATATGGACGTTACAGAGAGGAGAAAGATTGTGGGTATGGAAAAGGGGAGAGAGGATGTTCTTCTACAAGGTATTATCATTTTAAAGGAAATTATGGTATATTTGAAGGCTGATGAAATTATCGTAAACGCAAACGGGGTAAGACACGGGGTTATCTATGAAAAGTACAGTGAAAAGAAAGGACTATAGGGGGACGTCCACAAAAGAAGAGGAGATGTTAAAGCACGTCTTTGAATCTTTACAGGAGGCTTTACTCCTCATAAGCAGGGAAGGAACGATCCGTTCGGTGAATCGGGCCTTCACAGAACTCACAGGTTTTTCAAAAGAAGAGGCGAAGGAGAGGTCCTTAAGGCTTATCTGCCCCTCCGAAGATCACATCCAGAGTTTATATTCAATCCTATGTTCGAGAGAGGGCATAAAGGAAGGGTTGAAGATGGATATGGAGCTCCTTAAAAAGAACGGTGAAACCTTCTATGGGGAGGTCTCTGTATCATCCATAAAAAAAGACGGGGGACCTCCCACTGGTTTTGTTATGGAGATAAGGGATGTGTCGGAGAGAAAGAGGGAGAAGGAAAGATATGCAGAGATGGAAGAGATATGCAAGCACATATTCGATGACGGGCTCTTCGGTTTTTTCAAGGCAGATCCAAAAGGCCATCTTTTTAATGTGAATAGAGTGTTAGCCAACATGCTCGGCTTTGATTCCCCCGATAACCTTCTAAAAGAGTCGATTAGTATAAATGAACTCTTTGTGGAAGAGGAGGATAGAGAAAAGGCCCTGACCCTCCTTGAGAGGGAGGGCGTAATAAAAGGTTTTGAGGTGCAGTTGTTCAGAAAAAACAGAACAAAGACATGGGTTCTTCTCAATATAAGGGCGATAAAGGAAAAAGACAGGAATCTTTTGTATTACGAAGGGATCGTTGAGGACATAAACTATAAAAAGAACCTGGAAAGGCAGTTTATCCAGGCACAGAAGATGGAGGCGATAGGTACCCTTGCAGGGGGGATAGCCCACGATTTCAATAATCTCCTGATGGGTATCCAGGGCTATGCGTCCCTTATGCTCTATTCAATGGAGCACAGTAGTCCCAATTATGAAAAGCTAAAGAACATAGAAGCCTTGGTTGAAAGCGGAGCAAACCTGACGAAACAACTGCTGGGATTTGCAAGGGGAGGAAAGTATCAGGTCCTCCCTACAGATATAAACGACGTGGTGGATAAGACGGCGATCATGTTCGGTCGTACAAAAAAGGATATTAGGATACACAAGAGGTTTGAAAAAAACCTGTTCACAGCAGAAGTGGACAGGGGGCAGATTGAGCAGGTTTTGATCAATCTCTTTCAAAATGCTTGGCAGGCCATGCCAGGAGGGGGAGAGCTCTACCTCGAGACGAAAAACGTGGTGCTCGATGAGACGTATGTGAAACCCTACAGTGTAAAACCGGGGCGGTATGTGAAAATCTCTGTAACGGATACAGGGGTTGGAATGGATGAGAAGACAAAGAACAGGATATTCGAGCCATTTTTTACGACAAAGGAGATGGGAAGGGGCTCGGGTTTAGGGCTTGCCTCTGTGTATGGGATAGTGAAAAATCACCACGGAATGATCAATGTGTACAGCGAAAAGGGTCATGGCACGACATTCAATATATATTTTCCTGCATCTGCCAAGGAGGTACAGAAAGAGGATATGGACCATGAGGTGATCTTAAAAGGCACAGGGTCGATACTCATTGTGGATGATGAGGAGACGATACTCGAGGTGACAAAGGAACTCCTTAATCTCTTGGGTTATAGGGTAATTACTGCAAAGGGGGGAAGGGAGGCCCTTGAGGTTTATAGGGAGAAGAAGGATGAGATAGATCTCGTGATCGTCGATATGATCATGCCCGATATGGATGGTGGGGAGGTTTTTGAGTTCATGCGGATGATAAACCCCGATGTAAAGGCGATACTTTCAAGTGGATATAGTTTAAACGGCCATGCCTCAAGTATACTGGAGAAGGGATGTAAGGCCTTTATTCAGAAACCCTTTAACCTTGACGAACTGGCAAAAAAGGTAAAGGAAGTATTAAATACGCCTTAACAGATTTATGAGGGTCTTCTCTTGGATTTAAAATACCTAAACGGCTTACCGTTAAACAAAAAGGCAAGGGATATACTAAAAAAACTGGGCGTAGAGGTCGATGAACAGACTTTGTACGCCATCCAGCTCGCCCGATGGGGTTATGAAAAAGGAGGTTTGGATGTAGATTCTTCTGTATCCGAGACCGTGGAGGCGATGTTCGATTGGAGGCCTGTGAGGATCATGAATTTTTTTATGATAGACCTGTCAGGGGAAGGCCTAAGCCCTCCCCGGTGGGAGGATACAGATGACCCCGTTGAACTGGCAAGAATTATCCTCGATGATATCCAGGATAAGATTCTCCATCATTTTCCCTGGATAGGTTCAATCTAAGCAATATGTGTTGATGGAGAAAGACCTGGAATTCACTCTAAGTCTTTCCCTGTGCTCGACATACCCAGTGTGCTATGTTTAACACCTTTTATGGCCTTCAGTCTATCTGCGAGTCTTAAAATCTCGTCGGGAGTTCCTTTGACCGCCACAATTTCAAGGCAGTTGCTGTGGTCAAGGTGGATATGCTGGGTTGATATGATAAACCTCTGGTAGTTGTGCTGTATCTCGGTAATCTTCCTTAATAGGTCTCTCCTGTGGTGGTCATATATCAGCGTGATCGCCCCAGCCACCTCTTCTCCCTCAATCCATTCCCTCTTTACCAGCTCCTGTCTGATAAGGTCCCTAATCGCCTCAGAGCGGTTGGCATAATTCCTCTCTTTTATAAAAGCATCGAATTTTTCCAGAAGGGATTTTTCCAATGACACACCGAATCTTACGAGTTCTCCCATGAAAACCTCTCTTTTCTATTGATTCAACGCCTCCTTGCCTTTCTCTGTAAGCCAGCATGCCCTGTATGTGTCCCCTGCTACCGTCCCCCCGAGCCCTGTTTCCGCCAGACCTTTACGGCAGAGGGACTCAAGGATCTCTTTATCTTTCTTCCCTCGGCACACCTTATCGATAAAGGTTGCCCTTTTATATGCTCCCCCTGTATACTGGTTTTCCAATATCTTCTTCAACATCTCTTTTTCTTCAAAGGTTATATCCATCATCGATACCCCGTTAATCTATGAGGACCCTTTATGTTTTTTTAATATTATGCTTCCCCGGAGAAAATCGATGGAGCTTATCTTAGCCTCAAAAGTCCTTCTCTCCTCAAGAAGCGTGGTTAAGGTTACATCTTTTTCCGAAACTTCAAGGGAGACGACATTATTTAATAAGAGTTCGTTAACGTTATCCCCCTCCATAAATACCTTTGCGAGACACATCTCTATCCTTACCCCCTTAAAAGCTCCAGTGCCTTTTTAAGGCTCTCATTCGACATATTTAAGAATTCTACCCCTTTTATAAGAGACTCACTGACCTCTACTTTTCCATGTGCCCTTGCCTTTTCGGCGAGGTCTTTGATTTCATCGGCATGTTCCGTATTGTGGTTTATAAGGTAGTTCAATAGGGCATCGAGTTCTTTCATATCATCTTCCATAAAACTTAACCTCCCCTTTTATTCTCTATGCTTTTGCATACACTTTCAAATATCCTCGCTCTATGGAGCAGGTCTCTTTCCTGTTGCCATATAAAAAAAGTAATCGGACAGGATCCTTCTATGGTCAAAGGCAATATCTTCAGGGAGATTCTCCTTAGAAAAGATCCTTGCCTTCTTAGCGTCATCCCTGGCCTTTAGATTACCTGTCCCATCGCCTATAAAAACAACGGATACGGTATGGAATCTCGGATCCCTATCCGGTCTGGAATAGGCATGGAACTGTTCTATGAGTCTTATATCGAGGGAAGTCTCCTCTTTCCCCTCCCTTACGGCTGCCTCTTCAAGGGATTCCCCTACCTCAACAAACCCTCCGGGAAGTGCCCAGCCGTATGGGGGGTTTTTCCTCTCGATGAGGACTATACCCCCATTATACCTTATTACCACATCAACGGTGAGTAGTGGTGTCTTAAGGGTCGTATCCATATGCTGCTATAAAAATTATCACCATCCAATAAGCATTGCAATGTAAAAAAGCGCCATAAAACACCTCTTGATATTGCACATTATAAGTAGAGGTGCGATGTACATAGAAAAAAAATATAAACAGAACAAAAACTTTTTTATTGACTGTCGTCACCATTTATACTATATTAAACCTATAGACTTAATATAATAATTGTCCGTTGGTTATGCCTTCAGGAGGTTTTATTTATGAAGATTTCAACAAAAGGTCGATATGGACTCAGGGCCATGATTGACCTTGCCACCTATGGTAAGGATCATTCCCCTGTCTTTCTTTCAGATATCGCAAAGAGGCAGGAGATCTCCGATAAATACTTAGAACATATCTTCGCCTCCCTTCATAAGGCAGGGCTTGTAAAAAGCGTGAGAGGAAGAAAAGGGGGTTATATGTTAAACAGAATGGCCTCGGAGATAACCTTAAGCGAGATACTCAGAGTTCTGGAAGGTCCTTGTACCCTCGTTGACTGTGTTTCCGACCCAAAGACTTGTCAGAAGACGGATATATGTGCAACAAGGGATATATGGGCCATGCTTGGAACAAAGATAGAAGAGATTTTAGATGGTATTACTCTTGAGACCCTTGTGGAGAAACAGAAGGAGAAGATAGAAAAGGAGACGATCATGTACCATATATAGATGGTTTTCTAGACCGTACATACGCATCCCTTACAAAATAGGAGAAATATAGAAAGGAGAAGAGGATATGGCAAAAAGAGGCATCGAAACAATAGCGATACACGCAGGTCAGGAGACGCCTGACCCCGCAACAGGCTCAAGGGCAGTACCTATCTACCAGACCACATCATATGTATTCAAGGATACAGAACATGCGGCCAATCTCTTTGCCTTAAAGGAATTCGGTAATATCTATACAAGGATCATGAATCCCACAACGGATGTCTTTGAAAAGAGGGTGGCGGCAATAGAGGGGGGGTGTGGGGCCCTTGCCGTGGCATCGGGTCAGGCAGCGGAGAGCCTTGCCATACTTGCGATCACCGAGGTGGGGGATGAGATAGTATCGGCAAATAACCTCTACGGTGGTACGTACCAGCTCTTCCATTATACCTTTCCAAAGCTCGGCCGCTATGTGAAGTTTGTGGACTCTTCACGGCCGGAAGAGTTTAAAAAGGCCATCACGAGTCGCACAAAAGCCATATTCGCAGAGACGATAGGGAACCCCAAACTCGATGTCCCCGATTTTGAGGCTATAGCGGATATTGCCCATGAGGCGGGGATCCCCTTTATTGTCGATAATACGGTCGGGGTTGGGCTTGTCCGACCCATTGAGTACGGGGCGGACATCACCGTGCTTTCCGCAACAAAGTTTATCGGAGGGCACGGTACCTCGATCGGCGGTGTGATTGTAGATTCAGGTAAGTTTAACTGGAACAACGGAAAATTCCCTATGTTTACAGAGCCCGACCCGAGTTACCACGGACTTAAATTCTGGGATACCTTTGGAAATCTACCGGGGGTGGGAAATATCGCCTTCATAATACTCGTCAGGGTTGAGCTCCTAAGGGATTTAGGCCCTGCATTGAGCCCTTTTAACTCCTTTCTCTTCCTCCAGGGTCTTGAGACACTACCCTTGAGACAGAGGAAACACTCTGAGAATGCATTGAAAATCGCCGAGTTTTT
>JAOAGQ010000066.1 GCA_026415675.1 Syntrophorhabdaceae bacterium
ATCTGCTCGGCCATAGTGAACATCCTCCTTTTTTAGTCATAATGAAGATAATAATAACCATCTTTATGGTCACTATACAAGAGTTCGGTTTTAACTTTTAAATCTATCAAAATCGGTTCGGTTTTAACTTTAAGATGACATATCTTTGTCTTTTAAGATTCTTTTTTTCTTTTTTATCCTGCTTATGCAATTTAAACCGAAAAGGATATTCAATATCATAATTCTATTCTATTCAAAAACCTTGACTAGAGTCTGAACCCTTTGTTAGTATTAACAAATTTAAATAAGAGAGGAGTGTTATGAATATAAAAAATATAGAAGGCATTGAAAGGGTTTTGATTATCGGTTCAGGTCCTATAATTATCGGTCAGGCATGCGAGTTCGACTATTCTGGGACACAGGCTTGTAAGGCACTGAGGTCTGCGGGATACAAAATAATACTTGTCAATTCAAACCCCGCCACAATAATGACAGATCCTGGTATGGCAGATGTGACTTATATAGAGCCCCTGACAGTAGAAACCCTTGAGAAGATCATTGAGAAGGAAAGACCAGATGGTCTTCTCCCCAATCTGGGTGGTCAAACAGGGCTTAACCTTGCCGCCGAGTTGTCTAAAAGGGGTGTCCTTGAAAAATATAATGTAAAGATAATCGGTGTTCAGGCGGATGCTATCGAACGAGGCGAGGACAGGATTGAATTCAAAAAAACAATGGAAAAACTGGGAATTCCTATGCCAAAAAGCTCTCCCGCATATTCGATTGAAGAGGCATTAATGATTGCCACTGAGCTGGGTTATCCTGTTGTTGTAAGGCCTGCTTATACCCTAGGGGGTACAGGGGGTGGAATAGCATACAATCAGGAAGAGTTGAAAACCATTGCAAGTAGAGGAATTTCAGCAAGCCTCATAGGGCAGATTCTGATAGAAGAGGCAGTGATTGGATGGGAGGAGCTTGAGCTGGAAGTTGTAAGGGATAGAGATAATAATATGATCACGGTCTGTTTTATAGAAAACATAGACCCAATGGGTGTACACACCGGTGATTCTTTTTGCGCAGCGCCGATGCTCACCATTGCAGAGGAATTGGAGAAAAAACTTGAGGAATATTCGTATAGGATAGTAGAAGCGATACAGGTAATAGGTGGGACAAACATACAGTTTGCCCATAATCCAGTAGACGGTAGGGTTGTTGTAATAGAGATAAATCCAAGGACATCGAGATCTTCCGCCCTTGCATCAAAGGCTACAGGGTTTCCCATAGCGTTCATATCGGCAAAGCTCGCTGGTGGATATACATTAAAAGACATACCATACTATAGGGGAGGCACTCTCGATAAGTATACACCCTCAGGAGATTACGTAGTCATAAAGTTTGCAAGGTGGGCATTCGAGAAGTTCAGAGAGGCGGAAGACAAACTCGGTACACAGATGAAGGCGGTGGGTGAGGTAATGAGTATTGGAAAGACCTATAAAGAGGCGCTTCAAAAGGCCATACGTTCTCTTGAAATAAAAAGGTACGGTCTGGGGTTTGCAAAACATTTTAATAAACTCCCCCTCGATGAGTTGTTATCCATGTTGAGAGAGCCCACATCTGAAAGACAGTTTGTTATGTATGAGGCATTAAGAAAAGGCGCTACCATAGAGGAGCTTTTTGAAAAAACAAAAATAAAACGCTGGTTTATTGAACAGATGAAGGAACTCGTTGAGTTGGAAGAAGAGATATTAAAGTACAAAGGAGGCTTACCCCCCGATAATTTATTAATAAAGGCGAAAGAAGACGGATTTTCAGACAGATACATTGCTGAGATACTCGCGATTTCAGAGGAAGAGGTAAGAAAGAGAAGGATAAGTCTTGGAAAGTTACAGGCATGGTGCAAAGTGCCTGTTAGTGGAGCCGATGCGGCATATTATTATTCAACATACAACGCCCCCGATGAGGTTGAGGTAAGCGATCGGCCAAAAGTGATGATACTGGGCGGTGGACCTAATAGAATAGGTCAGGGTATAGAATTTGATTATACCTGTGTCCATGCTGCATTTGCATTGAGAGACGAAGGATACGAATCTATAATGGTTAACTGTAATCCCGAGACGGTGTCGACGGACTATGACACCTCTGATAAACTATACTTTGAACCCCTTACGGTTGAAGATGTGTTGAGTATTTACAACAAGGAAAAACCTATCGGTGTAATAGTACAATTCGGTGGTCAAACCCCCCTTAATATTGCCAATGAGCTTGCAAATGCTGGGGTTAGGATACTTGGAACCTCACCGGAAAGTATAGATTTGGCTGAGGATAGAAAAAGATTTAAAAATGTAATTGAAAGGCTGGGTATCCCCCAACCTGAAAGCGGAACAGCCACCACCCTTGAGGAGGCCTTAGAAGTGGCAAGAGTTATTGGCTATCCCCTTATGGTGAGACCTTCTTATGTACTCGGCGGAAGGGGGATGGAGATAGTTTACGATGAAGACATGCTTGTATCTTATGTAAGGGCTGCGGTTGATATAACACCGGGGAGGCCGATACTTATAGATAAGTTTCTTGAAAACGCTATTGAGGTTGAGGCTGATGCTATAGCAGACGGAGAAGACGCATTTGTGCCCTCTATCATGGAACATATTGAACTGGCTGGTGTACATTCCGGGGATAGTGCGTGTGCAATACCTCCCAGGTCCATTTCAAAAGAACATATCGATTTAATAAATGAGTATACGAAGAGGATTGCCATTGAACTAAAGGTAGTTGGGCTTATGAATATCCAATATGCAATAGCCGACGGTAAGGTTTATATTCTCGAGGCAAATCCAAGGGCAAGTAGGACGGTGCCTTTGGTATCAAAGGTAACAGGTATCCAAATGGCACGGATCGCAACGCAACTTATGCTTGGAAAAAAATTAAAAGATATGAACCTTATCCATAAAAAGTATCGTCACGTGGGCGTAAAAGAATCTGTATTTCCCTTTAATATGTTTCCAGAGGTAGATCCGACATTAGGGCCTGAGATGAAATCAACTGGTGAGGTATTGGGTATTGCCAATTCTTTCGGTCTTGCGTTTTTTAAATCCCAAGACGCAGCGGGCCAGAAACTACCCTCTAGAGGTAATGTTCTGATAACCGTAAACGCAAAGGATAGGGATGATATCCTTGACGTGGCGAGGTATTTAATACAGGCAGGTTTTAAAATCTATGCAACAGACGGAACGCACAGATATCTCGCAGAACATGGTGTTGATTCTACACCCATAAAAAAGGTACACGAAGGGAGACCTAACATAGTTGATGCTATTCACAACAAAGAGGTTCACCTAATTATAAATACGCCTGCAGGTAAAAGTAGTAAATACGATGATTCATACATCAGAAAGGCCGCCATAAAATACAAGTTACCGTATATAACCACAACGGCTGCAGCAAAGGCGGCAGCGGAAGGGATTAAGGCGTATATCGAAAATAAAGGTATAGTCGAGGTTAAATCTCTGCAAGAGTATCACAGGGAGATCGAATAGTTCTTTTATAAATCAACGAGAATTTAGATTTCGCCTATACCGCTGAGGATTATTGAAATTGTTACCCACTGTATAGTTACTCTTAAAATATCTCTAATACACGATTAAGACTTTCGAAAGATATTTGACATTTTTAAAGATTTTTTATACCATATCACACCTTTGCTCTATGAAAGAAGATGAGGAAAAAGAGCTGATCTATAGACGGGCAAAAAGGGAACATAGAATGCTCGAAAATAGATTACAGGTTTTGTTGAGGAAACCTTACCTCACCCCAGAGGAGGAGATGGAGGTAAAGGAATTAAAAAAGCGTAAACTATATCTGAAAGATTTGATGGAGATTGCAAAAGAAGAAAAAATAAAAGGGGATGTTCATTGAAAAAGACAGGGGCACAAATTTTTGTTGAATCTTTGAGAAAAGAAGGGGTTAACACCATATTCTGTTATCCTGGTGGGGCAACACTAAATATTACCGACGAACTGCACCACGCAACGGATATAAAACAGATTGTCGTAAGACACGAACAGGCAGCCGTTCATGCATCGGATGGTTATGCGAGGGCATCGGGGAAAGTAGGTGTCTGTCTGGTTACTTCCGGTCCCGGGGCTACGAATACCGTAACGGGTATAGCAACTGCCTATATGGATTCAATCCCCATCATTGTGTTTTCGTGCCAGATCAATACCGCTTTGATAGGTAACGATGCCTTTCAGGAGGCGGATATAGTAGGCATTACAAGACCGTGTACAAAACACAACTATCTCGTGAAAGATGTGAAAGACCTGGCAAGGATCATCAAAGAGGCCTTCTATATCGCGAGATCCGGTAGACCCGGGCCTGTTCTTGTCGATATACCAAAGGATGTTACCGCGAATATGGCGGATTTCCATTACCCTGAAGATGTGCATATAAGGAGTTACAGACCGACCTATGTCGGTCATGTGGGCCAGATCAAAAAGGCGTTGAAGCTCATCGCCTCTTCAGAGAGACCGGTCTTATACACCGGTGGGGGTATTATCTCTTCAGGGGCCTCGAAAGAACTGAGAAGATTCTCTGAAATGTTATCGATACCTGTCACGAGTACATTGATGGGTCTCGGAGGCTTTCCCGGGGATCACCCCCTTTTCATGGGTATGCTCGGTATGCACGGGACCTATGCGGCAAACATGGCCGTTATTGAGTCGGACCTGATAATTGCCGTTGGGGCCCGTTTTGACGACAGGGCAACGGGGAAGGTCGATGAATTTGCCCCGAGGGCAAAGATCATCCATGTGGATATAGACCCAACATCGATCAGTAAGAACATAAAGGTCGATGTGCCCATTGTGGGAGACTCGAGAAATGTGCTCAAGAAGATGATAGAACTCCTGGAACAAGAAAAGGAAGATTTCAAAGATTATCCCTCCAAGATCGCCCCGTGGGTTGAGCAGATAAACAAATGGATGGCAAGCTATCCCCTGACTTATAACAGAACAGGCCTTTTAAAACCACAGTACGTTATAGAGAGGATTTACGAACTTACAAAGGGTAATGCGATCATCGCTACCGAAGTGGGACAGAATCAGATGTGGGCAGCCCAGTTTTATAAATTTATAAAACCCCGAACGATACTCACCTCCGGTGGTTTAGGGACAATGGGGTACGGTTTCCCGGCAAGTATAGGGGCCCAGGTCGCCTTTCCCGATGCCCTTGTGATCGATATAGCAGGGGACGGGAGCATCCAGATGAATATCCAGGAGCTTGCCACGGCAGCCCAGTTTAACCTTCCCGTAAAAATCGTTATATTGAATAACCGCTACCTCGGTATGGTGAGGCAGTGGCAGGAGCTTTTCTATGAGAGAAGGTATACATGGACGCCTATGGACTATGCCCCGGACTTTTTGAAGCTCGCCGAGGCATATGGTGTGGCAGGATACAGGATTGAAAAAGAGGAAGAGGTAGATACTGTCCTCAAAGAGGCCTTCATGAATAAAAAGACCACCATCATCGATGTGCGGATAGACCCTTACGAATGTGTATATCCGATTGTTCCGCCCGGCGCATCTTTAAAAGAGATGTTGATTGTATAGGAGGATTGAAGTGAGACATATAATATCCGTTCTTGTAGAAAACGAATTTGGTGTACTTTCAAGGATAGCAGGTCTATTTAGCGGGAGAGGTTTTAATATAGAGAGCCTGTGCGTGGCGGAGACGATGGATCCCACCATCTCCACCATGACAATAGTCACAACGGGCAATGAAGCAATTCTGGAACAGATTTTGAAACAGCTAAACAAACTTATAAACGTGATCAAGGTCATCGATTTCAAGGATATGGATTATGTCTCAAGGGAGATGGTTCTTGTTAAAGTAAATGCCACAGAGAAGAATAGGGAAGAGATCCTGAGAATGGTTGAGATATTCAGGGGAAGGATAATAGATGTCTCTGCAAAGACGTATACGGTAATGATCACCGGGGATGAAGACAAGATAAAGGCCTTTCTGACATTGATCAAGCCCCTCGGTATAAAAGAGCTCGTCAGGACCGGCCCTGTTGCCATGTTAAGGGGAGAGAAAACTATAAAGATGAAAGAAAAGCATGGAAAGGGAGAGGAAGATGGCCAGGGTGTACTATGACAAGGATGGAGACATAGATGTATTAAAGGATTGTAAAATAGCCATCATCGGGTTCGGAAATCAAGGTCGGGCCCAGGCCCTGAACCTGAGGGACAGCGGTCTCAATGTTATAGTCGCCGAGATAAAGGGAACACCGAACTACAGGAAGGCACAGGAAGAGGGCTTCAAGCCCGTTACAGCCTCCGAGGCATCAAAAGAAGGGGACATTATCCAGATACTCGCCCCCGAGAACCTCCAGGCGCGGGTATACTGCGAGGAGATAGAGGCAAACCTTAAGAAGGGAAAGACCCTCCTCTTCTCCCACGGTTTTAATATCCACTACCACCAGATCACACCCCCTCCCTATGTCGATGTGATACTCGTTGCGCCTAAAGGCCCGGGACATCTCGTAAGAAGGGAATTTGAGAGGGGAGCAGGGGTGCCCTCGATCATTGCCGTCCATCAGGATGCCTCAGGAAAGGCAAGAAAAAAGGCGCTGGCCTATGCAAAGGCGATAGGTTCCACAAGGGCAGGGGTAATCGAGACGACATTTGGGGAAGAGACCGAAACAGGGCTCTTCGGGGAACAGGCGGTGATCTGCGGAGGGGTAACGGAACTGATAAAGGCAGGCTTTGAAACCCTTGTAGAGGCCGGTTATCAGCCCGAGATAGCATATTTTGAATGCCTCCATGAACTGAAGCTCGTATCGGACCTCATCTACGAGGGGGGCATATCCTATATGCGTGATTCCATAAGCGACATCGCAGAGTACGGAGATATGACGAGGGGCAAGAGGATTATAACGGAAAAGACAAGGGAGATGATGAAGGTAATCTTAAATGAGATACAGACAGGGGTCTTTGCGAGGGAATGGATACTGGAGAACATGGCAGGAAGGCCTGTCTATAATGTAATGAAAAAGGTCGAGTCGGAGCATCTCATTGAGAAGGTAGGGAAACAACTGAGAACCATGATGGGATGGCTGAAAGGTAAGGCCTGATGGGCAGTATCATCGCAAGGGAAGGTTATAGAATCCTTGCCATCCTCCTGGTTTTAACCATTCTTTTTTATATTCTCGGCCTGCGATTCATTGCTACTGCGTTTTTTCTATTCTTCCTATTCACCCTCTATTTTTTTAGAAATCCCAGAAGGATCCATAATTGCGGGGAAGGGGAGATAGCTTCCCCCGCGGACGGAAAGGTAACAGAGATAATAGAGGTAAATGGGAATGAATATATCGAGGGGAAATATAACAGGGTAAGCATCTTTATGTCCCCCCTTGATGTCCACGTAAACAGGGCCCCTGAAAAGGGGAGGGTGGAAAGGATAGATTATAGAAGGGGAAAATTCTCCCTTGCCTTTAAGAGAGACATAGAGCAGGAGAACGAGAGGAATTATATATTGATTAAAAGGGATGGGGAAAGGATACTCATAGTCCAGATAGCAGGTTTTCTCGCAAGAAGGATCACCTCCTATGTTAAAGAGGGGGATTTTGTTGAAAAAGGGCAACCTGTGGGCATGATCTCCTTTGGCTCAAGGGTAGATGTGTATTTGCCGGCGGAGTATGGTATAATGGTTAGAGAAGGTGACAAAATCAAGGCAGGTTTGACAACCCTCGCCAAAAAGGAGGTAAAAGGATCATGAAAAAGAAAAAGGGCAAGGGCATATATATTCTGCCAAACCTCCTTACATCGGTAAGCCTTTTTTCCGGATTCTATTCAATCGTAGCGACAATCGATAAAAAATTTATCTATGCCGCCTATGCCATATTCATCTCAGGCATCTTCGATATGCTCGACGGAAGGGTCGCCCGATTGACCAATTCGAGCAGTAAATTCGGTGTGGAGTATGATTCTCTCTCAGACCTTGTGGCATTTGGTGTGGCCCCCGGTCTTCTCGTGTATATGTGGGCCCTAAAAGGATACGGAAGATTCGGGTGGCTTGCCGCCTTCCTCTATGTCTCCTGCGGTGCTTTGAGGCTTGCGAGATTCAATATCCAGGCAGATAGTGTCCAGAAAAAACAGTTTTTAGGCCTCCCCATCCCTGCTGCGGCCGTTTCCATTGCAGGGGCCGTTCTATTTAACTCCTGGCTTGATTACAGGGGTGTAGACTTAAAGACTATATTTATGCCTGTTCTCGTTTATATACTCGCCTTCCTCATGGTGAGCGATGTCCGTTATGCGAGCTTTAAAGACATAGCCTTTTTCAAGGGTAGGCCCTTTAGGTCAACCGTTACGGCGATTCTTCTTATCGTCTTCATCTTCCTTGAACCGAGGGTTTCCCTTTTTGTCCTGAGTTTCATATACCTTCTGTCAGGACCATGCTATACGTTACTTAAGAGAAAGAAGATTATCCTGGAAGAGACTTACCATTCGAAAGAAAAGTTAGTAGACTGAGGTGGTCATCGATATAGCCGTCCGCTTTAAGAGATGGATTTTTATAGGCTATAAACCTCACCCCCGATGACCCTGCCGTCTCCATATCAACCTCTGAATCGCCTATATACAGGACCCTGTCTTTTTCCACATTCAGTTTCTGGATGATTATGCTTACGGATTCGGGGTCAGGTTTAGGTTTAGACGTATCGAGGGCTGTTACAACCACATCGAAAAATGGCCTCAAACCGAATCGTTCCATTATGGGCCCCATCGTTGTGGTTCTGTTTGTACATATGGCCCTCTTTATGCCCCTCTCTTTTAGGATCTGTAGAACTTCCATAAGGTTTGGTTCCATCTTCAGATAAGATATGAATTGAACCATATCCACATTCTGTTTTAGAAAATTGAGCGCCTTATTCCCAAGCTCCTCATCGCCTCGAAACATGTATCTTATGGATTCGTGTACCGTATGGGTATGGCAATAGTAAACTTCTTCCCCGGTGAGGGGGGCTCTCCCCATCGAGGTGGCGATATGGTTGTACAGTCTGGAATTTGCCTCCAGGGAATCGAAGAGAACGCCATCACAATCGTATATAACACAATCAACAGGGAAGGGTACCCATCTCTCTATGGAGCCCTTTTTTTCGCTTTTTCTTTCTATGTCTTTTGTCATCGCCAAGAGTTTAATCATATTTTTTAAAAAATCAAGCTGAAAAAAATATAGTTTTAAATCTATCTGTTATGTTACAATAGTCCCTAATAAAATACGGAGGTGGTTATGATAAGTGTATCTGTCCCTGGTTGGGGCGACCTCGATATGGAATATCTCGTTATTGACTATAATGGAACATGCGCCGTTGATGGAAGACTGAAGGAGGGTGTCAAGGAGATGCTTGAGAAGGTATCCCGTTACATCAACGTGTTTATCATAACAGCGGATACCTATGAAACGGTCGACAGCGATACCGATGTGATAGGTTTTAAGGTGTTGAAGGTGAAAAAAGAGAAGAGCGGGGTCGAGAAGGCCAAGATAGTGAAGGAGTTGGGGCCTGAGAAGGTGGTGGCAATAGGTAATGGGGCAAACGATGTTTTGATGCTCAAAGAGGCATCCCTTGGGATAGGTGTGATAGGTGAGGAAGGGTGCACGAACGAGATTATAAAAGAGGCGGATATTGTCGTAAATAGCATAACCGACGCCCTCAATATAATCCTTCATCCTGAAAGAATCATAGCAACCCTTAGAGATTGAAAATAAAGGAAGGGTTATCTGTGATATGATAAGGCCATAGTCAATAAAACCCTGGCTTTTGCGATAATCCATCTCTAAATCGGAATACAACCATGTTTGGAAATTTACTAAAAAAGGTTATTGGAACAAAGAACGAAAGGGAACTCAAAAGAATTCAACCCATAGTCGATGAGGTCTCAAAGTTCGAAGAGCGGCTTAAGGGTCTCTCCGATGAAGATTTAAAGGCACAGACCCCCAGGTTTAAGGAAAGGATAGAAAAAGGGGAGAGTCTCGATTCCATACTCCCCGAGGCGTATGCAACGGTAAGGGAAGTGGCGAGAAGGACGATCAACATGCGCCATTTCGATGTACAGATCATAGGGGGTGTGGTACTCCACGAGGGGAAGATAGCGGAGATGGCAACAGGGGAAGGGAAAACCCTTGTTGCAACCCTCCCGGTATACCTGAATGCATTGACAGGGGACGGTGTCCATGTGGTTACGGTGAACGACTATCTCGCTAAAAGGGACGCCGAATGGATGGGGCCTGTCTATAGATTTTTAGGTCTTTCCGTCGGTGTTATACTGACCCAACTCGATGACAGGGAAAGGAAGAAGGCATACGCCTGTGATATCACCTATGGAACAAATAACGAGTTCGGTTTTGACCATCTAAGGGATAATATGAAGTATTCCCTCGACGACTGCGTTCAGAGAGGTTTCAACTATGCCATTGTGGATGAGGTGGATAGCATTCTCATAGATGAGGCAAGGACTCCCCTCATCATATCCGGTCCATCGGAGGACTCAACAGATAAATACTACAAGATAAACAGGCTCATATACCTCTTAAAGAGGGACAGGGATTTTATCATCGATGAGAAGACAAAGGGTACATATCTCACAGAAGAGGGGATAGCAAACATCGAAAGGGCAATCCATATCGATAACCTATACGACCCAAAATACGTGGATCTCCTCCACCATATAAATCAGGCCTTAAAGGCCCACTATCTCTTTACGAGAGATGTCGACTATATCGTAAAAGACGGTAAAGTCGTTATAGTAGATGAATTTACCGGAAGGCTTATGCCGGGCAGGCGTTTTAGCGACGGTCTCCACCAGGCCTTAGAGGCAAAAGAAAACGTAAAGATAGAGGGGGAGAACCAGACCCTTGCCACGATCACATTCCAGAATTTTTTCAGGATGTATAAAAAACTCGCAGGGATGACAGGAACAGCAGACACCGAGGCGGTGGAGTTCAAGAAGATATATAACCTCGATGTGGTTGTGATACCCACAAACCGCCCCTTGATCAGGACTAACCATCCAGACGTGGTCTTTAGAACGGAAAGGGAGAAGTTCAAGGCGGTGGTCGGGGAGATAGAAGACCTATACAGAAAGGGTAGGCCCGTTCTTGTAGGTACCCTCTCCATAGAAAAATCGGAGAGACTCTCGGAGATGCTTAAAAGGAAAGGGATACCCCACCATGTACTGAATGCAAAGATGCATGAGAAGGAGGCGGAGATAGTAGCCCAGGCAGGAAGATTGAAGGCCGTGACCATATCGACAAATATGGCTGGAAGAGGAACGGATATCCTCCTCGGGGGAAACCCCGAATTTCTCGCCCTTACCATGAGCAAGGGAAAAAAGGATACGGAAGAATATTTTAAGGCATTAAACGATGCGAGGAAGATATGCGAGAGAGAAAAGGAAGAGGTCGTAAAGCTCGGAGGCTTACATATAATTGGTACGGAAAGGCATGAATCGAGGCGTATAGATAACCAGTTGAGAGGACGTTCGGGCAGACAGGGGGATCCTGGTTCTTCAAGGTTTTATGTCTCATTGGAGGACGAGATCATGCGTCTTTTCGGCTCAGAAAAGGTCTCCCCGATCCTCGCAAAACTCGGGATGAAGGAAGATATGCCCATTGAACACCCTCTCATTGCAAAGGCCATCGAGAACGCCCAGAGCAGGGTGGAGGCCCACAACTTCGAGATAAGAAAGTACCTCCTCGAGTATGATAATGTGATGAACAAACAGAGGGAGACCGTCTACGGCATGAGGTCTCAACTGATGGCAGACAACGATATAAGTGCCCAGATAGAGGAGATGATAGAGGAGATATGTGATAGGCTCGTTGATGAATATGCCCCTGAAAAGGTATACCCCGAAGAATGGGATATCCCATCCCTTAAAGGGAAAATATACGAAACCTTCTTTTTCCATATAGATTTGGAAAATATAGATTTTAAGACCATCACAAGGGAAGGTCTTTTTGATCTGATCTTCGATAAGGTGATGGGTGTATATAGGAGAAAAAGGGAACAATTCGGGGAGGAGGATTTCAAATCGATAGAAAAATACCTCGCCCTCCACTCCCTTGATATGCATTGGAAAGAGCACCTCCTCTCTTTGGACCACCTGAAAGAGGGCATAGGGTTGAGGGGTTATGCCCAGAAAGACCCTTTAAGGGAGTACCAGCGGGAGAGTTTCGACCTTTTCATGGATATGCTTGAACGGGCCAAACTCGATACCGTAAGAAAGCTCTTTGCCGTACAGCCGGCAAAAGAGGAGCTCACACCCCATGAACCCGTTATGTTTTTCAACAGGGGTGATGCCCCTTTAAACCAGAGGGATGCGAATAAGGGGAAAAAGGTGGGGAGGAATGACCCGTGTCCCTGCGGGAGCGGAAAGAAGTACAAGAAATGTTGTGGAAGATAAGGGGAGGGTGATTCGATGATAAAAGGTATCCAGTTTGCCGGCATCGCCTCGGGGATAAAGCCGTCAGGTCTTGACCTCGGCCTTGTGTTCTTTGAAGAGGAGGTAAATGTTCTATCCCTCTATACGAAGAACAGGGTCAAGGCGGCACATATTCTATACAACAGGAAGATAGAGAGGGGACCTGTGAGGGCATTACTCGTAAATAGCGGTTGTGCCAATGCATGTACGGGAAAAGAGGGTATCGAAGACCTCTATATCATAAGTAGAGAACTCTCTTCCTTACTGGGCATAGGAGAGGGGAAGATCCTCTTCGCATCCACAGGGGTGATAGGGAAGAGGTTGCCTGTCTCAACCATCGTAAAGGCACTCCCTATCCTCGTTAAGGACCTGAAGGGTTCCCACTTCGACCATTTTGCCCAGGCTATAATGACTACCGATACATTTAAAAAAACGGTGGATGATACATTTCAGGGTAAAAAGAGATACAGGATTATGGCGGCGGCAAAGGGGGCAGGGATGATAAACCCCCTCTTTGCAACGATGCTCTCTTTTATCTTTACCGACTATTCGATTTCCCCTAAAAACATGGAGAGACCCTTTACCCTGTTGGGTAAAGAGACCTTTGAACGGATAAGCGTCGATGGAGAGTGTAGCACGAACGATTCAGTCATGCTCTTTACAAAGAGGGATGAAGAGGATATTGAGGCCCTTCCTCTATTCAAAGAAAGGCTTTTATCCGCTATGAAGGAACTCTCCCTGATGATAGTGAGAGACGGAGAGGGGGCAACAAAAACAATCCATATAAAAGTCGAAGGGGCAAAGAAGAAAGGATATGCGGAGAGGATAGCGAGGAGGATTGCCGTCTCACCTCTTACGAAGACGGCATTTTTTGGATGCGATCCGAACTGGGGACGTATTATTGCCGCGGCAGGGGACGCGGGGGTTCCTCTTCAACCTGGAAAGGTGGATATCTCCCTCCAGGGGGAGGTTATTGTAAAGGGCGGTGTTGAGGTCCCCTTTGACGAGCAGGCCATGAAAAGAAAGATGAATAAGAGAGAGGTCGAAGTGGTCGTAAATCTAAACGACGGAAAGGCCTCTTTTGATATATACACCTCGGATCTTACATTCGATTACGTAAAGATAAACGCCTCTTACAGGAGTTGAGATAAATAACCTACCCCTTAAAGAGGCGTTATGGATGGATAATCAGATTTGATAGAGACGGGTTTTATTCAAACCCCACCCATACCTCCACAGGCCCTTTTGGATCAAGCCCGATATAATTGGCGAGGATGGTCATCCCCGGTCTAGTCGGTATAGGCCTTGTAACAGAACCGAGGGACAGGAGATCCCCCTTTTTCAACCTCTTCCCCTCTGAAACAAGGGATTCCTTAATCCAGAAGGCGGCGTTCAAAGGATCCCCGAGAAGGGCATCCCCTTTTCCCTCTGCAATCACCTCACCCTTTTCATCAAAAATTTTTAACGTGAAGTTTTTCAACCTTTCCTGCCAGTCTTTAGAAGGGCTCAAAACCAGAGGGTCACCGATTACACCGTAACGAGCCCCGACATTTATGGCTACAACGGTAGCCCCTGTCAGCTTAACACCCTTACCGAAGACCATATCCGGTAGTTCTATAAAAGGAAATACCGCATCTAAATATTTCAATACCTCTTCAGGGTTTTTTGCCTGATTTATCTCCTCATCGCCGACCCTTACGACAAGGTCGCCCTCCGCTATGGGAACCGCACCGAAATTAGCCGGGAGGATCGAACCGCTCTTCAACACCATCCCTTTTAAGAGTGTCCCCCTTACGGGCTCGTTTACCCCGAATACCTTCTGTACATTAGGGTTTGTGAGTCCTGCCTTATAACCCACTGGCTCACCGAACTCTCTGCTTATCCTTTTGATAAAGGATTCCTGCGCCTTTTTCCCTTCATCGAGGGTGAGTTTTGCATCGAAAGAGGCGACCGGGGTCTTCTTCAAAAACTGCTCTGCCAGCTCCTCCCCTACGTCTGCGGCATGAACATTAAAAAAAGAGAGTCCAAAGCACAATGCCAAGGCCAAAAGAAATGAAACCGATTTCCCTTTTGTAAAGCCACCCTTCATCTTATCCCCCTTGAGTTCGTTTTATTTCTTTATAAATTGTTTCACAAATCTCTTTTTTCTTCAACCTAAATGTTTGGTCCTTCAGTGAATCTGTTGGCACTACCCACCTTTCTTTAATAGGGCGGATAATTCCTTTCCCTTACTATGGGATGGACATGCGTATAGACATATCCCGCATCTCACACATAGACCCATATCTATCTTGATTCTTTTCTTTTCTTCATCGAAGAGGATCGCAGGGCATTCGAATTTCCTTATACAATGCTTGCACCCTATACACCCCTCTTCAAGTTCCAAAGGATGAAACGCTTTTTTGGAAGGGTCTTCTTTTATAGCGAGTATGCAGGGATGCCTCCCTATGATCACGGCAGGACCGATGCTCTCCTTCCCCGGTTTTTTTATGTATTCATAGGCCTCTATCAATGTTTTTACCATCCCGGGCATATCGTATGGATCAACGACTCTGATGAAATCAATACCGAAACCGGTTAAAACGCCCTCTATGGGGATTGAGTTGGCAGGGGTTCCGTTTGCAGCCATGCCTGACTGGGGTGTAGGCTGCATGCCTGTCATGGCCGTTGTGCCGTTATCCATGATCACAAGGATAAACCTTTTTCTCTTTTTTACCGCATCGTACAATGGTTCGAGACAGGCATGGAAGAAGGTGGAGTCCCCTATCGAGGCAAGGATGGGGGGATAGAGACCATCCTGACTGAAAGCATCGTAAAAACCTGAGGCAAGGGTGATACCTCCGCCCATATCGAGACACGTATCCACTGCCCCCATTGTGGTTCCCAGGGTATAACAACCTATATCCCCGGGGAATAGGGCATCCCTATAGGTAAAATTCATCGCATAGAAACTCGCCCTGTGGGGGCAGCCCGCACAGAGTTTGGGGGGTCTATGGGGAAAACTTATCCCTTTTAACGCCCTTTCAATGTTTTCATCGGGGGAGAAAGTTTTCTTTAGAAGGCCATATCTTTTGGCAAGCCCTTCAATTGCATACCTTGCGACATCATAGGTGATCTCCCCCTCTCTCGGGATTACCCCATCCCTTCTGCCCGAGATTTTACCACCATCCTTTAATATTGCCTCTATCACGCTGTCCGTCTCCTCAAGGACGAGGACCCTTTTGTATCCGTTTACAAAATCCGTTAAATTTGGGTCAGTAGATTTGACCCCGGGTATTTTTGTGACTTTGTATATCGGGATTCTCTTTTCAAGGCCCAAGCCCTTTATCACATCCCTGGCGATGGAATAGCTCATCCCGGAGGCGACAATCGCCAGGGGAGAATCCTCTCCTGGTTTGATCTCTGCAGGGTGTTCTGGGCCCTCAGAAAACTTTACCCTTCTTTTACCGATGGGGTATATAGGCACATCCTCCCTTGCATGGCTTACCCTGTGGGTGGACCTCAGTATCACGGGGGTTTTATGTTCATAGGAATAATTGACAGAATAATACGCAAGATCCGCCGCTTCCTTCGGGGATGCCGGGTCAAAGACAGGGATATTAAAAAGGGTCGCTATCAACCTCGTGTCCTGTTCTGTCTGGGATGATTGGGGTCCGGGGTCATCGCATGAGATGATCACAAGACCCCCCCTGATGGGCTTCTCAAGGCTATGGATGAGGGAAGGGAAGGCCACATTCAGACCCACCTGTTTCATCATACATGCCGCTTTTTTCCCTATATAAGATGCGCCATAGGCAACTTCAAAGGCACACCTTTCGTTGGTAGACCACTCTGCATGGATATCCCTGTTCTCCCTCCTACTGAATGTAATCACCCCCGGTATTATCTCAGAACTGGGTGTACCGGGATATGCCGCTGCCAGTTCAATGCCGGCCTCAACAAGACCTCGGGCGATTGCAAAATTTCCTATCATAACCTCTCTCTGCCTTTTCACGGCCAACCTCCATTAAGGTGAAGGGGTATTAAGTAAAAGACCATGTTCCTTATAACCTGCGTCAAGGGCCTTTATGTTTACTTCATTTGACCTTCCTTTTGAGTCTGCGGTTACCGTCTCCCTCATCTTCTCGTATGTAAAAGGCCCTACCGATTGCCGGGAGAAAAAACCGAGTAGTACCATGTTGGAAGCCTTAATCGTTCCACAGGCAAAAGCGAGTCTATCGCAATCTACGAGGAATATCTTTAGTTGCCTCGTCGAAAGGATCCCCTCTATCTCTTTCTGTAGGGAGGTTTTTTCCGTATTTACAATGGCAAGCCCCCCTCTTTTCAAAAAATGTATGTTTCGGTAAAACTCACTCTCCTCAAAGGAGAGAAGCACATCTGCCTCCTCTCTGCCTATAAGAGGACTATTGAAATCCCCTACCTTCACCATTGATATAACGGAACCGCCCCTCTGGCTCATACCATACTCATCAGAAGTAAGGCAATGAAAACCCCGAGAAATCGCGGTCTCTATCAAAATAGTTGAGGCGAGGAGGACGCCTCTGCCTCCAATGCCGGCACATACGATTTGAAGATCCTGATGGCCTTTCTTTCTTCTCATATGATCCCCTTACAGAAAAGTACAGTCATCTTATCGTGGTTTAAGAATCTTTCTACCTCGGCTACATTATCGATTGTGAAGAAATTTGTGAAGCCCCATCCGGTGATTATCGCTTTAATCTCATCCTCTTTCTCGCTTGTCATAACCATGAGCACATAATTTGAACCGTTATAGAGGGTATTTATGAAGGCAGGCAAACCTGAATGGAGAAAATGGTTCTCATAGGTAATGGCCAGCACCTTCCTACCTGGTTCCCTCTTTTTTATACCGTGGGCGATATTGATCGAGGAGGCAGGACCTAGAATATCCCGGGCGACAAAAAAGCCGTACATAACCTCATAGGGCTTCTCCCTTTTCTGGGTCTCCCTATGGTAAGAGGGTCTTATCTTCGTCTTATTACCCAACTGCATCTCTATGACAGGGTATTCTCCCTCGAGGATATACACCTCATCCATCCTATCCATAAAGGCGTTGACGAGCTTCAAAGGGATGGGATGGATGGTGGTAAGATAGAGGAGGCTTGTATCCTCTCCGTAAAACTCTAAATACTCTCTTTTGCAGGTTATAACCCCGCTTCTATCCTTTATCATCAAAGTATTTCCCGGATAGGTTTCAAACTCCTCTCTTATTGCCTCTATCTTTTCGTTCAGAAGCCTGTGTAGTTCTAAACGGTATTTTGGTGTTGCCGCCCATCGTCCAGGATTTTTTATAAATTCCGCTTTTCTTGGGTCTTTTTCAGGTTTTTTATTGGAAGACCCTTCGCTGCGAAGACCGTTCTTTTCTTCAAAAAACCAATCATTCTCACCCATCTCCGCCTGGATTAATACAGGGGTTGCGTATTTATCGGATATAAAATATCCGTACTCTATGATCTTTGAAAGGTTTGCCATATCTTCTGTAATAAGGAGGGGTAGTTTGGAAAAATATCCAATCGGGGTTATCTCCTCTTCGGTCTCTTTCAGGCACAGAACCACATATCCCCCTGTGATACCTGTATAGGCAGAACTCATCACAGGGTCTAAGGTTTTGTAAAGACCTTCTGTTGACAGGATACACATGGTTTTCTTGCCGGTAATTGCCCCTGCGTAGGCAGTTTCAAAGGCCACCTTTTCATTAATGGATATTTCGTGGTAAAAGCTCGGGTATCCTTCCTTCAACTGCGTAAGGGTATGACCCATTGATGAATTCGTCGTGTAGATGAGCTGGGGGGCATTGTTCAAGATTAATCGGCATATCCTTTGATACATAACACACCCCTTATAAAAAATATGTTCATGCCATCTTCCGGAGGGTCTCAATTCCCTTCAAAAGCATCTCTTCCCGGACGGCAAAGGAGACCCTCATATGGCTTTTTCTCTGGGAGAAGATGCTCCCCGGTATTATGAAGAGATTATTTTTAAGGGCCCTCTCTACAAACCTATCTCCATCGCCGTCGGGGGATTCGGGAAAGATGAAATACGCCCCTTCGGGTTTTACCACATTATATTTATCCTTAAGCCCCTCGTATATCAGATCCCTCTTCCTTTTATACTGATCGATATAGCTCCCCATATCGTAATCGAGGGCCAGAAGGGCTGCCTTCTGGGCAAAGGAGTTGACACTGCTAAAAACATACTGCTGCATTGTAATCATGGCCTGTATAATCTCCTTCGGGCCTGCCACATATCCGAGCCTCCACCCTGTCATACCCCAGGTCTTGGAGAAACCCCCGAATGTCAATGTTTTATCATAGATCATCCCGGGGAAAAAGGGTTTATTATCGTCATAGAGGAAGCGATCGTAGATCTGGTCGGAGAATATTATTAAATCAAATTCCAAAGCCACATCCACAACGGTCTCCACCTCATTTTTTGTCAAAACCGTTCCTGTTGGATTGTTGGGGCTGTTTATGAGTATCACCCTTGTCTTTTTATTTATCTTTTCCCTTAAAAGGTCAGCCTTTAGCTTAAAGTCTGGATATGTATCTATGAAGACCGGCCTTCCTCCAAGGAGGTAAACCTGATACTCATATAAGACAAAGTAGGGATCGGGGATTATCACCTCCTCTGAGGGGTTGAGGATAACCATGAGGGCAAGGAGTAGACCCCCGGTAACCCCGGGGGTAACGATAACATCGTCACAGATGATACCCTGAGACTTGAGATAAACAAGGATTTTTTCTCTCAACTCAGGTATGCCCCCGGAAGGGGTATATTTGTTGAACCCCTCCCTGATCCATCTTATCCCTTCTTCCTTAATCGGTGATGGTATGTCAAAATCGGGCTCGCCGATACTCAGATTGATGGGATTTTTCACCCTGTTTGCGAGATCAAAAATCTTTCTTACCCCGGAGGGTTTTATCTTTAAAATTTTATCTGACAGTAACATCCCTTCGTTGTTCTTCTCTCCCATAATTATTTTAACCCTCTATTTTAACCATGTTTTTTCGTCATATTCAAGGTATCGATGATCCTCTCCATCCTCGATTTTGGGCGACTGCAAAAGGCCTTCTTGAGTTCTTCCTGGGAGAACCTCTCTTCAAGGAAAGCAACTACATCCATTCTTTTACCCCAGCACCGTATAAAATCCTGACAGGGAAGACCTTCGTTCATGGCTACACAATAATCGATTTCCATCAACATACCGATCTTTACGCAGTAGACCTCCATGATGCATCCTTTGTGTTTTATATTTTCTACCGGGGCCTCGGAAACTTTTCCAGATTTTTTATAAGCCTTTCCAGTTCCTCCTTTGGAAGGGTTGAATCCTCGAGCCTTCCCGATAGATAGGCATCGTATGCGGCAAGGTCGATGATCCCGTGGCCACTCCAGTTAACGAGTATTACCCTCTCCTTGCCCTCTTCCTTTGCCCTCTTTGCCTCCTCGATTACACAGGCAATGGCATGGTCTGTCTCCGGGGCAGGGATAAAACCTTCAGTTCTCGCAAATATTAAGCCTGCCTCAAAAGTCTCAAGCTGGTTATATGCCCTTGCCTCTATGAGACCATCTACAAGGACCCTGCTTACAAGGGGTGCCATTCCGTGGTACCTCAAACCCCCTGCGTGGATAGGGGCAGGGACAAAGGCATGGCCGATTGAGTGCATGGGGAGTAGAGGGGTTGTCTCAGCAGTGTCCCCGAAGTCGTATACATAAGGACCCTTTGTCATGGTGGGGCATGAGGCCGGTTCACAGGCCACAATCCTTACCTCTCTGCCATGGATCTTATCCCTTACAAAAGGAAAGGAGATACCTGCAAAATTGCTCCCCCCTCCGGCACATCCTATGACTATGTCGGGGTATTCCCCTATCGTCTCGAGCTGTTTCTGGGCCTCAAGGCCTATTATGGTCTGGTGCATGAGGACATGATTTAGAACACTCCCTAAAGAGTATTTCGTGTCTTTTGAAGTCACCGCATCTTCTATCGCCTCGCTGATGGCGATTCCGAGGCTTCCTGGATGTTCAGGGTTTTGTTCATAGTATTTCCTGCCGGCATTCGTATCTCCGCTCGGACTCGGGACACACTTACCACCCCATACTTCCATCATGATCTTCCTGTATGGTTTCTGGTTGTAACTGACCCTGACCATATATATTTTCAACTCAAGGCCAAACTGGTTGCAGGCAAAGGAGAGGGCGCTTCCCCATTGTCCAGCCCCTGTCTCTGTTGTAAGCCTTTTGGTGCCAAATTCCCTGTTGTAGTATGCCTGGGGTATGGCGGTGTTGGGCTTGTGGCTTCCAGGGGGGCTTGTCCCCTCGTTTTTAAAGTATATCCTTGCCGGAGTGTTGAGAAACCTCTCGAGGTTGTAAGCCCTGTATAGGGGTGTTGGTCGCCACATCAAAAGTTTTTCCATCACCTCTTCGGGGATTTCTACCCATCTCTCCGGGCTCACCTCCTGTTCGATGAGATTCATGGGGAAGATAGAGGCGAGCATATCCGGGGTAATAGGCTCTCCTGTGGCAGGATTCAAAGGGGGAGGAAGGGGATTTGGAAGATCCGCCTGGATATTGTACCAGGCCCTGGGCATGTCCTTCTCACTTAAAAGTATCTTTTTCATAGACACCTCCTTAATAAAATAAAAAAGGCCATGAGCCTTACCCATGGCCTTTAAAACAAAGACCACGGAGGGTGTGAGCCCGTCCGTGGTCCGGTAATACGGTCTCACACCATTCCTATTGCCACCACCAAACCATGCTGTAAACTTTTTTTCCTCTCATCATAGTGTTCGTTAATTAACACAAAACCGTTTTTACTGTCAACAGAATTATTAAGAAAAATCTATTAGTTATGAAAAATGTGGTAAAAACCGTATCTTATATAAAGATCCCTTTGATAAACCACTTGAAAAGCGCCATTAGAACTGGCATAATTTAACATCCATACTGCCTGGGTGGCGGAATAGGTAGACGCAAGGGACTTAAAATCCCTCGGTGGTTTCCACTGTACGAGTTCGATTCTCGTCCCAGGCAATTTCAATCTCACCATTATGAATCTCCTGCCATCAGGTGTTATAACTCAACAGATGATTTGTGAAATTTCAACCCCTAAGTGTTTAATTCCCCGCCTTCTGGGACGTAATATGTTTATGTAAGTTATAATCTCATACCGATACCCCGATGACGGCAACGGGGTAGTTTATTCTATTTACATGAAAAACAGATAATGTTATCCTTAAGTTACTAAGGATTAAAATTTTTTGGTGGAGATAGAAATAAGTTAAAAAAATGGAAGAGCAGTTGATAGAAAAAAATGATTCTTTAAAACTGCATTTATCAAAAGATTTACATAAAAAAGACCAGCATATAGATAAACTTTCTCATTCCAGTGACCAGAACAATTATGAAGAGCTTTTAAAACTCATACTAGCCCTATCAACAAACTTCATCGTATTATCCCCTGAAGATATCGATGACGGTGTATACGATGTATTAAAGATAATAGGACTGTATGCAAAGGCTGACAGGAGCTATGTATTTATATTTTCTGAGGATGGCAAAACCCTATCAAACACGCACGAATGGTGTACAGATGGCATAGAGTCTCGTAAAAAGGCGTTGCAGAATATAAAGCCAGAAAACATACCCTGGTTTATAAATAAGATTAAAAATTTAGACATAGTTCATATTCCTGATATAGATGTTTTGTCTACCAGTTTAGTACAAGAGGTAAAAACCTTTTTAATGTCAGACATAAAGTCATTAATCGTGGTGCCAATAATTTCAAGCCATACATTAATTGGTTTTCTCGGGTTTGAAAAGATAAATGAGAAAAAAACCTGGCCTGAGAGTATCATCTCACTTTTAAGAATTGTGGGAGAGTTATTTGCAAACGCAATCGTAAGAAAGGAAATGGCTAAAGCGTTAACAGAGAGTGAACAAAAATATAAAAGTATTTTTAACAATACAATCGAAGGTATTTTTCAGATTAACCAGGAGGGAAAGATTTTAAGCATTAACCCATCGTTTGCTTTAATGCATGGTTACAAATCGCCTGACGAAATGTTGATAAGCATCAATGATTTAAAAACGCAAATCTTTGCAGCATCCGATGAATTTCTAAAGATTAAAGATTTTCTCCTAGAAAAAGGTTTTATAAAAGGATACGAATTAAAGAGCAAAAGAAAGGATGGGACTATATTCTGGACTTCCATGAACGCCCATGTTGTCAGAAATGACAGAAATGAAATATTGTATTTTGAAGGTACACTTGAAAATATAGATGAAAAGAAAAAGATCGAAGAAATGCTCGATAAAGAAAGGAAAATATATTCCTCGATACTTCAGAATGCACCCTATGGTGTAATATTAATCGATAAAACTGGTAAATTTCTATATGTTAACCCTGAATTTGTTAACATCACAGGATATACCCTTGAAGAAGTGCCCACGGGAATGGACTGGTTCAAAAAGGCATTTCCCGATAAAGAGTTAAGGGATGACGCTATCAATACCTGGAAAGAAAATATTAATATCAAAAAAAAGGCTATTGAAAAGGTATATGAGATACAATGCAAAAATAATGAGGTAAAGGAAATTGAGTTCAGGGCAACGGCAACTGAAAGTGGAGAGACAATCACAATGCTGATAGATGTTACAGAGAGGCGTAGAGCAGAGGAACTGTTTAGAACCCTTGCAAACAACTCTCCAGTAGGTGTCTATATAATGCAAAAGGAAAAGATAAAATTTGTTAATAATTATTTTAAAAATATCACCGGATTTAATGATGAAGAGGTTATCGATAGAGAACCTATAAACATGGTCTATTTTGAGGATATAGAAAAAGCGGTTAGAGAGACTTGCAGTATGATTAAGGGCGAAAGAAAGCATCCGTATGAATTCAGAATAATAACAAAATCCGGTGAAATAAAATGGATTATTCAAAACATCACACCCATACAGTACATGGGGAAAAATGCAGCCCTGGCAAGTTTCCTTGATATTTCCGACACCAAACAGATTGAATTGATGCTTAAGGAGTCGGAGCAGAGATTTAGAATAATTACAGAAAAATCTCCAGTAGGTGTTTATCTTGTCCAGAAAGGTATTTTCAAATATGTCAATCAGGTATTTGCAGATATACATGGTTGTAAACAGGAAGAGATAATAGATAAGCTCACCCCTCGAGATCTCACCATGGATATAGACGGAAAACCGATAGAACAGGTGATAAAGGATGCGTTAGAGAACAAAACAGGCATGCGCCTTGAAATAATGATACGCAGAAAAGATGGATCCATTAGATACGGAGAATTATTCAGTTCAAAAATTATTTATAATGGGAGACCTGCGATACTGGGTACACTTCTCGATATCACTGAAAAAAAAGAGATGGAAGAAAAACTCAGGTCTTTATCCATAACAGATGAATTAACAGGTGTTTACAATAGAAGAGGTTTTTTTATGGTTTCTGAACAGCAGTTCAAGATGGCAAAACGTCTTGAAAAGAACATACTGCTCTTTTATGCAGATCTGGATGATTTGAAATGGATAAATGATAATATGGGACACAAAGAGGGTGATAATTTAATAGTAGCCTTCGTAAAGACACTGAAAGAGGCATTCAGGGAATCGGATATTATAGGGAGACTCGGTGGTGATGAATTTGCAATACTCATGTTATCCACAGGTCTTACAAAATCACAGCCAATAGTAAATCGTTTGAACCATCTTGTGGACCAGTATAATGAAAGGGAAAAAAAACCGTATAAACTCTCTTTCAGCATAGGTATTGCCGAATACGATCCCCAGAGTTGTCATTCCCTTGAAGAGCTCATATCAAAAGCGGATGATTTAATGTATATTGAGAAGAAAAAGAAAAAGGCCGGACTTAAATCACACCTCACTGCAGGTATCGAATAGGTTCTTAAAAAAAATTATATTTAATCAAATGAATTTTGCAAAACTGTAAACAAGATCCTGTCGCTATTTTTCCAAATGTCAAAAAAATCAGACGATAAAGGAGAAAACGTAAAAAAGTCTCCTCTCACCCTCAAAAATCTACGAGTTCACCATAAACATATACAGGCTGCCCCATTTTGATAGGCGCTTAATACCATTATGGAGACGACAAAAGACTTTGTTCCTCTGTGCTTGTAGATAAAGTGAATTAATGATATGCCGACTGGGTGTATAGAAAGTACAGGGTCTAATGGGCAAAGGAGGATGCATTTTTTGTATAAAGGCGATGAGATAAAGAGATATTCCGATTCGGAAGGGATTCCATGCGCATTGTTGTTTTGAATCTGGGGATGGGTATTTAAATTAAAGCCCGCTTCACTTGAAAGAGTGCTGACATGGGAGAAGAAGGAGGCTGTGGATTTGAATGAATATATACATAGAAATGAAAATAAAAAAGGTGAACTAAATTTGATGAAAAATTGGTCGTGATTTGCCCTTTTACACTCTAAACCACTATCGTGATAACCTTATAATCCGATATGCCCCCATGGCAACGATGGCGAACACTATGGCCCCAATTATAAGATCCGGTATTCTAGATGATGTAATATAAACAACAAAGCCTGCAACTATCACTCCTGCATTTACTATCACGTCATTGGATGTGAATATCATGCTTGCCTGCATATGGGCATCACTGCTTTTTGACCTCTGGAGGAGGTACAGGCATAAGATATTGCCGAGTAATGCAAAGAAAGATATGATGACCATCATCTTAAAATCAGGATTCTCACCATAACCGACAAATCGTCTTATAACCTCTACAAACCCTGTAATTGCGAGAAGCCCCTGGAAATACCCGGCAATACCTGCTACGGTCTTTTTTCTGGATACATGGGCACCTACAGCAAAGAGGGATAGACCATAAACAATGCTGTCAGCAAGCATATCGAGACTGTCTGCTACAAGCCCCATCGAACCTGCCATAATGCCTGTTACAACCTCAAGGAAAAAAAAGAATAGATTGATTAGAAGAACCTGTATCAGGACCTTTCTTTGACGCTGGATAACTTCAGGTACTGTTTTATCGTCTGTTATTTCTGAGGCAAAAAGATAAGCACCGAGATTTAGAGTGTTGAGAAGTCCTGTAATCTCATCATGAACTCCAAGATGGAATATAGTGACTTTTCTGGCGGGGATATCGATGGTGATGGATATTACATCCTGTACATCCTGTAATTTCATCCTTATTAATTGCTCCTCTGTCGGGCAATCCATCTTGGGGACTACATATGTTGTCCTGTGTATAACCTTTTTCATAAACAGAGATAATAATGACATATCAGAGAGAAAATTTAAAGTTAAGACCGTTTTATATAGTGATGGGCCTGTGATAGCGAGAAGAATGTTGACAAAAATAAACCATCAAGAAACAGGGCCTTCCTCTGATTCGTATTCCCATTTCCCCAGATAGACCGCCCCTGATGAACCGTCTATGGAGAGAAAATCCCCTGTTTTTATCATCTTCCCATCGACCATCGCGTAACCTTTCGCTTCATAGACTTTAAGTTTACCGAAGCCGACAACCCCCACTTTGTCGAGCTGAGGGATGGTTACGGCAGCATGGGATGTGCTCCCTCCCTTCGATGTGAGAAGGCCATCCACCTTAAGGAGGACCCCAACATCATCGGGGACCGTATCGGGTCTTAGGAGAATAAGGGGTGATTCTCTATCCCTTTCCTTAAACCTCGAGATGTCTTCCTCAGAAAAGACCACCCTACCGCTTATGGCCCCTCCTCCTACGCCTATACCCATACCCAAAAAGGAATCATTCAGTGCTTCCGTAACTTTAAATTTTCTCAAAACCCTATTTTCCCGCTGGATCATATCCCTTACCTGGAGTATGTACAGGCCCTGTCTGGTAGGATTTTCAAAGGTGAACTCTATCTCCTGGTGGTTAAAACCCTTCTCATATATGAGTATCTCCGATAGTCTTAAAAGTTCTTGGTATATCTCAGGGAACGTCTTCTCGAGGGATATGCTCGAGGTCCTCCACTGCTCTTTTCTCTGAACTTCTGTTATAGGATATGTTTCTACAAGGCCTGAGACGATATCGTCTCCCTGGACGCCGAAGATGAAGTCTCCGTATAGATTCACCGATGGGGTATGACCCTTTGGATTACGGGTAAAGATCACTCCAGATCCAGAATAATTATTTAAATTGCCGAACACCATTTTCTGGACGATAACTGCGGTGCCCCACTCGTCGGAGATCTGCATCTGTCTTCTATAGGTCCTTGCCTGTTCCGAAAACCAGGATGCAAAAACCTTAAGTATAGCCTGCTCGAGTTGCTTATAAGGGTTTAACGGTAGTTCTATCCCCCTCTCTTCGATTACCTTTCTATACGCAACCGTTATCTCCCTCATTACATCAGGCTCAAACTCTATCTTCCGGGATACGTTATATCTCTCTTTAAATCTTTCCATTATGGTGTCAAAGGTGTTACGATCCACGCCGTGAAACATGGCCCAAGCCTGTAAAAACCTCCTGTAAGAATCCCATGCAGCCCATCCGAAATGCTTCTTTTTACTTAAACCCTGGGCTATCTCGTCATTTATCCCAACATTCAGAAAAGAACGCATCATACCTGGAAGGGAGATGGTGGCACCGCTTCTCACAGATAAGAGCAAGGGGTTTCTCGTGTCACCGTATCTGCACCCTGTCAATTTTTCGAGTTCCTGTATCTCTCTCGAGATTCTGCTACTTAAATCCTTGAATATGTATTTATAGCCCACCACAGCATCCAACCCCCTGAAGACCTCGGTTGTGATAATAAAACCAGGGGGAACGGGAAACGACATGGAGGCGAGTTTTTTAAGAAAATATCCTTTATTCCCCACAAGAATAGGGTTGTCCGTATCATGGTTCTCCTTGTAAATAGGCGATATGGCAAGCTCTGGTATATACGCCATAACAAGATTCAAGATGTGCTTGTTATCTTTGAATTTTTCGAGCTCCGCACTTAGATTTTTGATGATGCTGTTATTAAGATTGTCGAGGATCTGAAGGCCAAAGGCAGAGGATATGATGGAACGGTAGAACGCTTCCGAGTGCTGGTATATGAGTTCTTCCATCGATTTTTCAGACGCATTTGTGGATACACCTTTTTTGTCAACTATCTGTCTTATGATGATGGGAAGGTTAGAGCTGTGGGCATCTATATAATAGTCATGGATGATATCTTGAATACCTTTGGATATGAACTTGAATATGTCGATGTACTGATCTATAGAGAATTGCCGAACCTGGAGGGCGCTTGTCACATAGTTCATCTTCGTAACGAGGCCTTCCGTTGAGATGCCTTCTAAATCAAGGGCTTTTACATAAAGCCAGAGATACTCGTGTATCTTGAGAAGGGTGCTTTTTGTTATGAATTTTAGATTCAATGATGCCATCAGTCTTTCAAAGAGGAGATTCGCAAGGCTTTCAAGACGCAAAGAGAAGCCCAGCGCCTCGAACTTCTCTTCCCGGTATGTGCCGTACATAGAAGGGATTCCTGTTGCAATATGCCTTTTATAATATATATTTTCGTACGGCAGGGTTTTCTCCGGGGAGAGTATCTTTTCTTTTAACCTCTCAATAAAGGAGAGAACGAGCACAAGGGCCCTGTAATGGTCCCCCTTTTTTAAATAGCCCCTTAAAGACTTTATCTTCCGGAGGTTAAAAAGGCCCGAGGCTTCCATATCCAGTAACAGTTCTGTGTGTTTAGGGTTATATTTTTTAAAGAGGAGTTGGTAGAGCCTTATAAGAAGATAGGCCCTTTTTCTATCTCTGTCCTTTACCCCTTCAATCGCCGAGATCTCCCTTTCGATCCTTTTTTTCTCCCAGTCGAGAAGATTCTGGGGGATCAACCCTCCTTTATCGAAGATCTCTTTTATTACAACGTGCATCCCATCGTAATATTCTCCATTTCCAGTAATCTCATCGTATACCTCTTCGGGAAGATAATCCTTTATGTATTCTTTTGATCCCGAATAGTAATACCGTAAGATATTCTCAAGAAAATAGACGAGGGTGCTGTTGCTCTCTACATGGGATTGCTTCCTCAAGAAATGGATCAATCTGTCGTTTCTGTTGGAAAGCTCGTCCAATTCTGTCGAGGTCTCCCTTAGCTCCCCTTCCGCACCTATTTCGGTGAAGTATACGGGGAGTATCCTCAGTAGTTGTTTCATCAAATTATAGGCAGGCCCTATATCTGAGTTTAACAGGGCAGAGATGTCCCTCTGGAGGAGGTCCGTATCTTTTACAAAGACACCCCCTGTGTAAAGGTTGATGATTAATGCAGATAGGAGCCTCTTCGTCCATCGGGGCTTCATGCTTATTATCTCGAGCCATGCCCTTATGTTTTTTACGTGGTGAGGGTTTGCCTTGATCTGCCATTCCGTGGTTGAGCCTTTAAGTTCAGGTTGCTGGAAACCAAAGGAGATCAATTCTTCGATAAGGACGTCCACAAGGGGGTGGTTATTCTTTTCAAACACCTCTTTTGCTATCGTTCTGATACAGTCTATGGTGGCCCCTGCATGGGTCTCTTTAAGACCCCCTTTTTTCAATGACCCGAAGATCTTTCTAATAAAATCATCCATATCTTTTAAATCTTTCTGGGCAAGGGCCTTCCCAAGGGTTCTGTTTATTTCCCTCAGTATATCCCCATAGACGTCCGATAGACCGGGATGCTGGATCATATGAAAAAGGAAATCGAGTTTTAATATGTGGTCCTTTCCTTTGAATATCTCCGTCCTTTCCACCATATCGGCTGCAATAAAGTAACCATCCACAATCTGGGAATAGTCAGGAAGGGATATATATAACCCATAGATTTCTTTTAATCCTAAACTTTTGAGGGTTTCTTGATCTTCGATTTTGTCAAGGAGGGTTTTGATATACCTTTTGCTCAAAGGTTCTATAATTTTATGGTATGCCTCTGCCTCTTTCTCAGTAAAACCATCCTCATCCAGAGGCCATTTCTCAGGATCGGGATTGTTTAGCCAGAACCGGTATGTCTCTTTAAACACCTTATTCGCAAAGCCAAATATGGTTGCGATAACATTAACATATTTATAGTCCATAAGGAGCTTTATCAAAGATTTTATGTTTCCCGAGGATTTCTTTAAGATGTGCCCTTCTTCTTCGCAGAGCTTATCAAGGGAGCCAATTACAGAGGGTATAAGGGAGAGGTTTCTCTCTCTGAAGATACCCCCTGATGATAGTGTTGTGTTTAAAAATTCGAAAAGGTAGCGGAGGGCGGTTTCTTTTGTTTCAAGTTTTGGAGCATATCTTACTACATCAACGTATATTTCGGAGAGAAGCCTTATCCCTTCTAGGCCTGAATTATGTTTGTTTAGAATGTAGAAATCCCCAATAGAGAGGCCCTTTAACATCTTTAAGAGTTCATCCCAGTTTACATATGGATGATGGAACTCCGTTAGGACATCCTCAATCCTTTTAGATACACCATAGTGGTTTTCCCCTATCCTTCTAAGGGGCATATATTTTTCAGGTATCTCAACCCTTGCAGCGGTTCTCTCGAGATTTACCTGAAGGGCAGAGGGATAATAATGCTTTTTCTCCCTTTCCATAGAAGACCTCTTTTTGTTTTTTTCTATTTTATACCACGATAGAAAGGAAAAAAAGGAAATAATGTCCATTAAAACCTTCAGGGGTTATTCGAAAAAATCCCTTATCGCCTTGCTGTCAAGGAGTTTAATATTTAGGGATGAGCCTTTCTTTGGGCGGTGCCCGACCATCCCCGTGATCTTTACTTTTATATCTTCGGTATTACATTTTATGCTTTTTGCAAGAAAATCCCTTATCTCTTTTATATCCCCTGGTTCGTAGCCTTCCATAGGGTATCTCGCAAGGACATAACCGTTGGGATGGATAAAAATTATCTCGTTTTCTTCTTTTTTCATTTTAGTTTGCTGTTCATTCCAATAAAATAAATCCGTATAATTATTTTATCGAGGGAGTTTTTAATTTCTTAAGGTTTTTAAAATCAAAAAACTCAACCCAGGAGGTATCTACATACTTGATTGAATCGGTTATAATTCATATATTTAGTAATCGAGTTTGTTACAAAAAATAATCGGAGGTGTATTATGGATGAGAAAAAAAGGATCGATGCCCTTGAGACAGCCCTGAATAATGAGATGAGGGAGAGGGAGTTTTACATCAAGCACGGGGAGAAAACGAATAACCCTGTAGGGAAGGCATTGTTTTTTAGAATAGCAGAGGATGAACTGGAACATTACGAACGACTGAAAAGACTACATGAACAGTGGAAGAAAGAGGGTAAATGGCCCGAGACATTACCCCTTGAGGTGAAAAAGACAAATGTAAAAGATGTGCTCCTTCAAACGATTAATTCTATCAATGTGGGGGACAAAACAGATGAAGGGGCGCTCGATGCGATAAAAATTGCCATAGATTTCGAAGAAAAGGGGATAAGCCTTTACAAAGAATTAAGGGATGCTGTAGACGATGAAAAAGAAAAGAGATTTTTTGAACTCCTCGTATCGATTGAGACCGAACATTATCTTTCGTTGAAGGATGCAGAGGAGTATCTCGTGGATCCTTCTTCCTGGTTTATTAAGACTGAGCACCATACGTTGGATGGAGGTTGATCCTTAAATTTTATAGAGACTACTTAATTTTAAATTTTTTTGATTTAGGGAGATAAATGGCTGATAAGATAGAACTTCCCATTATAGGTATGAGTTGTGCTGCCTGTGCGGCAAGGATAGAGAAAGAACTGAACAAGTTGGGGGACATAAAGGAGGCCCAGGTAAACTTTCCTCTGAAAAAGGCCGTGATAATTCCGAAAAGGGAAATAGAGTTAAAAGAGGTGATAGGTATCATAAGGGAGCTGGGCTATGATGTTGACCTTGAAAAAGACGTTACCATAAGGGCAAAGAAGGAAGAGGATGAACTCAGAAAGGATTTTATCTGGTCAGCCCTTTTCAGTTTGCTGATCATGGTATTCTCTATGGGAATTACCCTTCCATATAACAATTTTGTCCTCCTCCTTCTCTCCTTGCCTGTCCAGGTCTATTTTGGTATGAGATTCCATAGGCCTGCCCTTAAGAATTTGATGCATTTTACCGCAGATATGAATACCCTCATTTCTGTTGGTACATGGGCAGCCTTTTTATACAGTGCTTTTGTCACATTCTTTCCCCATATAATCATCGGTGCCCGGATGGAGCCCCATACATATTTTGATTCAAGCGCCATGATAATCACCCTTATAATATTCGGGAGACTCCTCGAATCAAAGGCAAAGACGAAGACATACACCGCAATCAAGATGTTATATGAACTCTCCCCGAAAGAATGCGTTTTAATAAAGGACGGAAGGGAGTTTAAGGTCCCGACGGATACGATTGAAGTAGGGGACTATGTGGTGATAAGGCCTGGAGAAAGGATACCAGTTGACGGTGTGGTGGTGGAGGGCGATACGTATGTGAATGAGTCCATGATCACAGGGGAAAGCATTCCTGTACACAAAAAGAGGGATGATGAGGTGATAGGGGGTACGATCAACGGAAAAGGGGCGATAACGGTAAGGGTTACAAGGATAGGCAAGGATACAACCCTTGCTAAGGTAATACGTCTTGTTGAGGAGGCACAGTTTACAAAGGCCCCTGTCCAGAGACTTGCCGATAAGGTCTCCGGTATCTTTGTGCCGATTGTGATCTTGATTGCCATAGCCGCATTCTTTGTATGGTTTATCTTCGGTCCTGAACCAAAGATCACAAACGGCATGCTCTCTTTTGTGAGCGTCTTGATAATAGCTTGTCCCTGTGCATTAGGTCTTGCGACACCTACTGCGATTATGGTTGCATCCGGGGTTGGGGCTAAAAAGGGTGTTCTGATAAAGAGTGCAGAGGCCCTTGAGCTTTCAAGCAAGGTTAGATATGTTCTCTTTGATAAAACAGGAACATTGACGGAAGGTAGGATCATCCTCTCTGAGTTGATCCCCGTTTATGGTAAAACGGATGGGGAGGTGCTTAGGATAGCGTATAACCTTGAAAAACAATCGGAGCACCCATTTTCAGAGGCACTGAGAAAAAAGGCGGAGGAGAAAGGCATTGAAAATTTACAGGTAATCGAATTTATGGCTATTCCTGGCAAGGGTATAAAGGGCATAATAGACGGTAAACGGTATTTTATAGGAAACAGGGCCTTCTATGAAGAAACGGGAAAAACGATTCCGGAACACCTTTTATCCATATATAAGGAAAAGGAGAGGGAAGGAAAGTCTCCAGTTTTAATCTGGGGGGAAGATGGTATCATCGGTATCCTCGCATTCAGCGATGAAATCAGGGAAGAGTCAAGAGATGTTGTCCATGAATTAAAGGGGTCTAATATAGAACCCGTTATGCTCACAGGGGATAGCATGGAAGGGGCAAAAAACATAGCGGAGAGGGTAGGTATCGAAACCTTCTACTACCGTGTACTCCCCGAAAAAAAGGCAAGTATAGTGGAGGAGTACAAGAAAAAAGGGGTCACCATAATGGTGGGGGATGGTATAAACGATGCTCCCTCTCTTGCAACGGCCCATGTAGGAGTGGCGATGGGAAAGGGTACCGATATTGCGATCGAGTCTGCCGATGTGGTCCTCATGAAGGGGCAGCTATCCCGCCTTATCACCCTGATTAGGCTTTCGAAAAGAACCATGCTGGTGATAAAAGAGAACCTTTTCTGGGCATTCATCTATAATATTCTCGGTATTCCCGTTGCCTTTGGCCTTTTATACCCCTTTTTCGGGATAAGGTTTGAACCCGTATACGGTGCTATAGCGATGATGGTAAGCTCTATTTCTGTTGTTACCAATTCTTTGAGGTTGAGGATGTTTAAAGATTGATAAGGATAATGTTGACAAAGACGTGTACGATTATTATCATTTAAATCCATAAAATCTAAGGAGGTTCGAGATGGGTAAGGCAATGGCAGTAACGGACGGTCAGTTTTCAAAAGAGGTCCTCGAATCGGAGATACCGGTACTCGTTGATTTCTGGGCTACCTGGTGCGGACCATGTCAGATGATGGGGCCTGTGATAGATTCTTTAGCCGCCGATTACGAGGGTAAGGTAAAGGTCATGAAGATGAACATAGATGAGAACCCCTTAACACCTGTAAAATATGGTATACGGAGTATCCCCACCCTTATTCTTTTCAATAAGGGAGAGGTGGTGGAAAGGGTTGTGGGGGCCCAACCGAAACCTGCCGTTGAAAATATGATAAAAAAAGTCGTCCTTTGATATGGATGAAGAGAAGAAGGCGATTTTTTTTAAGAGGGTTGAGGAGGAACCCCTCGCACGCTTACTCGGTATAAGATTGAAGGATGTCGATGAGGGATACGCCCTCTGCGAGATGGAGTATACAGAGAGGCTGGATAATATATACGGCAGTGCCCATGGGGGTGCCATATTTTCCCTTATCGATGAGGCCTTTGAGATATCTTCCAATAGCCATGAGAATATAGCCGTTGCCCTGAACATGAATGTGACCTATATGAGGCCTCCTAAGAAAGGGTCTTTACTGACGGCGGAATCGAAAGAGGTAAACAGGACAAAAAGAACCGCCTCATATACGATATGGGTAAGGGAAGGGGATCAGCCGATAGCACTCTGCCAGGCCCTTGTGTTTATTAAGGAACAGAGAATCCCTTTTTTATAGAATTTTTGCGCTAAGATTGTTAAGGGATTAAAGAATTAAACGGTGATGACTACTTTGGCGTAATCGTGATCCTCGCCCTTTTCGGTTTCTCCCCCTCCACAATCACGCGATCCTCTTTTACAAGATATCTCACCACCTCTCCGGTGAGTCTATCCCTGTCCGTATAAACAACCACATTTCCTTTAAGGATAATCTCCCCCTTTCCGTTATCGAAGATCGCCTCATTACAGGTGGCCGTTCTTTCGTTTTTTATGATCTTTACATTCCCCTTTGCGTGGGCCTTCTCTATCTCATTTGTGTTTTCGTTCATCTGAGCCTCTATCGTATCGGAAAATATGAAAAGGTCCTCCTGTCTCGCTACGACATTCCCTTTGAATACCACGTATTTTTCCTTGTCAAAACCTTCCATGGTATCTGAGACGATATCGATGGGCTTGGATTCGTCGAAAAACGTTAATTTATCCTCTTTTTCCCCCTTTTTAGTCGGGGCCGCAACCTGGGGGTTCAAAGGGATGTCCCTTTTTTTAATCGTTTCCTGAGCGTATAAAGGGGTATCTGCCGTTGCAAGTCGGAGGGTTTTTCTCTCTCTTACCCCTCCTCTTAAGAGGGGACTCTTCGGGTATTCGCTTCTTAATCTCTCAAAATAGAAATCACTCTTCTGTAAATCCCCCATCTCTTGATACGATAGACTGAGGTAATATAAGGCTTTGTCTTGCCCTTGGGCTTTTGGATATTTTTTCAAAAAATACTCAAGTCTTATTATCGCTGCGTTATATCGATATGTGTTGAAATAGAATTCCCCGATACTCAACTCCCTGTCCGCGAGTTTCTGTTCGAGAACCTCTATCCTCTTCTCCCCTTCCTTTGTATAACTGCTTGAAGGAAAACGGTTTTTAAGAAATGTATACCGGTCTAACGCTTTTAATGTATAGGCCTGATCCCTATCAAAGGGGAGGGAGAGTTTTTCGTAACAATCGCCGAGTCTTTTCAGAACATAGGGTACATTTTCGTCATCGGGATGGGCATTGAGAAAGTCTTCGTACACCCCCGAGGCAAGGACATACTCTTTCCTTTCAAAATAGACATCCCCTAATTTTACCGTTGCTATGAAAGATATGGGGTCAAAGGGGAAGTTTTCCCTGATCCTTGAAAAGTTTTCGATGGCCTTGTCGTATTTCTTTGCCTTCATGAAATTTATGCCTTCTACGTATAGATCCCCAGGGTTGTCCGATTTTTTTACAGCCTTCGGGGAGCATGCAAAAATAGAAGAAATGAGTAGAAAAATGAACAATTTCTTAACCGTTGATATCATGGTGTTAAGTATAACAGAAGGCAAAAAATTATGCTATTCTTAATTTCGATGGATATTGAAAACACCATAGGGCAGGGACTTGACTTCTACGGGATGGGGAAAGACAAAGAGGTTTTAAAAAAGCTGGTCTTTTATGTGAACGAGCTTCATAGATGGAATAAAAAGGTAAACCTAACAGGTATAAAAGATATAGAAGGGATAGTGACCCATCTCATCTACGATGCCTTTTTTATTGCCCCGATGCTTGGGGATGTTCGTTCAGTTATGGATTTGGGTTCAGGGGCAGGCATACTCGGGATACCGATGGGTATACTCTATCCCCATATTTCCGTATTTTCCGTCGATAAAAGCCAAAAGAAGATCCAGTTCCAGAGGTATATAAAAAGGTCCCTTTTTCTTTTCAATTTTACCACCTTTCATCAAAGGGCTGAGTCTATTGAATCCCTCCATATAGATGCCCTTCTTGTTAAAGGTTTTGGCGCAATCGATACAATTCTCACTGTGGGTGGGCCCCACATAAAAAAAGGGGGCAGGGCGTACATTTTAAAAGGGGAGGGCCAGGACCCCATTCAATTTGAAGGGTATATCCTTGAAGAGGATAAAAGATATGAACACCCCGAGGGAAGAAGGAAAGGGAGGCTCTATATTTACAGAAAACTCTGAGTAAAGGACTCCTCGTCCACCTCATGTAATTCTATCGAGTATTTTTTGATTGTTTTATCGCATTTCTTAAAATTTACCTCGAATTTTCCCTCTCCCAACCCCTCAACGATAAATATGTCCGTTTCCCTGTCCAAGACGTTCCCATCATCATCGAGGAGGTAGACCACGACTTTTAACATCACCTCATCGTATCTATTGTTTTTAATCGTACCGATCAACTTGCCCCAGAAGGGTAATGCCGTTTGGGCACAGCAATCCCTGGGGGATGGGAAAAATTTATAATCAAGAACCACTATATCGGGCTTCTGGTCCTTAATCCATGCTATTTCAAGTGTTTTTAGCGGGCTTTCATCCATAAAAATATCCGCCTTCTTACGATAAATAAACAATATTTACGGTATACGATTTAATCTATTTAATACCTATGCCTTGATATTGTCAATAAATTCTAACATATGAAAATCCAAAATATATTTTGAAAAAGGGTGTTGACAGTAAAAATGTTTTTATATAAAGTTATCACCATTATGGTGAAAGTAGGGATAATCTCCGACACGCATCTTATTGAAGTGACCGATGGATTTAAAAGGGCGATAGAAACCCTCTTCGGCGATATAAATATTTTAATCCACGCAGGGGACATAACAGGTATAAAGGTTTTTGAATATCTGTCTCAATGGGATTTGAAGGCTGTGAGAGGGAATATGGATGGCCCTGAGTTTCACCCCATCCTTCCAATAAAACGGGTAGAGGTGATAGAGGGGAGAAGGATAGGGATAATGCACGGGTCAGGACCCCCTTTTGGCCTCGATGCCCTTATCTATAGAGAGTTTGAGGATGTGGATATTATAATTTTTGGCCATTCCCACATGCCTTTTTATAGCAAGAAAGGAAATACATTGATGTTTAATCCCGGTTCTTTTGGAAAGCCCCATACTCCCCCTGGTACCGTAGGCATAATGGAGATTGGCTTAGATGTTAGTTTTAAGCACATTGAGATAAGAGAATATTATTGAACAAATATAGACCCTTTAACTGGAAAGACGCTTAATGGAAACCATCTATCTCTCTTTTCTGTGGCATATGCACCAGCCCTTTTATAAAAATCTGTACACAGGAGAGTATATCCTCCCCTGGGTACTTTTACACGGAACAAAGGATTACTATGATATGCCTTATCTTCTTAAGGAATTTGAAGGGATAAGACAGACCTTTAATCTCGTTCCATCCCTTCTCATCCAGCTTGTAGACTATGAGGATGTGGGTGTAAAGGACAGATACCTTGAGCTTTTCCGAAAGCCTTCAAGGGAACTGACAGAAGAGGATAAGATATTCCTTCTTAAGAATTTTTTTAATGCAAACTGGGACAACATGATAAGGCCGTACCCGAGATATTTCGAGCTCTTAAAAAGAAGGGGTTTCTACTACTCGAAAGAACAGATCGGTGACAAAATACCCTACTTTTCTGATGACGACTTAAGGGATATCCAGGTTTTTTTCTTCTTGTCGTGGATTGACCCAATGTTTTCGGATCGTTATGAAGAGATAAGGAGACTGAAGGCAAAGGGGAGATACTTTACCGAAGAGGACAAATCGGTTCTCATCCGTATAATAAACGAGATCATAAGAGGGATCATACCTTTATACAGAGAGTTGTCTGAAAAAGGTATAATAGAGCTATCCACCTCACCCTTTTACCATCCCATCATACCCCTTCTCATTGACAATACCATCGCAAAGGTCTCAAACCCTGACTGTAGGTTACCCGATAAACCTTTTATGAGTAGAGAAGATGCAAGCAGCCAGATAGGGAGGGCAAAAGAACTTTTCTACCAGATGTTTAATACGTATCCGAAGGGGATGTGGCCCCCTGAAGGTTCGGTGAGCGATGAGGCGTTAGAGCTTTATATGGAGCATAACGTGGGGTGGGTCGCATCAGATGAGGAGATCCTTTTTAACAGCCTTAATATCGAGTTGAGAAGGGATGGAGAGGGGTTCATCTCGAATCCCGATGTGTTATATAGACCCTATTACTTTGAAAGAGAAGGTAGAAGGATCCATATCGTTTTCAGGGATAAAGGCCTTTCAGACCTTATCTCATTCCATTATTCGAGATTTGATCCAAAGGATGCGGCATCGGATCTCATAAGGAGGATCAAAAAGATAGGGGAGAGGGTAAAAAATTCTTTGAAGAGACCTACGGTTTTTATTATTATGGATGGGGAGAATGCATGGGAATACTATAGGAATGACGGGATAGACTTCTTCAGGTATCTATACGATGGGCTATCAAAAGAGAAGTCCATATCGTGCAGGACGATCTCGGAGGCCATATCGGAAGGGGAGGAGGCAAGGCCCCTGTCCCGTTGCTTTCCCGGGTCTTGGATAAATCATAATTTTTCCATATGGATAGGCCACATCGAGGACAACATGAGCTGGTCTTTACTCACAGAGACAAGGGAATATCTTGAAAAAAACGACCCTGAAAAGAAAAACGATAAGGCATGGGAATCCTTATATATTGCAGAAGGGAGCGATTGGAACTGGTGGTATGGCGATGACCATAGCTCGGAAAACGATGAGATATTCGACTATCTTTTCAGGGAAAATATATCTAACGTGTATAGATTTCTCGGGGTTACCCCCCCTGAAAAATTGAACATCCCTATTCTCCTCGAAGAAAGGGAGGTTAGACCGACAAGGGAGCCTGTAAATTTTATCCATCCCATTATAGACGGTAGAGTTACCAACTATTTTGAGTGGATGGGCTCGGGTTTCCTTGAGGCAAAAGGTCATGGCGTTGCGATGCACGAAACATTCTCCCTTATTAAGGGGTGTTATTTTGGATTCAACGAGCGTTTCTTTTATTTGAGGCTCGATTTTGACAAGTTTTTTCTCAATTCAACGGAGGATATTATATTTGAGATAACGATCTCTGCCCGGGATACCCATCTCATTGCATATAACATGAAGGACAGAAATGTAGATAGCCCCTTTCCCGTACAGATATCCTTTGCCGATATCCTTGAGATGGAGGTCCCCATAGATGTCCTGGGGGTAAAAGCAAAAGACAGGATAGACGTATGGGTGATTGTAAAGACAAAAGAGACGACAATTGGTAGAATACCTCAGAGAGGTTTTCTTACAATTACGGTCCCTTCTGAGAATTTTGAGATGGAGATGTGGTATGTCTGAGAAAGGACTATCTTCTCGTTCCCCTTAAGGCGATCAGAAGCCTTTCCATTTCCTCCCTTATAACCTTCTCTGCCGTATCACTCAACATCTGCCGGGCATTTTCCTCTATATATTTACTTATGATAGGCACAATCCTCTCCACCATACCTTGGCGTATAACCTCTATGGCGTTTGATATCACATTTTTAAGTTCCTCTTCCATAGAGGAGGGGACCGGTTCCATGACCCCTGTCTCTAACGGAGCTTTTTTGTAGGGGGCTTCTTCTACCTTTTCTTCTATTTTTCTTGTTGGTTTTATGTCCAATAGCGTATCCTCCTTGTCTATCATCTGATGGACCTTGAAAAAATTGATAGGTTTTTCAATGATGCCTTCCACATACTGGGTGGGAAAATCTATTGTGACCCCTTCATCCCTCATAAAAAAGAAACGGACGCCCTGGAGGCTACCCTTCTCCTTCATCTCTTTGTACACTTCTGTCCCGTCTTTTTTATCGAGGGTTGCGTTTATGATATATATCTCCGGTTTATGTTCCTCTGATATCCTCTCTATGTCCTTCCCGTTTGAGGTAAAGATGATCTCATATTCATCGCTTGGAAAGACTACGCGGAAGGCATCTTTTAAACTTTCATCCCTGTCTGCAATCAGTATCTTTTTCATCAATGACCCCCTTTGCCTTTAGATTTTTTTGAATGATAGCATAAAGTCCAGAATTTTTTCTATAGAAATGATATCGAAATAGAGAAGAAGGGCGAATATAGAAACGAGAATGATAGCTATGATATACGGGATTTTGACAGGCATGCCCTTATGAACGGGTTTACCTATGAATGTGGAGAGACTTTCATCTCTCATTACCTCATCCACAATGCCCTTGTCCACAACCCGCTCCGATTTTTTGTATAAGAGATGGAGACATCTATCGCAGATCATGTTTACCACCCGGGGGTATCCTTTTGATAGTTCATAGATGCTATTTATGGCCGGGCTCTTAAATTTTACGAATCCCTTGGATCCGGCCTTTGTGAGCCTGTGGTTTATATACTGTCCCACCTCTTTCTGGGACAGGGTTTTTAGCATGTATATCACCGTTACCCTCTGGGAGATATAGCGCATCCTCGGCTCTTTCAGTTTTTCGATCAACTCTTGCTGACCGAAGAGTATCGTATGGAGTATCTTTTCTTTTGGCGTCTCGAGGTTGGAGAGGATCCTTATCAGTTCTAACGTCTCGTCAGATAAAAGCTGTGCCTCGTCTATTATTAATACCGTCTCTTTACCCTTTTTGTAACCGTCGATCAGGAAGTGCTGCAGGATATCGAACATCTCCCTCTTCGTCTTTTTATCGTGGATGACGTTCAGTTCGTTCAATACCTCCCGGAGGAATTCCGTCTCATCCATTATGGGGTTTAGAATCAAGGCCGTATGGTATCTCTTTCTATCGATCGAGTCTATGAATATCCTTGAAAGCACCGTCTTCCCCGTTCCCACATCGCCGTATATACAGGCAAACCCTTCCTTCTGGGAGAGAAAAAAATTGAGGTGTTTAATGGCCTCCCTGTGGGTAACCGATTCATAAAAAAAATGGGTATCAGGGGTAAGACCGAAGGGCCTCTCTTCGAGCGCTAAAAACTCCAAGTACTTGTCGTCTTCCATAATCCTGTACTTTTTTACAGAAAAAATACGCTTTATTCAAGAATTATTTGATAAAATCCGTTGTTTTGTTTAATATGTTTCGATGTTCGTTACAATCCTCATCCCTGCGTATAATGAGCTAAGAACCCTTCCCCTTGTTATAGAGAAGGTGGTGGAAACACCGTACGATAAGGAGATCATAATTGTAGATGATGGTTCTACAGATGGGACAAGGGAATGGCTCAGATCTCTCTCAGTAAATTTCTCTGAGATGTATGGGGGGAAGGGGAGGGGGTATACAGAGGTAACTGTTTTTTTCCACGAGAAAAATATCGGTAAGGGAGGGGCCATAAGGACAGGGATTGATATGGCGAAAGGGGATATCGTTGTGATACAGGATGCGGATCTTGAGTATGATCCCAGAGACTACCCTTCCCTATTTGCACCTATCATTGAAGGTAAGGCGGATGTTGTATACGGTTCGAGGTTTTTAGGGGGGCCCCACAGGGTGTTATTCTTCTGGCATTATGTGGGAAATATGTTGATAACCCTTTTTTCTAATATGCTTACCGACCTCAATCTAACGGACATGGAGACGGGGTATAAGGTCTTTAAAAGAGAGGTATTAAAAAGGATTAAGATAGAATCGAATGGTTTTGGGTTTGAACCTGAGATCACCGCTAAGGTCGCAAAAATGGGCTGCAGAATATATGAGGTCCCCATATCGTATTATGGCAGGGGCTACGATGAGGGGAAGAAGATTACCTGGAAAGATGGCATCTATGCGATATTTGCCATATTGAAGTATAACCTTTTTAGATGAAAGGAAGTCCCCTATGGAAGAAGGGTATTGAAAAAATTGGTACATTATCATATAAAAAACGGCATTAACCTATGAATCCCAATAGATACCACGTTGTTTTAATTATTATAGCCTGTTATCTCCTTTTTTTTCACAATCTCGGGGGGATTGCCCTCTGGGACCCCGATGAGCCAAGGCAGGCGATCATGGCAAGGGAGATGATGGAGAGAAACGACTACATCCATCCCTATCTGAACGGAGCCCCTTATCTTGAAAAGCCCCCTTTTTATCCCTGGATGATCATAGTCGCCTCCAAGATAAAAGGTGCCCTCGATGAGGTTGCCTCGAGGATACCGGCGGCAATATCTGCCACCCTTCTCGTGTTATTAACCTACTATTTTGGTTCTTACCTTGTCGATCGATCAGCAGGTCTTATCTCTGCCCTTGTTCTTGCCACCAATTACCAGTTTATCTCGAATGGCAGGGAATCTGTAATGGATATGACGTTTGCCTTTTTTATAGGGCTTACGATCTTTCTCAATTATCTCGCCCTTAGAAAAAAGAAAGGGTTCTATTTTTTTCTATCTTTTATCCCCTCCGCACTGGCGATTCTAACAAAAGGTCCTGCAGGCCTTATCCTTCCCGCAATAGTCACTTTTTTATACCTCTTTAACATAAAAGGGGTAAAAAGATTCATGCTGCCTTTTATTTTAGGTTGTATCTTGGCGGCTTCTATTGCATCGATCTGGTTTTTCCTTGCCGGGGAGGAGTATTTAAAAGAATTCATCGTAAGACAGAACATCACAAGGTACACAAAGGCCTTTGACCATATAGAAGGCCCGTTCTATTACTTCCATAAGCTATTCTTCAATTTTCTACCCTGGAGTATCATCCTCCCCTTCGGCATAGTACATGCCTTCAAGAGAAAGGTGTATCAACCTTTATTCTGGTTTTTTGCGGTCTTCTTATTCTTTGAGTTCTCGAAGAGTAAAAGGGCGATCTATCTACTCTCATTGTACCCTGCCTGTGCAATGATATGCGGGTTGTTTTTGAGGGAAAGATTAAAATCCATTATAGAAAAAGGGATGACAAACCTTCTTTGCCGTTTATTTGTGGTGTTTTTGATCCTGATCCCCCCGGCAGCGATTATCGTTTTATATCTCGTCCAATCCGATGTGGTCCTTGTATTTAAAAAAAACATCACGCCCCTTTCGATCTATATGGCCTTTTTCTTTATCCTATCCCTTTTTTTGCTCTATCTTGTATGGAAAGAAAGACCAAAGGCCTTCCTCGTCCTTTTTTTCTTCTACCTCATCTCTCTCGGTTATTTTCACAACAACTTTTACCTCCCCCTCATGGACAAAAATTTCAAGTCCCCGAGGCTCATATCCGATGAGTTAAAGGGACTGAAAGAGAAGAGGGAAGTATATCTTTTCGGTTTTTCATCCCCTGGACTCATATACTATTTAGAAAAACCTGCTATGACCGTCACAAAACTGGATGATATAATAGAGAAAAAACATGATATAATCCTCGTTGTTGAAGACGATGAGGCACGGGATATAGATACAAAATTGAAGAGGTTTTTTCTTCCTGTGAAAAGGGTGCAATACGAAAAGGAACGCTATACGATTTATCTGAGGAGAGGCATCGATGGATGAGAGGGTGGAAATATCGGTACTGATACCTGTATTAAACGAAGAAGAATCCCTTCCGGAACTCCAGGAAAGACTGCAAAAAACACTTGATAATCTGGGAAGGTCTTACGAGATCATATACATCAACGATGGTAGTACGGATAACACCCAGAGGATCCTTGAGGATTTCCATCAGAGGGACAAGAGGGTAAAGGTCATAGAGTTTAACAGGAATTACGGCCAACACATGGCCCTTTTTGCAGCCTTCACGTATGCATCGGGGGAAATAATCGTAACGATAGACGGAGACCTCCAGAATCCTCCCGAGGAGATACCAAGACTTGTAGAAAAGATAGAAGAGGGATATGAAGTCGTGGGGACCTATAGGAAGAAGAGAAAGGATTCCCTCTTCAGGCGGATCTCCTCCATCATCGTCAATAAGATCACCTCGAGGCTTGTGGGGGTTAAATTGAGGGATTATGGTTGTATGTTAAGGGCTTACAGACGAAATGTGATAGACCATATAAATATGTGCAGCGAATCATCCAGTTTCATCCCTGCCCTTGCCAACACATTTGCCAAAAGGATCGTGGAAATAGAGGTAGGACACGAGGAGAGGAAGAAGGGAAAGACGAAATACAGTATCTTCAAGTTATTGAGGCTCAATTTTGATTTGATGACCAGTTTTTCCCTGCTCCCCATACAGTTTATAGGTGTCCTCGGCTTTGTAATTGCCATCCTTGGACTTACATTCGCCTTGTTCCTTATAATACGGCGAATGATCGTGGGGCCTGAGCTTGAAGGTACTTTCACCCTCTTCGGCATACTCTTCTTCTTTATAGGTATACAGATCTTTGCCCTCGGGGTGATCGGTGAATATATAGGGAGGATATACCAGGAGGTGAGGAGGAGACCGAGGTATATCGTGAAAAAGGAGCTTTTTTGAAAGCGGTGGTATTCGGATATCATGAGATAGGCTATGTGTGCCTTGAGGAAGTGATAAACTCAGGGTGCGAGGTGAACGCTCTTTTTACCCATGAGGACGACCCAGGGGAAAAGATATGGTTTCGTAAGCCGGAAGAGGTGGCACGCAGGCACGGTATACCCGTTTATACACCGACTGACCTAAAGGATGAGAGGTGGGCCCGTATTATTGCCTCCTATTCCCCCGATTTTATCTTCTCCTTCTATTACCGGTATATGATACCAAAGGAGATACTCACGATACCGAGGATAGGGGCCTTTAATCTCCACGGCTCTCTCCTGCCCAAATACAGGGGCAGGGCCCCTATAAACTGGGTGATAATACACGGTGAAAAGAAGACAGGGGTAACCCTCCATTATATGGTGGAGAAACCCGATGCAGGAGACATAGTGGCACAGAGGGAGGTGGAGATCACCTTTGAAGATACCGCCTATACCCTTTTCATGAAGATGGCAGAGGCGGCAAGGCTCCTTATGAGGGATACGATGCCCCGTCTTATGGAGGGTACATTCGAAAGATACCCCCAGGTGGGGCCCTCTTCTTATTTCGGTGGTAGAAGGCCTGAAGACGGGTTAATCCCCTGGGATAAGGACGCCCTCTCCATTTATAACCTAATAAGGGCGGTAACACACCCTTACCCCGGGGCATTCACATACGTTGAGGGAAAGAAGCTCTTCATATGGAAGGCGTACCCTATAAAAGGTAACACAGAGCATACACCAGGGAAGGTCATTACAACAAGACCCTTAACCGTGGCAACGGGAAAGGGGATTCTCCGACTTATCTCTGTACAGTACGAAGGGGAGGAAGAGATGATGGGGGAAGAGTTCACGATGATTCATGATTTGGAAAATAAAATACTGGGAGGATAGATTTGAAGATACTGATTCTTGGTGTGAATGGCTTTATCGGTAACAGTCTCGCATCACGGATATTGACGGATACGGACTGGGAAGTATACGGTATGGATATAAGGGATGATAAACTCGAAGGATGTCAGAGAAACAGTCGTTTCCATTTTGTGGAAGGGGATATAACGATAAATAAGGAATGGATAGAGTACCATGTAAAAAAATGTGATGTCATCCTACCCCTCGTCGCTATAGCTACCCCTGCAACATATGTGAGAGAACCCTTGAAGGTCTTTAACCTTGACTTTGAAGAGAACCTGAAGATCGTAAGGTTATGTGTTAAGTATAACAAAAGACTTCTGTTTCCATCCACTTCCGAGGTATACGGGATGTGTACAGATAAAGAATTTAAAGAGGATGAGAGTAACCTCGTTTTAGGGCCCATCAGGATGCAGCGCTGGATTTACAGTGCATCGAAACAGCTCCTCGACAGGGTTATATGGGCCTATGGATTCCAGCACGGCTTGAAATTTACCCTTTTCAGACCTTTTAACTGGATCGGGCCGAAACTCGATGAACTTACATCGGACCCGGAAAAGGAGGGGAGTTCCAGGGTTGTAACCCAGTTTATAAGTAGCCTCCTCCTCGGAGAACCTATCAAGCTTGTGGATGGGGGACTTCAACGGAGGTGCTTTACCTACATAGATGATGGCATCGATTGCCTGATGAAGATCATAGAGAACAAAGACGATAATCTAAACGGCGAGATATTCAACATAGGTAATCCAAACAACGAGGCAACGGTGAGGGAGCTTGCATATAAACTCAAGGAGCTTTTTATAAATCATCCTGCCACAAAACATTATGAAAAGTACTCTGAGATAGTCGAGGTCTATTCAAAGGATTTTTACGGTGAAGGGTATCAGGATATAAACTTCAGGGTCCCTTCCATCGAAAAGGCGAAAAGGCTGATCGGATGGGTACCGAAGGTAGACCTGGATACGGCCTTGAAAAAGACCCTTGAGTATTACCTCGATACCAAGCTAAAGGGGTGTTGACATTTCATCGATGGAAGGGATATTGGAATTGATCAAGCGATGCGAACTCTGTCCAAGACGATGCAGAGTAAACAGGCTATCGGGAGAGACCGGAGCCTGTGGGGTAGGGGCGGAGCTTAAGATAGCCCATTACGGTCCCCATTTCGGGGAAGAGCCTCCCATATCAGGCACCAATGGTTCGGGGAATATTTTTTTTACGGCATGCAATATGCGTTGCCTTTACTGCCAGAATTATCAGATAAGCCAGAAGGGTATGGGGAGGTTTTTCTCCGTCGATGAACTTGTAGATATATGCCTTCACCTTGAGGAGATGGGTTGTCACAACATAAACCTTGTAAGTCCTACCCCGTATATCCCTTTTGTGGCCATTGCCATAGAAAGGGCAAGGGAAAAGGGTCTCAAAATCCCTTTCGTTTATAATACGAATGCCTACGAAAATGTGGAGGCCCTTCGTTTACTGGAAGGTCTCATCGATATCTACCTTCCCGATTTCAAGTACTGGAGTCCTAAGATTGCGAGGAGACTTTCTCGGGTGCCGGAAAATAACGGCGGTTATCCGGAACATGCAAAACAGGCGATCCTCGAGATGAAAAGACAGGTAGGGGATCTTTTTATTGAGAACGGCATAGCGAAAAAGGGACTCCTTTTGCGCCATCTTGTCCTGCCTGCAGGACTCTCCGGGACAAGGGATATTATCCTCTGGATAAGAGAACATTTAGGGACAAACACATATATAAGCCTTATGTCCCAGTATAATCCTTTACATGAGGCACACAGTTATCCTATGATTAACAGGAGAATAAGGGCAGAGGAGTACGATGGAATGGTCAACTTAATGGTGGAACACGGTTTCGAAAATGTGTTTATCCAGGAGATGGAGAGCGCAGAGCTTTTTGTCCCTGATTTCAACAAGGCCATGCCTTTTAATTAAGTATTAGGAGGTTGGAATATGGAGATAAAGACCATAAGGATTAATATCCCGGAAGGGCTGAACATCATCATAGGGCAATCCCACTTTGTGAAAACCGTAGAGGATATGTATGAGATCCTTGCCGGTTCATCCCCTTCCCTTAAATTCGGCGTCGCCTTTTCAGAGGCGAGTGGCCCGTGTCTTGTAAGGTATGAAGGTAACGATGAGGAACTCATGAAGGTCGCATATGAAACCTCCTTGCAGCTATCCTGTGGTCACACCTTTGTAATATTTTTAAAGGATGGTTATCCCATCAATGTGCTCAATGCGATAAAACTGTGTCAGGAGGTATGCCATGTGATCTGTGCAACGGCGAACCCCCTGGAGGTGATTATAGCAGAGACAGAACAGGGTCGGGGTATCATGGGTGTTATCGATGGGGCAAGACCAAAAGGTGTTGAGACGGATGAGGCAAAAAAGGAGAGAAAGGCCCTTCTTAGGAGATTCAGATACAAACTGACGTGAAGTTCATCCATTATTTTTTTAAAAAGAAGACCGTCTGGAAGACAACGTGGATTGGAAAGTTTTCCATTCTGATACTGATGTTGATACTTTTTTTTGGGATGAAGGGTCTGTGGTTGAACGTGATAACGTCTTTTGTCACCGCAGAGGATACAACGAAGAAAGCGGAGGCCATCGTTATAGAACACTGGAATCGTCCGTCGAGATCGAGTATAAACACCGCCTTCAGGCTCCTCTCAGAAGGTATTGGCAAGGCTGTATTTGTTACGGAGTATAGCTTTACGAAAGGCAAACCTGTAAACGGTATCGAGATACCCCGCTATTACCGGGAGATCCTCGCCCTGTATTTCAAGAGTGAGGGTTTTGATATAGGACAGGTAACGATGATACCTGTTACCGTTAAAGACCCCGTTACCTGGAACACGGCGAACGATGTAACGGATTTTTTAAAACATCAGGGTATAACCTCCATGATACTCCTTACCCCCTGGTATCATAGCAGAAGAAGCTGCGATGTATACTTAGAACTCGGCAAGGGGAAGGGAATAACGGTATTTTGTAAACCTGTCGAGGGTGAGATAAACAGGGAAAACTGGTGGAGGTCCCATAACGGTCTCGATGCGGTCTTCTCCGAAGTCGCAAAGAGACTATTCTACATTGTAGCGGTTAGATAGGGTCTATAAGAGTACGTTTTGGACGACCTTCAGTACATGAATATACCGTTTTCGTAAATAACCGTTTTCTTTCCTGATGTTAGATATGCGGTAACCCTCTTTGCCTCTGTATTGACAAGATCCCAGTGTAGGGCGGATTCGTTGAATCCAAGCATTTTTTTGTCTCTATCCGTCAAGGAGGATGGGTCGCCAGCATACGTGTCCGTATAAGAGGCCCCAAGGGCTATATGGCAGTTACCGTAGGGACCACCAAAATTCTCATCGAAGAGGGTATCCGCCATAAATCTGTCGATGCGGGAGAACCTTCTGTCCGTCAGGGAAAATTCCCCAACCCTTGATGCCCCTCTATCGATTTTTATCTGTTCTGCGGCGAAGACCTCCCCTTCTTTTGCCTCTATTTTTTTAACCACCCCCTTTTCAAAGTGAAGCCTCACCTCCTCAACGTAGTTGCCGCTTCTAAAGGACGGGAGGTTTGCGTAAAACTTCCCCGAGGTACCTCTCCAGTCCGGGGACATAAAGACCTCAAAACTCGGTATGTTATGACCTGATATACCCTTCCAGAGCCTTTTTTCCCCGGGCGTTATCTTCAAATCCACATTTTCCGACTCTATATGGAATAGTTTCACCTTAAGGCTATTAAGCCATTTTTTTATCTCCGTTGTGTTCCTGTAAATCTCATCCCATCGAGAAGAAGGGTCTTCTCCATCGAGATGGCAGGCTTTTATAATCTGGGATACATACGTTTCCATGTCTGTCTTTGCCTGGGACGCGAGTTCTTCTGTGGGGTATGTACATAATGTCCAGCTATAAAGCCCCGATGCCTCCCTCTTATCGAGTATATCCCTTAGGAACTTCCTTGCCACAAGGACCTTTCCGATCCTTTTAGGGTCAATATCCTTTAGGTGTGTCAAAGATTCCGGGGCACGTAGAAAAATCCTCCCGTTTAAGTTCTCGTACAACTCCTTCTCCCCTGGAGGGATGAAGAGGAGCTGTCTTTTGTCCGCCTTACTGTAAAATGTCTTTTCCATCCTTGATGTCCCTGTCATCCTGTGAACGGGGTTTATACCCATGTCCATGAGTTTTGCATAGATGACCTCCGCGAGTCTCAAGGCAGGGGGGTCGTATTGGATAAAAACTATCTCTCCCTTTTTAAACCTCCCTTTTCTTGCGGTTTTTAGCCCCCATATGAGTATGTCCCCGTATTTATTTAGGTGATCCTCTGTAAACATCTTTATTTCCTCCCCGTTTCTCTTTTAATAAATCTATCCCATCGAATACGCTTCCTTTTATTCTCCTCAAACCTTTTTCGATAATGAACTCCCCTTCTTTTATCTCCTCTGCCTTCCATTCGATTTGGATACCCCGTGCGGCCAATTCATAGATATTTGACCTTCTGTGTCCCAAGAGATGGGGGATGTCTTTTCTGTTTAAAAGGACAAGGATATCTCCTGTGATACGTTCCTTTTTGAGTACCGATGATAAGCCGAGATAAAAGGCACAGGATTTTACGAGATACCCAAAGGCAGGATGGTATGGCCCTGCCACTATCCCTTTCTTTACAAACTCTCCTTCTGTAAGCCCCATCTTTACGGTGGGTATACCATATTTTAAGGCACCAAGATAAATATAGGTGGCCCTCTCCACCGCGTCCATTAGCTCGATAGGGGTAAAGCTTCCATCCCTGTACATATCGTATAAAACGGTATCCTTCAGGACGACAAGGGGATATATCCTGATATACGATGGGGTAAGCTGGGCAATAGCCCTTGAAGTATTTTCGATATCCCCCCATGTCTCATGAAGAAGTCCGACCATCACCTGAATGGCTACGGTAAAGCCAAAACCTTTTAGAAGGTTATAGATAGAGAAGAGGCTATTTACATCATGCCCTCTGTTTAATACTTCGAGAATCTTATCGTTGAAGGTAGGGATGCCGAGCTCAACGGTTGTTACCTTGAAATTTTTCAATATGTCAATAAAGTCCATATCTACCGCGGAAGGTTTTGTGGAGATACGGAAGTTTGATATTCGGTCCATATAAGGCTTAAAGGCCTCGAAGATCAAAAGGACCTTATCTTTCTCTATCCCGAAGAAATTACCACCGAAGAGGCCTACCTCGAACTTCCCTTTTCCTTTTACACAGTTCATCGTCTCTTGGATCACATAAGTTAAGGAGGGGTGCTCCGGGCCTGTAATATAACCCTGATTACAGTATATGCAACGTCGTGTGCAGCCAAGATGGGGAAGAAAAACGGGGACTATCAAGATGCAAGATCACAGAAAAGTTTATATGGGGAAGAAAGGGGTAGAGAATTTAACTTTCCGTTCATCCCGATTCTGCCTTTAAGATTTCTTCAAGGAGTCTTTTTGCAGCCTGTTGTTCTGCCTCCTTTTTACTCTTCCCCTCACCCTTTGATCTGAAATGGTTTCCCACAAAGACGGTTACGGAAAAACCATTTTTGGTCTTTCTGCTGAATTTATATTTGGGCAAGAGTCCCCATTTTTTCTGGGAGTATTCCTGAAGGCTGTTCTTTGGGTTTTTCTCCGTAAGCCTCTCCTCTTTAAAATATGGGAGAAAAAGCCTTTTTATAACCCCCTTTGTCTTCAATATACCGCCATCGAGATAAACGGCACCAATTAAGGCCTCAAACATGTTTGAGAGTACCTTCGATGCCTCAGGGACTAAATCATCACCGTTGCCGTAATTTATATGCTTATTTAGACCTATATCAAGGGCGATCTCCGTTAACGTCTCTTTTCTCACTAGGACTGAGCGGGCATTACTTAAGAAACCCTCATCTTTGCCCTTGAATTTACTGTATAGAAGGATCGATATGAGACAATTCAAAACGGCATCGCCTAAATATTCGAGCTTTTCGTTGTCGGACCTCCTCTTATCCTTTTTCTCGTTGAAACAGGAGATGTGGGTGATGGCCTCCTTCAAAAGTCTTTGATCCTTAAACTTGTAACCTATAACCTTTTCTAAATCTGTTTGTTCCTCCATGCATATTTTATATCTTAAACGCCTCTTCCATTCCAGTATATTTTTTCCTCAATTTAGGTTTTTCAATCTTTCCCGTTGGGTTTCTCGGGACTTCCCCGAAGAATACCTTTCTCGGTCTCTTATATTTAGGTAAACCCTCACAGAATTTAATGACCTCCTCTTCTGTCAGCGTTTTTCCAGGTACAACATCCACGATGACGGCAACTATCTCTCCAAGCCTTTCATCAGGTAGTCCTATGGCCGCTACATCCTTTACATCGGGATGGTTATGGATAAAATCTTCTACCTCGACGGGAAATACGTTTTCGCCCCCTGTTATGATGATATCCTTTTTGCGGTCAACAAGCCATATAAAGCCATCCTCATCTTCCCTCGCCATATCCCCTGTAAAGAGCCAGCCGTTTATCAGTGTTCTTGCCGTTGCCTCGGGGTTTTTGTAATACTCCCTCATCACACCGTTACCCCGGACACAGAGTTCCCCCGGTTCTCCTTTTTTCACAGGCCTGCCCTGTTCATCGACTATCTTGGTCTCCCAGTTAAAACCAGGGATGCCTATGGCCCCTATCTTGTGCTCATTGCCGATTCCCAGATGGACGCAACCAGGCCCTGTGGATTCACTCAGACCGTAGTTTGTATCGTAGTCCATGTTGGGAAAATATTCTTTCCAGTGTTTTATAAGGGAAGGGGGAACGGGTTGTGCCCCTATATGCATGAGCCTCCATTTGCTTAAGTTATAGTCCGTTGGCTTCAGTTCTCCGCTATCAAATTTTAAGAGTATATCCTGTGCCCAAGGGACCAATAACCATACGATGGTGCCCCCTTCTTCACTCACCGCCTCGAGGACCCATTCAGGGGATACACCCTTTAAGATAACGGCCCTTCCCCCTACAATAAAACTCCCAAACCAGTGCATCTTTGCCCCGGTATGGTATAGAGGGGGTATGAGGATGAAGCAATCATCTTTTGTTTGCCTGTGGTGCTGATTTTCTGTGATACAGGCACAGAGCATGTTGTTATGGGTAAGAAGTATCGGCTTTGGTTGACCCGTTGTGCCTGATGTAAAATAGAGTCCACAGGGGTCATCATAGGTGAGTTCTACATTCAGAGGTGTTGCCGGAGATCCCTCAAGGAGTGTTTCAAAGGATGAGGCATAGGAAGGGATGTTTTTTCCCACACAGATATAATCGGTTACGGTGGGGAGGTTATCCTTTATTGCGTCAATCCGAGGTATAAATTCCTCGTCAAAGACGACAACTTTGGGTTCTGCCACATCGCAGCAGTATTTAACATCCTCAGCGGTAAATCTAAAGTTCAGAGGAACGACCCATGCCCCTGTTCTTACGATACCAAAATAGGCTACAAGCCAGTTTATAGAGTTCATCATAAAATGGACGACCTTGTCTCCCTTTTTCACCCCCTTTTCCACGAGGACGTTGGAGAACTTGTCCGCCCTTTCATCGAATTCTCTCCATGTTATGGACCATCTCTTCTTTTCTGCGGGGATCCGTTCGATCAAGGCCACATCGTTTGGGTACATTCTTCCGTTTCTTGCCAGTATTTCTCCTATGTGAGTGTATACATCACCCATGGTATAAACCTCCTCATGTATTTGATAATTTTAGTGTTGACAAAATACATATCAAAATTTATCATGCTAATAATCACAAAAGCAACTTAAAAAAAGTATACAAAAGGAGGGTGTTATGAATTTCGGTGTCTTCTCTGGGTTGAATGCAAGCAAATTTCCAAAACGGGAGTTTATCATCGAGAGCTACCCATCAAAAGGTATTAGAAGATCCCTGACATGGGAGGAGTTTGATGACCAGGCGAATAAACTCGCCAATTATCTGATTAACGTATGTGGTGTAAAAAAAGGGGATATCGTCCTCCATCTGATGATGAACAGTATGGAATGGTATGCGAGTTATATCGGTGTTCTAAAGACAGGGGCAACGGTAACACCCCTTAACTTTCGATTTGCCACAAGCGACATAAAATACGCTGCCGATGTAACAAAATGTAAGGTTTTTCTCTTTGGAGATGCATTCAACCAGAGGATTGAACCGATTATGAAGGAGATGGAATACTGCAAACACTTCATCACCCTCGGGGAAAACCTGTTGCCAGGGGTGGTCTCATACAAGGAGATTATGGAGAAAGGGGATAAGAGTCTCGTATGTGTGGAGACCGACGATGATGACATGGCGGAGCTTATGTTTACATCGGGAACGACTGGGGCACCGAAACCGGTGTGCCATACCCATAAGACCCTTTTCTATATAGGCATAGGGAACGCATTAACATACAACGAGGGCTATAGCAGCGTATACCTTGCCCCCCACCCATTCTATCACAGTGGAACACTCTTTCTCTCTTTCCCCAGTTATATCGCCGCAGGGAAGGTATTGATGCCGATGGAGTTGCAGCCCGAATATTACCTCCGATCCATAGCGGATGAGAAATGTACGGGGGGCTGGAATACGGTGCCCACATGGTCCGATGTGATAAACGCTATAAAATCGGGGAAAATAGACCTATCCCAATACGACCTCTCCGCTTTAAGACATATCGAAATTGGGGCCCAGCCTGTGCCTTATGTGTTACTTGAAGACTCAAAAAAGATATTCCCGAATCTGCCCATATCCAACATATACGGGATCACAGAAGGCGGTGGTGGCGGGCTTACCAACTGCTACGATGAAGATATCATGAGAAAACCAGGGTCTATAGGAAAGGCCACCGTTTTTATGGAGGCAAAGGTGGTAGATAGTGAGGGTAACGAGCTGCCTCCTGGAAAGGTGGGGGAGCTCCTCTTGAAGGGACCGAGGTTGATGAAAGAATACGCATTCAACCCTGAGATGACGGCAAAGACCATTACCGACGGATGGCTCCACACAGGAGACCTTGCATACAAAGATGAGGAGGGTTTTATCTTCTTCGCTGACAGGGCAAAGGATCTTATCATAAGAGGGGGTGAGAACATTTTCCCTGCGGAGATAGAGGATGTGTTGAGGAAACATCCGAAGATACAGGATGTGGCAGTTTTGGGTTACCCCCATCCGAGACTTGTCGAGATCGTCATGGCGATTGTTCAGGTAAAAGAAGGGGAGACCATAACGGATGAGGAGATTATAGACTTCTGCAAGGAGAGGGGTCTTGCCAAATACAAATGGCCCGAAAAGATGGTGTATGCCCCTATCCCAAGGAATCCTGCCGGAAAGATAGAGAAGCCGAAACTAAGGGATATATACGTGAAGCCAGCAAAAGAGGCCATGGAGGCCGAACTTAAAAAGGGTAGCTGATAGATAAATGAAAGGGTTATAGGTAAGAAGGATGAGGGGCAGGAAAACAGGGATGATTTTGATCGCAATAGGCATCTTCCTGCCCCTATTTTTACTCTTTTTCGTTACGGGATATAAGGCAGATGCAGGTATTATAAAAAACCTCTATGGAGTGAAGGTGATGATCCTTTTTCCGCCATCGTATCCCATATCCATCCCCTATCGTTATATCCTCGCCATTGGGGTTGTTCTAATATTCCTTGGTGTTAGGAGTATGGACATAAACCGTTAAAGATCCTTTAAGCCCTTATCCTATCTTTAAAAAAAGCCATTTTTAAAAATCTAGCTTTTTATGTTTTTTACCTCCCTTCCAGGGGATCTCTATATGAGTACACCGTCTGCCACCTTGAGCACCCTGTTTCCATAGGTTGCATATTCATGGTTATGTGTTACCATAACCACCGTCATACCATCTCTGTTTAACCTCTTTATGAGTTCCATTATGCTTCTTCCGGTCTTTGAGTCAAGGTTCCCTGTGGGTTCATCGGCAAGGAGCAAAGGGGGTGTATTGACGATAGCCCTGGCGATAGCAACCCTTTCCTGCTCTCCCCCTGATATTTCGTTGGGGAGTCTGTTGGCCTTATCTGAAAGGCCCACAAGGGAGAGGGCATCCTTTGCCATAGCCCGTTTTTTTGACTTCTTCTCCTTTATCGTTGCAAGGGGGAGCATCACGTTCTCTGCAATGGTTAGATACGGGATGAGATAGAAATTCTGAAAGACAAAGCCCATATATTTTCTCCTGAAATCTGCCCTCTCATCCTGGGTGAGGCTGTATATATCGGTGCCATCTATGATGAGTTTACCTGTAGTCGGCCTATTCAATGCCCCTATGATGGAGAGGAGGGTCGACTTCCCCGAACCCGATTCCCCCATTATAGAGACAAATTCCCCGGAGCCTATACTGAATGTTACATTGCAAACCGCTATTACCGCCGTATCCCCGTCTCCGTATTTTTTAGATATATTTTCCGCAATGATCATTCCCATTTTACCCTCCTACAATGCCCTTAATGCCTCATTGGGGTCTAAGCGTGATGCCATGATGGCAGGATAGGTACTTGCAATAAGGCCTACCGTCAGGGACAACAATAGAGTTCCAATGGCAAAAAAGGGGTTGAATAAAACCTGTGCGCCGTGCCCCCCTGAAAAAAAATGGACGATTATCTTTGTCGCTAAAAAACCTGTACCATAACCCATTATCCCTGCCATACCTGATATCATCCCCGATTCGAGGAGTATTGTCTTTATTATGTGACTTTTTCTAAAACCCATGGCGCTCAAAATACCTATCTCAACCGTCCGTTCCTTTACACTACCCATCATGGTTACAAGCACCATAAGACTGCCTATAACGAGTACGAGAACGGAGATGCCGTAAGAGAACCTCTCAAAATGGTTAAGGGTCTCCATTCGGCCTTTGACAACCTGCTCAATGGCCATCACATTTGCCCCTGGAATAGCCTCTCCAATCTGCCTTACCATCTCAGGGATAGGGCACCCTGTGCATAATGCGGCCACCTCTGCCATGGATATGTGCCCCTTTTTTCCTAATATCTCCTGCGCCAAGGGGAGGGGAACAAAGATGAGCCCATCATCCTGGGACCCCGTTTTCTCAATAACCCCCTTGACCTCAAGCTTCTGCTTGTTGATGAGGAATCTATCTCCAGGGGTAAGGTTGAGAAATCGGGCAACATCGTGTCCGAGGATAGCACCTTTTTCGGGCGGTATCTCTCCTTTTATGTTCCACCATGGTCGCAAAATCGATAATAACCGGAAATCAACACCGGCCATATGTAACCTGTGACCGTTCACCACGACAGGACCCAGTAAAATAGGCCCCACCGCTGCCACATTGGCGGCATTTTTAATCTGTTTAATTTTGTTTATATCTTCTTCTTTTATCTCTGCTGCATAAAAAGGGACACCCCCGAGGGTGAGGCCCCCGTAAGAGAAGGAAAGGCTTTCCGTCTTTGGTAAAATCAGTATATTTGCCCCATACAACTCGAGTTTATGATTTATGTCCTCCTTCATGGCATGAACAAGGCTTATTAATATCACAATGGTTGTTGCACTTATGAGAAGACCGATGAGTACAAAAAAGGCCCTCCCTTTTCTCCTTCTTAGATTTTCAACGGCAATATTTTTTAGAGTCATGGTTACCCCCTTGTAAAATTGAAATATCTCTTCCCTTCGAGGATGGAGTCTATTTTTATAACAACATTACCCCCCTCTATATTTCTCGTAAGAGGGGCAGGGTTGCAACCCCCGGAGAGGATATTTATCTTTGTTGAGGGGAAACGCCTTCCGCAGTTGCGGCAGACCATGTAGTCCCCTTTCTGCAGGTACCCCTTTCCTTCACGCCAGCAAACATCGCAGGCGTCAAAGGCAGCCCTTATTACACCATCTGAGCTTTTCAAGATGAAATACCTGATCTTCACCCCGTCGTCGGTCTTGTATTGAAAAAAATGTGCCTTTCCATCATCAAAGATATTTACTGGATAGACAACCTCTTTCGGATTTTTTACATTTAAAGGGACTTTTCTGTTGTTTATGGGGTCTGCCTTTACGTTATTTGTTGATGCTAAAATCAGCATAATGGCGATCGCCATTAACGGAAATGTTTTTATTAAAAATTTTTTAATCAAAGTAACCTCCCTCTTTGGCCTAAATCAATGTATAGGTATGGTGATTTTATATAAGCACAATTCTATAAATGCAAAAATTGGTATAGATTTAAAAATGAAAGGCGGTTTTTAACAGATCAGGTTATGGATTTTTATATAGATTTTAACAGAAGGACTTCGGGCTTTTGCATAATCTATATAGAGAGGATAGGTTGTTTTATAATCAAAATATGTTATCCCTATCGATGAGGAAAAATCTTTATGGAACAGGCTTCTGCCATCGTTAATGGTTAGGGTAAGACAGGACCATCTGATGGGCTCAAAGGTATCTTTTTTAAATTCACATTTACATTTTTCCGTTTTATCTTCCGTATTCTCACAACAGGAATGGGCCGATTTTTCATGATTTATGTTGTTGGACGGTTTAATGCAGGGGGCAAATGTTGTATATGTCTCCCTTGCCTGTCCGAAAGAGGACACTATAAAAAACAAAATGATGGCATATGTAAAGAGCACAATGTTCTTTGACGTAGGCCCACACATTGTCTATCAAATTACTATGAAATATATTTCAAAGTCAAGATAAAATCGATTTTAAGTCTATGAAAAAGCTATTTTTTATAATCTATGTGTGCCTTCTTTTCTTTAGAAAAAATATAGAATATAAGTGTGATTACCATACCGAAGGCGCATGTAAGAAAGGCCATATAGTATGGCCCTCCGGGATTTCCGGATGTTGATGCCATTGAGGCCTCTATGATCTTTCCAAGCAAGGGCATGAGTATGGCGGCCCCTGCCATGCTGAAGAAATTTACACCGGCAATGGCTGTGGCAGAGATTTCAACGGGAAAGAGGAGTTTTACATGGGAAAAGGAAAGCATCCCAAAACTGTTGAAAAAGCCTATCGCAAAGAAGACGAGGGTAAACACGGTGAAGTCTCTATCTCTGGGGTAAAATATTAAAAATATAAGGGAAAGAGAATAAAAGCTGACGCCTGAGATAAACGTCTTTTTAGGAGATTTGAAAACTTTATCGGAGATAAAGCCAGCAACAGTAGAACCGGCTATAAAACCGATAGAGAGCATCATGAGGATATTCCCGGCCTCTATAGGGGAGAAACCCATAACCTCAATTAGGTATGGTCCGAACCAGAGACCTTGAAGGGAAACGAATGTACCATATCTGAAAAAGGCGGAGAGTCCTATCTGCCAGAAGGAGAGGTCGCCGAGGATGGTTTTTATCACCTGTTTTAGAGGGATTCCCTTCTGCCTCTCTTTATCTAATAAAGCTGAATCATTATCCACTTTTATGTCTTTTAAAAGAAAGAGGGTTATAAAAGAGAGTACCCCGGTTATTACCCCTGCATAGGCAAAAGACCATCTCCAGCCAATAGTGGTTGCCAAATAGGCAAGGGGAGAGGAGGCAAGTATTGTCCCGAGCATACCAACGGAGATCAAAGTCCCGGACATTGTTGCAAATTTCTCAGGGGGATAGCAGATGACGAAGACTTTCATGGAGCCCATAAGTACAGAGGCCATCCCTATACCTATCAATATCCTGCCCAAAGTTGCGGTAAAAAAAGACCCCGCCATAGAAAAAACAAAGGCCCCTATGGCCCCTATCAAAGAGAATATGGTCAACACCGTACGGGGACCTATTCTATCGAGGAGGAGGCCCATGGGTATCTGCATAAGGGCAAAGGAGTAGAAGAACGCACCGCCAAGGATACCGAGGGTCTTTGTATTGAGGCTTAGGTCTCTTATAAGGTAAGGAGTGATCACCGCATTTGAGACCCTATAAAACATGGAAAAGGAGAGGAGTGCCGAAAGCAAAAAAAATATGGAAATATGTTGATGTTTGATTAAAATCGCCCCCAATTTCCAGAATTTAAAAGGTTTTTAGCAGAACATGCCTTGAATGTCAAGGGCTAAAAAGGGATACGATGATAGATTTTAAAAAAAGAACAGGGGATATGATTTTTTATGTTACATATCTCACCTGTTCTTTTTATATTTATAAACGCTTTTATGCCTTTTTCATCTGGGTCTTCGCTGCAATGGACTTACTCACAAAGGTAAGTATCGCTGCCACGATTAGGGTACCGATTATCACAAAAAAGGTGATATCGTTTGAACCGGTTATGTCCTTTATCCTTCCGTTTACCCAGGGCAGAACAAGGCCCGATGCACCCCAAGAGGTAAATATAAAACCGTAGTTAACACCAAAATTTTTCAAACCAAAATAATCCTTTGTGATCGAAGGAAAGAGAGAGAGGTTAGAGCCATAGTTTGCGCCGATAAAGAAGATGATCAAAAGCATAATCGGCCAGCTTGCCCCTCCCTTAACAAGGTAAAGGATAAAGACCACAATGGCCTGAAAAATCATAAAAATAAATATGGTCGTCTGTCTCCCCAGTTTATCCGATATCATGCCTGCAATAATACGACCTCCTGCATTACCTACGGCAAGGACTGCAACGGCAAGGAATGCGAGTTCCCCTAAGGATTTTTTTGCAAGGTCCGAACAGAAACTTATAAATGTAAGGCCTGCCCCGGCACCGGCAAAGTATATAAGCCAGAGGATATAGAACTGGGATGTGGATAGCATCTCCTTCCAGGTATAATCAACCGTTTTGGCCGCTGCCGTACCTTTTACGGGGCTTCCCGAGGGGATATATCCTGCAGGGGGGTCTTTTAAAAGCTGGGAAAGGGCCATAACCACAACAAGAAAGGCAATACCGAAGAACAGCATGGTGTTCGATACACCCATTTCAACAACCTGTTTTATCTCTCCGGTAGATGGATTCTTTATTGTTACCGTTGTGGCGAAAACCTTCAAAAGATAGTTCGCGAGAGGGGCAATGTATACCGATGCAAGACCGAAACCGGCCACAACAAGGCCCGCAACAAGACCTGTCTTCTGGGGAGGGAACCATTTAACCGCAGGTGGTGTGGCTGAGGCATAGCCAAAACCAATGCCGATACCCCCGAGAATGCCAAAACCGACGATGAATCCTGCAACGGATGAACCTGCCAGGGCGGCGATTATAAACCCTACCCCAACAAAAAGACCCCCAAGGGTTGCAACCCACCGGGGGCCTATCTTATCCTGAAGCCTTCCTGCAGGTATCATAGCAAGGGCAAAGACAAGGCATGCGATAGAATACGGTAATGCCTTATCCGCATTAGACCACCCCCACGAATCGGGGATCCCGCCCTTGATTACACTCCAGGCATAAAGTATACCCAGGGCCAGGTTAATACCTGTCCCGGCAAAAGTAACAATCCAGCCCTTTTTCCCATCTCTGTCACCCATTATTTCCTCCTGTTTTACATGTGCTTATATTCACAAATTCTGCAAATGCTATCATAATTTCAATCCCAGTGTCAAGAAAGCAATAATTCAATTGTATACCAAATTTCTATGGTACCTTTTCAATATACGCTTATTTTTTTTACTTTTTTACAGATTGGCCGGAGATCATTCTCTGTTATTTCGAATTAAACAGGGATTTTAAGTATTGACTTTAATCGGGTGGTAAAGGATACTAAATAGAGTGGAAACATTGATCCTTGTTGATAGCGACGACAACCCTACAGGTTACGAAGAAAAGGAGACATGCCATTTAATACCCACAAAACTCCACAGGGCCTTCTCTATTTTTATTGTAAACTCAAAGATGGAGATGCTTATTCACAGGAGAAGCGGTCTTAAAAAGACATGGCCAAGACTATGGACCAACGCCTGCTGCTCCCATCCAAGAAAAGACGAGATGATGGAGTCTGCTGTAGAGAGAAGGCTGTTTGAAGAATTAGGGATTTTCTGCCAGCCTAAATATCTTTTCCGTTTTCAATATAAGATAGATTACTCAGATAGCTATGGAGAAAATGAGGTTGATCATGTGTTTTTAGGACTCTACGATGGGCCTATAAACCCCGATATCGATGAAATAGAAGAGTGGAGGTTTATAGGTATTAATGAACTCCTTGAAGACATAAAGAAAAATGGTGAGGAATACACACCCTGGTTTAAAATCGCCCTTCCAAGGGTTATAGAGCATCTTCTTTCAAGCAATTTTAAGACATGAAAGAAAAGATAAGATGAAGTCGGCTTTACTTGAAATTAGAGAAGACATAATAAAAGCATGTTTTGGTGAACTGATTTCAATTTACAAAAAAGAATACGCAGACTTTCTGATAAAAGAAAAAGACCGTTTCTTAAACCCTGTGGGATATACATTGATGGAAGGGCTCTGCAATATTTTTGACCACATATTAATGGATGGTGATTATATAAAGACAAAAGGGTCCCTCGAAAACATAATGAAAATCATAGTAGTCAATGGGATTGAGCCTTCAAAAGCTTCTTCCTTTCTCTCTCTAATGAAAACAGAAACGGTGAAGAGGCTAATGGATATTAGATATGATATAGACAACATTCACCATGTGGAGAGATTGTTTGATAGAATATCCATTTTTGCCCTTGATATTTACACAGATTGCAAAGATAAGTTAGATAGACTAAAGTCGAAAGGATTTATAGACCCTTATATACACAGGGAACGCCTAGGTGATTGACTTTCTAATATTGTTGTGTTAAACACTCTACTGTAATAAATTCAAAATGGTGGGTGTAGCTCAATGGTTAGAGCACCAGGCTGTGGACCTGGGGGTTGAGGGTTCGAAACCCTTCACCCACCCCATCAATATTTTTATGCACCCTAGAATGGGCGTTCCTGGTTCTGCCACAGTCAATCAAACATATCTGAACCCTCTAGAGA
>JAOAGQ010000073.1 GCA_026415675.1 Syntrophorhabdaceae bacterium
CCCTTTTTCTTGCCATATTCGGGGCATTCCTCAAGGAATATATAGACAAAATGAGAAATAAAATGAAAGACGGGAGGGTCTAAGTGATAAAGAGAGGTTTCTTTTTTTTGACGATGTTTACATTGATTAGCTTTTTTTCAACGGTTTTTGCCCAGCTACCCCCTACGGGCCTGCCTGTCCCGGGCACAATAACCCAGCCCTATACCTCTCCCCAATCCCAGGCTGGCCAGCCCATCATCCAGCCAGCCCCAACTCAGCCAGGGGTAGCCCAACAACCCATCCAGATCCCCCAGCAGTTGACCCCCCAGCAGGCAGAGGCGATAAAAAGCCTCACCCCCGAGCAGAGAAGGACAATCCAGCAGGAGATAGGGAAGACCGGGGGCACCTTAACCCCCGAGGCTATTGAGGCGATAAAGACAAGACCTGAGTTCAAGGGCATAACCCCTGAAGATGTGCAGAAAGGTAAGGAACTCCTTGAGAGAAAGGAAAAAGATGCGATTAGGGTAGAGCCTGAAAAAAAGGCCATTGAAAAAATAGGGATAGAGAGAAAACCCCTTGAAGAGATAGCGGTAAGTAAGATAACGGAAGAAGAAGAAAAAAAAGATAGGGAAAAAACTGGACTCTTTGATAGGTTTCGAACCATAACCCCTTATCAGCAAATACCCTTAAACATCAGACCCTTTGGTTATGAGTTCTTCCAGGAGGCTGCGATAAAGGTGATAACAGACAGGAAGGATCTGCCTGTCCCGAGTAAATATGTGATAGGTCCTGGAGATGAGGTTAGAATCATGCTCTGGGGAAGGGTCAATGCCCAGTATAACCTCATAGTGGATAGAAATGGCAACATCACCATACCTCAGATTGGCCCCATTCAGGTGGCTGGGATGACCTTTGAGGATATGTCAAAACATCTTATAAAGCAATCGGAACAAATAGTAGGGGCGAACATAGACATTACTATGGGTTCCCTTAAAACAATACCAATCTTTATACTCGGGGACGTCAGAAGACCTGGCGCATATACCATTGGTTCTTTTGCCACCATCACCGATGCCCTCCTGATGGCAGGAGGTCCTTCGGGCATAGGTTCCATGAGAAACATCCAGTTAAAGAGGGGGGATAAGGTCGTCACGACTCTCGATTTATATGACCTTCTTTTAAAAGGAGACAAATCTAAGGACGTAATCCTCCAGGCTGGGGACGTGGTATTTGTCCCTGTGGCAGGCCCTGTTGTGGGGATTGCAGGAAATGTAAAAAGGCCTGCCATTTATGAATTAAAAGATAGACACGACCTTCAAACCGTGATAGAGCTCGCTGGAGGCGTAATCCCTACCGCATATACACAACAGATACAGGTGGAAAGAATAGTTAAAAATGAGAGGCAGATCATAATCGACATAGACGACAAAAACCTATCCAAGGCAAAGGAATTTGCCTTGCAAGATGCAGACCTGATAAAGATATTCAATATAGTGGATAGAGATGTAAACATAGTCCTACTCAACGGTAATGTCAAAAGACCAGGAAAGTATGAATTCAAACCCGGAATGACGATAAAGGATCTCATAAAGGATACCACTGACTTACTCCCCGAAACTTACATGGATTACGCCCTTATCAGGCGGCTTGCCCTGCCTGACATGAGGGTAGAATTCATACCGTTTAATCTCGGTATGGCCATTGGCAAAGAAGGGGTTGCCAATATACCGCTTAACCCCCAGGACAACATCTACATCTTCTCTAAATGGTTTTTCAAAGACAGACCTTATGTCACCGTCGAGGGAGAGGTACGAAAAGGGGGAAGGTTTGACCTTTTACAGAACACTACAGTCAAAGATATTCTACTCCTTGCAGGTGGTCTAACCCGAGATGCCTATACAAGGGAGGGGGAGATATTCAGAACCGATAAGGTTACAAAAGAGATAAAACACATAAAGTTCGATATAGAAAAAGCTTTAATGGAGGAGAAAACCCATAATATTCTTTTGGAGGATCTCGACAGAATAGTAATCCACTCCATATGGGGGTATACGTATAAAAAGGTAGTATCTGTGGATGGAGATGTGTTAAACCCCGGTACATATCCTTATTTTGAAAATATGGGTGTAAGAGACCTCATCTTTTCAGCAGGAAACATCCTCGATTCTGCCTACCTCGATGAGGCGGATGTGTCCTTTCATAACGTTGAGGATGGAAAAATAGCAAAGATAGAGCATGTAAAAATAGACTTGGGCAAGGCATTAAAGGGAGATCCTGAACATAATCTAAAACTAAAACCATATAGCAGGGTTTTTATAAAAAGAATCCCTGACTGGAGGAGAGAGCAGTTTGTAAATGTAGGTGGGGAGGTCCGTTTCCCGGGAAAATATATCATTAGAAAGGGGGAGAGGCTCTCCTCTGTGATAGAGAGGGCAGGGGGTTATACGGAAAAGGCATATTTAAGGGGTGCAGTATTTACAAGGACAAAGGTTAAGGACCTCCAACAGAGGGCCCTTGAAGAGACGATTCTAAGGCTTGAAAAAGAGGTAGCCGCAGAGAGTGCGGCAAAGATATCCGCTGCCTTATCCCAGGAAGAGATCGCAGGCCTTAACGCCCAGCAGCAGGGGACAAGGGCGTTCATCGAGTCATTGAGGAGGGCAACCCCAACGGGGAGGATGGCCATACACCTTTCTCACCTACGACTCCTAAAAGGGAGTGAGTATGACATAGAGCTTGAGGATGGGGATAGCCTTTTCATACCCACAAAAAATAATGTGGTTAATGTAACAGGGGCTGTCATGTCCCAGGGTAGCTATATCTATTCCGGGGAACTCACATACAGGGACTATATAGAAAGGGCAGGAGGTTTCTCAAGGTTCGCGGATCCGGCCAATATCTTCGTCCTCAAGGTAGACGGAACGGCCATGAGGGTCCCTGGAGGATTTATTAACTGGAACCCATCGAGGTCGAGATGGGAACTGACCGCCTTTGGGGAAGAGATAAAAACCATAGAACCTGGGGATACGATAGTAGTCCCGGAGAAGATATATACCGTTGCCTGGCTACGTACCATAAGGGATGTGACGCAAATCCTATCCCAGGTGGGTATCTTTGCAGCATCCATGAACTTTATCTTTAAATAGTCTAATGCAGAACCCTTTGAGAGATGGCCCCTGAAGGTGCGAAAAAGGATAGATAAAAAAGCCATAATCCGTTTAAAAGTCTTCTTCCGTCATCTCTCATCTATTTTCATATATCTTACCCTTTCCCCTTTTGCTTTTTACCTTTTGCTTTTTATTTTTTACTTTTTCCCTTTTACTTTTTACCCTTCCTCTGTCTTTGCCTCTGATGAACCTTTTACCGGCCCCTCCAACTGGGGAGGGACAGGGCTCATGGAGATACCAACGGCGAGACTTATAAAAAAGGATAGTTTCAGGGTCGGCATAAGTAACGTCCATCCATATCAGACATATTATGTAACAGGGTGCATCCTAAATAGAATAGAGATGAATGGGAGGGTGACGGAGATTCTCGGGACTGAAGTTGCCCCCGATGACCCGAACTGGAAGGGTTATGGAAACTATAAGGATAAGGCCCTGGATTTCAAATTCAAACTGTTAGAGGAGGGTATGTATCTCCCTGCGATTTCCCTTGGTATAAACGACCCCCACGGGACGAGGATATACCCCGCCCAGTACATTGTGGCGAGTAAACAGATATACCCCTTTGATTTTACCGTTGGTTTCGGAAACGGAAGGTTCGGGAAAAGACCCCTTGAGGATACTGGAGAGGGGTTTAAACTCGAGATGATAAATGACCCCAAAGGGTGGCTTAAGGATTCAAGACCCTTTTTCGGTGTCCAGTTTGCCTTATCAGAAAAATACGCTTTCATGGTGGAGTATAACCCCATATTATACGATAGGCAGACGAGAGATCCGGCACAACAGAAATATTTTCAAGACCCTGTTCCATCAAAATTCAACTTTGGCTTCCGTTTTAAACCCATAAAAAACGCCGAGTTCGATATAAGCTGGCAGAGGGGGGAAAAGATAGGGATGAATCTCTCTTTGCCTTTTGACATAGGTCAGCCCATGATACCCATCTATAATAGACCATATGTTGAGCCCATCGAATATAAGACTATACTCCTTGAGAACAGGATTCTCATTGCCCTACTAAACCTCGGTTTTAGTAATGTCGGGATAGAGGTTCAGGAAGCATCCGTTACCATAGACCTCCAGAACGGGAAATATTTCTACGATACGATAGCCCTTGATATGATTATAAAGGCTTTAGCCCCAATCCTTCCAAATCGGATAGAAGATGTGACCCTTATATTTAAGGAGAGCGATATGCCCGTATTCTGGGTGAGGTTAAAAAGGGGGGATATGGTAGACTATGGGGAGGGAAGGCTTTCAAAGAGGGGGCTATTCTTCCTCTCTCCAATAAAAACAGACTATATAGAAGTACCTAAAAACAAAAAGGCGACCTTACCGGGTATAATCTTAAGCTACAAACCCCAGTTCCAGCTTTTTCTCAACGACCCCTCCGGTTTCTGGAAGGGGAAGATAGGCCTATCCGCCTGGGCGAGCTATAAACTCTGGGACGGTGCTTTTGTGACCCTCGGGGCATCGACGTATCCCTTCACGAATATATCGACCGTCAATGAGCCCCTGTCAATACCAGTTAGGACAGACGTGGTAGACTATCTTAAAAAACCTGTCCTCCTCGACCGTTTTCTCTTCCAGCAGATATACAGGGTAAAGGAAACGGACATTTTTACGAGGTTTACGGCAGGCATACTCGAGATGATGTATACAGGGATAGATATAGAGGCGGCAAGGCCATTATATAACGGGAAGATACTGATCGGGACAGGGGGCAGCGTTGTTAAGAAGAGAGACCCCGATAACCCCATCGCCTTTAAAACAGGGGAGGTAAAGTCCTTTTATACGACAGGCTTTTTAAATACGAGGTTTAACTTCCCTTCCCAGGATATCTCCTTCGATATCAAATACGGCAGATTTCTCGCAGGAGATGTGGGGGCAAGGTTTACTCTATCTAAATTCATAAATGGGGTCACCGTCTCTGCCTGGTACAGTATAACGGACACATCCGTATTCAGCGATAATATAAACAGGGGATACCGTGACAAAGGGGTCTCTGTAATGATACCTATAAGGTTATTTACAGGTAAGGACTCCAGGGCCGTATACGGTCAGGGTATATCCCCCTGGACGAGGGATGTGGCCCAGGATATCGACCACTTCACATCCCTCCTCGACTTCATAGGAAGAAGGTTGAAGATTTTTCTTGACAAAGATATGGATGTGAAGTATTAATACACAATATGGATTATCTTTGTTTATTTGGCTACGGGGAAAAAGTTTTTAATTGTAAACATTTTTATTTTTAATAAAAAACGGGGAGGAGCAATCCATGAAAAAAGTTCTTGTCTTTTTAGTGATCGTGACTTTTATGGTTTTTCACACCGTACAATTACATGCACAGACTGAGGCAGCGGCGGCCGGGGCAACGGCGGTTACGGCAGGTATAACAACAGGTACAATCGTAACAGGGGTGATCCTTGCCGCAGCGGTGGCTGCGGCAATTGCCGCAAGTGGTGGCGGGGTAAGCGATGAATACATCCCTACAAAGACAGCCGAGCAGCAAGCTACGGAGAATCTACAGAAAAATACATCCACCACCACCCAGTCTGCGACAAGCCAGACGGCATTGACACTTAATTCTCAGGAGCTAACAAATCTTGCCCAATCATCGGGCTCGGTGCTGGCTAAATCATATAACAATGTAAAGTTGAGTGAAGCCTTAAGCGGTGTTACCGTTGCAAACTATAATGCCCTTCTTTCAAACCCCGCAAGTAACCTGTCAAAATACTTATCCGGTTTACAGGCAGCGGATCCAGCGGCCTATACTGCATTCAAAGCAACCCTTGATAGTATCGTTGCAAGGGGTAGTAAC